>JAJDDW010000040.1 GCA_029260115.1 Phycisphaerae bacterium | reverse complement strand
GCAACACTTTATAGCGGTCTCGTTCCAGCGTGCCCGGTTCGTTGCGAAGGGCATGCCACCTGCACCTCTCTGATTTTATCGTGCGGCGCACGGCCTAACAGAGGTCTGTGTCCGAGGAGAATAGCCGCCAGCTCTTGATTGAGCACGGAGGGATGGGTGATGGGGAGGAAGCAACAGATGAATGAAGAATCGTTTCAACGCAAACTGTCAGAATTGATTGCCGAAATCGGTACGCTGCCAGCTAACGAACGTGACAAGTTAGCGTCACTTGCAGAGCAAACCCGTGAGCGGCATGAAAAGCTAAAAGAAACCGTGACCAGCCTACAGGAGAGCATCGACTTCGTCAGGCTGAGTATTAAGTATATGCTATTTGATCTAGAAGCCACGCGCCGTGAAAACGCCCAGCTTCGTAAAATTATCGACGATCAACAGTAGCCTATATGGCAGGTTGAGCCGCATGCTTTAGCTTGCGCGGAGTCATGGATTTGAGTGTCCCAATATAAAAAATGATTCAATAGCGTACTACTTGGCGCTATAAGATTGCCTCTCTTAGCCTTTAGGAGGGGGAAGAGTAGCCAGTGCGTTCCGCTAAAAAAGGCGGCCGATTGCTCGAGCGATCGTCCGCACGCGGTTCGCCAAGGCGCCAAAGCCACGGTCACCTGGGGGCCGTGGCCTTCTTTTTGCGCGGGGGGACGGGCGAAATTTTCACCAATCAATTAGTCGGCAGTTGATATCGATGAACAGATCGCGAAATATCGTAATATAGAAGCAGTTGACCAGCTTGATCATCGACAAATCCTATTCCACGCGATCCATCTAGCGATAATTCATTTATACGCCATCGCGTCATGGAATGGTCTTTCAAGGTAACAATGACTACATCAAAACGTCCTACTAAAAGGATTTTTGGGCCGGTGTGAACGATGTTGTATCCAGATGTCGAAGGTGGAATTACAATCGTGTCAATGTGGTCACCATTTGCATTAAACCTATCGAGTGTGTATGACGTGGTTCCGTCAGTCACATCTCGACTGAGAGAAGCTATCTCGCCGTCTGGACTTGCCGCGATTTGGGTATTGTAAAACCATTTTCCATTTGGTCGTTTCTTCATAGTACGTTTAATGTGGCCGTTATCATCGACGATCACGAGATCACGATCAAGATTAACACCCAAACGATCACCTGATTGAGACAGGAAAATCCAATAATAAACAAAACGCGGCTCAAAAGTTATTTTCTTGTCGCGGGCTCCATCAGGTTTGAATCTAATATAGCGATTAGACCGCCAATCATTTACATAGACCGATTCGTCACTAGCTATGTGTATATCCATCCGATGCAAGGGAAGACTATAGTCTGCGGCTTCTGGCACGAGCCGATGCTCAATTGTCCCATCTTTATTGAACACAGTAGTGATTCCTGTGCTTTTTGAAGCTACGTAGTAGCGTCCCAAACGATCAACTGTAAAACCAGCGAAATCACTATCTTGACCGGTAGGGCTGTCGTCATTTTTAGTTTGCCCAAGCTCTAACTCGCCCAAATATTTCAACTCACCATCATACTTTACTTTGTGTGTGGAAGCGTCTTCAGGCTCGTAAGCAGCTTGGCTTTCTTCACGAATAGACCATTTACCATCTGCTTTCTTCTTTACAGAAAACGTCAACACAATGTCATCTGCGAAGCGCCGAATTCTGAATTGATTGCTTTCATGTGTTGCCAGTATTGCGGGATCATTCGAGTAAAAAGAATCGGGCTTTGTCTGTGGATAGTATTGAGGCTTCACTCTATGTGTATAATCGTTATCCATTTCCAGTGACCAAATGGGTAGTCCTGCAAGGTCAACAATCGAATATTGACTTTTCCGAACTTCCTTCTTACCATTGTATCTGCTGTAATGCCAATGCACTAGAATTAGTGGTGTACCACGAACAACGTGCGCGTCAATTATATACCAACGACTACCCAACTTGGTGTATTGTTCGATCGCTTTGAATTCATGCAATAATTCACCAGTCGAAATGCGGTACGCTGACCAAACTTCGCCAGGTGCTAAACTACCTATCGGCTTTCCGTTGCAACGATCATGCCCGTACAATCGAAATGTGACGAAGTCGTGCTCTTCACTAACGAGTATTTGTTCGACATATGGTTCCTTGTCAGAATGCGTCCCCCGCCTGTGTTGCACAAACCATTCATCCAATTTAATCCCACCTGCGGCATCCAATATCACCAAATGGCAATAGCCATCGTGAGCAGCACCCATGACGAATCCGCGATCTGTAACTTCAACACCTTGAAGCGTAAATTGTTTATTACGCGACCATACCTGCTGGCCTTTATGTTCAAACCGATAAACCGCATCACCCATTCCATGCTTGTCAGTCGGATCAACAAATAGTGAATAGTCGCCATTGGGCGATTCGTATGTTGTGGGTTGAACTATGTAAGAACCTATAGGTTCAGCGGCTGAGATTGTAATTAATAGTGCGTATAGAATGCTACAGCAGACATAGTGATTTAAGCGGCACATGTCGACTTCCTATTCGGCGACGATGCGAATCTGTGTCATGATCGCAAATGCGTATACGCATTATACACGAGGTAGGCTGCATTCGTCCATGAACTACTATAACCTTCCCACCTTATTCATCACAAGCAGTTTAATTTCGCTCATATCTTCCATCGCAAACCTTACACCCTCTCGGCCAAGGCCCGAATCTCTTACGCCGCCGTAAGGCATGTTGTCTACGCGGATGCTGGGCACGTCGTTAATCACCACGCCGCCGACTTCAAGCTCGTTATAAGCATACATCGCGTGGTCGATGTTCTTAGTGAATATACCAGCCTGTAATCCGTAGATGCTATCGTTCGCTATCTCAACGGCAATCTTAAAATCGCTAAAGGGCTGCATCACGGCTACTGGGCCAAAGGCTTCGATACAACTCACGCGCATTTTCGGATCAACATTTTCTAAAATCGTAGCCGCATAAAACACACCGTCACGCTTACCGCCACACACGATCCTTCCGCCACCTTCCACGGCTTCATTAACCCACTCTTCCATGCGTTTCGCATCGTTTTCCGTAATCATCGGGCCAAGAAAAGTATCCTCATTGAGCGGATCACCCGCGATGAGCTTGCCCGCGCGATCAGCTAGCTTGGCCTTTAGTTCGTCATAAACTTTCTCATGAACAATGATGCGCTGCACGCCAATGCAACTCTGCCCCGATTGATAGAAAGCGCCGATGATGAGACGGTCAGCCGCGAAGTCCAGGTCGGCGTCGGCGTCCACAATACAAGCTGCGTTCCCGCCAAGCTCAAGCACGACCTTTTTCTTCCCCGCATTGGCTTTAAGCATCCAGCCGACGTCCGGTGAGCCTGTAAAAGATAGAAGTTTGAACCGATCATCAGTCGTAAACAAATCGGCTCCGTCGCGCGAACAGGGCAATATGCTAAACGCACCGGGCGGCAGATCCGTCTCCGCGAGAATCTCTCCTAAAATCAGTGCGCCGATCGGCGTGCGCGAAGCCGGCTTGAGTACAAATGTGCAGCCCATAGCGATAGCCGGGGCGACTTTGTGGGCGACTAGGTTAAGCGGAAAGTTAAACGGCGAAATGAAACTGCAAGGCCCGATCGGAAATCGCCGCCACATACTTTCGTACCCCTCCGCACGGGCACTAATATCAAGCGGCAGATACTCACCCGTAATGCGCACGGCCTCCTCGGCTGCTACGCGGAATGTATCGATGAGCCGGGTCACTTCGCCACGTGCGTCGCGGATAGGCTTACCCGCTTCAATGCACAGGGCCTTGGATAATTCCTCGTGCCGCTCGGTCACCCGCCTCACCACATGATTGAGCACATCCTGACGTTTGTAAGCCGGCATCTTTCGCATCGTGTCAAACGCCTCGACTGAAGCAGCGATAGCTTGGTCAATCGTAGCAGCATTAGCCAGCGCCACCCGGGTAGCTGGCTCACTGGTGTATTTGTTGGTCACAACCAGATCAGTGTTAGGCTGCATCGGTTTGTTGGCTAGATAGTACGGATAAGATTCATTTAGCATAGTGATAACCTCCTAACTAGCATTATACACAAATCTGGGTGGAGTGTAATAGGATTGGCGTACGAAAGCATTATGCCTGCATAGGTCGGAAATCCCGTAGGAACATAGGGTAGACAATCTGTCTCGCTTACAGTTCATAAATGCAAGGCGCACTGATAGCGGAATCGCTTTATCGACTCTATCAAGTCAAGGTAGAACATGGATAGTCTGTTATTTATGACGACGTGGTTTTCCAATGTGTAGGACCGTTAAACGATATTTTTTGCTATGTACATATTCGTTGCACTTCATATGCATCGTAATCATTTCCAATGCTTGTTCTTTCTGTATTCTCATTAAATATAACTTGTCCGTTATGATGTCTCGTGAATAATCCGTAAAGTCAAACAAGTTAGAAAGTGAACCGCATAAAACTATCCGGTTTTCAAGATCGATCGATGCTGTACCATTCATGTCCGTCGTTGCGCTTTCATCGAAAATATCCATCCAATCTTGGTCGCTATAACCCCCTATAGCATTAGGGTTCTGCAATAATAGTGTAAGCTTCACTCCTGAAACTGGATTATTGCTGCGCAAATCGAAAACACTTATACGTACCGTTTGCCACTTTGGTGATACTTTACATCCAATAAACATGGAGCAAACCACACAAAGAGGTATAGCTATTCGCATGCTATAATTAGAACGGCATCGATTGACTGATGGAATGCCCATTAACAATCCCCCTTCGGGCTGCGTGGAATATCTCGTTACAAGTTGGTGAACATGCCCAAAGCCTAATCGTGTTATTAACACTGTCAATCTCCGATGGCTGAAATCGTATAAAATGAAAGATTTCCCGGTTTCACATGACGACGCAGCGCACTGCATATGACTATGGCAGTGTATCAAAAACTCCCTCATCTCAAAAAGAAGGACATGAAGCGCCCGATCGGACACCAAGCGAAAATGGCACATCGACTATGGTTTAAGCAGGTCAACTTTTTACAGTAGACAAAAGAACGACCGTGCCCTACAAGTAATCGACGTTGCCACAATTTTTGCCGTTCCCGTCTCGATGAACTTCGGGAGCGGGAATCCACCAGTCGCAATCTATTGCACGGTCGGCAGCCTTTTTTCGAATTGGAAAACTGGATACCCACCTTCACGGGAATGACGGATTGTTGGCTGGATGGTTGCACCTGTGCGGGCACGACGGGCATCATCGTCTCGATATAACCTGGGGCGGGCATGACGGATATTATTTCGACTGATTTCAACGTATTATCGGCCACATCCCCATCTCTTTTTTTCGGACTTAAAGAAATTCTCATAACAACTTTTTAGTGTTTGCATTCCTGCCGAATGTATTAGAAGGTCACAGGTGGACGGCTGTGTAGATGCTCGTGGAAGGACTGCTCGGACAATTATTGGGTACGGGCAGCGTTGGTGTATCCAGCGGCGAGGCATCTACGGAATAACGCATTTTTTTTGCAACCCCTTCTATGCACACTCCCTGAACCTGTGACTGACATTGCGGTTATATGACGAAGAGTCATTGCCTGAGTAGGCGTTGACGTTCGGCACGGGTTTCCTCTGTTTATGGAGTAAGACAAAATGAAATTTGGAAAGACGCTAGCCGTGGCAACGGCGTCACTAATGTTGGTTTCTGGTTGCACCATGCATTCGCATGTTAAAGGCCATAGCCAAGGTAGAAACAATCAAGCGACAGTAACGGTAAGAATTGTCGCACCGCCCGTTCCCGCGCAGCTCACCAACTTCGACGGTGGTTCATACAGTAGCAACGCTAGCCTCGTGGCAGACCAAGCATACAACCCATTTGCTACGCCAAGCATGAGTCCGTTTCATGCTGTCGTTTGGGGCGGCGCGTACGATGGTCAAGAGTTCACCAATAGGCCTGCACCGCTCACACCGGGTTCTTATACCTTTGGCGTGTTCGATCAGGAAAACGATGCTTCCTACCAGGGTTGGATGACTGTCAGCAACAGCACGGACAGCGTACTCAACATTCTTCACGATTGGCGCAACACCATCCGTGACGAAAAAGAATGGCTAGGATTCGGCAACAAAATGAACGGTAAATTCAGCAGCCATGATCACTCAGATTTCAAAGGCTTTCAGCAAGAATTACAGAGCTTAACTAAGCTAGAGCGACGTATCGAGCGAGCGATGCAGGCAGAAGTGCGAGCTAAGGCGCAACGACAGCGCTATCGACAAGAATTCGCCAACGGCACGGAAGTTCTCTTGATTCCAGGCTCGTCCGAAATTTTCACTACATCAACGCAGTCGGCATTCAGCCAGCCAGAGCTTTCCAATATTCGTTCAGGCCAGGCCATGACTAAGGTTATCATGGTTGCGGATCACGCCAAAGCCATCGAAAAGTTAAACCGCATCAACAACATGCGCGAAGACCTTAACGGCTGTCGCGCGATCTTGACCGAGCAGATCAATCGCCTTCAACGACGCAAGGGTCTCTACACCCTAACCGATCATCTCTACAATCATGACAAGCGATTCATTGAGAACGAAACTCATCTGCAACAAGCTCATGCGATGGTTAGCCGTATCAACCAGCAAATGACAGACTACCGTCAGCAGTGTCATGCGTTGATGTTTGTGGCTGGCTTGTTCTCTACTGACGGCGCATCCGACGCTTTTCGTGATGAAGAAAGCGCCTTACAGCGTGAGCGTGTTGTGTTAATGGAGCAGAAACGTCAGGCCGACATGCGTTTCGACAACACTGCGCCACTTAGTGCAAACCGCATCGTCTACGAGCGTCAACGTCAAAATATTGTAGCCGCGCTCGAAGATGTTGATAATCAAACGAATTCGATTTCCACTGCCCGCGTAGCCCTCAATCAGCTACGAAGCACTACGGATATTATCCATCGTCAGGAAAATGCGCGGATTATGACTGCGACAATCTTCGACGCCGACATGCCATCCGCGTTGGCTGATGCCATTGCTAATGAGTCATTGATGACCGTTCGTCTGCAGGGCACAAACGCTATGCATACGCCTAAGCGAACGAACTTGACATCTTTTCAGAACCTCAGCCATAAGTAGCTGATCGCGGCGCGAGCGCGTAAACCGCGTTAGGCCGCAATAAACGAAACAGCCCGGAACCCCTTGCTATCTGGCAACGGGGTTTCGGGTGGTTTTTGTGTTGCATCAAAATAGCAACACCCATGACATGCTGAGTCATGCCGATCACGATATTGTCACGAACGATGCCACAGTCACGAGCTACGCGGGCATTACGATGCCCTCACTAAACCGTCTTAGACCGTGACAGCCATTACCTCGGGGGAGGAAAAGAAGATGATCCAATCGCGCCACGCGCTACGTCCACAGTCCAAACGTATTCTCTACGTATTATTATTTGTCATCGCATCTACTCACGCAGGGCAACGCTGCCAAGCGTCACCGCCGAAGACTACGACAACTGTTCACCAGCCAAACCTCGATCCTGAAATATTATTACAGCAGGCCCTCACTCAATGCCAACGTAATATCCACGACTACTCTTGCCTTTTTACTCGCCAAGAGCGCATACAAGGCCAGTTATCCAAACAGCAGACTATCAAGGTCTATTTTCGTGAGCATCCAAGAACAATCCACATGACATGGGTAACCAATCCAGGTCGGGTAAATCGCGCGTTATATCAACAGGGAAAGCATTTCAACAAAAATGGTGAGGAACTCTTACTCGTCGAGCCAGCAGGCCTAATCGCTCGGGTTATCGCACCAACCGTATACACACCCGTTCGGGGCAAAAAAGCCAGGTCAGCCGCCCGCCATACCGTCGACCAATTTGGTTTTCTATCTATCCTTACGCGCATCGAAAATGTAAACAAAATAGCCAAACAAAATGGAGACCTCAATCTGACGCTAGTGGGCCAGGGGAAATTTGCATCTCGCCCCACCTACCGCATTGTCCGACGACTACCGACCCACGGAAAAAATCACTACACCGACCCACACCTTGTCATTGAGCTTGACCAACAATGGCTAATACCCGTATCCATACATTCTTACGCCGGTGCCGACGCTACCAAACTTATCGGCGCCTACACATTCCGCGATATCAAAATGAGCAACGCATTACCCAATAGCACGTTTGCCTTTAAAAGTAATGTCGTCGCTATGCGATAGATTAAGTCTGTTCGGGGATTCGGGTCAAGAGATAAGTTCGGTAGGGCATGTTGTTCTTTCGTTTACTCGCGAAAGGTTAACATGCCTGAACTATCGTGCGTACACGATCACCACCCACCTGAAGAAAATATATAATTTGCACGCTAACATAAACGGACCTGCGCATATTCCCATAACCGCGATGCCGTAAGATATCGGCGTCCGATACCACCTCTTCACACTACCAAACGCAACAACGATCGCCTCCTAGCCGACAATTTCAGTGAGAGTCTAGTGGTTGTCGTCCAGGCTGTAGGGCCGTTTGCGCGAATCGTTAGACCTGTCCTCTTCGAGTAATGTAACGATGGCTGGGTCACAGAAAAAATCTAACGCGCCAACGCCAGCCCGCAAGCCGCAGCTCCTGCAGCGCGCTAAGCGCGAAGGCAAGATGGATGTCTACCCAGGTAAAAGAAATTGGACGCGATATACCATCGGCGCTCGTGTGCAAGTCTCCACTGACCCCACTCGGGCATCCGCCGCTTGGGACGTCAGCTTGCACAATATATCCGGCGGCGGCGTCGGCTTTTGGTCACACCAAGAAATTCCAGTGGGTAGCACGTTCTACGTGTGCGACACCAACGACAATAATCCGATTTGGTTGGCCGCTCAGGTAGCCCATTGCTCCATGGGGATGCGCGGACACTTTGTCGGCGCAACATTTCTCGAACCCATAGGCTCAGATGAAGACTTGAACGAGAGTGGCGACGAAAAGCCTGCCGACCTCCAACCATCGTCACCGGCTATCGAAATCACACCAGCATTAAAGCAAGCACGAAGCTCCCTCCAAGCCAAGTGTGCCTGGACCGCGGCCATCGCAAGCGTGTGCAGTATGTTCAGTGCGTTCCTACTCTCCCATAACCTAGCTAGCGATATGACCCTAATCCATTGGGCCATCGCCGCGGCTGGCTGTTCGCTTATCGCCGCTGTTGCATCAAGCTGGTTTGTGATGAGAAAAGATGCACGATTTATCAGCGCGCTTCACGAACACATTCGAAAACTAGCCGTTGGAAAACTAAAAACTGTTCATTTACCAGCCCCTCCGTCACGTGAATTATCCGCCGTGCGCAGAGCCTTTCAAGATTTGTGGGCCCAGTGGACCAAACGGGAAGTCGACGAGCGCTTACGCCGCCAAAAACTCGAAGACATCCATCAAATAAAATCGAACATCTTAGCCATTGTCTCACACGACCTGCGCACACCGCTTACGTCCATCATCATGTACGCGCATATGATCAAAGACGACATTCAATCGCTATCAACGGAAGAGACACACAACTTCGTGACCATTATTTTTGACGAGTGCAACCGTCTATCACGACTGCTCGACGATCTGTTAGAGGTGCAAAAACTAGAATCAAACCATGTGACGCTAAAGTTTGAAAAACAATCGCTTGTCCCCATTCTTGATGCGTGCCTGCACGTCTACGAGCCATTGGCTAACAGCAAATCAATGAACCTCACATTTGAATACGACGGCGCGTTGCCTGAGCTATTCATAGACGCCGACAAAATTAGCCAGATTATCAGCAACTTAGTCTCTAATGCCCTAAAATACACGCCTGAAAATGGCAGCATCGTCGTAACAACCACCTCTCATGGATCATCCGTTATCATTTCCGTAGCTGATAATGGACAAGGTATACCGCGAGATAGCTGGGACCAAATTTTCGACCGCTTCTCACAAATCAACGACCCCAACGTGTGCGAAGTTGCGGGCGTAGGACTTGGTTTAAACATCGTTCAAAAACTCATCGAACGTCACGAAGGTGCCGTTTGGGTTGACAGCCAAGTTGGTCATGGCTCAACTTTTTATGTATCGCTGCCGGTGACTGTCGGACCGCCAGAATCGCCAGAATTGTACAACCCCCACCCGCTAGGTCGAGTTGTCGCCTGCGATCCCGACCCCGAACTCGCAGCCACCATGGCCAAAATTCTCAGAAAGGCTAATTATGATGTGCGACTGGCGCACTCCGCAACACGTCTACTCCAGCATATTGAGCACGGTGATGTAGACGTAGTCCTCACCGACACGCTCCTGCCAGATATGAACGCTAAAGCTTTACTAGCCGCACTAAGCCAGGCCGGAAGCCGAGAATATCGTACCATCGTACACAGCTACGAAGCAGACGCCCAACTGTGCCGCCAACATGGCATGGACATTTTCCTGCGTCGACCTGTCTCTCAGGATGAATTGCTACGCGCGGTTGCGGTCGCCATGGAACAAAAATCTGCATCCGGACAAATGACCATTGTCGTAGACAACGCATCTATCCATAGTGAAAATATGGGGCGTACGCTACGATGCGCAGGCCACCCAACCATGATCGCTGGAAACATCAACGAAGTGGCTGACATGGTCGTTAACTACGGTGGTAAAATTGTTATTGCATCTTGTACCACGCTAGGCAGCGATTGGTGCGAAATCCCCAAACTCAGAGCGGATGGCTGCGAGGATACGCGCATAGTCGTGATATGTCCCGACATTGGAAAAGCCGAAAAACTGTTGCAACAAAAACATAACGTTGAAATATACCCGTACATACCGGGACACGAGGATGATCTTTTGGACGCTATCGTCGCCTCTAGGCGCCACGCCGTAACGGAAACCATATTATGACAAGAATTCTTTGCTGTGACGACGAACCACATATCGTGGAAGGTGTGCGATTTTTATTACGCGCGCCAGACCGCGAACTAGTTGTGGCCCACTCCGGGCAACAAGCTATCGATTCGATTCTTGAAACGACACCAGACCTGCTCATCGTCGACATTATGATGCCCGGTATGAGCGGACTCGAAGTCATTTCGACGCTGCGGGCCAATCCGAAATATCAAGCGTTACCCATAATCATTCTCACGGCGAAGGGGCAGGCCCAAGACGCGGCTATGGCCCAGGAAGTTTGGGGCGCAGTGGTTGTGGCCAAACCATTCCAACCACAAAAGCTTCGCGAGCTTGTTACCTCTACATTGGAGATTGCATCATGTCATCAACCAAGCTAGATTTATCCTGTCCACCGCTTGTCATGGAACATCTGCACAACGGCAAAGTGCACGATGCTGTCACAACGCTGGCACAATTAGCTGGCGCAGACTTAACCATCCACGGCGCAGACAACAAAGACATCGAGGCAACCAGTCCCGACAAAGCCAACCAGCGATCCACCATCCAATACCGCGACAAACCGCAAGGATGGGTTCAATACCCGCAGCAAGAATCGCTGGACATCGTGCCCAAGCTAGCCAATGCGATGGCCTCACTTACCGAACATCTGTTAGACCGAGAAATGGCTATCGGCAGTCTCGCCGAAGGGCTCATGACCAGCTACGAAGAACTCGATCTTTTCTACACCCTATTCCCCACAGTATCCAGTAAGACCGATGCCCATGAAATCGCCGAAGTGATCGTGGAAGAAACGGCTAAGACGCTACACTGCAAGCGCGTATCAATCATGATCCTCGACGAAAAAAAACAGTGCTACCGCGTACTCGCCGCGCGAGGTTTGCCAGATGGTTTTCAAAATATCGAAATACCCCTAGCCAACAGCATGGCTGAGCGAGCGATGTCACAAGACAGCGTCATGGTCGTCAATAACGTCAACGACCACCCCGAACTAGCGGGAAAATCGGCGGGGCAATACGAAAGCAATGCGTTTGCCCTTGTGCGTGTCCCCCTCAAAGCACAAGGCCGAGCGCTGGGACTGCTCAGCGTTACTGAACGCATTGGCGACCCCGAATTCACTGCCCGCGATAGAAAATTGCTCGAAGGTCTCTCGGCTATGGGCGCTTCCGCACTACTAAACTGCCATCTACATAAATCCGTCAACATGCAAATGATGAGCACCATCCACGCGCTTGCTTCCGCTGTTGACGCCAAAGATAAATACACCCACGACCACGCCGGACGTGTTGCGTCCTTATGTGTTGCCACCGCCCGCGAACTCGGTATGACAGATCAGCTACAGCTTCGAGAAGTTGAATTGTCAGGGTTACTGCACGACATAGGAAAAATCGGCATCCCAGACGCCATACTATCCAAACCCCAGCAGTTAACGTCAGAAGAATACAAAACCATTCAAGCCCACACGATCATTGGTGCGAGAATCGTGCAACATGTACCCGGTTTAGAAAATGTTGCCAAAGCGATCCGCCATCATCACGAAAGATTTGACGGGCTAGGATATCCAGACAACCTCGCCGGAGACGTCATCCCTCTCGCCTCTGCCATCATCTCAGTCGCAGACACCTACGATGCCTTAACCTCGGACCGCCCTTATCGAAATGCCGGCAGCATTGATGATGCCGTCGCGGAACTCAGCCGCTGTCGAGGCACGCAATTCGATCCCAACGTCGTCGACGCCTTCGTCAAAGTCGCATACGGAGAAGCCAACGAACCGACGTCGTGCCCGGTCACGCTAACCGACGTAAACTAGCTAGTAAAAGCTAATGTGCGTACATGGTTTGTACCTAAAATCACTTGCGCATATCTAATAGTATTTTCAAATGCTTTGGCTGACTCGCCGCTGTCATCGCGTCCATCGCTTGATCAAACGGGACTGTCTGCGTAATCATAGGCCGAACTTCCACTGCTTCCCGCACCAGCGCATGGATCGCATCTGAAAATGAGCCGCAACGGCTACCCAACACGGAAATTTCGTTGACCACAACTGCCGCCAGATTCACCCCACGCTCACCAGCGAACGTGCTCTTTAACACAATCGAGCCACGCGGACGAACCAATCGCGTAGCTAGATCAAACCCTTCCGGCGAGCCTGTACAATCAACCACCACATCATGATCCGCGCGACAGATCAGATCATCCACATGCACGGACTGCACGCCGCGCTTCTCTGCCAACAACAGCTTCGCAGCATTTCGACCAACCACCGTCAGCTTGCACCCCGTCTCCGCCAACACCTGCGTCACCAACAGCCCCAAACGCCCCGAACCTACTACGGTCGCCTTCGTCTTCGCCACAAACGGATATTGCGACAGCGTCTGATAAGCTGCAGCCACCGGTTCAACAAAAACCGCCTGTTCGTCGGTCAGCACATCAGGCACTTCGTGCAAATTAGCTTCTGGCACGCAGACCAAATCCGCAAAGCACCCATCTCGGCCAGCAATCCCCAACACCGTCCGCTTGCGGCAATGATTCGCCAAGCCCGACAGACACATATCGCAATGACGACAGACGCAATTTATTTCACAAACCACCCGTTTACCCAGCCAATTCGCGGACCCCGACTCGACCACGCCCACAAACTCGTGCCCTAAAATCCCGCGAAACTGCATATACCCCAGCACGAGCTGCAAATCCGTGGAACAGATTCCAGCCATCCGCACGCGAACGAGGCACTCTCCCTCCCCAGGCCGGGGATCAGGATGATTCGCCTGATACTGCAAATTTTTCTCTAACGAAAGCGCACGCACAATCGTAAACTCCCCTAAGGTGCGATAACGAACGATACTTGATGCGCTCGTTACCGGAACAAAACGTACCCCGACATCACCAAACTGTTATCCGTCTGATGATTCGACTATCCAATAGATCGTCTCACAAACCACACAAGCTGCAATCGCGACCGTCTCATCGTCGCTGTATTGAGTATAGAGGATTTATCATACTGGCTGGCAAGGGCACGCCAGTTTACCCGTGTCTCAAAAATGCCCTAGTCGATACTGGCCAGACCTTACATATCCGCTGCGCCATGTCCCCAGCTTCGTTATTGGCCGATCATCTCATTTGAGCATACAATGGCCCTCATAAGTACAATCGACCCAAGGCCACTATAGGCCGAGTACAAGTGGGTGAGACGAGATGCCCAATTAGCATCCATAGGTAGGCCTTAGCCATGACATTACAACAACGCCATACGCTATTCACAGCCGCCGTCACCGCTTTGCTTACTATGCTCACCGCGTCGTCCGCCCTCGCTGGTCCGCCACGTGCCCGCACATTACAAATGGACGACAAAGGGCAATGGGTCGAACATCCCACGCCATCACCGGGTACGCCCGCTGGCGATATGCACACCATCCAACAATGGCTACGAGACAAAAAGCCCGGCAAGGCCCTCTCCGCCGTCAAAGCTTTTATCAAGAAATATAGCCCGGCTCACCCGCTATATCCCCAAGCCATGACCGCTCAGGCCGAAGCGTTGATCGGGCTACATCGTTACGACAAAGCGCACGAACTATTGCAACAATTCTTGAACCAATACTCGGGTAGCCAGTTTACCGACGAAGCCCTGAGGCTGGAATTCCTCGTAGCTGAAGCTTATCTCTCAGGCCACAAGCGAAAGCTATTTGGCCTCAAGCTCCTCTCTGGCACTGACACAGCCGAACAAATTTTAGACACCATCGCCATCGACTACCCCGAATCGCGCTACGCCGAATATGCGGTCAAAATCAAAGCCGATTACCTATTTAACAAGGGTGAATATCTGCTCGCTGAATTGGAATACAGCCAACTCGTCAAAGATTTTCCCAATGGCCAATACCATGAACTAGCCATCAAACGATCCGCCGAAGCAGCCTTAGCTGGTTTTCGAGGCATTGAATATGACGACGCTGCACTCATCGAAGCCAAGGAGCGATATCGAGATTTCCAGACAAGGTATCCACTCCAATCGCAGCGCGACCACGTGGACCGTATCTTAGATGGTGTAGAACGAAAACGCGCCGAAAAAGAATACAGTATCGGCGCATACTATGAACGCATCAACCAAGTTGCGTCCGCCGTCTTTTATTATCGTTCCGTGATGAGCAATTGGCCCGACACACTCGCAGCCGAAAAAGCCAAATCTAGGCTCGTACTGTACAACGCCGATACGCAAAGTCCCAATACTAATAGTGTGCCAGGCCAGCCCAACTAAAGGGCCTATAATCTACAGGCAAAAGAACCATGCGAAGACACCTACAATCAACCGCCGCGATAATGATTATCTTCTTGGCTAGCGGGTGTAGCTACTCCACGACACGCCCGTTTTCAGCCGATATACAAACCGTCCACGTCGAGATGTTTCACTCTAAGGAGTTTCGTCGCGGGCTGGAGTTTCGACTAACCGAATCGATCACGAAACGCATTGAAACGGACACCCCGTATCGGATCGCACGACGCGACAAAGCCGACGCGGTGCTGAGCGGTGAGATTCTTAGTGTAGACAATCGCACATTTGGAGACGATTTTGACAATGATCTGCCAAGAGAAATTGGCTCTACGATTGAAATTCGATTTCGCCTCAAAGATATGAGAACCGGCGATATTTTGCTCGAAAGGCCTCGGTTTGTGTACCAGGCCGCTTATATCCCCCCCGTGGGGGAGACGTTCTCTGACGGTATGACCCGGGGCATGGATGGCCTGGCCCAGCAAATCGTCGAGGCGATGGAAACAGATTGGTAGCGACGCTATCATTATATGCGAACGTAAAAGACCCGGTTACTACCTGAAAGCACTAAAGAAACGAGACACCGCGGATGGCTAATAACAGCGAAACACCGACGCCTGAAAATCAAGACAAAAAAGACCCCAAGGTGCCAGCAGGGCCAAGCCCGCGACTTTCGCGTAACCTTGTCCATTGGCTTCTCTTGCTCGGTCTAGCCATCGTTCTCGTGGGCCTACTCAATAACTCCCTGGAATCCGCGCAGACAATTTCTATCAGCGACTTCCGAAAGCATGTAGCCAACAAAAATATTACTAAACTCGTCATCCGAGAAGATGGCACCATCGAGGGTGAACTTAACAAAACGCAAGTGGAAGGCACCATGCCAGAAGCCTCGCTGCTCTTCACCCTAACCTACCCGCGAGAAGCGATAGATAGCCGCTTCATCGATAGCCTAAACGTCGCCTTGCCAGACGCTGACATCAAAGCCGACAAACCCAACCAGCTACTACTCGTACTCCTAAGCAGCATACTTCCCTGGCTGCTCATCTTCGGATTCCTATGGTTTTTCGTCTTCCGCCAACTTCGCAACGCGGGCGGTGGTGGCGGTATGCTTGGCAACTTTGGCCGATCGCGCCATCGTGTCACGCCCAAAGAGCATACCAACGTGACCTTCAACGACGTAGCCGGTATCGAAGAGGCTAAGGAAGAAGTTACGGAAATTATCGAATTTCTAAAAATGCCGAAAAAATTCCAACGCCTAGGCGGACGCATTCCGCGCGGCGTGTTACTCGTCGGGCAGCCAGGCTGCGGCAAAACGCTACTCGCCAAAGCCATCGCTGGGGAAGCGGATGTACCTTTCTTCTCCATCAGCGGTTCTGACTTCGTAGAAATGTTCGTTGGCGTCGGGGCATCCCGCGTCAGAGACTTATTCAAACAAGCCAAGGAAAATTCACCTTGCATTATCTTCTTAGACGAGATCGACGCCGTAGGCCGTAGACGCGGCGCAAGCTTTGGCGGCGGAGGACACGACGAACGCGAGCAAACACTCAACGCCATTCTCGTCGAGATGGACGGCTTTGAAACCAACTCGCAAATTATCGTCATCGCAGCGACAAACCGCGCCGACGTGCTCGACCCCGCGCTCACGCGTCCAGGCCGATTCGATCGACAGGTCTTCGTATCACTTCCCGACTTACAAGGTCGATACGAAATCCTCAAAGTTCACTTGAAAAAGATCAAGCTAGGCCCAACTGTCGAGGTCAAACGCATCGCCCGTGGCACGCCCATGTTCAGTGGTGCAGAATTAGCCGCATTGGTGAACGAAGCAGCCCTCATCGCCACCATGGCCGGAAAAGATTTCGTTGAGCAGGAAGACCTCGAAGAAGCCCGCGACAAGGTCCGCTGGGGACGTGCCAAGAAAAGCGCCTACGTCGACGAACGCGATCGAAAAGTCACCGCGTATCACGAAGCAGGACACGCGATTATCCAAGCACTAGAAAAAGACGCCGACCCACTACACAAGGTCAGCATCATACCACGAGGACCAGCCGGCGGCGCTACCTTCTCGCTCCCAGAGCGCGATCGCATGGTTTATACGAAAACTTATTTACTTTCTATGATGCGCGTCATGTTCGGCGGACGCATCGCGGAAGATATTTTCTTCGACGACATCAGCAGCGGCGCATCTAGCGACATCAAGCAAGTGACTAACCTAGCCCGCAGTATGGTACGAGATTGGGGCATGACAGAAGCCGCCGGGTTTATTTTCTACGGCGAAGAGACCAGTGGCGACGGCATGGGCTTCCCCGGTGCACGCGAATATTCCGACAAGACAGCCGAGCTGCTCGACTTGGAAATGAAAAAGATCATAGATGGCGCCTATGCCCAGGCCCATCAGTTCATCTTAGACCATAAGACCAAAGTAGAAGCCATAGCCGAGGCTTTGCTCAAATACGAAACGCTGTCCGGCGACGAAGTCAACGCCGTCATTCGCGGCGAGTCATTAGACCGAGCCGCCGTAGCTGACCTACTCGACGAAGCAGAAGCTGCGACTAACTCAAGCATCGGAACCGCGCGACCAGTAGCAGCAACGCCAAAACCAGACCTAGGCGACGGGCCACTACCGATGACAAATTAGAAACTGTTTGTTTCCCCATCCCCCAAGCCGCGGGCTTTTAGCCCGTGCGGAGTTGCGATGGTATCGGTTGTTCAAATATCCTACTCATAATCATCTATCAAGGATTACAGGAGAGTTGCATTCTGAGCAAACGCCAGATACGTTGCCGGTCAAATCGTAACCGCAATGTGAGCAGTGCCCCTTTCGACATCGTCGCCAACGCCGCATTGGGCCACGAATGAAGGCAATTGCAGGGTACAAACCGAACAGGACAGCTATTGCCCAAGTAGGAGCAGTGATTACGGTGTTGCGCATATTGACGGTTACGCGATTAGTAACAGGTGTTTGAATTTCATCTTTGAATGCAAACCCTCCCCACGAATGTTCGATAGTTGGACTAACCGAATCACTACGCTTCCTGCAAAAAAACTGAACTGAGCTATCGGTAATATTACAACCTACGCCTCCATAAGACAGTGGAGGCGATGGAAAGTAACTGAATAGCAATAATGCCTTGTTGTAGGTTAGCCCCCAGCCCACGAGCGTCATGGTGCATGCTACAACACAAATACTAATGATAGCTGTACGAATCATATTTACATCTCACATTCAGATGATTTCTGGATACCTTCCCAGAGGCGTACGTCGGGTCATCGACCCGACGATTCTTGCTATAATATGCAACCCCGAGCCGCGGGCTTCAGCCCGCGCGGAGTTGAAACGGCTAACGATTTCCAAAAGGAATCATTGATCACCTACTTTCCTTGGCGATTCTTGCTGGTAATCGCCTTAGACCTCTCGCCTTTCATGAACAGTTTCATGTCATCAGAGTCGACAAATCCATCCTGATTCAGATCACAGGCCACCGACTCCGCCGCGAAGCCATCCATGCGCAATTGTTTTACCGAAATCCTGTGATTAGCCTTGATAGGAGCAGGCGTATTGAGCGGATGGGGGCAGCAGCCGTGACGATCATCAGCCAGAAAACTCTCTTGTATGAATGCAAAGTCAAGCGCATCGACAGTACCATCAGCATTTATGTCTCCATGTGGCCACGCCGTGTCACACGTCGTATCTCCACGCGGCCCATATGTCGCACCCGCAGCAATCTCGCTCATCAATACACAGAAGTCGACAATGTTAATCGTATTGACATTACGATCGCTGTTACCCTTTTTGGTACCATCAAGATTTCCACCAACCAGCCAATTTCCGCCCAAAAGCGGATCATCCACCCAACTAGCTGACCATCGACCATCAATACATTCAGGCGTTGCAGCAGAACCCAGCGTATGCAATGCATCCTTAGCTATGACACACTTATAATTGTCCCTGTCGATTTTTAGGATTGCCTTATCCATAGCGGCATCTGTCGGCGCGCCTGATTGCGCAGCAAAATTAAGCACTTGACATATCGATACTGGATAAGACGAACAGTCTACAAACAGTTCGAAAGTAATAGCCCGCGAGAATGCACCAGCGTTCATGTCCGGCGACAATTGAACTTCGACGTCCAAGTAATACTGATCCGAAACGGTAACTTGCCACTGATTCTTCTGAGTCGAACCACAATTGTCTGTTGCTAGGCACTCAAAGCTTGCTGTCCCTTGCCCAATATCACCACCTCTGAGTATCCAACTATCAGCCATCGCCTGCGGAATAGATGGATTGCTGTGTCGCGCGGAACACACAATCTTAGACGGCCCAGCGCAAGAGCTAATTGAATATGGCACATTCCAGGCCACGTGAGCGGCAAGCGAGCTGCAATCACTGCTCGTCTCGACGTCACTAGGTGTGTTAATTGTTAGTGCACCGTTATTTCTTGGCTGATTTTGGCCATATGCAGATAGGACAAACATTAAATGACCAGCCATCAACGCATTCACAAATGATCGTAAATGGCAACGACTTGCTACTCGCATCATTAATGCTCCCAACAATGAAGGTGTTTCAATATAAGGCTCCGATATCGCATACCAGCCATGTCTAATTGTACCAGCATAAACAACGAATAAAAGAAAAAGGTATCTACACCTTTTATTCTTCAGACCCTGGGATCACTATGAACGATAATCGACTCTAAATCCCCAATAATCGCCGTTTTTCTTCACATGATCGCTCCAACGCGTTCCTCTCATAGATCAGTCGTGGGTCGGGTCATCGACCCGACGATTCTTACCTACACATATAAATCATCTTGCGTGAACAGGCGCATCGTTCAACCGTACAATACCTGTCTTTCATTATGCCTAGTGCAGGGTCGATGACCCCATCTACGCTGCTTCACGGATGCGGAAATTAATCGAGCGTGCCGGGATCGCAACGGTCAGGGGTATCGTACTGCTTAATAAATATCTCTATGCGGGCACGTTGCGCGGCGCGGGCATCGTCGAAGTCAATCTGTGGCTTTCGCATCTTCAGCAACATAATGTCCTCCGGACTTGGCGAAGCGCGGTCGATTATCTCGTCGATGGCAGCGTCGATGTGATCGTCCCAATGAGGTTGCCTACCGTCGGTGTCACAAATGTTGTAGTGACGGGTGAGGTTCCAACAAGTCAGTACCTTGCCGGCAAAGCGGTGCATGTCGGGATCCGCTGCGAGCGCGGCAATGGTACGCCCGACCAGAAGTGGCGTCTCCGAGAGCGCGAAGTGGGGGTCCTGTTCTACTGCGTCGCGCCAGTTATCCTCAGTAACACCGAAATGATCGAGCACGTGCTCGGAGCGAAGAAATCCTGGAGTTATGGCTACGGCGGCAATGTGGTGGTCGGCAAGCTCCACAGACATCGCGTACGCAAGTCGGATGACTGACATTTTGCATAGATCATAGAAGAGCTGTCCACGGTAACCGTAGAATGCCCCATCCGTCAGCTCAACGATGAGTCCACCTTCGCCCTCGAGCATCAGCGGTACGCCATGGCGGCTTGTTATAATGTGCGTATGGATCGCGCGCTCCATCATCGTGAAGCCTTTTTGGACGTCGACCTCCCAGAATGTCTTGCCCCACTCGGTCAGGGGATCGCCTCCCCAAATGTCATTGATGAGAATGTTGAGATTACCGTGGTCGGTGCGCACCCGCTCGAACAGTCGCGCGACCGCACGCTCGTCAGTGTGATCGACTCGGACGGCGATCCCTGTCCCACCGATGGCCGTGACCTGCTCGGCGGTTTCTTCGATCGTCTCCGGTCGCCCTGGATCCACCGTTCCTTCGCGACTACTGCGCCCAGTGCAGTACACGATTGCTCCGGCTTCCCCGAGCGCCCGGGCGATTCCACGGCCCGCTCCACGAGTAGCGCCAGCGACGAGTGCAACTCTTCCTTTCAGGGTCATGGTGGCAGTGTAACACGGGTGGCAGCACCTAACCAGTATTCACACTAGTAGATGAATATGTCGTAGTATTGCCCCGACATTTCTTGACTCTCCTACGCATTTAAATCAACTCACATGAACAATCACATCGTTCAACCGCACAATACCTGTCTTTCAATTATGCATAGTGCCGGGTCGATGATCCGACCTACGCCGCTAGGTCAACGATCCGACATACGTAGCTAGTTTGAATCCTAATCGTTCTCAATGACGCCGATAAATCCTGCTCGTTGGTTATCAACAATTGCAAGCCCCAATTGGAATACATAATCATAACTTCCCAACCCCATGTTGATAAAATATTTACACGGCGGACTAAACAACAACTCGAAGTCCTTATATATACTGTTCGCCTCTGACGTAGGAATGGTGTCAGACATATGCCCGATGCTGTTTCCGCCGATCAATGATTCAATCAAGTGGTCGCGGGCCTTTGATCTTTCGACCGTATAGTCTTCCCATGACTGATCTTGTGGCCGTTCTAATTTAGGTGGCCATTCTTGATCATCAAAATGTTGAAATAATAAGTCTAGTTTTTCATCTTCTAATAATGGCTGATGCGTTAACACTTCTATCGAAACTAGGTCTATTAGATAATACCCACTAGATCTGGGATACGAAGTGATTTGACTTTTAAGAGTGAGAAATTCTGGTAGCTGCAACGTAGTTAGACACATAGCATAGAGTTTCCTATTCGAAAATAGGGCGGACAAGCCCACCCGACCTACTACTTACTCGAAAAGAATTATACAATGTTCCTCTCTAGCTGCCCAATAAAGCCCTTTTCCCCCGCCCCTGATCTTTCCAACGCCTTCCCCTTACAGATCGGTGGTCACGTTCTTTAAGTGAGAGGCGTAGTGGTTACGCCGCGTCAACGGATCGCATTGCGATCATCGCAAACTCACGGAGAACAAATCATGCTTCGATTCACCTGCCTCATTGCCATCGCCATCAGTATCGCACTCACCAGCACCACCGGATGCACCCATGCCATGACCGACGAATTTTTCGCACCCACGTTTGGCGACGCCAAGCGATTCACCGAGCAGCTAACCAAACAGCAGCAGGTCCACGACGACAACATGACAGCTCAGCACCAGGCCATGAGCCCCCAGGCAGCGGCGGCCATCGACAAACTCAAAGCCGAATTCGATTTGCAATTCGCCGAGCTTAACAAACAGACGGACTCTATGCATAACGCTGTGGGAGAAAATATCGCCAGGCTCACCCAACTCGCCGCCCGCTTCATCGGCATCCCCGATGGCCTGCCGCTGACCAAACTCTTTGATAGCACAACCTCAGCCGTCGCCCTTGTCGATACGCATGTCAAAGATGATCTCGACAAGCTCAACCTGGCCATGACCCGCCGCGCAGATCAACAAGCCGATGAACTCCAAAACGTTCGGTCCGACAACAAGCTCGCAGATAAATTTACCAGCGACAATATCATGACATTAAAAGCCGCTATCCAAGAAAGCAACGACAAAATTCAAGCTGTTTTGACCGATCCCAACAAATTGCGGTCTACCGTACTCACTGTGGCCAGAGAAGCCGGCATCACACCAGAAGCCATCGCCACCTTGGAATCAGCCAGCGACCAAGATTTTATAGAATTGTTGCTTACGCTATTGGGCGGCGGGCTACTCGGTGGCGCAGCCTCACGCTTAGGCCCGAGTCGTAGTCAAAAAGAAACGGATATGCTTCGACAAAAAGTAGATAACATCAACGCGGCTTCGACCTCACAATAATCTTGCAGACCGTCGCCAAGTGCGCGTCACGTAGGCGATCCGGGTTTCGAAGATTCGTCATGAATCGCGTGCCATACCACTTGCAGCAGCTCGCCGCTTTTGAATGGTTTCTGCAATATGATGTGTTGATTTGAATTCAAAAAGTCATCATCGATGGCGTCCGTGGCGTAGCCTGAAACGAAAACGATGCGCAGATTGTCGATCTCGGAGGCAATAAGTTTGCATAATTCAAACCCATTCATATTCGGCATGACAACATCTGTGACCAGCAGGTTGATAGATGCGTCAGTGGTGCGAGCCAGCTCGATGGCCTGCTCGCCATTTTCGGCTTCCAGTACCACGTACCCGGCACCGGTAAGAATTTGCGAAATGACTTGACGCACCGATGGCTCATCTTCACAAACCAATACGACTTCGCCGTTTCCGGCATGATCATGTGGATCCATTTTAACCTCATCGCAATTTCCGTTTGTAGCCACGGGAAGTGTCACATGAAACATCGTACCCAAACCCTCTTGGCTTGCTACTGTGATAAACCCCTTCATTTGACTGACAATACCATGAACCATAGCCAGTCCTAATCCAGTGCCTTTACCAACTGGTTTGGTCGTAAAAAAAGGCTCAAAGATATGTTCGACAACTTCGTTCGATATGCCCACGCCATCATCCGCCACGGAGATTTGCACATGCGGGCCAGGAAGGGTGTCCGGGTGCATTGCGGCCAATGACGATGAAACGTCAATATTTTCGCACGTTACTGTCACCGTGCCGGCACCACTAATCGAGTCGCGGGCATTAAGCACCAAGTTAGTAACCACCTGCTCAACTTGGCCCGCGTCGCCATAGATAGGAGAAACCATCGACGCAACTTGCAAATCAAATTTGATGTTTTCTCCGAGCAATGGCTGGAGCATATCCTTGCACTCGTTCAACAGCTGGCGCGTGTCTACTAACTGCGGCTGGGTCAATGGTTTTCGACTAAATGCCAGTAGCTGCTTGGTCAAAGCCGTGCTCCGATCGCCAGCTACCTCGATGGACTTTACGCATGAGATAATGATATCTCGATGATCTTGCCAAGACGGCGCGTTGAGTTTCGAAAGGAGGAATTCCGTATTGCCCAAGATCGTCATCAACCGATTATTAAATTCATGGGCGACGCCGCCTGCAAGCCTGCCGACGGCCTCCATTTTCTGGGCGTGCATCAGCTCGGCGGCTAATTGTTCACGCTCAACTTCCATGCGTTTGCGGTCGGTAATGTCTCTTATATAAGCTAAAAAGTGAAGCGGCTTTCCATCTTCGTCTTTCACGACTGAGCAGTTCAGATAGACCCACACCGTATGGCCGTCACTATGCATGAAACGTTTTTCAACTTCATACGATCGCATCTCACCGTGAATCAGCCGCTGGCAATGTTGCCAATCCATTTCAAAATCTTCGGGGTGGGTGATGGTCTTGAAATTTTGCGATAATAAATCCTTTTCGTCGTACCCGAGCAATTGGCACAGTGTGGGAGGTACTTTAAGCCACTGGCCATCCAACGCGACGTGGGTAGTCATGACGAGCGAAAATTCCTCTGTTCGCGCTAAGCGCTCTTCACTTTTCCGTAAGGCATCTACCGCACGGGTATGCTCGACAATTTCTTGTCGAAGTCGCTCGTTGGTGCTCTCAAGATCGCTGGTACGGGCCGCTATTTCTTGTTGTAAATGTGATTCTCTATTTTTTTGATCTTGAATTTCTTTTTCTTCTTCTGGAATCCAGCGACGCAGCAGAATGAGTATGACAAGCCCCGCGACAATCACGTTGAACAGCTTGGGCACTAACACTGCTCCTGGCTGCTCCAAGAGGACGCGCACACTTTGGGGAAGAAGACCAGCCAGGGCCGTGTACCAAACGCCGAAGTATACGCTTTCAAGTAAGGTGCGAAATGCATCGATCGCGAGAACTGAAATGAGCGTGGTGAATAGCGCGTTGTGTAGTCGTTGTCGTCGTAATCGAGCAACGTAGAATACCAAAATAAATGCCCACATACCGATCAGCAACCAGTAGGTGGCCGCAGTGACAACATGGAATGTGGTTGCAGCTACAACATGAAACGTGGTCATGGCGTCGTTCTCAAACATTTACACGAGATGTAATTTGCTCAACACTGGCTAAGCTCGCCTAGCCATGTTCGATTATCCATGAAGAAGCGAATCTTGCAAGGTGTATCTTTTGCTATGACACAGTAGCGTCAATTTGCTGTATGTCGTACTTCCCTGATTGTCTATACTTGAACTTAGGAATCGACACCAATCACACCGTTTTCGCCGATTTCGACAGTATTCATCGGCAAACCGTCAAGTCTAATGGCTATATCACTTATGATTGTGCGTAAACTTCCATCATTGTCTCCACTATGTCAAGAAGTAAGCACTTGAGCCATTCAGAAACTAGGCCATTAATTGCTATAATTGACTGTGTGTGACCTATAATATTTATTTACAGATATCGCCTAACTAATTGTCGACTTCTGCGTCAAAGACTTATGAACGGAGGCTACGACGGTTCGATACGAGGAAATGTATGGCTAAGCTAGCTACATCGCCAAAAAAAGATTGGATTGTTCAAGCGCTACTGCAACACGAAGGAGTGCTAATCCGATACGCCCGTCGATTGACAGGAGATGTAGAAACTGCGCGCGAAGTGGTGCAGGATGTGTTTCTCAAATTGTGTCATCAGTCGCCGGCGGAGCTGGATGGCAAGCTGCCGCAGTGGCTGTTTACCGTCTGTCGAAATAAGGCATTTGATATTCGCAGAAAGCAGGGTCGTATGAAGCCTCTTACCGAAGCGCAAGTTGAGAATTGTGAGGCCGTCGATGGAACTCCAGAAGCTAAGACGGTTCAAAAAGAAAGCCACGCGCAAGTTGTCGACGCTGTGGCACTCTTGCCTTCGTTGCAGCAAGAAGTGATTCGGCTGAGGTTTCAGGAGAAGATGAGTTACAAACAGATTGGCGAAGTTACTGGCAAAAGCGTGTCCAACGTTGGCTACCTGATACACACGGCCATCAATGCGCTTCGGGGGCATATGAATGTTCCTGGCCACGCGGACTAAAGCACGCAGCTCGTAATTCACTAGCTATAAATAGGAAACAGACTGATGAAATTTGATAAAGATAATCCAAAACTGACGGCTTACGCACTGGGCGAGCTTGACGAAAATGAACGTAAGCTAATCGAGGTGGAAGTGGCTAAGTCGCCGGAGTTGCAACAGGCCGTTGAGGAAATCCGAGCGATGGGCGAGTCGCTAGCGGATGCTTTCGCAGACCAAGCGGATGATACGCTAACCGACGAGCAGCGATCGCATATTGAAAAGGCGGCGGATCATGCTAAGCCGGTAGTGAAGAAGGTGCCAATGACGTGGCGCAAATGGGCGGTGCCATTGAGCGTAGCCGCGTCGGTCGCGATTGTGCTTGGGGGTATATCAATTCTGCTACCCGGCCTGTCTCGTGCCCGCGAATTAAGCAAGAGACTTGTAGAACAGAGTGCAACAATGAGGCCTCAAACAGTAACTACCCCCGCTACTAATCCTTCATCCGTCAATAAAAGGCATGGAGTCGCACGGGCCAACCGTCATGCCCGCAAAGCCCGGAATATTTCTCAACGTTATGTCAAAATGAGAGGGGCATATGAGCCTTCAGCGATCGAATCAAATCAACGAGGGAATGGTTATGTAATTACTCAAGATATTCCGGCTGGTTACAGGCAAGAACTTGATTCGTTGGGGTACGTTGGTGGCACTGATTCAGTGCATGGTGTAGAAGACATTTCGGCAACTTTCAATAAATTGAATGCAGAAGGAAAAGTCAATGTACAACAATTTATCAGCCCGTCTTCCGGAGAGCTGTCTGAACGCTCCAACTCAGAAGCTTATGCAACTATTGTGGAAAATTCTTTCCTTCCCGTCGGGCAACAGCCGTTATCTACTTTTTCCATCGATGTAGACACGGCTTCCTATGCTAACGTGCGGCGATATTTAATGCAGGCTTCGCAGTTGCCACCGCCGGATGCTGTTCGGATTGAGGAGCTGATTAATTATTTCGATTACGATTATCCTCAACCAACTGGCGATGATCCGTTTTCTGTGAATGTTGAAATTGCGGATTGTCCGTGGGCTGGTCAGCATCGCTTGGTCCGTGTGGGGCTTAAGGGCTGGGAGATTGCTCAGGAGGACAGGCCACAGGCGAATCTTGTTTTCTTGGTAGATGTGTCTGGGTCAATGAGCGCACCGAATAAACTTCCACTTCTCAAGCAGTCCATGGAAATGCTCCTCGAAGGCTTGAATGGTGATGATCGCGTTTCCATCGTTGTCTATGCCGGGGCGTCGGGATTGGTTTTGCCCCCGACGTATTGCGATGATCATCGAACAATCTCAGCTGCACTAAACAACCTATATGCCGGGGGATCGACCAATGGCGGCGCTGGCATTCAACTTGCCTACGACCTAGCCGAGGAGAATTTTATCATCGACGGCGTAAATCGCGTAATCCTTGCGACTGATGGCGATTTCAACGTCGGCGTTACCAATCGTGGCGCTCTGACGGCGTTGATCGAAGAAAAAGCAAAGACCGGCGTATTCTTGAGCGTACTTGGTTTTGGTATGGGCAATCTTAATGATGCCACACTGGAGACGCTTGCGGATAAAGGTAATGGCAACTACGCCTATATCGATACGGAGCTAGAGGCGCAAAAAGTTTTGGTGGATCAAATCGGGGCGACGCTGGTGACGATTGCGAAGGACGTCAAAATTCAGATTGAATTCAACCCGGCTGAGGTTGAGGCGTATCGGCTGATTGGTTATGAGAACCGCATGCTAGCGGCCAAGGACTTTAATGATGATACAAAGGATGCAGGCGAGATTGGTGCGGGGCATACAGTGACGGCGTTGTATGAAATCGTACCCGTTGGCGTGGCATTGGATGGTGTTGATCCATTGAAATATCAAACCACGCCCCAGCCAAGCGAGGCGGCTGATACCGGTGAGATGATGACGGTTAAGCTGCGATATAAGCAGCCGGACGGTGATACGAGCCAGTTGATAGAGCAGTCGATCGTGGACGACGGTTTGACCCTAGAAGAGGCCTCGGATGATTTTGCGTTCGCAGCTTCGGTGGCTTCGTTTGGCATGTTGCTACGAGGCAGCCCGCACAGCGGCGACTTCACCTACGATGACATCATAGCGTTAGCCGAGTCCGGGTTAGGCGAAGACGTTTTTGGCTATCGGAACGAGTTCTTGGACATGGTGAAGAAAGCGAAACAATTGCCCAAGCGTTAAGTTGCAACAGCTTGTAAGGCTAAAATAATTGTAGGGCACGGTCGTTCTTACGCTTACTAGCGGAAGGTTGACCTGCCAGTACTATTTGAACGCACACAGACCATCAAACGCCAAATGGTGTCGAAAGCCATAGTTAAGGCAGGTCTACGACGCTGCGCTACAAGAATTTGCCTAAGTGTACTATGATAATAGGCGAGTTGATCATTTACAGACCAATTTTGGGGGACAAACCCAATGGCCATGGAAAAAGAATATGTTCTCTTCATCACCTTGCTGCTATGCCTAGCCGGGGGCTGCACAACGTCTCCTGGCGGAGAGAGTGATATACCTTGTTTCAATCCGGCTGCTTGGACGGAAGAAGTATTGTTCTTCGAAGTGAAAAACACAAATGATGAATCTGGGAATATTTTACTACGAAGTGTGTCACTCGATAGAGTAGCAGGGCCTGTATATCTTTTCGATGTCAATACAGGTGGTTCTAGGCTAGTTGATGACAATGAATGGGAACAATCGGAAGGCCTGGTAGTTGACTGTAGATCTATACAAGTAAGAGACAGTCCTTTTGAATCGCTGCTATTTCCGCCTCGTACATTATCTTTTGAAGGTGAAGTTGTTCCTACCATTGGTCGTAACGGTGTCACGTTAGTTTATCCACCAAGTAGTCCATCCATCGTGTATGTATCAACAGATGGTGACGTGGACATTAATGGCGTGGGTGCGTCAGGGCAATTGTATTACCAGGTTTTTTCTGAATTGGATGGTAGTGCTCTCACAGAACCTTTGCGAATTGCAATCACTGGTCGTGGAAATGAAGAAATTAGCGGGTGTTTTTCGCCAGATGAAAAATTAGCCATTTTTCATCAGAATGTTGTTAGCTCCGAGTTAGAAGCCAAAATCTGCATCGGGGAAATGCCATAGCCGCAGCGTACCCGATGTAACGCGAAAAATGGGGCACCCCACATGAGCCGAAGCCACCGATACTGTTACGCACCCGATCGTCGGCCCTCTTGCTTGCTGCAATAGGTCTGGGATTGTAGCATGCCGACACTGCCAGGTGGCTATTATCTAAACGAGGTGCGTTATGTTTATTCCTAAAACGGTAAGAAAATGGATCGGTGTCTTTCGAGGTGATGTAGCCCCGTCACTTGTTTTTTTGTCGGCGATGCTTGGCATTTGGTTCGGCATGACGCCAGGGTTGTACGGCATTCACGCTGCGCTGCTTATCATCGCGCTCGTAGTCAATATCCATTTCGGAATTTTTATGCTTACCGCAGGCCTGGGCAAAGCGATATGCTTAGCCGCCGCGCCGCTTCTATATCATGTTGGTGCGTGGACGCAGAGTAATCTCGGCGGCATGTTGGACTTGCTCGTGTCGATTCCGATTATAGGTATCACCAATGTATCGCGCTACGCGGTAGCCGGTTCGCTCGTCGCGGGGCCTGTTGCTGGCATCATCGCTGGCCTACTTCTCGCCTTTAGCGTGCAACGGTTTCGATCAACCTGGCTAAGCCTCGAGGAAGGCTCTGAAGCTTTCAATCGATGGATGAATAAGGGCTGGGTCAAGCTGCTTTCCCGTGTCTTCGTGGGTAAAGGTTCATCGTCCGCTGCTGACGTGTTGAAAAAACGACCCAAGTACGTGCGAATAGCCGGTGTAGTCCTAGCCATCATCGTCGCCGGCGGATCAGTCGTTGGCGCGTCAATGATTAACGGCGAGACGCTCATCGCTTATGCCGAGCAATCACTCACCAATGCCAATGGTGCACAGGTTGACATCAAAGAACTCGATCTTGGCATGATGAAAGGGCGGGTTTCTGCGCGTGACATCGCCGCGACCAACCCTGAGCAGCCAAACCAAAATCGACTTGAAATCGCGACGCTCACCGCCGACGTTAGCCTATGGGAATTGCTCTGTGGGCGCATCGTGATGGAAGAGGTCACCGTTGCCACCGTAAAATTAGACAGCCCGCGCAGCAGTGCCGGTGAAGTCGTTCAAGCCGCAAAGCAAGTAGGCGTGTCGCCAGAAAAACCTCAATCCGAACTAGACAAGATGGGTTTGGACTTGGGTAGTGTCGCTTCGGCTGAGTCTTATTTTTCTAATGCCGAGCAAGTACGCACGTACCTTCGTAAACTTCAGGAATGGTTGCCGAGCAGCGAGAAGACTGAGGTCGATGAAATTCCAACCGAAGCTGTGCCCACGGCCTATTTGGGATATCTCGACGCAACCGCGCCAAGGTCTCCCACGCCAAGGCTCGTCATACGCAAGTTGGTGATCGACGATGTTATTATTCCAGTTGAAGGATTAGGTAACAGCAAAATCGTGTGCCTCAATATTAGCGATGCACCAGCCGGGCTGGGCAAGCCAGTTGTTGTAGAAGCCACATCGAAAGAACACAGGTCGACGTTGAAGCTTACCTCAACCTATGAGCGAGCTGGTGGATCATCAACGGTAGACGCCTTGTTTGAAGACATTGACCTTGCCAACATGCAGAAGAATCTCAAAAGCAGCAATCCGGTTGTGCTACAAGGTGGCCGAGCTAAGGCGAAAATCAGTGGGAGCATCAACCGGGAATTTATGGACATCGGCTTTGCGATTAGCACGGTTGGACTCAAGATGAACGCTGCCGGCGGTATCGGCGGCTTGGACCCTCAAGTCTCGTCGGAGGCTATGAAGGTGCTCGAAAATCTCGACATCGGCATGAGATTGGTGGGCCCAACAGCAAGCCCCAAACTGGTGATCGATAGCCAAGGTTTTGGTCAAGCCATGCAAGAGGCACTCGTGAACGCTGGCAAAGACGAGCTTGCCCGCCGAGCTGGAGATTTACTCGAAGGGAAAGTTCCCGGAGGCGTGCCAGACCTGAAGAACGGCATACCATCACTTGGGGATAGCCAAGGCGGGCTCGGCGGATTGCTCGGCAAGAAGCCTTCCGATGACACCAGCGAAAAAGAAAAGTCTCCTGACAAAGGTGAGGATGTTAAGAACCAAGCAGAGAAGGCTTTCGGTGGACTATTCGGCAAGAAAAAGAAGGACTAGCCTGCTAATCCCGACACATGGGATTAGATTATGATTTAAGACGTAGCGCGTGTTTACTATGTTTATGAGCGTTACTTGCGTCTGGGCATATTTATCGGCCGCCGCCGCAGGCATACCACCGTGCCGGCGGTAGGCACGAGCAGCCACATCACCACAATCCCCCACTGCGACATTGTAGGAATAGCTTGATTCGATGCCGAGAGCACCGACGGGAAGGGGTTAAGACGTCCCCAGCCCCAGACGTCATCATTACCTGTGGAGCCGAGGTCCACGCAGCCATTGAATAAATGCGCCTCTACTTGATCCGGAGTTAGGGATGGCTTTGCAGACCAGAGCAAACCTATCACACCGGCTACCATAGGTGTGGACGCGCTCGTACCGCAGCCGCTAATAGCTAAACCGCCAGGAATCCCGGTACTCAAAATATCGACGCCTGGTGCGAACAAATCAACTGCTAATCCAAAAGCCGAACATGTCGTTCGGTTGTCATTATGATCCGTACCGCCCACCACGATAACGTCAGGCCAATCGAACCATGACAGGTCTCGACCATCATTGCCAGCCGCCCAGACTAGAAGTCCACCTTGATCTTTGATGTACTGTCCGGTCGTCTGCACAGGCTCAAACTCAACGCCGGTCTGGCTCACATTGATACACTTAGCCCCATGATCCACTGCCCAGCGTGCGCCGTCGAGAATATTATTAAGAAATCCGCCAGCCGCGTTGTTTGAGTAGCGAACCGGCATGACCGAAAAATGCCAGCCCATTCCGACTACATGCGTTTGGTTGTTTCCGATCGCGCCAGCTATGCCAGCCACAAACGTGCCGTGCCCACCTAAATCGTCAACCAGTCCACCATCTATTTGAGCGATGCGGTCCTCAGCGTTGTATCCTGATACGAGTGCCCCGGCGAGATCTGGGTGTGCCAGTTCAATACCGCTATCGACGATGGCGATAATAAAATTGGAATCGCCCGTCGTAATATCCCAGGCCAAGCTGGTCTGTAGAGTCTGGTGATGCCATTGATCGATATAGCCACCGTCGTTGGGCAGCGTTGCAGTGGGATAGCAAAACCAGTTTGGTACCACGTATTGGAAATCGCCAGTCGTCATAAGTCGAGCGGCATAGCTGTTCTCGGTTTCACCTGTTGGTAAACTGATGATGTACTCGTCGGTTTGCGATACCCGTTCGATAATCTGCTTTTCGATTTGGGCAACCGCACGTTTACGGATTTGTTCAATTTGCTGAGCACCAAGGCCGCGTCTATTAAGCGTCGCTGGTTGAATTGGTCGGACGATCATCTGAGAGGAGAATTCGAGCTGGCCAGGTCGTTCGACGAATGGCCGTACAGCCAATTCTATGGCGGTCGATTCATGCACCAACAACAACGTCAATACTAGGCACCCCACGATGCTGCGTACTTGGCTATCATGCCTGTTGTTTCGCCACATCATACCAACCAACATCCCCTTCTCAAATTACGCAACATTTTGAATACTACGATGAACATAGCCAAAAACACTATGATACACAGCTGAGGAACGCCGATCTATTATAATCCTGCTAAAATGTCAGCGGGCACGCAAAACCGGTGACAAGATAACACTTAGCTTGGTAAATCATCACCGAAGAAGGAATGGCCTGTTTAGTTCATCAACTCGAACGGGTGTGGAGGGAGGGAGTTAACACTCCACTTATTAGTGTGGAAAACACGATCTCTTGAATATCTGACTATCAATCGTGGCAATAATAAAGCCGCCACCCGCGCGAGGCGGGTAGCGGCTTGTATAGTTTCTATAGCACCGTCGACGTGGGTGCGCGGAATCCTTAATGAGGCAACCTAACACACCAAGCCAGGCAGCTTTACGGCGTAGTTAAGGTGTCGTCGTCGTCGAGGCTCAAGAACAGGGCGGAGATTAACGCTGACGATAAACTTTGCGTTGTTGTTTCCAAGCCACCTAGCAACGTGTCACGCACGGCTGGGTCGCACCCGCTCAACTGAAACGCCGAACCGCCTACGGCTACGGCGGTGGCAAATCGCATGAATCGATTTCGAAGGCTCTGCTTATTCATTGTCTCATACTCCAAGTTTGGCTGTTGCTCAGCCCTTTTAATATCGGGCGGACGTACCAAAATACTTTGTTATGCTCAAATCCCGTGATAGCAGCGATCGCAACATGCCCCGCCAGCCACATCATAAGACTTGGCCCCATATCTATTCGTTGTACCCATCGGTTATGTCAAGGTCGCAGTTTAATACTTCCGATAGTTTCACAACTCCCGATAGCAAAAATGGTCATATTAAGGCTGATATCGATGGTCGCAACATTTTCGATCAAGCCAAGGTCGGCTAGGAATTGGATGCTAACATCCCTCGCCTATGGCTGCGACAACGTGGCTACACGCGGCATAATGCTCCTTCTGATGGATCGCAAGGGTAAATTTTTTCCAGGGCATTGCGTCTTAGGGACTAGCAGACCGTGCGACGTAATCCTGTTAGCGGGTATGCCGCTTTCCGCGCACAAAAATCGCAACAGCTCCGAGAGCGAGGCCAGTTGCTTAGGTGTGGGGTTGGATTTCGTAAAATCGCCGACCAAACAAATACCAATGCCGTGCTCATTATGATAATTCCGGGCGGTCTTGCAGTGAGCGCCGGTCGTTTGCTTGCGCCATCGGCCACCAACCTCCACTAGCCCATCTGGCGTGTTAGAGCCATTACCAATCACAAAATGATAACCAAGCTCGTCCCAACCTCTCACAAGGCGGTGGTTACGGTCGAAAGATTTCGCGCCGCCGGCTTTGGTCCCGCTATGATGAAGCACAATAGTTGTCCATTGCGGGCTAACCTTCCCTGCAGCCGGCATCCACTCGCTATGTCGCCTTGTTGGCAGAAGGGGGCGGCTCGGCCTAATAATGGGTCGTCTGCTCGCATATCGCTGACCCATGGCAGGTCGGGGAGGCGTAACTGAACTTCTAGGTATATAAAAAGATGGCGGCGGGGTTGGCTGGATGGATTCGGTAAAATCTTGGGAGACGCAGCCAATAGCTGGTGCCATAGCCAATGCGCCCGTGAATAAGAACAAGCGCATGCATCTCTCCCGCGACACCATAAGCAGACTCCAACTTTGTAGAACGTGAACAAGTCCCGGTGAATAAAGCACCGACCAGATAGTTATCGGCCATAAACGCCCATCTCGTCAAGCATAATCTATATGGCCCGTGTCCCCCACCCTCGCGTCGCCGAGCGACTGTAAAAACATGTGGTATGTTATTCTGTGACGCTGAGATTGGGATACCTAAATATCGATTCTGTGAAGCGCTCTCACCGCGAGAATATGACAATTAAGACGGATGGCCGGTTATTTGTCCTTTTCGTTACTTTTGAACATTGGGGCGTCGATGGCATGCGTTCGATACCGGATAGAGCATCAACTAGACTTTAGGGCAAATAATATCGGAACATAACTTCAGTCAGCCACCATTTCGTACGATGTAACATCGACAGCGACGTCGCGATATGGCGCATTCGCCAGTTGAGGAGCATGCCATATGTTTTGGTTAGCCAATCCAGAAAACGCAGTCGATAGCCTCTCAGCCGGTCAGTCGGCTACCAATGACCTTACCCCCGCCCCGCGCATGAACAAGGTCATCGCGGCAAGACAAGCTGTGATATATCGAGATTTTGACGAAGACAAAATGCTAGAACACATCGTCAACACCCTCGCCTCAGATGTTATGGCTACCTGAGCAGCCAGATTCCCCGGGTGGGCTAGGTAAGCACCAGCTTATCCGTGGTATCCAATTAGAAATTAATTCGTTGTATTTCAGATAGTCTAGAAGGTTTAGGCAGAAGGCTTATCTCTTCCGATGCTGACGCGAATGGCTGCGCAGGGGCATCGATAGCCGATATACAACTGCGTGAAATAGAAAAAAAGAAAGCCGCCGCGTTAGGGAGTCTTAACTATTGAAGATTCGACATACAGGATTCGGCCGCAGCATTTGCACATCTGAATTTCGTCTCGCGATTGCAAGATGTTGACGATTTCGAGTGAAATTTTCAAGTTGCAGCCGGTGCAGACATATTCATCTCGTTTAGGATGCACTTTGCCAACCACGGCCATCGCCTCACCTTCGAGGTGATCTGCCACCCGATTGAAAGATGATAGCGTGGTGGGTGCGATGCCGCTTTCGCATTCTTTGCGGTCTTTGGTTAGCCGATTGGTCTCTTTTTTATGTCGCTCATCGAAGGCAGCAAGTTTTTCCTCGGCTACTGCTAAGGCATCGGAATGTACCTTCTTCTCTTCCTCGACCTGGGCTACTTCATTGTTGGTGGATTGGATTTCTTCCATCCGCTCAAGAACCTGACTCTCAACTTTACCCGAGTCGGCCTTCTCCGCGTTCATCGCGGCGAGGATGGCGCTGTATTCTTTGTTGGTTTTGGCGTTGTTAAGCGCTTCGCGATGTTTGGCGACAGACTCTTCGCGAGAAGAAACATCGAGTGACAGGGCGTCAATATCCATCTGCTTTCGACGCGCACTGACTTGTAGCTCTTCGACTCTATCATTGGCTTGTTGCAGACGTTTTCTGTGAACCTCAACGCGACGTTGTATCACATCACGCTGACTCCGAATCTCTGCTATTTGTAATTCGACGACCTGCAAACGGTGTAACGCTTCGAGTGTCTCTCCCATAACGCTTATTATGCACGCTAGTCGGCGAAACATCAAGGCCAGCGGACCCCAAAAATTTTAGGCTATAAAATAACCGTCCACAGCATTACGAATTCGGCGTTGGCTGATGTAAAATGCCATCATTCACGCTATGCGGCAGGCTACCTGCAAATGCGAGGCTCGACCCATAGCCGCTTCGTCGCGACAGAGTGAACTCTCGATTTTCGCCCAAGTCCGCTGAGATTCCGAGGTTTCCAACAAATTGCGGTGATGACGCATCGGCAGCACGGTCTTGGCCACAAGATCGAGCACCTCAAACCCAGCACCACTAACTAGCTTACGCACCTCGCGTGGGGTATACGTGAAAATCTCAAACTGCTCGCTCTCATCCTTGGTAAACCAGTGTGTTCGTCCATTACGGAGGAATTTCTCAAATTCATCCGCGTCGGATTTGCTCAAGTGGTAATCAATAGCCGCCAGTCGATTGTCGAAGGTCGCTACAAGAACCCCGCCAGGCTGTAAGACTCGCCGAATCTCTTTTAGCGCCTTAGCTGGGGCATGTGTGCAACCGATCGGATCACCCATAGCCAATGCGAGGGCGAAATGATCTTTGGGCAGCATCGACATGTCACACAAGTCAGCCTGATAGAACGAGGTGGCCGTATTACTATCACCATAAGTGTCGCGAGCGATATTTATCATTCGGTTAGATATATCAATAAAGGTAGTGGCGAATCCAGATTTGACGAGCTTTCCGCCCCACTTGCCGGTGCCACATCCCAGATCAAGCACCTCAGCCGAGCAATCTTTAGGAAGAAACGGCTTTACATAGTTCCAGGTGAGTGCATCATGCCATTTCCAAAAATCATCTTGATAGCTCGCGTCATAACGCGGGGCCACCCGATCGTGATACTTTTGCACAGCGGTAGGACGTGGTTTGCTCATGCTCTACATTGTAGGTGATTCAGAACAAATGAAATACATGCTACCGACGCAATACAATTGTGGACGCTAAGTCACCATCCGAGTCGTTTCATGCCATATAGAGTAGTCACTATTGATCTATAGCGTCATGATTTTCGGACGAACCTGCTAATACGAAGGATTTAGCCCCCTTACACTTGACCGTCTATGCGCCGCAGAGGATGATCCATCGCAGTAATTTAGCTACGCAGGGCCAAACGCAACCGATTCGGGAGTTTACGAGAATGATCAAAGCCGTCGACCTCAACAAGGGAAAAACCATCATTTACGGCGGAGAGCTAGCCATTGTCCACGAGGCGCAGCATGTTGCCAAGGGCAACAAGCGCAGTTATGTCCAGACCAAACTCAAAATGGTTAAAACCGGTCGCATCTTTGAGGAGCGTTTCCGTGTCGATGATCGCATCGAAATCCCCTTTGTCGAGTCAAAAACCTATGAATTCCTTTACAAAGAGGGCGAAAACTTCATTGTCATGGACGAGGAGTCATTCGATCAAATACCCGTTAGCCCAGACGTGGTAGGTGAAGCCGCGATGTGGCTCAAGCCCAACGAAAAAATCGCCTGCCAAGTGTATGACGGGCAAATGGTTACTTTTGAATTGCCTTTCGTGGTGGAGTTGGAGGTTACAGATACAGCTCCGTCTATTAAGGGTGCCACTGCTACCAATCAGATGAAGGAAGCTATTGTAGAAACCGGCGCGAAGATTCGCGTGCCTCCGTTTATTGCCCTGGGCGAGATTATTCGCGTCGATACCCGCACCGGCGAGTACATGGAACGCGCAAAATAAGCCGATCAGGCCTCTCATGGCGCATTCATAAGCCAATGATTGGTATAATCTGCTCAAAGAGACAAGCAGAATCATCGGGAACATGCCTGATAGCTATTCATCCACGCCCTCGTTGTTCATACTTGCAATCGTATGAGCAAATCGTCCTTCAGCGCATTCTTTTAGTCCGCTTATCCTCATGAAATTGACAGGCCTGCGGGCTAAATAAATTGCTGCCGTGACCGTGTCGCACGCACTGCGCGACAGCGCCGCGCGATGATTAACGCATCATGATGTAGATGGTTGCAAAAGTCACAATTCCTTCAAATCTCTTCAAATAGACAGTTTTGGAAAGGCTTGGCAAGAAAAAAATGAAAAAAAATGAAATTTTTTTTCGGAGCAATTTCACCGCCTATCGTAAACCCAATTAGCAGCCTCATAAGCAAGGATACCCGATGGCAGCATACGCATGCTCACGCTAGAATTTTTCACCTAGCGACTAGATCGACATCGCAAGAGCTGTCGCTTTGTGAAAAGAATGGTGTGCCACCGCTGAGGTCAGCACCCACGCCAGCCACTCACTCTCAAGAATGGCTGTGGGACGTCATCGGTGAGGTGAGATTGAAGAAAAATTCATTTTTCTCGGGAAATCTTAAACCTTTTTCTTTGAAAAACCGTATTCATCATCCGCGCCAGATAGCCTGATGGCCTAGAGCCATCGCGTGAAAAGCGACGTGCCTCATCGTAGGCATCTACTGCAAGCAGCATATCACACGCAAGGAATTTAGATGCGTAGGTGCATGAAGTGTCAGGCGTATGACGCACATATATTTCGTTACAAGAGTCGCACGACAGGTGTACTACGACTCGAAATTATCGATTTCATTTTAGTTCGCACAACGCGCACATGGCCCTCAATAGAAAAATATCTTTTGACACGCGATAATCATCGGGTAGGATTTTATACAAGAAAGGAGGTGATGCTCTATGGCAAAGAAACGTAGAACTGCCAAGAAGGCCACCAAGAAGAAGGCGACAAAAAAGAAGGCTGCAAAAAAAACTACCAAGAAGAAGGTAGCGAAGAAGAAGACAGCTAAGAAGAAGGTCGCTAAGAAGAAGACCGCGAAGAAGAAGGTAGCTAAGAAGAAGACAAAGAAGAAAGTAGCTAAGAAGAAGACTGCCAAGAAGAAGGCAACGAAGAAGAAGAAGAAGGCTACCAAGAAAAAAGCTACTAAGAAGAAGACAAAGAAAAAAGCTAAGAGAAAAGCCGCCCGTAGGAAGTAAATTGCGACGCTTAGCTTGAGTGACGAATAAAACTGGGCCGGCTCACGCCACGGCAGTCGGCTGGTAAAATCCGTCGCTCACTTGCAGAAATGCAGAATTTTGGGGGTTGGGACTGTGCTATTTTGGCTTTACAGTCCCACCCCCGTATTTTTTGCGCTCACCACAAGCCCTAGTGATTATCCTGTCAAATCAGCCCCAACAGCTGCATGATCTAGTTTTGTCTACCCTCGAAGAAGTGCGCGGGGCAGTGCTATTTCATCCATAATGCAGGTCGTCGGGAATCATTTAGTTTGGCTTGCAGGTCCTGCATGCCTTTCTACTCACTGCATGCGCCTTGGCTATGTTGTCAAACTGGACAAGATTTTCAGGTTTTATTCTTTTAACATGTGGACAAGTCCGCCGGTGGAAAATTTCGGATTGCTTGCTTCCCACAAAATTCGAATTCGTAGCTTGTTGAGATGCGCGTACTACGGAATTTCCTTTAATTGGCTCAGATTGAGATGGTTGTTCCGGTGAACCAGCCTCACGCCAAGCGCTACGGATGAGACTGCCAGATAATATCACGGCAGCCTCCAATTGACTGCGTACGCGCATCACAACGTATTCATAACCACCTGTAGCGCTTACCGCAGCTAGCTCAGTGTTATTGAAGACTTCATTTCCAGCAACGGATGCCTGATGCGACGTTTCAATCACCGTCTTTGGTATATCGCGAACCTCTTGCAACCGCTTAGGCCAAACGCGAAGTTCAAATATAAATCGTTCATGCTGCGTATCAAGAACCTTGGATTCATGAAAGGCCAATCTCTCTATTCGATTTTCAAGATTCGTAGCTGACGGACCTCGCCAATCGTGTTCAACTACCGCAACATGGCTAGGAAGTGACGCATCGATCACATAATGCATCAGTTGACCAGCGGTGGTCGTAATCAACATTGCATCACGTCCGCGAAAAGCTTCGATCAGCGCCGCATGTTGCTTCTGAATCATCTCGACCAGTGTGAGCGATCGACCTTCGATACGTGCAACGGTCAATAGTGATCGAAAATCAGTTTTCTTACGAGCATTTCGCTTGTCAGGCACGGGCATTTTCAGCCAGGTGAAGTGCTGATGCCCCGACTGCGCCTCGATGCGAATGTCGATGCGGTCCTGCCGCGTCGTGAACACCGCCGCTATCAGTTTGTCTCTATCAGCGAACCAGCTGCGTAACGAATCCGGGAGCGTTTCAATAGCGGCATCAGTTATGAGTTCATACGTCGGCCGTGACTCGACGATTATTTGAGAGAAAGCAGGAGTCGCAACGAGCAGCCAAATAAGGATCGTGCATAGTCTAGAAAATCGATACGGGCTGATGCGCTTGCGCGTGGATAAGTCAATCGCGAGTAGTGACAAATACGTAGCCATATGAACGACTCCATATGCTCGGCCAACAGTGGGCTAGGAATCAAAGAAACGTGTTTCGAAAAATAGGCTATTCTGCGCGGTGCAGAATTTGTCGCAGCAGATAATCTTCCATGGCTGGGTCACGGCCCAGGTCGATCCATTTTTCATCGACTTGCGTGGTCTGCTGCTGCCCGGTTGTAGCTGGCAGATCGTTACCAAAATATTGGTAGGCAGCGATGGTACTATTGAACTGACGATCGAGAGACGAAATCCGTTGCTTCGTGACCACGACCTCAAGCTTCATAAGCCCCGGCTGATCCTGGTTCGACTGCATAGTCATATCTACGCGGCGACGAATCGGATTAAACGCTGATTCCCACAGGTCTTTGGGCGTGTCAACATCATGACGCCAGAACTCAAATAATTGCTGAGACACCTCTGGCAACGTGCTAATGACGCCCGCATTGCGGTCCACGCGATCAAGCTGATAACCCTGGCGACGAATAGTCTCTTTCGCAGCCGACCATAGCCTATCCTGCGTGTCCGCCGACTCAGCCACCGACCATTGATGGGAGGAGTTGCACACCCGCGTCTGGCGCGAGGCACACCCAGTGCCAATCCCGCACAGGAAAGCTAAAGTGACGACTGAACATGACCATCGATTACGCAGCATGGACAGCGATAGTACGTCGACGATGCCACGGGTCAAGCGTCCCAGTTTTTGCGATGGATTCCACCCTCCGCAGACCCGGAAAACTGCGTCATTCCATTGAGAGGATACTTGCCGGGTCCGAAAATATACTTAAAGGATAATCGTCTCGTGCGGTAGGCCGGAAATACTAGGGATTTCGCTACAATAGACGGTCGATGGTGGGCGGAGTTTATGTCATTTGAGGTTGCTCTTGTCCGATAAGGGGGATAGAATATGGTGTTTACTGGTGCTCGGGGCAGGTCCCAGAAAGTGCGAGTGACTCATGAATGAGTGGTTCGAAGCCGAACAACGCGCAGAACGCGCATTGCAGTTCGTCGAATCTCAGCGATGGGCCGAAGCCTTAGCAGAGATCGAAGCTGCTATTGCCATCAACCCCCACAATGCCACCTGGCATGCGCAGCACGGCTACCTTCTAGAAGAACTTGACCGAACGTTAGACGCCGTTGCGGCTTACGAACAATCACTTTCACTGGATGGTGACGATGCGGAAGTTAGCCTTGCTTTAGGCGTCGCTTTTCTTCGGCTAGATCGTTTTGCCCAAGCTATCGAACAGTTTGAAGAATTAGCCACCGCCCATCCCGATTTAGAACCGGCCTATTGCCACCGCATAAGCGCCTACACCGAACTAGGACGTCACGACCGGGCCGAGGAAATGTTTTACCTCGCCCAACAGCTAGACGAGGATTGCCCTCATTGCTTTTTCAGTATGGGCGCGTCATTAGCCGCCCGAGGCCAGGCCAAGCGAGCGATTTATTGCTGGAAGCGGGTGCTCGATTTAGAACCCGCATACATCGGCGTGAACCGGCGTATCGCCCAGGCCTATCGTGCTCAAGGCCGGCTCGACCTAGCCCGTGAATATTTTCTAGCTGAGTTGCGTGACGACCCCGGCAATACAGATTTACTTTTCGAGTTAGCTGACTTATCCATCGAGTCGGGCCAATTCGGCGCGGCCGCGGCCAAGCTCGGACAGATTTTAGAACTGGCTCCCTTACATCCTCGAGCACGGTTTGCGTTGGGTAATCTTTGGCTAAGGCGAAATTATCCCAAGCAAGCGTTGGAGTGTTTTCGCGAAGTTCAGCTAGACTTAGACGATGACCCGCGCTTGACACCATCGCTACTAGACGAAAAAACCGGCGAAGCGTTGATGAGGCTGGGTAAGTTCACTGATGCCTTGCCTGCCTTGCAGCGGGCCAGTAAAAGTGAAAAACCGTCCGCTCGGGTGATGATGCTACTCGGCAATTGCCTCATGGGACTGCGTCAGTTCGAGCCAGCGGCTGATTGCTATCGTACCGTTCTCGCTCACGACGCCAAACACGCCCAATCTCACCATAACTTAGCCGTGTGCCATTTACGGGCGGGGAGATTTGATTCCGGCCTGTCTCATTGCCTGGAAGCCCTGCGGGCTAAGCCTGATTACACCACGGCTATGTACCACGCATCCATAGCCATGATGGAGCTAGGCCAATGGGCTGAGGCTAAAAAAATGCTCATCCGGGCCAAAAAGAGCGATCCGGAAAACGGGGCCATCGATACTTTCCTTCGAGGTCTATGGAAATTCCGGCTTCGATCCTGGGGTTATCGCTGCATTTCGATCTTCGGGTTCAAAGCGCCGCGAAAGATTAAGCTCCAAATTCATCTTGAGTAATTCGACACGACGTCGATTCGACCTGACCTAGAATTGAATTAGACTCTAACCTGTGAAGTTTAGCTGTGTCCCTTGTCTGGACTCTCACCATTGCGTCCAATATCCTTCAGCAGTATCGTCGATTGCCTATGGGCGCTGCAACCGCATTGGCTATATGATGCGTATAACATGTAGATGACCCTCAAGTGGCTAACACTACCGTAGCCGGGGTCTGGAATTCTATGGATATGAAAATGATGAGATCATCGCGATTAGCCGTATCGTTGTTTACAATCATGCAGTCTTTGGTCCTAGCTGGCTCGACCGTGGCATCTGACCCGCAAAAAAACCTAAAAAACGATTTGCAAAATTCAAAATCAGCGAGCGCCGCTACCGTCGAAACTATTCGCAGGGCAGCCGTCAAAAACATCGCCGCTCGTTACAACCTCAACGACTTGCAACTCCGGCTCACTGACGAGTTGATGGAGCGCGAGGTCTACCGCTTCCTAACTGAGCACGAAGAAACCGTTTGGCCTGCGATTCGCGATCTGTTGTCTTGCCAGCTCGGCGCCAATCCGCCGGGCGTAGAGAAGTCGCGACAGATTGGCAAGTCGGTCTTGCCAATTATCGCAGAGGCAAAAAAAGCGATATTCCAGGCCAATGATGAATGGCGGACCATCCTTTCAGACGACCAAAAAACCATGCACGATTGGGATATGTCTGAAATGGAAAAACAGTTTCAAAAAATCAACCAGAACATGAAGGGTTGGGCAGATGGATTGCCCAATAGTCAAGGCCTATTCCCAACGCAAGACATGTCCAACAGCCCACCAAAACCTAAGCTTCCGGTTGAGGGTTGGATACCTGATGGCTCGTCAGGCGAGTCTCCACCCGATGTACGCGTGGTCGAGCACTCCCCGACAACGCCCTTGCCAAAGACGGGGCCGAGTACCGAGAAGGGGTTCCATCCGGATGTGTTTGAAAAATTTGTAGAGGAATTCATCAAGGAATATCATTTGGGCCAGGGGCAGATCGACTCCGCGCGATCCATTCTAAAAGAATACAAAGACAAGGCCGCCTCGTACTGCAGTAAATCTAGCGCTCATTTAACCTTATTGGAAACACGAGAAAAGGAGGCCCAACGACCGTTTGACAGAAAGGCCATGGCTGAGATTCACGAGCAGCGCAAGCAGTTGCTACAACCTATCTACGACCTATTCGGGAAGATGGAAGAGCGACTCAAAGCCCTGCTTAACCGAACACAGCTAGCACAATATCGCGAGAAGCAGCTCGAATCGCCGACGGTCGAAGACCAACCCAAGAAGCCAGCGAAAGAAGGCTCGGCCAAGACCGAATCCGTTGAAAAAAAGAAAGATGCGAAGTCAACCGCTGACTAGCCAGCCGTTTAACCACGATAGCCACTTATACGAGCTGTGCCGGAACTAGGTGCTCGCATTCCCATCTCGCCGAATAACATAAGCGATCGCTTATTTAATATCACCCCATTTGTGAGAATTGTCCTTCATAGAGTAGAAATATCGGACGACTTATAAATTTTAAGTCAGGCTTTTTTGCATGACCAATTTGTGAATCCTAACCTTTACATTAGAGGAGAATCGCTAGCTAGAGCGAACCTATGATGTTAGGGGTGGCTATAATCAGACAGTTGCTTAGTTAGCCACGAGGAGTAACGGGTATGCAAACTATTAATCCGAATCATCCATTACGTCGCCATTTTGCGGCTGCGATTGAGCACGCTTTTTGTACGGAGGTTGGCCTATGCGATCCCGAGCTGACGAGCTACTTGGCTGACCTGCTGGTCAACTTTACGCATATCGATACGCTGAACGCTATACGAAATGTTCAGGACCGAGAGCTTGAGCAGATCGCGTCGGTGCTCATGGCGGCTAGCGACGAAAAGCCTGATACCCAAGCCGAACGTGAACGGGCAGTGTATCAGCATATCGGCGATTACACGCTGTTTTGGGCCGGGCTATACCCGGAGCATCTTCGTAAATCTTCTCGCCGCAGATCGGATGTGCTGCTTGATTATGTGGTGCAGGGTAAGCAATCCTATCACATCGTTTCCTCGCTGGTGGACAATCGAGATACCTACCCGCCAGAGCTTTTTTTGCATCTCAGCGAAGACTTCGAAAGCTGCATCTATGGCCTAGGCTTAGTAAGACGCGGCTGGGAGTCCACACGGTCCGACGACGCCTCGCCGGGCGAACTGCTTTATTAAAGCCGCAGTGCTTCTGGGTCGATTTTTTCTTTCAATAGCTGACTAAGATAGGCTGCAGACAGTTGACTAGTTCGCCCGCTGGCGAGAAGATGTCCGACTCGCTACGGCGACACATATGATCCCCGATAGCTCAATCGGTAGAGCGAGCGGCTGTTAACCGCTAGGTCGTAGGTTCGAATCCTACTCGGGGAGTTGTAACCCACTTCATGGCAATCACTTACGCCGACTCATTCTTGGTGGTCACGCCCCGGTTTGACCATTTTGACCACTTTTGGGTGGTCAATTGACCACATTTTGCTTCACTCATTCGAACCTACGACCTGGCGGCTAGAGACCGTTCGATCGTAGGCAAGGTCGGGCGATAGCCAATCGGTACTGCATCCGTGATAATCAGCTCTCGCGAATCGACACTGGCTGACAATGCTCAGTTGTTGAGTTACGTCCGGATCGGTTTCGACCTGGCTGATTGCTTCCGCTGAACGGACGAGGCTGCCTACGCGATCGAAGTCAATGACAGATACCGGCAATATCAGAAAACGCTTGGGGGATTTCCAAATCGTCCTCTAGCTGGTAAAGTGGACTGGCGAAGATACCCGCTTCCGCGATGTGTAGTTCAGTTGTCGAGAGCACCAATTACGGGCCCGGGACCACTGTTTTGAACCGAACAGACCACCCAGATTAGATCAAATGCAGCAAGTAACGGAGGGAGTTGTTGCCGGATCACCACACTGTATTCCTTTTGACCAAACTGTGAGGATTAGTATGAGCGTCTCGTCCAAGATGATTGTAGCAGCGTCCGTACTTTCTCTGGTCCAGTTGAATTGTGGCCAACCGGCGACGACTACGAACGCGAACAGCAACACCAATAACAACACCAGCACCGATACCGACTCGGAGCGATTCCGCTTGACGGTGAACTGGGCGGGCGAAGGGTTTGGAACCTCATTTTTTGGTGCCGCTGTGTGGGTTTTCATTGGTGACGACACCATTCTACGCGCGGATGGTGACTACCGAGAAGGAATCGATACGCGACGTTATATCAAAACTGCAAATGACCCAACAACGTCGTGGAACGTGGATGTCGATTCCGGCAAGTCCGTGACGCTGGTCGCTTTTGAAGATCAGGGCGCCATCTTAAACTTGGCCAGAGGCGCAGTCGCTCCGGCCCCATCGGAGACAACACACATCGAATTCTTGGAGTGGGGTGGTGACATTAACGCGACTCCAGAGGCGGGTGTGGCCACCGTGCTGATGGATGCGGACAAAGACGTTACCGTGACCTTTGTACTGATGCCGACACTTCAAATCGACGTGGAAGGAAGCGGTTTCTTCTTGAACGGCTTTCAAGCACCGGTTTGGCTCAATGATCCCGAGCTGGGAGGGGTCAGCCCCGTCGTCGATTGCGTAGGAGACGAATGCGAAACGCAATGTCTGGGTAGCTCTACATTCAGTGGCCCCGCGCTGTTTTACTCGATGAAGGGTGGCACCATCCTCGAGCTGACCAGCATGGACTGCCTGGTGGATCAGTTCGATTGGAGCATGTGGACCAAAGCCGGCTGTGCGGGACGCAACTGCACATTCCAATTCGGCAACGATTCCGACGCAACCGCTATTTGGGTCGCGAAGTAAACGAACCCCGACAACAACTCAGTCAATGGGAACGCACGACTTCAAACGATGCACTAGTCTTCGTTAAACTCGGATCACGTGATCATCATGCCTGACCACTTTGACCACTTCTCACCGCCAGAAATGTGGTCAGACTGCGCATTAGTGCCTACAAGAGCTATGAATCGCAACAATTGCGAGAATTGCGAAGTGACGCTAAGTTGTTGTCAGGCCTAGAGTTCCTGCGTTTGATGGCTTGTTCGGTTTCCCCGCCGTTAACCGCTAGGTCGTAGGTTCGAATCCTACTCGGGGAGGTTTTTTTCGCCTGAATTTTCAGGCACGTGTAGTTAATGCAGGCCCTGAGGTTGACAGCCTCCGGGTTTTTTTTTTGCAAGCCGTTGAAGACGAAGAGTTACAAAGGCTCTCATGAAAACCCAAAACTCTCTATTGAACAACCCTCGCTGGGTTAACAGCCTTCTAACGCTCGGACCCCCAGTGGAACTTGAATTTTTTAACTTAATCGAGCATCTTGGTTACTATGTTTAAACCAAAACTATTCACATGCCTCAAAGATTACTCCGGCGAACAATTCCGTGCAGATATGATCGCAGGATTGATTGTCGGTGTGGTGGCAATGCCGCTGGCTATTGCTTTTGCTATCGCGTCTGGTGTCTCGCCCGACAAGGGCCTGGTAACAGCCGTGGTGGCCGGTTTTCTAATCGCGGCATTGGGTGGAAGCCGGGTACAGATCGGCGGTCCAACCGGAGCCTTTGTGGTTATTGTATACAGCATCGTTCAAAAGCATGGCATGGACGGTCTGATTCTCTCGACTTTGATGGCCGGTATCATCCTGATGATATTTGGTTTCGTCAGATTAGGCGGCGTCATCAAATTTATTCCTTATCCCGTGACTGTAGGATTCACTTCGGGAATTGCTATTCTTATTGCCTCTTCTCAATTCAATGACTTTTTAGGATTGGGAATCAAAAATGTCCCAGCAGAATTTTTTGAAAAATGGCATTCTTATTATGAAAACATAAATCAAGTAAGCCCTTATGCCATCGGAATTGGGGTATCGACCTTAGCGATTATATTGGTGTGGAAGAAATGTTTTAAAACGATCCCAGGGTCACTCGTGGCACTCTTGTCGATGACTATTATTGCCACGGTTTTTGAACTTCCAGTGGAGACGATTGGCAGTAAATACGGGGAGATTCCACATGCGCTTCCAATGCCCAAACTGCCATCGTTTGATTTGGGAATGATTCAATCGTTGATCCCCTCCGCTTTTACCATTGCCATACTTGCCGCAATAGAATCTCTTCTCAGCGCCGTGGTGGCTGACGGGATGATCGGAGGAAAACATCGATCAAATACGGAACTGATCGCTCAAGGTATTGCCAATATAGCTTCGGCTTTGTTCGGTGGCATGCCTGCAACCGGAGCCATTGCTAGGACGGCCACCAATGTTCAGAGTGGAGGGCGGACTCCTATTGCAGGCATAGTCCATGCTTTGACCCTCGTGTTAATCATGTATTTATTTTCCAAGTGGGCCATTTATATTCCATTGGCGTGTCTAGCAGGGATTCTTGTGGTTGTTGCCTATCACATGAGTGAATGGCGTTCTTTTTTACGGATTCTTCGTTCACCGAGAAGCGATGTCGTTGTGCTTCTCTCCACGTTTTTCTTGACGATTGTTTTTGACTTAACTTTGGCGATTCAAATTGGAATCGTATTATCAGCTTTTCTGTTGATTCATAGGCTATCGCTTACACCAAACATAGATAATATCACCAAGGAAATTACTGGAAGTGATGAGAATGGCGACACGTTGGATTTGGGCCAGAGAGATATCCCAGATGGCGTCGAAGTGTATGAAATAGTGGGTGCCTTCTTTTTTGGTGTAGCTGCCAAGTTCACTGAAACGATGAACCTTTTAGACGACAGACCTAAAATACGAATTTTAAGAATGCGCAACGTTTTAAGTATTGATGCGACTGCGTTACAAGCGCTTGACCAAGTGGTGAATAGCTCATGTAAACACAATGTGGCCATCTTGCTTTCAGGCCTTCGCGATCAGCCACTTAAGGCATTGAAACATTCCGGATTGTTTGACGAGATAGGTGAGGAAAATATTTTGCCGAACATTGAGAGCGCTTTGTTGCGAGCACAATTTCTTCTCAATAGAGATGCTGAAAAATAGGAATTTCTTGACGCAACATCCCAGCGTGTATCCACTACAATCTGAATCGAAGATGTCCTTGCAGGAAGAACGAGCGATGGAGCAGGTGCTATGGCAGGGTAGCGCTGATGTTGATAGACGTCGTGCTCGTTCAACTTGCGGGCTACGGTCAGCCGTATGTGATAGTTACATGGCCGACAACCATCGCAATAGTTGACAGCGTCGCACTGGCTATTTCAGCGGTTATTCAACAAAGAGGGCGTGGGTTACGGGCCGGTGAACACAGCTTGGAATTCGGCGAAATCGCGGAGGTCTACATCGCCGTCGCTGTTGGCATCGTAAAGTGGGCAGCTAGCCGATTGGTCAGGCCCGGTGATGGCTGCGGGAAATTTTGAATAGTCCAATAACCCAATGAGGCCATCGCAGGCGATGTCACCCGGTTGACAGTTTGGACCCATCGCGACGAAATTCATGGCATCATCAAGGTTTACCCAGCCGATGTTTTCTCCCCATGCGTATCCCCGGAATCGATTCTCGCAGTAATCAAACCGTGCCTGTTGGCTAGTCGCCCCTTGCGTAGCGCGCGTATCAAAGTTGATCCAGCCGATGTTTTCTCCCCAGGCCTTGCCGAACATATCGCCGGTTAGGAAATTGATATTGACGCCAAAAGTGGACGAGGCCTGCGGATCATTGTCGTATGGCCCGCCGCCATTCCCGAGGTTGATCCAGCCGATGTTTTCTGCCCATATAAACCCAGCGAGAAAATCGGGAGATACTATGACGCCGTCTCCGGGATTGGGCGCGTCGCTGAGCCAATTCGTCCAGCCAATGTTTTCACTCCAAGCAAACTTATGGATCGGGTCGATATTGGGCGGTGCGAGCCTTAAGCCAGTTGGGGCAATCAAGATAGCGATAGTCGATAGCAGTGCAATTTTCATGTCTAGTTCATCGATTACGGCGCGTGGTTTAATCCAAATGTGCAATTGGGGCATGATTTGATGTTGGAAAGGCCTGCGGCTAATTGATCGTTATTATAGGCTGAGTTTTTATCGATCAGGCTGTTACTGCCAGCGATGATCCCTTCCGCACCGTTCAGGAAAGCCGAGTTACCGATCACCCGATTGCCTGAACCAAAGAGGCCTATGCCAACAGTGGCATTTCCATGGGCGGTGCATCCTTTGACCAAATGAGCACTTCCTTGCAACGAGATTCCGATCGCCTTATTCGACACTGTTCTGACATCAATGATTCGGTGGGCTAACCCCGAGGGGAACGATTCGCTGATGCCATTGCCGCCGAAATTGCGTATGGTGCCGTTTTTAATTTCAACATTAGTGCGCCCATTCACGGAGATACCTTGGCCGGTTGTCGAACCGGCGGATCCGATGAGTGCGTGACCGGCGAGATCAACAGTGACGTTATCGGCACGGATAGTTAGGCCGTCGGAATTAACGGCTGCGGTTAACGATCCAGCTAAGACGACGTTTGCGGGCCAGTCGATGGACTCGGGAATCTCGCAGAGTAAAATGTTGAGTTTATTGCCAGCTGCAAAGTTGTAGTTGTCAGTGTTGCCTATGACGGTATTGCCTGACACGAAGTTTTCTGCGCTTGTTATACCGATGCCGACACCGCCGCCAATCACATGGTTATTTTCTATTCGATTACTCGTTGAATCCACACCGCTGACAACGATGCCTATACTGCCGCTGCCGCTGCCGCTGACGACATTATTTTTGATGACTGAGCCGACCCCGAAAACACTAATACCCACGCCGCTGTTGCCGCTTAATAGGCAGTTGGCCACCAGGCTGCCAGTGGAAACGGAGATCGCAGTTCCGGCAGACCCGCCGCGCACATCACATCGCTCTATTCGTGAGCGGGGTCCGACTTGAAAACCGCTGAAAGAGTTCTCAATGTTACTGTCGTGAATAACCGTTTCAGCGCCGACGAAGACCGACACTCCGGGTATGTTTTTGATGTGAACATTCTCGATCCGCAGCCCCGTGCTATTGGCACCGGTGATGGCTTGCACATTCCAATTCGCAATGAAGCCATTTTTAATAACGACATTAGACACGCTGTCGAGCACAATGGCTGATTCAGCACCCGCACCCTCCAGCAAAAACCCGTTTAAGTCGAGCGTGACCTCCCCGGTTAATATCCTGATGCCGCTCCTACCCGGCATGCCCGTAATATTGCCCGTCAAGTAATACGACCCAGATTGCGTAATTCTGTACATCGACGGCACATCGCCGGGTGTATTGGTCGCGTTGATAGCGATGCGTGGCTCCACATCGGCGAGCGTTTTCATGGTGGGAGTGACCGCACCAGGGGGTGGGTTTAAGTCGCCGGCGCTGACCCAAACCAGGCCACCGAGCGTAGCCAGTATGAGAACAGACCTCGAAAATTTTAGCATGTGTAGACGCATCGTGTCCCTCTTGCAGCATTACCGTAAATGTTAATTCGCTCTGGCTCTAGGAGGGTAGATTCGTAGGTGCACGCTACCTGCCATAGCCGGACGCCTTAGTTTAACAGGTATGTGTGCGAATCGGAAGGAAAAAATATGGCTATATGGCATCGTAGTGCACATATTTCAAATTTTTACTGCAACTGCTACTCACGATCCGGAAAGGCGTTATGATGGAGACAATCGAACGATTATTAAACTTACTTAACAATTTGGAGGTGTAATCATGGGCGTTGTCGTCATCGTTGGCTATAAGCCAATGCCTGGGAAAGAGAAAGAACTTGATCTCCTTATGAAAACCCATGTTCCAAGATTGAGGGCTGAAGGACTTGTTACGGATAGAGAATCGATCCTTATGAGATCAAAAAACGGAACCATCGTTGAAGTCTTTGAATGGAAATCGAAGCAAGCTATTGAATCGGCGCATGCTAATCCGGAAGTGCTTAAAATGTGGGAAGAGTATGCTCAAGTCTGTGAATTTATTCCCCTATCTAAGCTCGAAGAGGCAGGAGAGATGTTCGCCGAATTTTCTTCCGTGGACTAGTAGATGGTGGGGCATAGCGCCATATGTTTATCCATGTTTGCCGACAATAAGTTAGATATGATTTGGATAGTCACGAATAATTATGATGAGAAGAAATTTATTTAAAAATTCAGCAAACTCTACGGTGAGCCAACGTAACGAATTGAAATTATGACACTTTTTCTGGATCATGGCGTTGGTGTCAGAAACCTGCCTCGCGAGATACTCTTTATCTCAGACCGGATGAAGAAACCCTATGCAGCGTTCCTGATGCAGCAGACAGGTGAATGATGGTTGTCGTTTTCGGCCATGGTATGTCCTACCTCCCTCGTTGACTGCGGTTTTATAATTACGCTGGAATGTATCCGAGCGTTTATCATCGGCTTCCCCGTGCCGCCCACCCTGAGTGGCGAGAGGATCTCGTAGGGGCCAAGTTTTGTGCCGGAAGAAAGGCTCATCGATTGCCGCCCGTTAGCAACTGCGCCCGGAGTTCCTCGTCCCAATTGAGCACGACGCTAATCTCGCGCGGCGATTTCTCCCACTCGGCCGGTTCGATCATGATAAATCGACCGTCAGGAGCGACATCGAACGTGGCCCACCGTTGGTCCGCATTGGGCCAGGGCGACTCAAAAAGAGCGTCCGGCGCGCCGATCTTCGCCGGCGCTTCCGGCTCGAACTCTGCGCCCATCATGCGATCGTTTCCAACCCAGTAGATTTCCGTGTCATCGGGCGCCCAGCGAATGATCTCATCAATCACAATTCCGACGCCTGATACATGCAACCTTCGGCCATCATCCGGAAACGCCCGGACGAATAACTCGGGGCGGCCCCCTTCGTCAGAAACATATGCGAGCCACTTTCCATCGTGCGAAAGCACTCCGCCGGAGATTGCAGCGGAGCTGTCAAAGATCGGTTGGGTCACGTTGGGCTTGTCGAACAGGTGCAAGAACAACGTCCGCTTCTCTTGTGCATTCTCGGAACGCTCCCGGCGTGCGATCACAAGGCCACGATCATCAGCAAGCCACGATCTTGGATAATGGAGCGCCCCTTCGAGCGGCAGGACGGTTTCTCCTCCACTTTCCATATCCTTGACCACGACTTCATTGGCTTCGTACCCTTTCTCAGGCCGCCACCTACTGTATGCGATCCGTGTACCGATTGCTGACCATATTGCGTCATACGATTCGCCGATCGTGTTCAGACCGCGCATACTCTGCGTCTTCAGGTCCACACTCCAAAGCTCCGAGGCGCGTCGTAGCGTATTGACCATGACGCGCTTTCCATCGGGCGAAATCGACAGCGGTTCCCGGAATGCATCCTGTTTCCCGGAAGCGCGCTCGATCTTTCCCGTTCGGTCAACCCATGCCAGATGGCGCCCGACGCTGGCGCGCTGACCGGGGACGTAGGCAAACGTACCCGTTGAGGACACGTCGTACACGGCCGTGCCGCCCCAGTCGTCCGCAGCAACTCCGACGTGGACGACGACTTCGGGACCGACGACGCGCATGGCCTCGAAGTCGAAGCGTGCCGCATAAAGGGAAGAATCCTTCAAGTACACCACAATCTCATCACGCACGACCATCGGAGAAGTGGCTTTCGGAGCGACTTGGATGACCGAACCGTCTTTCAAGGAGAGGGCTAGAATGGCGTAGTGCTCGATGGTATTTCCGGTGTATCCAGCCACAAGGATGTAGTCCGGGTTGGGCGTGCGGCAGAACGATTCAAATCCTACTACTTCAGGAACGTCACGCGCCGACAGCAGGGTGGACGATTTTCCCGTATGGGGATCTGTGCCGAATAGTTGCAGATTGTTTGAGTCGCCGACGAAGACGATGAGATTTTCATTCACCCAGCATGGAGTCTGTGCTTTGTAGTCATCCCGGGTGACGTGGGAGCTGATCGACACAACAGCGCCACCGGTTCGAGGTATGCGCATCAGCCGTCCGTACCGGATGAATCCGATCATCTGGCCGTCGGGGGAAAAGAAAGGGAACGAGGCGCCTTCAGTCCCGGGAAGTGGGCGAATAGTGAATGCGTCCATTTCGCGAATGTAAAGCGGCTGATCCTCGCCGGCCACCTGAACCACCATCGACGATCCGTCCGGCGCTACCGCCAGCCTGACGGGCGACAGTTGTTTCTTCTCCACGCCGGCATCCGGTTTGGTAACCGCAAACGTAAAGCGGATGGGCGCTCGAATGGAACGATTGGCGGACGACTTCAGACCTACGGTCGCTAAGAAGACGCATAGCGCGCCGAACAATATCCCGAATAGTACGAGCGGAACTCGTTTCGCCCCTAGCCTTGTTGTCGAAGAGCCGCCCTCGGCGCGGAGAAGCTCCGTAAGCGATGATCCCGTCGGGTCGGCAATGGCGTCTTCGAGGGCTACCCGGGCATCGCCGATGTCGTGCAGGCGGCGCTTGCGATCCTTGGTCAAGCATCGACGTAAAAGAAGATGGATCGTCGGCGGCGTACCGGGCGGTAATAATGACCAATCCGGGACTTTGTGCAAAATAGCGCCAGAAGAGTCCGTCACCGTCTCGCCACGAAACGGATTGATCCCCGTAAGCATCTCGTACAGCACGACCCCGAACGACCAGATGTCGGTGCGTTTGTCGAGCGGACGACCGCGGGCTTGCTCCGGACTCATGTACGCAGCTGTCCCAAGAATGATACCGGGGCGACTGTAGTTCATAGTGATGGTGGGCGAATCTGCCGGGGCCGGTCCCGATGATTCCTCGGCCATAGCCTTGGCCAAACCGAAGTCGAGCACTTTGACAGTTCCATCCGACCGGACCATGACGTTGCCCGGTTTTAGATCCCGGTGTATCACGCCTTTGTTATGGGCAGCTGCCAGCGCCTCAGCCATTTGCTTGGCGACATCCAGCGTGTCCTCGACGGAAAACGGACCGCCGTCGAGCCGCTGCGAAAGCGTCTCACCCTCGACATATTCCATGATAAGGAATCGTATACCCTCTGAATCATCGAAACCGTGAATCGCGGCGATGTTGGAGTGGTTGAGCGACGCCAAGAGCTTGGCCTCCCGCTCAAAGCGCGCGACTCTCTCCTTATCCCGCGTCATAGATTCTGGCAATACCTTGATCGCCACTTGACGATCTAGCTTGGAATCGTTGGCAAGATAGACCTCGCCCATACCGCCCGCCCCGAGGGGCGAGAGGATCTCGTAAGGACCAAGTCTTGTGCCGAGGTTCAACATCAGCGCTCCTTCACCGTGGCCATTTTCTCTTGTAGTTCCTTGAACCAGTTGATCACTACGGAGGGGTTGTTCTGCGCGGCACGCGTCAGGTCGGGTCTTGTGCCAAACAGGAAGCGCTGACCATCTGGGGCCACGCTGAAGATGTCGGTCCACGCGGCGACTTCTCGCGTCGCGTACACGCCTTGGGGTAGCTCGAACATGAGCTTGGGGATGCTTGGTATCACCACATCGTCTTTGACTTCGATGGCGACCGAGAAAAACTTACTGCCGTCGTCGGTGTAAAAGAGTTCGGTGCCATCGGGTGACCATTTGGGGCTGATTCCCAGACCGGGAGAGATTTTGACTCGTCCAGTGCCGGAGGGAAAGCGACGGATATACAACTCGAAGATACTTGTCTCATTGGACGTATACGCGATCAGCGTTCCATCGGGCGACACGGCAGGCCCCCACTCTCCGAACGGGGTCTTCAGAAACGGCTCCACGCTATGCTCTTGATCCATGTGCAGCAACATGATCTCGCCTCCCGTACCAAGAGATTCACTGAAGACGAGCGTGTTACCATCCGGAGATACAGCGATGGGAGTCTGCGGGTTTTCTGCCGTGGTCAGACGCTCGGCGTCGCCGCTCCCATCGGCCTTCCTGCGATAAATCTCTGCAACGCCGTGAACACGGTCAGAGTCAAAATAGATCCACGAGCCGTCGGGTGACCATATCGGGGCCGTCTCATTACCGTCATCGAACGTAAGTCGCGTTAGCATGTCACGCTTGATCTCTAACACCCAAATATCAGCGGAAGTTCCAATTCCGGTAACCAAAGCCCATGCGATCTTCGAGCCGTCCGGCGACAGGGAATGGGAAAACGCGTCTCGGGAATGCTGCGACGCAGGCTTGATCTTGCCCGTACGATCTACCCAGACCAACTCAGTAAGACGGGAATCCTCTGTGCCCGATAGGTAAACAAGCACGCCATTGTCTGAAAATGAGTATTGCCCGGCGCCCATGGTCAGGTCCACTCTAAGGTTCTCCAGCACTGGGGCCTCCGGACCGATGATCTCTACGCTCACCGGATCAAACGCGACGGCCATGAGCACACCGCTTCGTACGAAAACCAAGTGTCCGGTCGGTACATAGCGTGCGTACATGGCACCTTCAACCAGTACCTTGCGTTCGCTCGAGCCTATGGAAACCGCTTCGATTCTCGCGGCCGTGTAGTCGTCTTCGTTGTCCGTATCGGTGAACAGGATCGTCCGCCCGTCCGGCAACAGTTGAGGCCAGCGGTGTGACGCTGGGCCTGGGTCCGGCCCCAAGTCGGTGGCTTTCTTGGGCGTGCCACCTTCGGCAGAAACGATCCAGATGCCGGATCGGCGTGTCGGGGCAAACGCGATGGTGTCATTGACACCCCAATGAGCGCCGCGGAGTTGCGAGGCGTCGCAGATCGTCTGCGCAGATCCACCCGAGACAGACATCTTCTTGAGTTTTCCCTGCTGGGCGAAGGCGATCCAGCGACCATCGGGCGAAAAAGTGGGCGAGTCCGCGTCGTTCGTATTGGCAAGGGCTACGGCCTCTTGCTGATGCATGTGTCGCAGATACATCCGCGTTCCGGTATTGGTAGTGGCTGTGTAAGCCAACATCGATGCATCCGGCGAAATCGCGACCAACGGTAGACTGGTGTTGCTGGTGAGCACCTGTCCTTCGGGAATCTCAGCCGAGAGACGGACGACCGGAGCCGAATCCTTGGGTTGCGGTTTGGCGAGCCATCCACCGACTGCGGCGAGTACGACGATCATCGCGATCACCACGCTGCCCCGCCATGACGGTATCCAACGACGCCTGACATCGAGCGCAGCCTGTGCCAAACCCAACGACGTGCTCGTTGGATCAACAAGGGCGTTCTCCAGTTCGATCCGTGCGTCGGCGATGTCGTGCAGGCGGCGTTTGCGATCCTTGGTCAGACATCGTCGCAGCAGAAGCTGAATCGTCGGAGGCGTGTCCGGCGGCAGCAGGGACCAATCTGGATCTTTGTGTAGGATCGCGCCGATGGAGTCGTTGGCCGTCTCGCCTTGGAACAAAGGGACACCAGTTAGGCACTCATATAGCATGATCCCGAACGACCAGATGTCGGTTCGTTTGTCCAGCGGACGCCCACGGGCCTGTTCCGGCGACATATAAGCAGCCGTCCCGAGGATGACACCGGGGCGCGTGTAATTCGCAGTGATCGTCGGCGAATCTGCTGCGACCGAACCGGGCGACTCCTCGGCCATCGCCTTCGCCAAACCAAAGTCGAGTACCTTGATCGTACCATCCTCACGAATCATCACATTCGCGGGTTTTAGATCTCGGTGAATCATGCCTTGTTCATGAGCCGCTTCGAGTGCCTCGGAAATCTGCTTGGCAATGTCAAGGGCGTCTTCAACCGCAATCGGACCGTTCTTGATATGACCCCCGAGTGTTTCGCCCTCGACGTATTCCATGACCAGAAACCGAGTTCCCTCCGAATCATCGAAACCATGAATCACAGCAATGTTCGGGTGGTTCAATGAAGCGAGGAGCTTTGCTTCTCGTTCGAAGCGGGCGACTCGCTCTTGATCGCGCGTCATCGACTCGGAAAGCACCTTGATCGCCACCTGGCGATCTAGCTTGGAATCGTTGGCAAGATAGACTTCGCCCATGCCGCCCGCGCCCAGCGGCGAGAGGATTTCGTAGGGGCCGAGTTTTGTGCCTGTCTTCAACGTCATAAATATCTCAATGCTGAATTAATGGCCGAACGCGCTACCATTATGTGGCTAGACGTGGACGTGGCAAATAGTTTATGCCAACATGACCGCCCAAACAGCGATTATCGCTTTATCGTGCGCAAGAATTCTTGCACTTCCGGGATCGCGCCTTGGAAGATGAGATAGCCGTTGTATGGTTCGCGGTCGGTGATTTCGTCGCTTATGGGCGTTAACATGATGCGGCGCACTTCGTCTCGGTCGTCGGTTTGGCCCAGCGTCCAACAAAGCTTCATGTATGCGACTTCGGGTAGCATGTTCGCTGCGGGTACAACGCCAAGCTCCATAATTTCCCGGCCGGTTTCGTATACATACATCTGCACGTACCCCCAAAGCGTTTGCACAGTCATATACACATGAACGCCTTTGTCAGTCGCCCGTTTGACAGCTTCATAAATCGGCTTGTTAATATGCCCCAGGCCTGTGCCAGCTATGACGATACCGCGATAACCTTTTTCAACGATCGCGTCGATAATGTCGGGCTTCATGTTGGGGTAGTAGTAGACCATCGTCACCTTTTCCTCAAAGGCTGTATTGATGCTGACTTCTCGATCGTCACGGCGGCGATGATAGTCGTCACGCAATTCGTGAATGCCGTCGAGATCGACCATGGCTAGTGGGATGTCGCCGATGGTGCGAAAAGCCGAGCGATAGCTTGAGTGCATTTTGCGAACCCGCGTACCGCGATGAAGCAGGTCGTATTGATCCGACGTTGGCCCATACATACACACTAGAATTTCAGCGATGTCCCCTTCAGCCGCGACCTTTACTGCCTTAATTAAATTTAGCGCGGCGTCCGAAGAGGGCCTGTCAGAAGATCGTTGTGAACCGACCATGACGATCGGGATGGGGGGATTTTGTACCATAAAAGTAAGGATTGCAGCCGTGTGGTGCATGGTGTCCGTACCATGACCGATGACAATACCGTCTACGCCCTTCGCAATTTCTTCGCCGATTTTTTCCGCTAGTTTTATATATTGCTCAGGCCCCATGTTCTCGCTGAACACGCCGTAAAGTTTTTCGGTGCGCAAGTTGCAAGCGTCGGCAAGTTCTGGTACGGAGCCATAAAGTTCGCCGGGAGAAAATGCGGGGATGACAGCGCCCGTGCGATAGTCTAGTCGGCTAGCGATGGTGCCGCCCGTTCCAAAGAGCGTGATGTTGGGTTTGTTGGGGTCAGTGGGAAATTCTTGCTCGGCGATTTTATATTGTACTTCGCGTCGCCCATGCTCGGTGATGTTGGTGATGGTCGCGGTCGCGATACCGATGTTGTATCCCGTGATAAGTTTAATCACGATATGCGCATCGTCAGCCGTTTCGGAGCGTGGCAGGATCAACCCCCTAAAGCGGCCATTCGTCGCTTCGATTTCCACATCGCTCCATATGCCGACTTTGTATTTACTCAGCACGTCACGCGAGATGTTACGATAGCCTTTAAGACGGTCTTCAACCATGATTAGGCCACCTCTTCCTGATTGTCTTGTGGTTGGTGACTACGCATGGCATCTTCAATCAGGCGTAGGACTGTGGCACTTTCCACCACGCTGCCCACTTCTCGCATGACGATGCCAATAACGAATCGGTGATGCGCGCCGCTGTCGGGAAATTCAATCGTGCGGCTTTGTTCAAGTGTTTGCGTTATCATGAAGTTCAGTTCATCTTGGGAATACAACTTTTCGGCAAGGTCAGCTGCGACGTCTGCGATGTCGATGGCGCCATCTTGATTATGTCGCGTAGCTAACAGATGCCAGCGAAACGCTCGGACAACGCCTCGTCGCGTGAGTTTATTTTGTGCGAGAGCCGCGAACACCGATTGAATCTGCTGGTCGGTGAGCTGTTCGGGATGCAGGCCATCTCGGCTAAAGCACTTAAACCGTTGCATCAACACCACAGCTGCGAATACGGGATCAATCTTTAACTCATCAATGAGCGTTTCGAACAAATTTGCCCTGGGTGAAGCCGAAAGCGGGGCGATAGATTCTTTGGGGACGTTTAACGTTCGATAGCGATCTTGCCGATCCCAAGGCGGCGTAGAAAGCTGACTACGTATGCCCTCAAGCCTGTCCGCGTCGATAGTGATGGGCGGCAGGTCGGTATCTGGATACATGCGTTCCGCGCCAGGCAAGACCCGTTCAAATCCTGTTGTACCGTCTTTGTGTGCCTGCCGCGTGTCATTCGGCACGCCGATGGTCGCCTCAGTTGCCCGTATGATTATTTCTTGGCATGCAGTGGTCGTATCAGCCTCGTCTCCCCAGACGAGTATGAGTGCGTCGTTGTCGCCAGCTTGGGTGCGTTTACGGATACCTTTCCAATCACGCACGGAGAGTTGTTCGGACGCGGTGTCAGAGTGAACCATGTTCGGTAATTCGGTGAGGCAGGCGATCACCCGCACGCGGTCGGAAAATTCCTTCGCAAAGATGGTATGCTCTTGCGTAGTATAGTTGAGTAACTCGGCGAATCCGTGCAGTGTGACGCATTTGACGCGATGCCCCAGATCAACTGCAGTGCGGATTGGCCCATATGGTGTGCGGTATACCGCTCGTGTTACGTCGTGAGTTGTGCAGTTGAGTGTGTCTTTCGTGATACCGCGTTGCTTGAGCGTATCGCGAATATGCAGCAAGGCGCATTGTCGCATGGCCTCGTTATACACCAGCAGCGGGATGCGCGTAATCTGCGGGACGCCCTTGATTTCGATCCGCGTGCCGCCTTCTACGCTGACGTTGACATCTTGACGAGCCGCGCCGTATCCCGTGCGCACTTTGCCCGTACTTCGACATAGCCAACGGATGACTTGACAGACCTCGGCTAATTCTTGCGGCGTGCGCATGTCCGGGTCAGTCACGACTTCGATGAGTGGCATACCGAGTCGATCCGTAAGATATATGCGATCATGGCCAATGTCAGAAACTTCTCGGCAGGAATCTTCTTCGATCGAAAGTTGTGTTATGCCAATCCGGCGATCTAGATACGGAATCGATCCTGTCACACCAATGATAGCTGTGCGCTGAAAACCCGCTGGTATCGAGCCGTCGAGATACTGTTTTCTGGCTATATGAATTTCGCTCACAATGCCCAAACCCAATTGCAGTGAAAGCTCGAGGGCAATATCAATCGCGTAGGGGTCAGGAAAAAACGGGGGCGTGTCGTCAATATCATACGTGCAGACGGTGTCTCGATGTAGGCGATAGTGAATATTTTTGCGCGTCTTTTTTTCCATCAGGGCTGTGCCGTCGTACTCGCCAAGCTCCGACAGCGTGGGCCTCATGTGGCGAAGGATTTCCGCGTCGTAGTCACTGCCATAACGCCCAGCTGGGCATCGGCAAAAGAGTTTGCGGGTGGTGAGCAGTTGTTGATGGACTTCGAGTCCACACTTTAGCCCAATCGCGGTGTAGTCCTCAGCCGTCATGTCTTCATAGGATTTGAATGGCTTCATCATCAGTGCGTATGCCCCATAGAGCAAGCTCAATTCTGCTGTTACATCCGGAGGCAATTATCGCCTTGAGATTCTTCGCGCTGAGACATCGCACCTATCTGGTTCGTGCAAACGCCGCACGGCGAACGAACTAAAAGTTTACTCAAGCCGGGTGGTATCAGCAAATGGCCGGGAACTTTGGTCGTACCTTGGATGCGGATCAATGGGGCGGGATGACACGATAGATCATGCCAGCTTTTTCAAACTGATAGCCTTCGGCCAACCACTCTGGGCAATATGGCGCTTGCGGCGTCACGACATATACCCGGCTTTCACTTATCGCCACTGTCATCGCATGTTGGCCAAACCGGTCGTCTACGTCTTCATCATTATCGATTGGCGGATAGAGTAGTACGTCCGGACGCCAGGATTCACTCAGCCTTAGATATTGCAACGGTCGCACGGTGGTCCCATCTGCGAAGAGCACGGCGTTGGCTGGCAATAAATCGTTCAGGTGGCTAGCAAAGCGTCGAGGCCCATTTTCCCAAGTCTTCCACGGATGCAAAAAATAGTCGTAAGTATCACGAAAAGGAATATCCCGCTGCGTGCCCAGACTTTTACCACTGGCTCGCACCATGTTTGGCAGGGCCACATAAATCGCTACTGGCAGGATTGCGGCACACAGTAATAAGTAACCCCGACGCGTAGCACCAGCCGCGACAAATCGCTCCGCACCTAGTCCGATGAGTAGCGCGGTCAACACAATGCCAGGAATAAAAAAAGTATATTGGTCTGGCACATCGTATCGAATAGCGAAGACCATATGCACTAGCCACAACCCTGCGCAGGTGGTCAAGTCCAGTCTGCGGGGCCGCTGCCAGATCGTTCGTAAGCCTACTATTGCGAGCAAGGCCAGCGGCGTCGGAAAATTCATGCCCATATAAAGCACGCTGTTTATTAGTTGGCGCGTCCCGATACTTATATTGAGTACGTTAGACGCATAGCGCATACCAAACAGTGCAGAGTGAAAGACTTGTTTAACGTCTTCCCCCTGCGATAAGTGCACGTATATAAGGTTAACATAAAAGGACGCACCAACCATCCAGGCCAAGGTGAGCAACGGTATGATGCGCACCCGAAGCTGTCGCCGAGCTATGAGCCAGAGGATCATTACGGCATAGCAGCTCAAACTCAGCGTGGCTAGCATGTGATTGCTGGTTCCCAGTCCGTTAAGCAGCATGAGCGCGATTAGCCAGGCGTTGTGCCTTCTTTGTACAAATCGCTGTAAACAAAACAACTCTAATGCCAGCAGCGCCGTGCTAACCGTATAGGCTTCTGCCAGCGCGCAGTGTTGCCAGAACGTATGGGCCACGCCTAGCGAGAGAGCGCCAATCACGGCCGGTAATCGTCGCCGCGTCGCTTGCAGCAAAAAGAGAAATATCCCCGCGACGGTCACAGCGCCGAACACCGCACTGACCAGATTCGTCCGATAGGCCCCTTCGCCGATAGGTATCCATTGGAAAACGCTCGTCAGTTGGTAATACAGCGGATGACTAAGCGCTAACCCAAGCGTTCCTTCTGCGTCGCCTTGCAGCGTGCGCACTTGAGCCATCCCGCTATCCTGCCAAAGCAATCCGGGTGCCAGAGATATGGCATATACGGTCAGCGCAATACAAAACACGACTAAAGTGAGATACCAGGTGAGGCGCGAACCCGCCGGTTCAATGGCCGGTGCATTATATGGCTTGTTTGTGTCGGTCTGCGACATACCCGTCGTTTGTCCCTGCTGATCGAAATTCGGCCAATTCTGAGCCACACGACCCATAAACAGATCGTATGTCCAGCCGACGTTTACTTTTTCGCCCTGATAACATACTTCAGCCGCAATATCGGTCATCAGCAACCAGGCAAAAAACATTTAGTGTGCAAGTGTAACGACTTCGACGTAAAGTCCGATACAGTAAGGACATAGCGAGCTAATTACCTGATAGAATATGGATGGATGTGCAATCGGGTGCCTGGCGAGCGTGTATAATAGGGGTATGCGAACCGGGCATATTGTGGCCGGGAGTTTCGTAAGTTGTTTTATAGTAAAAGGTTACATTGATACGTGCCTAGTTTTAACTACAGAGCGATAGACACTGGTGGCAAGCCAGTAGCCGGCGTGGTGACCGCTGAGAATTATCAGGTGGCCCTGCGCATGCTGGAAGAGCAGGCACTTTACCCCGTAAATGTGTCCGAAGGGGCCGGTGCGGGCACGACCTCGATGGGTCGCCGCCGCAAGGTCAAATCCTCCCAGTTAACCATATTTTTCAGCCAATTGTCCGATTTGCTCCGGGCTGGTGTGCCCATGCTTCGTTCGTTAGATGTGCTCGGCAGGCAGGATGCTGGCAGTGCCCTTTCCGCCGTGGTGAAAGAATTGCGGGAAGATGTAGCCGGTGGTGCTTCCTTGGGCGACGCGATGGCTAAACATCCTCATGCGTTCTCAAACCTGCATGCATCTATGGTGCGGGCCGGTGAGCAGGGTGGTTTTCTTGAGGATGTGCTACAGAGAGCCTCGATTTTTGCGGAAAAACAGGACGAACTTAGAAATAAAGTCGTCGGGGCGATGATTTATCCATGTATTTTGGTATTCGCGGGCGGTGGCGTCGTGCTATTGTTGATGACCGTGGTTGTGCCAAAGTTGGGGCAATTCCTTCGGCCCGAAAACTATAACGTGCTCACGCACATTGTGCTCGGTACGGCTACCTTCTTAAAAGCGAACTATATGTTCATGCTGATGGCTGTGATAGCTATCATGATTGGGGCGAGCACTTTTCTGAAAACGGAGTATGGGAAACTGCAAGTTGATCGCTTCAAACTCAAGGCGCCGGTGCTCGGCAAGATCATGACTTTGGTCGCGATATGTCGATTTTGCCGTATTCAGGGCACTATGTTGCAAAATGGCGTACAAATTCTTTCCGCGCTCAAAATAGCCAAGGACTCCGCAGGGAATTCGATCTTGGCCAGGGTTATTGAAGATGCGGCTGAGAGCGTGCGAAAAGGGGCTGCGTTATCCGCCCCGTTGGCAGATTGTGGCTATTTTCCCGCTACGATCGTGGATATGATTTCCGTAGCGGAAGAAAGTAATAATCTGGAATCCGTGTTGGTGCAGATTGCAGAAACGTATGAAAGACGGACCGCGCGGTCGGTTGATTTGGGTGTGCGCATCATCGAGCCTATTTTGCTCATCATCATGGCTGTGATCGTGTTGATGATTATGATCGCGCTATTGCTACCTATTTTGACCATGAGCCAGGGTATGGCTGCTTAGTAGAAATTTTTGAAGGAAATAACCGGACACCGGCGAGCCAAAGCTCGTCACCATTTGTGGAGATACATCATGCAACGCAGGACGCGAAGAAGACGACACGGATTTACGCTTATCGAATTACTATTGGTAGCTGGCATCTTGGCGGTGCTCGCGGCCTTTGCTATTCCGTCTCTGATGGGAACCGCGCAACAGGCAAACATCAGCATTGCCAAAGCCGGGATTGGGCGCAATGGCCCCATTGCCAAGGCTTTAACATCCTACAAATGGGACGTGGGGCACTACCCAGATTCAGATGAAGGATTGCAAGCTTTGTATGTACCCAAGGGGCAAGGTGATAACGACAACTACAAAGGCCCATACATGGACGGAGCGTACGAAGAATTGCTTGATCCTTGGGGCAATCCATACGAATTTCGTTCTCCCGGTGATATGAATGAGGATACTTATGATTTGTGGAGTTGGGGCCCTGACCGCGAAGACAATAGCGGTAAAGAAGGCAGCGACGACGTAAAGAACTGGTTAGAAAAGTAGCGACCGGATGGCCAGGTCGCAGTGTGGGACCGTCATTCCCGCTGCGCGGGAATGACAGAAAGATGGTATGGGTTCGGCCTGGTTGTCATGAGTTTGGTTCGGGTGGCATGGGTATGCTACTGCTTGCTCGTGGTGTGCATGGGGGTGTCGTATGAGTCATGCGTATAATCATCATCGCCGCAATGCTTTCACGCTGCTAGAAGTTTCCCTGGTGGTTGGCATTTTGCTGGTGATTTCAGCCATGGCTTTGCCTTCCTTTATGGAAGAGTATCAGCGTGAGTTACTGCCTGGTTCTGGCCGACAACTGCGATCACTCATCACTATGACCCGGGCAAACGCGGCGTTGGATGGAAAACGATATCGCATTCGCTTCCCTGAAGAGGATGAGGCAGGTATAGCCAGCGGTTGGCGACAGCCTTTGATCGAGCGCGAAAATGATCCCATCGACGATCCTGGGGAATACACACTGGTCACATCGCCCTGGGCTGTGGGTGACACTTTATTGGGCAAGGTGTGGTGTGCAGAGATTCGTCACGGTCGGCCTACGATAGAAATGCTCCAGGATACGCGTAGCAAAATAGAGGACGCCGTGGAGGACGCCGCGAAGGATTTTGAACCAGAGCGCCGGCCTTTGATGGTCGATCCGGATGGCTCAAGTGAGTGGGCGACCTTTGTGTTGACGGATGCCCCTCGTGAAACGTCTTATGACCAATTGGAAACATATCCGCGCATAGAAGTTATTTTGGAAGGGCCTACCGGACAGGCTTGGCTGCAGCGCCCTTTGTTTGACGAAGAACTTGACCTGTTCGAAGAAAAAAATTGGCCCGTCGTACTGCGTCAGGATTTTCTTACGACGCGGATGTTAACCGAAAACGACGTACTGGAACTGCGCGAGGCTCATTCCAATCGATGAATCGTCCTCACTATGAATCACAAGCCAAGCAGTCAATCAGACCATCGCAACTGGCGCGTATCATCATCAGACCTAAGCGATAATACAAGAACAACGCCGCATTGCTTCCCTCTCAACGAGCCGCGGGCTTCAGCCCACGCGGACGTGCGGGGTAATGGCGCAGCGCGTTCAGTCGCTTGCCGAAGGGCGACGGTACACCATGCTTCAAGTCTTTCCAGCGGTTCTTCATATAGGTGTCGCAAATATGGCACTTTACGTCAACGTCGCAAGCGCAGCTCTGCGTATATACTATTAGAGACAGTCATAGCCGTAGGTGTTCTTGTCGTTGGTTTGGGCGTGGTCGGTGCTCAGATTCAAGGGGCCAGCAACGGCGTGCGCAAAATGGAGCGACTCACCCAGGCGATGATGTTAGCTGAAATGAAGCTAGCAGAGCTTGATCTTGGTTTGGTCGAGTTGAAGTCATTTGATGAGATTGAAGAAAGCGACTTCGGCCCGCGCTATCCCGATTGGGGATGGGTCTTGATTACCGAAGAGACCGGCATTGATCAGATGTATTCGCTTACGTTGGAGGTGCTATATGCCAAGCATGAGGACGACTATAAAGAGGATTCGTTTGAACACGATATAGCTGACGTGGTTTATACACTGCATGCGATGCGTTCTGGGCCTCGCCCGTTGGACCTTGGCACTGACTTTGGTCTAGACGAAGAACGGTTTGACGAGGTGAGCGCGCAGCTTGACGATTTGGGTATAGATGGTTTGGACGCCGCTTCGTTGGACCCTTCCATTTTAGCCAAGCTTGATATCGAAGATTTTCTTGAAGTACTTCCGATCCTAGCCGATGCGATGGGGATTGATGTGTCCGACATGTTAGCTGGGCTTCCGCCGGAGTTTAGATCACTTTTCGAGGGTTTGACCGACGATAATAATGCACCTTCAGGCGAGGGCAACGGTAACGAAGCTCAGCCAGGGGAGCGGCCAAGCCCATGAGTGCAAAGCCACTATGTCTACGACGCCGTCGGGCGGTCACACTCTTGGAAATTGTCCTGGCCATGGGATTGCTCGTGGTGCTCTCGAGTATGACCTTTTGGTTTTATTTCTCATCTTTAGATACGCGACATCGTGAGAATGCCGCCGCCTCTCGACTGCGCTTAGCCCGCACGACATTGGATCGACTCACCGAGGAGATTCGGCAAGCGAGTATCATTTCGACGAACGATCGTGTGGGCATACGCGGTGAAGCGGAACGTATTTGGTTATCGACGGTCAGGCTGCCCTCGCGCGAGACGACGGAGCGTTTGCAGGTGCGCAGCGATCAGCCTGTGCTCGAAACGGATCTGGTGAAAGTCGAATATAAGATCGCCCGGCATCCAGACATTCTTACTGAAGATGGCTACCCTCAGGCGCTGGGTCTTGCCCGGGTTGAGATTCGTGTGCCCCGGGCCGATAGCGCGGAAACAGGGCAGGCTTTTGAGGAGGATAAGCGTCGCGATCGGGTCGTTGACAAGGAAGAGATTGATGAAGTCCGTGCGGAGGAGGAGCTGTTCGACGATTTCGAGGACGGGTCGGTAGATGGCATCGAAGATATTCAATGGGAAGAATTGTACGCTCCAGAAATTCATTTTATGCGATTTTGCTATTACGACGGCAGCCAATGGTGGGATAGTTGGGACGTGGGGGGCGACAATGCCCTGCCCCAATTGGTGCAGGTGACCATCGGATTTGAGGCCGCGCCTCCGTTCGAAGAAGAGTTGAACGATCCGGCCATCCACGAATATTGCACCTGTATGAACGAGGATCCCGTCGACTGCCTGCCCGAGTCGGCCGGTAGATATACAAAGTCGATTCGCGTCCCCCAGGCCGATCCACTCTTTAGATCGCGAATTACGCGAGAAACGCAATCCATTTTCGAGAAGCTCGGCGAGGCGGCACCGTGACAAATAAAAGAGATGCTGTAATTTTGCCAATTGTACTGGCCGTCATATTGCTTCTCGGCCTGTTAGCTGGCATGTTGGCATTTCGGGTAAATGCTGATTTGGCCGCTACACAGGCGGTTTCTCAGCGTATTCAGACAAGGTTAGCTGCAGAAGCGGGCGTGGATTTTGTCAAAGGGCTTTTGCCGGTGCTGCGATTGGATAAGAATTTGTGGTACCACAATCCGGAGGAATTGCATCGCATTATTGTGTGGGCGGATGGTGTCGATCCTCAGGAGTGGGGGACCAACGAGGAGTTGGACGAGGGGGCGTGGGCCTATCGTTTCAGTATCGTGGCTGATGATCTGAGCGACGATGAGGATTTCATTCGTATTGGCTTAACCGACGAATCTTCGAAACTTAACCTGAACACGGCCACGGCTGAGCAGTTGTTGGTTTTAGTGTCGGCGGCGGCTGGGGATGATGCGGAGTTCGACGCCGAGGAGATCGTGGGTGCGATTCTGGATTGGCGGGACAGCGACGACAATTCGCGGAGTAAGACAGGGGAATCGGAAGCGATCTATTATCGCGAGCTTGATCGTCCATACCAAATTAAGAACGGCTTGTTTGACACGGTCGAGGAGTTGTTACTGGTTAAGGGGGTTACCGGGAAGCTGCTTTATGGTGAAGACTTCGATCGAAATGGCCTATTGGGCTTGCACGAGGATGATGGTGATCTGACCTTTCCGCCAGATAATGAAGACAATCGACTCAATCAAGGGCTGTACGCCTATCTGACCGTTTGGTCGGTCGACGATCAGACCAGCAACGATAATCGGCCAAGAATTTATCTTTTTGATGAAGAATCTGTGGTGTCTGCGGCACTGGCTTTGGAGTTTCCAGACGAGCCAACGGTGGTGAATTACATCGTTAGCTCGACGCGTGGGCAAGGTGGTGCTAATGGTGCTGGTAACGCGGCAAACCCTGGTCGCGGAGGCAATAACAATGCTGGTGGCGGGGGTAATACTGAGGGTACCGGAGGCGGTTCGGAGGCGGATACGCCCACGGGCTCGGGCAGTACTGATAACGACGATGGAAATCCTCGCGGCAAGCTTGGACCGCAGCAACAGGTCAGGGAAGAGGGGGACGCCGCAGAGGAAGAGACGGAGGAGCCGGCGGCCGAACCGGGCGGTCAGCCTTCTGATAACACGCTTGTAGGGGACGAAGCGGGCGAATCTGAAGGCGAAGAAGGCGAAGAAACGGATGATGCCCAAGGGGCCTTAGGACCGATCGAAACACCAGCGGCGCTGCTATTACAGCGGGAAACGGATACTGGCGCCTTGCTCAGCCCGATGGGTGTGGAGCACCTGGCGATCCTGATGGATCGGACCACGGTGGTGAGGCCTGGCGTGGTCGGTTTGATCAATGTGAATACTGCATCGGCGCTGGTGTTGAAGTGTATAAATGGACTGACGGATGAACATATTGCAAGCATCATCGAGACACGTGATTCACTCGATGCGGAGGACCAGTCGACAACGGCGTGGCTAGTGACGGAAGAAGTGCTTGATTTGGAGACTTATGTGCGTATTGCGCCGCAAATCACGGCGCGTGGGCAGCAGTTTACGATTGATTCTCTCGGGTATGCGGATCACGTAGGCATGGTTACGCGGTTGCAGGTGGTAGTGGATATGGTCGGGCCTATAGCACAGACCATTTATTATCGGGATTTGACGAAATTGGGCGCTCAGTACCCGATTCGCGAAGAAGACAAGGAGAAAGTGCGTGGCCGCTAGAAGGCGAAAACGCAAGGTTTTGGCGATCGATTGGGATACGCGAACGCTGCGCATTGCGCATGCGTTGGTGTCTAATCGAGGCGTTAAGATCGATCGACTACTTAACGTGAGTATTCCTGCGAGCGTGGACCCTCATGATCCGCAGCAGTTTGGCGCACATATTCGTCAAGCGTTGGATCAGGAAGGTATTACGACCAAGCATGCCGCCGTGGACATTCCGCGCGATCAGGTAGTGCTTAATACGCTGAAGCTCCCTTCGGCTGCGTCTGAGGAATTGCCGGGCATGGTCAAGATACAAATTGCCAAGGAACTACCTTTCCCAGTAATTGACGCAGCGGTGGACTATACGGTGGGGTTGCCGATTGATGGTGGGGCTTCTTCGGAAGTGTTGGTCGCTGCAATTCGTTGCGAGGTGTTGTCGCAATACGAAGCGATTTTTGCGGCTGCGGATTTGAAGCTTGAGCGGGTAGGTCTTCGCCCTTACGCCAATAAGGTCGCGGTCTGTGAACTGCTTCAACATGCCATGCCACACCGGGTGTTGTTTATAGATGTGCGTCCGACGTTTATGGAAATTTCTGTATTGCGTCAGGGGTCATTGGTGTTCTCGCGGGCGGCATCGGTGGTGATGCCTGAGGGCAAGGATTTGATGGGCGCTTGCGCGACAAATGACCAGCCTGTGCCTCCGGCTAATAATGCAACTGATGCGACACTCAAATTTACGGATGCTGAAACAGAGCCAGGTTGTGCTTCTGCGATGGTGGCGCTGCTGATGGAAGTGACGCGATCGATTGAGGCTTATCGTGCGTCGGACGCCGGGGCTGAGATTGATCATGTTGTGATTGCGGGCGATACCGGCATGGAGTCGCTGCTTTCGGATGCGATACAAGCTCGATTGCATGTTACGACTGAAATGTATAACCCGGCGCGGACGTTTGGATGGGAGCCTGACGAGGGTGCGCATGCGGCTGCTTTTGCGGCTGTAATGGGTTTAATCCTTTCGGATGCGAATGATGACGAGTTACATTTCGACTTTTTGCATCCTAAGAAAACGGAATCTGCTGCCCGAAAGCGTCTAAAGAAAGCGCCATTGATTGCAGCGGCGACACTGCTTTTTGCGGTGGCTGGGATTGTGGGTATTGCGAAGTCAACTGAGCCTGGCCGAACTAAGCTAGCGGAATTAGATAAGCGGATTGACGAACTAAAAGAGAATAGCAGGGACAACAAAAGCTTTTTGAAAATTCATAGTCTGCTAAATGAATTTGATCAAGATCAGTGCGTGTGGGTAGATGTGCTGGTGGATGTGATGTCGGTGTTTCCTACGAATGAGGAAATGATCTTTGATCGTATTGATTTGAAGCAGCTAAAGGTTGGGGCTAAGGCTGACGAGCATGCGCAGGTGGTGATTAAGACGCGTTGTAAAAAACGCGCTACGCCTACGGAGCTGATTAAGAATTTGCATGCGTTTAAGTCAGAAGATAGTGCTTGGCGATTCCGGGCGAGCATGGGTTCTCAGACGCCGTCGATGAAGGACAGTTATCCTTACTCCCAGGACATACAGATTAAAATTTTGCCGGTTAAGAAGGATGTTAAGAAAAGTCGTAAGGGTGTGAGTTAATGGGTGTTGATGCGGGTAGGCTGTGCGTCCCCAAGCCACCCACTGAAGTGTCCGTAAGTAAAACGCTTGGGTGCTGATGGATAAGAAAACGAAAATCCTGGCTGGCGTGTTTGGCGCGATGGTGTTGTACATCATGGTGTCCAAGTCGGTATACCCGTGGTGGATTGAGCCTTTGGTGACGTTGAGTGATCGTGTGGCCCGTCGAACTGAAGATCTCGATAAGCTTGAGCGTAAGCAGGAAGAAGTTGAATGGGCGGTAAGAGATTATCGTCGCATGATGGATCGTATGGGTTCGGGAGATGTCAGGAAGGTTGAGAATGCGCTCCGTCAGCGGATAAACACTCTTTTTGCTAGTCACAAACTTCAAGAAGCGGCTACGACTCCGAGCAAGCCTCATGCCGATCGCAAGACGGGTGTTACTAAGATGTCGCTTACGGTCACAGCGGTCGGTTCGTTGGCTTCGGTGACTTCATTTCTGGAAGACCTGAGCGAGTTGCCGCAATTGGTGCGCGTGGGTAGTGCTTCTATATTTCCAAAAAACTCATCGCGTCGCGGCAAGCAAAGTAGCCGCGAGCAGGTAAACCTCCGGGTTCCGCTTGAGGTATGGGTGCTGCCCCAGCATCAGATGCTTGGTAAAAAGGTCTTGGACGCCGACTTGGATCAGCCTGAAAAGGTGGTTCGTCATTTAGGGCGAGATTACTCATCGATTTCGAAGCGGACGCCGTTTACTGAATTTATTCCATATGACCCGTTGATTGCGATGGCGGGAAGTAATCAGTCGGTCGTTGTGGGAACGAAATTGACCTTGGGCGGTAGTGCTAAGGGCGGGGATGGGAAATATATATTTGAATGGACAGGTGATCCTGGCTTGTCGGCTGGGGATACGAATCGACCTACGATAAATACATCGAAGGTAGGTACGTTCCATTATGCACTCCAGGTGTCGGATGATAGTGGCCATGTTTCGACGGCGCAGGTGACGGTTGACGTGAAAGAAAAACCTGTGGCGGTCGCTGTAGCGCCAACGCCAGTTACACCTACGCAGCCACCACCGCCACCGCCACCGGTGGTAAAGCGGCGTACGCGTTGGCCTGACGGTAAGCAGATGACGATTCAGGTGGCGTTGGTGCGCAATCGAGTGCAGGAGCGTACTGGTGAAATTCAGGTTTATAATGCAAAGCGCCGTGAGCGCTCTTATTACGCGACAGGCGATGAGCTTGATGGCGGTACGTTGGTCTTTGTTCATCCTCGGGCGGCGTTGGTGCGATGGGAAGATGAGTTTTATGTTTATCCGGTCGGAGCCAATATAAGCGATGATTTGCAGTTAGCAGATGCGTCTGAGTATCCACGTTTTCAGTCTTTGGCTGAGCAGATTCTGGCGGATGAAAAGGCTGCGGCAATCGTTCCTGTTGAGGTGCCAGTTGAGGTTCCGGTAGCAGTTCCTGATGCGGATTCCAAGGGGGAAGCCGTTCCAGCGGCTGGTGATTCATCTAAGGATGTTTCTAGGGATGCAGATTTAGCAGGTGCGCCTACGCCAACAGTGAAACCCGCGCAGGTTGCGAAACCGGCAGTGGGTGTGCCGGTACAACAATATGCAGGTCGTGGCGATGCGGCTGGTCTAGCGCCGGTGGCTGTTCCTACGAAGTCCGGCGAGACTGAGGTGGTTCCTGCGGCGCCCGTGAAATCGGGTAAGCCAGCGGTAATGCCTAGCAATACTGATGGGGTTAGTAAAACTGGCGAGGCTAATAAAACTGGCGAGGCCAGCAAGGCTGGCGCAGCTGATAAACCGCAAGCGAATACAGTGAAGAAGAGGCCGCCGTATGTGAAGCAATCCCCGAATCGGGGTCGTCGGACGAAGAAGTTTGGGAAACGGCGCGGCAATCGGTAAGGCATTCTAGGAAGTAATAAGATGATGAGTGACCCGCAGATACAAGCGAAGCGAATGAAGACTAACGGCCTGGCGCATGCGCATAGGCTAGTTTGGTATGTGGTGGTGCTGATTGTCCCTTTTCTTTTTCCGCTAACTACTGTGGGTCAGACACCTGCTAAGGTTCAGAAGCCGGAGAAGTCGCCTGATAAATCACGGGCTATTACGCCGCGTCGGGGGAGTCCACAGCGGAGCGATAAGGCCAAGGAGGCGGCTGCTATCGGGAAGGTGAAGATTCCGCCAGCAGCGGCTGGTGTCACGATAGAGCCTGTTGCTCAACCTGTTGAAGATAAAAGTAAGACGATTATGACCGCGAAAGAGCGGGCGATGCAGCGGCGGGAAGAGATCAAAGCGCGTCAGCGAAAGCATAAGGAATCTCAGGCGGCTGCTGCAGCGAGCAAGCCTGCGTCAGCGCGAGCTGGCCGGGTCAACGTGGCTAAGTCTGTCGGCAGGGGTGGTTCAACTGCGAAAGAGACGGCTATCGATATCCCGCCGACGTTTTCATCTGTTATGCCGGAAGAGGGTAAGTATCAATTTAGCATTGTAGATGGCACGTATGAAGATTTGATTTCGATGGTGGCGCGGGAGACTGGTCTTGGGGTGATTGGTGTTAAGCCCCCGGACGGTAGGGTGAGCTTTGTGACTGAGGAGGAGCTTTCGTTTGCTGAATTGCTCAAGCGTATTCGAATGCTGCTGTTTAATTATAAGCCGTTAGAGCCTTATTGGATGTTGAGGCGAGATACACATCTCGAAGTGATTCGAGTGAATGATTATTTGCGCGAGCTTGAGCCGGAGATGATGTATCGCAGCGAGGCGGATTTTCAGGCGGCTCAGCTTGCAGATGAGGAGCTGGTGTTGGTGTTATATACGCCGCAGTCGGGTTCCTTATCTGATTTGACAATTGTTCGAGACTTCATGCCGGATTATGTGCGGGTGACGCCGCTGGAAAATTCTAATACGGTCGCGATTTTTGCGCTGGCGAGTGATATTCGTAAGTATCTCGACTTAGTTCCCATTTTGGTGTCGCCTCAAGGGCAAGACCCCCGCACGTTGGAAGTTATTGATGTCATCCATATTCCACCTTCGGAAGCTTATGAGAAATTGAAGGAATTGATGGATTTGGATGTGGCTACAGCCCGTCCGAGGTCGCGTGCACCACGGGGTGTAAATAAGAGCGCGCTGGACAGTGTCGAAGAACCGGCACTTAGCGTGGTGCCTTCCGATGGGCAAGGGGTGCTTATTGTGCGCGGTATGCGCAATAAGATTGAAGAAATCAAGCTGTTATTGCCTTATGTTGACGTGGATACGTCGATAGAATTTCGCCCTGTCGTAATTGATGTGAAGTATGCGAACCCAGAGTCGTTGGTAGTCACGCTGCAGGATATTTTAACGCCGCCTGAAGATGCTTCGAAAGTGAAACGGCCCACGTCGCGCGGTAGAAAACCTGCAGGGCAGTCGGCTACGGTGGATGAGATTCGGCTGATTACGCATCCGGTAGCGCGGGCGATTATTGTTATGGCCTCGGATCAGGATGTGGCCCGGGTGCGTCAATTGGTTGAATCTTTTGATATTGAAACTGAAGTCGGGCCTATTCGGATAGCACTTAAGCATACCGAGGCAGAAGATATTGTGGGGACTATCTCCAAGCTGATAGATGGGTCAATAGTTAAGCAGCCTAAGAATGCCCGCTCGCCTAGTGAAAAGCAATCTGAGGTTGTGGCTGCCCCGAACGGTGATGCGATTTATTTTACTGGCTCTCCAGAGGATTTAGAGCAGGTGAAATTACTGTTGGTTGAGCTTGATGTCGCTGGCGAGGCGGTCGAGCTTCATATTGTTCAATTGAAAAACCAGCTTCCTTCTTTTGTGGCTAGCATCCTTCAGGAATATGAGACCAGTCGGGCGGGGACAGGCTCAGTGCCTAAGCGTCCAGTTCGGGCTAGGCGGCCTGCTGGTAAAAGTGAATCAAAGGGTAAGTTCACGTCGGACGACGATGGCGGGCGGTTGTATGTGTTGTGTAATGATGAAGAGTGGTCAGACATTAAGACGGTAATTGATGAGTTGGAACAGCTTTCGCAGTCGGCTGAGTTTGTAGTCATTCCGGTTGAGCATATCTCGGCTGAGGTTGCGATTGAAAAAATTTCGGCATTGATTGAAGGTGGCGGCGCGACTAGAGGTCCGGCGGCAAAAAAGGGTGGCATTCGTTACGAAACGACGGATGGTGGCATGGTGGTCATCGGGGCTAAGGATAGTGAGGTCACGCTCATCAAGCAGTTGTTGGCTCAGTTTGATCAGCCTGATGATATCGTGCAGCGCGTTTTTGTGATTAAGCATCGCAAAGCTGAGGATATGATGGCTACGATCAGTTCTCTTCTTGCTGATAGCGCCAAAAAGCCTACGCGGGGTAAGCCAAGGCCTGGCATGCCGACCACTGGTGGTGATGATGATGGGCCATTGAAGATAATTCAGCTTGATGATCGTCTGATTGTACGCACGTCTCCTGCACAAATGGAAGAGGTGGCGGCGCTGATTTTGGAATTTGATGTAGCGCGGGATCAGCGTGAGATTCGTGTATACGACGATTTCCCTCCGGGTACGGATGTGGTCGCGCTGTCAGATTCGCTGCAGTCGCTTATGTCTTCTAAGGAAAGTGGCTCGGCTGTAACACCTCCAACGGCTAGGAAGGCTGCGGCTTCGCCAGAAGGCGCACAATTTTTACCTCAGGCTTCGTCGGGCAAACTGATTGTGGTGGCCGAGCCTGCGATGTTTGCTGAAATCGAAAAGCTTCTCGATATTCTTCGTCCTAAGGAAGAAATTGATGAAGTGTTGGTTGAGTATGTTGCTATTACTCATGCTGACCCTGAGCAGATTGTGGAGTTGATCGAGCCTTTGCTTTCGATCAAGGTGCAACATTTGATTTTGACGGGCGTTATTGAAGATGTGGCCGGACGAGATAAACCTAGCGTGCGCATCGCTGGTCAGAGGAAGCCGACGAGTTCGGCCGGTGATGGTGATCTATATCAGTTGTTACCAGATGCTCGTAACCATCGGATTGTCGTCGCGGCGGCTGAACCCATTGTTATTGAAGCTCGTAAGTTGATTCAGGCATTCGATACGCCCTCTGAAGGGGATGAGATTCAAACGGCTTTTATTAAGATTGAACATGCGGATTCAATTGAATTGATCGAGCTGATTGAGCCATTGTTGTCGCTGAAGGTGCAACAGTTGGTGAGCGAAGGTGAATTGGCTGATGAAGCTGAATCGTCAACGTCTAGTGCGGCTAGGAAGCCTGGTGTGCGCATAGCTGGTCGTACGGCGAAGGCGGATAGTGAGCGTTTTCATATGGTGGTTGATGAGCGGAATCACCGCATCGTGATTGCGGCTCCGGTGTCTATTATTGAAGAAGCGCGGTTGTTGATAAAGCAATTTGATCTGCCAGCGGAGAGTGGTGACGCGGTTGAGGTTATCACAATAGCTGTGCGGTTTGTGCCGCCAAGTGACATAGTCGAGCAAATTGCGCCGCTGTTGGAATTGAAAGTGCAGCAGTTGGTGATGGCTGGTTCGCTTTCAGAGCAAGAAGGCTCGGTGTCTGCGCCGAAGAGCAATCGTGGGGGCAAGGTGACGATTCCTCGTAAAAAGACGACCAGTCAGCCTGATCGATATCATTTGCAAGCTGATGATCGTAATGCTCAGATTGTATTGGCTGCGCCTCGAGCGATTATTGATGAAGCCCGCGAGTTAGTTGAGATGTTCGACAAAGCCAGTGACGAATCATCTGCGTTTGAGACGATTTCACTACAAAACGCTGATGCCAGTGAGATGGTTAGTTCCATTCAGTCGCTCATGGGCGGCGACACGCGCAAGCGGTCGCCTGGGACTAAGCTTAAAGCGCAAATGAACATAGCCAATCCGGCGGGGGAATTTCAAATTGTTGAAGCGCCTGGCGGGGCGGCGGTAGTTCTTCAAGGGCCTATTAAGCTGGTGGCTAAGGCTAAGGAATGGATTGCTCATCTGGACAGTATCGCGGGCGGTGCGCGTAGTTTGAAGATTTATCAGATTAAACATATCGATATGAAAATGTTGGTGGATCTGATCGTGAATACTGTGTCTGTACCAGCTAAGCGTGCTGGCGTGCGTCGCCAGGGTGGACAAGCTCGAGCCAAGGCTGGTGGGTCGCGGCAGATGTTAGCTTCGATGGATGATGAGGATGAAGACGAAGCGTTTGTGACGACAATTACGCGGACCACGGATGATATTTATCTGCGGGCGGACTTGATCGATCACACGCTGATTGTCTCAGCTAGTCCGGCGAAATTGACGGAAGTGGATCGCATTATCTCTAATTTGGATACGCCGGATGAATTATACAATCCTCCGTCGGTTCCAAAATTTATTTATACGCTAGAACACGTTGATGCTTATGATGCTTCATATGAATTGGATGGCGTATTGTCAGCACTATGGGAGCCTAGTGATGAGCTGCCTCATGTAGATTATGCGTCTTTTGGTGATATGTTGATTGTGCGTTATCCGCATCGCGATCGATTTGATGAGATTAGAAATCTGATTCGGGAGTATGTGGACATAGAAAGCGAGCTCGCTCGAAGTCGCCCCAAGGCCTTTGCTGTTCCTGTGGGTATTAGCCCTAAGGACGTAGCGCTTTGGATGAAGATTAATCATCCAGAGTTGGATATTGAAATTGAGGATATGTCGCCACGTGAGGATCAATCGCAAGGTATGCAGCAGCTTGGGCCACGAACGAGTGCTGTGAATCGCTGTGTCATGCCGCTAGCATTTACATCGGCGTTGCAGGGTTTGGCTGCGTCAGCTATGGGGCAAACGGAAGAACAGCCCAAGCGCGATGCGCCGCCGCCGGGTGATGTGAAGGAATCAACAGCGAAATCCGCTCCCCCGCAACAACCTGTGTCTTCGGGTGATCGTGATGCGCTTTCTGATTTAGTGCATGATAAGGGGCGTGCGTTATTAGAGGATGAGCCTGGTGAAGGTCGCGATGACGAAGTCGTGACGACAGAACGCATGCCCAAAAACACCAAGAAACCCACCTCGGCTGAGAAGGTGATAATTAAGTATGATGAATCGACTGGCGGCATGATTGTTGTTGGTCCTCGGCAGGTATTAGAAGAGGTGCCGGATTGGCTGGATGAGTTGAAGGAGGAAATGAAAGACCTTCCTCGTCCGCCGGATATTCGTATTTATCGCGTTAAGTATATTGATGTGTACAGCGCGACAGAAATTATCAACGAGATGTTCAATGCGACCCAGCAACAGCGTCAGGAAGTATCGCGTGCCCAGCAGCAGCAACAGCAACGTGCTCGACAGCAGCAGCAACAGCAGCAACAGCAACAACAGAAGGGGCAGCAGGATGATAAGCGTCAGGCTGATCAGCAGAAGAATCAGCCTCAAGCGGTGCCCCAGTTGCCGCCGACTTCGGTCCGGGTTATGCCGAACCCGCGTGATCGGTCGCTGATATTACGGGCCGATACGAATCAGTATCCTGCTATTTTGAAGTTGTTAGCCACGGTGGATCAGCCTCGACCCATCAATAGCGAGATGCGCATTTATCCAGTGAAAAAACTTAACGCGGCTGAAGTTGAAATGCTGTTGAAAGATTGGCTGGGTATGTCGGATTCGACCACACGTGCCGCAACGCCTAGTCCGAAAAGCAGCGTCGCTGGTCGTAGAGGGAGTGCAACGACTGCTTCTCTTAGTAGTGGCAATGGGGGGCAGTTTCCTCGGCCAATTATGCAGCGCACTGCGGCTGGGGATATGTTGGGTATTGATCCTGAGGATATAAAGCTTACAAGTAGCCCGCGCAACAATTCCATCATGGCGTTAGGGCCTGTGGCTGCGTTAGACTTTATTGGCACGCTAATCGAAGATTTGGAGAGCAACGAAATCGCTGAGCGCACTTGGGTTCAATATGAGTTGGTGCATGCTTCGGTTCCGGCTTTATTGGCTTACTTGCGTGGTCGGTATGCGGAAGGCGAAGAGGATAAGTCAGCTGGTCGTCAGATGGACGATAGTGAAATATCGATGTCGGCAGCGGGTAGTTTGAATTCTCCCACGTTGATTGGTTACCCGCCGCTGAAGATTCTTTCGGTCCAGGGCACCGCTGAGCAGCATGCGGAAATAGCCGAGTTGGTGGCTAAGTTTGACCGACCTGCCCAAGCTGATTTTGAAGTTATCAATCTGGCACACGCGGATGCCTCCATGGTGGCTGAAACGTTGACGTCAATATTCCAAGGTGTGAATTTGACACAGGGTAGTCAGAAGCGAGTTGCGAAAGAATCGAAGACTTCTAGTACTGCCCAGACGCGATTCATAGGTCAAGAAGGTGGACGCACGGTTTTTTATAGCGCACCAGAACATTTACACGAAAAAATTCTCGAAACCGTGAAAAAATTAGAGGAAGAAGCACAGGAGCGGGCTTCGTTGCGTATGATTACGCTCGAACATGCGCGACCGAGTGAAGTATCGCAGGCTATTACGATGGCATACGCGCCATCGGCCCGAGATTCGGGAAGCACCTTGCCTCCATTTACGGTGACGGGTGATGACAATTCGAAGCAGTTGTTAGTGATGACTGACGACGAAATGTTTTTAGAAATTCAGTCCCTGGCCAAATTGTTGGATAAGCCGCGTGAGTTTGAAGCGGAGTTTCGGGTGTTTCGGCTGAAGCATGCGAATGCGCGTCGTATATATGAGACGCTAAGCAAGTTGATGGGAGATTATGTTAAAGGCCTACCGGCTAGTGATCAGATTGACGGGTTCGGGGCTGATGTCGATGACCAAGCCAATGCGATTGTCGTGTTAGGCGGGCCATTGATTTTTGGTTTCGTGGAGCATGCCTTGCAGCGTATAGACACGCCCGAAAACGCGGATCAGCCACCTGGATTTTTTATGATCGCGCTGAAAAATTCGGATGCGAGAGAGGTGGCTAGTAACATTACGCGTTTGTGGAGTGGGGCTGTGGGAACTGCGGGTGAAGACCCACCTATTGTGGAGGCGAACGCTACGCTGAATGTGTTGGTTGTTCGAGGCACGCAAAAGCAGGTCGACCAAATCAAGAAGGATTTTGTCGATCCGTTGGAAGATAATATTGCGCCCCAGCTAATGACTGAAACGATTGCGTTGCAGCATATCCGGGTAGAAGAAGCTGCGGAACTTATCACTACGATCTACGATAAGCGGCAAGAAGCGATGCAGGAAATTAGCGGTGGCAAGATTGTTTCACCCCATGAATATACCGTTGTCGTGACGCCTGATGGGAGTACGAACACGCTCGTCGTGCAGGCAAGTCAAGCGAACGTAACTGACATCAAGGCTCGTATCGCCGATATGGATCAGCCTGATGTAGCCGCTCAGTATGCGGTAACGACCAAGGTATATGGTCTAACGTTTGCGAACCCCGCTTCTGTCGTGACGATTATTAAAGAACGATCTCGCATGAAAGAGCAGGGCGGTGGGAAAAAGAAAACTTCGTTGCAAGATTTGGTGCTCGCGGTAGAAGAGCCAGCTACGCAATCGGTAGCGGTGACGGCTAATGCGCACAATCATGAGTGGGTTCAGACGCTTATTCGTCAACTTGATGATAAAGAAACGGCACTGAGTCGCATCGATCAGGTGAAGACTTTCAAGCTGGCCTTTGCAGATCCATTTATCGTCTCGGAAGCGATTTCGCAATTGTTCCGTGGCGGTGGAAAGAGTTCGCAGACGCCGGTGATTGCGGTGGCTGAACCCGTGGCGCGTGTCGTCATTGTGACAGCTTCGCAGGCGAACTTATCGCGGATCGAACTGTTGATAGCTGAACTCGATACCGAGGGTAGTAGTCGGCAGTCTGTACACGTTGTACATCTAAGTAATGCTGATGCTGAGTCGGTGGTTAAAACCATAGACGATATTTTCATTAAATCTCAGCCTAATCGACAAGGAAGTCAGGCGCCGCCGATTTCGATTTCTGCGCTTGGTGGGTCAAAGGCTGTGCTGGTGAAGTCTAGTGCAGAAGATTTTGCTGACATCCAAGCTATCGTGAAGCAGCTAGACACGGAGGAGGCGGGTACGGGTGAAGTCGTGCGTGTACTTACGTTGCTATATGCCGATGCGACTGAAGTTCAGTTGGCGATGGAGGCATATCTCAAGAAGTCTGGCGATAAAGGCTCGGACGAGCTTGTCGGCGATACGCGTATTAGCGTGTTGACGCAGAGTAATGGTTTGGTGGTGAGCGGTAGTGCGGGTCGTGTTGAGCAGATCGAGCAGTTGGTGAAACAGTTGGATGAAGAAAGCGAAAAAGGCGTCGTCCCGCAGATTATTAAACTTAAATATGCTGATGTTGGTTTTATCTTGCCGCAGCTTCAAGAAATGTTTGTGGATCAAAAGGGTGGCGGTAAGCGAGATCGCGTTCAGCCGGTGATCGTATCAAACGATTTGATGAACAGTCTTATCATCCGAGCGGCGCCGGCGGATATTGCGGCGATTGAAGCGATTGTATCTAAGCTGGATACGGAAGAGGCCGCGTCGGTAACGCCGTTTAAGATTATCAAAGTGGCTTCGGGTATTAATGTGGAGGAGCTAGCTGACCTACTTGAAACGAGCGTAAATGAAGGTATTAAAGCGGCAGCCCCCAAGGGTAAGGGTCGTAGCGAAGTAGCCACGGTTTCAATTCAAGCTGATAAGCGAACCAGCACCTTGGTCGTAGCTGGTAATCAGTCATATTTTAACGACATTGAAGAGATGGTGAGTGCGTATGAGCGTCTTGGTCCTACTGGCGAGACGATCAAGATTATTCAACTTGGATCGACACCGGCCAACGAAGTGATGGCCCTGATCGATCAGCTCAAGGGCGGTACGACGGGTAGTAAGGGTAGTCGTGGTACTACGAATAAGCGGTCGAGTGGTACACGTAGTTCAGGATCAACATCGTCTAAGACTCAGACTACACGTGGTCGGTAATTGGTGGCGAAGTTGTTTATGGGTGAATGCGAATTGTGGATGGTAGGGAAGAAGTGAAACAGTAGAACGTTAAGTTAGCTGGCTGTCATGGAGGACGCCAGTGATAACAGTAAGGGCAACGATTATGATGAGGTTGCATACGCGGTGTAGTTGTATATCCGGGCGCGATAATTTGATGCGTGAGGTTTGGGCTAGCTGTCATAAGCGTCGGGTACTCAACATTGGTTTGCGCGTAGGCATCAGTCGTGGACTGCTGATGATGTGCGCGCTTACTGTGAGTTCACTGTTTAGCGCAGCGTCACACGCGCAAGAGCCTAAAAAAGTTACACCACTGACAAAGGGTCGGCCCGCTGCTCAGCCAGAGGTTGAGAAGCGGAACCCGGGTGGTCGAATCGATACGTCTAACATCACGCTATCCGGGGCCGACCTGGATTATGAAGTGGTGGGTACGCAATTGATTTTAAAAGGTAACCAATCGGATCTCGATTTGGTGGATGCGTTAATTCAGGTGTTAGAAGGTGCTGCGGAAGAGCCTGAGCTTCGGGTGCTGACGGTGACCAATAAAGACGCCAACGATATCGCGTCGAAGGTGGAGCCAGCGCTGCGTAAGGTGTTGTTCGACCCCAACATTCGATCTGAGCATGAGGTATCGGTTACGGCTTTGTCGTCGAACATTATTCTAGTATCCGCTTTGCCTCGACATATTGAATTTGCCGTGGCGACCATTAAGCAGGTTGACGAAGTCGAAGACTCGCTGGGTAAGCATGAGCAGTTGGTGTTTGAGATTAAGAATCGCCAGGCCAGTGAAGTGGCTGATGAACTTCGTGATATTATTGGTAAGCTCAAGGAAAAGACTGGAGCGCAGGGGCCTAAGGGTGAGATTCAGATCATTCCCAATAATGCGAACAATACCATTCTCGTCATCGCGCCAGAGTCGGATCGTGCGACGATCCAAACTTTTATAAATACCATTGATGTAGAGCCTGCCAAGGGCTGGGGTGAGGTGAAACTTACCGTGTTCCCGCTGCTGCATTCCAAGCCTGACGAGATGTCCACGGTGATTACGGAACTGCTGGCTTCGCAACAAGGGCAAGATGACGCGGCTGAGGTGATTTTCCGGTTGAGCATTAGCAAAGCGCTTCCTGACGGCACTATTTTGGATATGTCGCCAATTGATCTGGGTAAGCCGATGCGCATCATTGCGCATGCCGGGACCAACAGTTTGATTATTGCGACGGTGGAAGAAAACGTCGGGCCTATGAGCGAACTCATTCGCATGTTGGATGGTGTTGCGATTAGCGAAGCCGTTGATGTTCGTCTTTTTCCGCTTCGTTTTGCGGATGCTGATTCGGTGCAGGATGTGCTGCGAAGCATGTTTGATGATGGCAAGACACTACCGGAAGATCCCGATGGTAGCGGTGACAATTCTGTGCCGCAGGGTGATAAGGGTAAGGCGTTATCTTATAACGTCGGCATTGGCTCTGATGCGCGCACGAATACGTTGATCGTATCAGGGCGGCCCGAGCAATTGCAGTTGGCTGAGACTGTGATTGGTCAATTGGATCAACCAGCTACGGCACTTAAATTCCCCATGCGATTTGTTCAACTTGAGTATACGGATGCGATTCGCGTTGGTGACATAATCAAGGATTTATTTACCCAGCGACTCGAAGCGGCGCAAACGACCGAAGCCGGAAACGTGGTTCTGGCTAGGGAGACGCTTTTTCTTACGGTTGATATTCGAAGTAACTCGCTGATCGTTTCAGCGTCGGAAGAAAACTTTGCTGAGATTGAAGTTATTGCCCGCCAGCTAGATACTAAACCCGCGAAGTTGTTCGATCAGATTCGTATCGTTAAGTGTGGCCGATTGTCGGCGGCGGATATGAAAGAGAAGATTGACGAACTTTGGCAGCGCAAAGCCGCGCTGCGACAGGTAGAGGAATTGTTAGAGGATACGCCGATCCTGGTCGCAGATGAGCGAAGTAACTCCTTGGTTGTCGCATCGAGCGTAGAGGATTTTGATGAAATCAATCGATTAATTAAGCGGCTTGGCATTCAGCCTTTGATTGAAGACACGCAAATTTTCAAACTCACTTTCGCAGACACGACTGTGCTGGCGGATATGTTGGAAAAACTGTTCGATGGTATGGAGAGCGCGTCGGAGTCGTTTCAGTCGCCGACGATTATTCCAGACCCTCGAAGTAATGCGTTGTTGTTGGCGGGTACGCGAGATGCTTTGGAGCGAGCGGCTGAGATTATTCCTCGGCTAGATGTTAAAGGCGGGCCTAATGCCGCAGCGATTCGGGTATATCCGTTGCAGCATAGTAGTGCTATTAAGTTGGCCCAGCGTATGCAAGAGTTGTTTGATTCGCGAGGAGAAGGTCAGGATATAACGAGTACGCCAGTGGTGTTATTGGCTGACGAATCTTCAAACAGTTTGGTGGGTAGTGCGTCGCGTGACGATCATGAGATTATTGTTGAATTGTTGGGCAAGCTTGATCAGCCTTCGACGCTGGCGAAGCAGTTTCAGATTTTCCCGCTGAAGATGGCCAAGGTCGGGCCGGTTGCGGAAAAACTAGAGAGCTTGTTTCAATCTCAAGGGGGCGATTCGCAAGGTCGCGCGGATGTGATTGCGATAGAAACAGATGAGCGTATCAATGCACTTATTGTCTGGGCGTCTCGCTCAGAAATGGAAAATATTGCCAACATTATTACGCGACTGGATACGGCTGCCCCCGCAAGAGAGATGAAAGTGAAGGTCATTCAGTTGCGTCAAGCCCTAGCGGGGGATTTTGCGGAAGTGCTAGAGCAAACGCTGATTGGTGCAGAAGGTGGTGAAGAGGGTGAGGAAGCGGTTATCATCACGTTTGACGAGAAGCAAGCGGACGGGTCGTTCAAGACGCGCAAGCTGCTTCGCCAGGACATTCGTATTCAGCCTGACCCGCGCACGAACTCGTTAATGGTCATGGCCCCGGCAGCGAGCATGGACATGTTAGAGTCGATGATACTCGATTTCGATCAGGTGCATCCGATTCGCTCTCAGCTTCGATTGTTTCAGTTGGTCAACGCCGATGCGCAGACGATGGTTGATCGTATGGAAGAATTGTTCCAAACGGATTCGGGTGGTGGCGGTGATGGACCTACAGCACCGCTAAGTTTTGGCGATTTGGGCGAATTTGAGATAGCGAGCGTGGGTCAAGACCTTCGCTTCACAGCTGATGCGCGCACGAACACGTTAATCGCCGCTGGTGCGGAAGTTGATTTGCGGATGGTCGAGAGGCTGGTGCAATATCTTGATGCTCAGGAAGCTGATGATCGTGTAGTAGAAGTGTTGCAGACGGATTATCGTGAAGCCCAACAGATCGCGGAGGCTTATCGCAACTTTAACCAACAAGAGGAAGATGTGTTAGGTGATCTGGACGATGAAGAGGCCCAGCGCCGTCGTATGGAACGTCAAGTCTCTATCGAAGCTATTGGCGGTGAAGAGGGTGGCAGCAGCCATTTGATCATCGGCACGAGTCGGGGTGCTTACGCGCAAACTATGGGGATGATTAAGCAGTTGGATCGACCAGAGCCTCAAGTGATGATTTCGGTAGTGATCGGAGAGATAACGCAAACGGATGATTTTGAACTAGGTATGGAAATTGCCGGTCAGGATTTACATTTTTCAGAAAACGCAGTGGTCGGGCCTAATGGTATTATTCAAGGCTCCGATTTTGACTTTGTGACTGGGACTGATCTTGGCGCTGCCGGTTTGGGGCTTGGCGGTTTTAACTTTACGGTCACCGGCGAAGATTTCAGTTTCTTGTTTCACGCGATCCAGCAGGAAAGTCGGCTTGAGGTATTGTCACGTCCTACGCTTCTTGTGCGTAATGGCGAGGAAGGCAGTATTACCATAGCAGACGAAGTACCGATCGTTGAATCGTCGCGGCTTAATGATACGGGGCAGACTCAGTCGACGATTGGTCGAGAAGATGTGGGTATTGTATTGACCGCGACTCCGCAGATTAGTCCGGATGGATATGTGACGATTGCGGTCACGCAAGAAATTTCAAACATTGGCGAAAATATCCAGCTTACGGAAGGTGTCGCTTCACCAATTTTCCAGACGCGAGAAGTCGTGACAAATGTGACAGTTCGAGATGGTGAGACAGTCATCATCGGCGGACTTATCCAAAAGCGCGTTTCGGAAGGTGTGAACAAAGTACCGATCTTGGGCGACTTGCCATATATCGGCGCATTGTTTCGATCGATCAGCACGAGCGAGTCCAAGACTGAATTGGTCGTTGTGATGACGGTCGATATTCTTCGTACCGACGAAGACTTGCATAAGATGTCTATTGAAGAACGCGACAACGTAGACCTGCCAGATTGGCTAAAGCAGAGTCCGTTCATGAAGAGCCTGCGTATCTTGCCGGAAGAGTCTGCGATGGGGCCAGAATCAGAGGATGGCTCTGTGAGGGGCAAACCGGAAAAACCAGCACCGAAAAAACAGAAAGAATTGAAACAATACGGACCAAAGACGAAAACCTACGGCCCGATCATTTCAAGACCTGTGCCAGCGACCGAAGCCACGCACGCGGTATATGGCCCGAAACTGCCGCAGGGGCAAGAACTGGTTCGTGGCAGCTATCAATAGGCACTTTGTAATGATAAAATTGGAACGAAAAGCAGTCTTGGTGCTGGGGCTAATGGTTGTTGTTGCGACATGCGGTTGTCACACCTCTGGCAATCGCGATGCTTCCTATTCGCCTGCCGGATCATCAAGGAACCCTAAGCGGACGCCGACAAAGCTAGCGAAGAACAGCCAGAATAAACCGGGCGTTAGAATTAGACATATTCGATGTCTATATGATCAAAAGCCCTGGATCAGTACGGACAAAGCCGGCGACCGTGACCCGGAAGGTATTCAGTTCCGCGTATTCCTTGAGCCAGCGAGCACACAACGCATTGGTAAAACTGTATTACGAGACGGCGAATTTTATATCGAGATGTACCTCGTTGAGCGCAAAAGGGATGGTGTCGTGGCCCGAGAATTAGTCAGCGATTGGCGTTATCCAACCAACACTTTTCAGACAATTCGATCAAACTTTCTCGGTATGGGATATCACATTTGGCTTCGCTGGGCCAATAAGAGCTTAGCGGGTAAAGAAATCGAAATCGTTACATGGCATGAAGACACCACTGGCCACAAGGTGCGTTCGGGGGCGAAACGCTTTCGTGTTCCCCGATACTCTTCTTGAGTGATTTTCGGCAGAAGAGACCAACTATCGCCCGGGCGTGATGTTATCATTCATTGAAACAGTTACGACGTTCGCAAGACCGTGCTAGCTGAAGCGTGCGGCTCGTTGTTTGCGGGACAGCGCAAAATAAAGCATGCGGCTCAATGATGTTTACATTAAGCCGCATGCATACTTAGCAGTTTGATGGCACGTTTTAGTCTTCGCGTTGTGTGAGCGGAATGCGCTCGTGGATACCCACTTCTTTTTGCTTGTTGTAATCAAACTCACCGGAGAAAGTTGGACCTTGGTCGTTGTGGCAGCTCGTGCAGCTTGTCGCGTCAATTTTCTTCATTCCCGCAGCGTACATTTCTTCAACTTTGTACTTTCGCTTAGACTTGAAGATGTCTTTATGTACGTTGACATATTCGCTACCGGGGCCGTGACAGGCTTCGCATCCAACGCCCGCTAGTTTCTCAGCTTTGCGAACGGCCTTCTTATCATTGGGGTCAGGTATGGCATATCCGCCGTCTGCCCCGTAACCCGTTGTGTGACACTTCAAGCATGCGGCATCAGTCGTATAGTCCTTGTTGGGGTCAAGTCCGTGCTTGGTTTTGCTCTCAGCGGCTGTGCCTGGCTTGAGGGTGTCCATGGCGTTGGCCATTTTTGTGGTGTTCCAGCTTTTGTGTTGTTTGATGTGGCACATCTTACATTTGTTGGCCCCCACATAGGAATAGCCAGTGCCGCCGTCATCGTCACCAGCGACCAATGGGGCCATACTTACGCTGGCAGTCTCAGCCACGGCGGTGTCCGTTGTGGCTGATAGCCAAGCGATAAGTATGAAACAAGCGAATGTAACCGTTGCAAAACCGATAGTTTTGTGTGTCATTTTACTTCCTCTACTGCGAAATAGATCGTAGGCCCAGAGGCCCAAAATAACCAGATACTCATCCCGTGACCGAAATCAGATCGTACCCCGAGCGGGCCTTACGTACAACGCCCTGTATTTGGTGCTGCAATCTCCGTGCCAGACAATCTTAGTTGTCTCGATTCCGGTCCCGCCCCCCCTTGGGTGTACTCGAAGAATGGGACACCCGCTATGGTGTTGTGGCAGACGGTTCTGATACGGCTACACCGCGTGCACGGCTGCAAAAGGCCTCATAAAGCTTTTTGGTAACTGGTCCTGGTTTTCCCTGGCCTATGGTTTTATCGTCAATGCAGGTGACGCCTAGTACTTCCACCATGGTGTTAGACATAAAAACTTCGTCGGATGTCTGCAAGGCCGCAACGTCGATACGCGCTTCCTTGATGCCGATGCCGGCGTCGGCTGCGCATAACATCAAAAAGCCTTGCGTAATGCCGTGTAGCACGGAGTGTGTTCGCGGTGGGAAGACGATGCTCCCGTCGTTGACGGTATAGATATTGGCGGAGGTGCATTCGCGGACGCTCCCGTCGGATGCGACGAAAACGGCATCGTCGTAGCCTCGTCGGGTCGCTTCGCTTTTGGCTAGTATGTTTGGCAATAGGGTAGTGGCTTTGATGTAGCAATTCGCCCATCGGTCGTCGCGTAAGGTAATCATGCGTAATCCCTGCGCGCGTCGATCGGCGGGGACTGGCGGAAGCGGTTTGAAAGTCATGACGACAGTCGGCACCAAGTCCTGTGGTATGCCGTGCGCGCGTGGGGCGACACCTCTGGTAATCTGAATATATACATACGCGTCGTTAATTTGGCTGCGCGTTATGCCTTCCTGAATGATCGGTTCGAGTGGGTTATTGTCGAAGTCGTAAGCTAAGCTGATGGCGCCCGCGCCAGTGCGCATACGTTGAATGTGTTCATGTAATAAAAAAGGTTGCCCGTTATAGACGGCGATGACTTCATAGAGTGAGTCGCCGAATTGAAACCCTCGATCTTCGATAGATACTTTTGCCTCGCTGATTGGTCCGAATACGCCGTCAAGATATGCCAGTTCCTTCATGGTCCTCCTTTACCTAGCTAGATGCCTTGTTGACTTCCTGTCGCGATAACTTTTGCTAGCCATTGTTCGCATTGCTGCAATCTGTTTTCGTCTCGCAGTGCCCCCTTGGCCCTATTCAAATAAGACTCCGCGAGATCGTGCTTGCCGAGGTCGCGCGAGCTGATAATGCCCAACAGTAAGAGTACGTCTCCGATGTCGCGGGCGTTGGGGTAGCAGCTTACATAGCGGTCGTAGGCTGCGGCGGCCTGCGTTTGCTTGCCTTGTTTGAATAACTCGCGGGCGATTTCCAGTTGCTGGGTCTGGGGCATACATTGCGCAGCGTCGAGAACGACAAGCTGTTCAAAGGCCTGCGTAGCAAGCTCTAAATCCTTTTGTTCTAACGCCTCAGATACGCGTGTTCGGGCATGGGCTAATTGTTCTATGCGTTCATCTTCTTCGCGTTGCTGGGCGGGGCTTAGTGTAGGCATGCGGGCTACGGAGCCGAATTGAGCGCGGGCGGCGTTGCTGGGATTGCCCATAACTGAGGCAAATTCACGCCGCCGATACCAGCGTTTCCATAACGCAAGGATGTCGAACTGGTCGCGCGGTATGGCGCGAACAAATAGCAATAGCATAGCGCCAACGAAGCCAAACAGATAGCCGGCCATGTGTGCTTGGTGGGCGACGTTACTAGGCCCTGACATCGCAGGGGATATGAGATTGTCCCAGAGGATGATCTTCACGCCGATGATGACCATGGCGGGCAGCTCGAAAAAATGGATGAAGAAAAACCATACGAGCACCGTGACACGGGATCGAGGGAAAAGAGCTAAATAAGCTGTTGTTACGGCTGCGATTGCGCCGGATGCGCCGATGAGTTGAAAGTAATCAGTTTTTAAGGAGGCGTATCCCCAAGCCGCGAAAACGCCTCCACCAAGGTAAAAGAATAAGTAAGGCCAATCGCCCATCTTTGCGTTCACACCGTTGCCGAAGACCCAAAGGAAAAGTAAATTAAATAACAGGTGAGAGGCGTTGGCGTGTAGGAATTGGTAGCTGAAGAATTGTAATAGCGTCGGCGCGTCGGAGTGAAAAACCAAGTATTGTTCGCGCACGCCTGATGTGGTGTTGCCGAAATATCCTTCGTTGAACACGATGTACATCAAGAGATTAGCCCCGATCAACATGTAGTTGACCATAGGCATGTGATGCGAATCGGATTCGGTACGGATTGGAAGGACTAAAAACATTTCAACTTACTCAGTAAGACGCAACGACCGCGCCACACATTGTTACGTCACGGCCTGCGCGTTAACGCAATACCACAATTAACATTAGGCCGTGGTAACTCACGGCTACATGTTTATGGAAGGAATCGTCTTGACGTTTACGCCAGCGGATCGCCTTCTGGTATTGGCCCGCCCGGAGGCACTGCGCCGGTGGTCATTTGAACGTATACCATACGCAGTTCGTACAGCACGGCATCGAGCGCTTTATGCTCATCATCCGTCAGATTCCCCTTGGTTTTTATCGACAATACTTCCAGCAAATCGATATGATGTTTTGCGGCGATCGGATTCGGCGGGATGTTTTCTCCGCTCGGTCCTTGCATACCGCCAAGCGCGTACATCGCCTGCATAGCCATGAGATTGACTAGCTCCATGAAGGGCGGCGCACCACCTGGGCCCACATCGCCGCTTTCGGCTTTCTTGGCTTCGGCGTCGCGTTCCTTTTCGGCTAATTTCTCTTTCTCACGGGCGGCTTCTTCTTTCCAGTCGGAGTCAATGTGAATGCGGCCCGCTTCGCCTTGCTGTTCGGTCATGTGTACCTCGATCTAATGTTGGGTTTTCCTGGAACGTCAATAACAGCGGGTATTATACTGCAAAATCCGCCTCTGCGGGAAGCGCCGATAGCAGTTGATGTAAAGTCTGGTCATCGAATAGCCCAAAGAAATACTCTCTGCCCTTTGCTATCTCGTTTTCAAGTGTCGTCTGCCGCATTTGGGCAATCCGAGCATCGATAGCTGCTTGGCGGTTGGGCTGATATTGCTGCAACTGGGCCTTGATTTGTCGGAGGTTATCAAAGACCTGTCGGCGTGACCGGCGATTTTTAGGCGATCTTGCGCGAAGTTCCTGCGACTTCATGACCAATGTCTGGCGAGCGGCTAGCTGGTCCTGGGCAGCGGGTAGGCCATCAAGGGTAAGCTGGGGGTTGTGTTGCCAGTCGCGCGACTCACGATGCAATTGGTGCAGGCTAGCCTGTGGGTGCAGGCTTTCTTGGTGCGGGTCCGCCGATTCAGCTTGGTGGACAGGCAATGGCAGATGAAGCGTGGCTGATACGCAGGCCATGGCCGGGGCGTCGATTTCGTAATAGTCGCGCATGATGTTGTCAGTGATTCGGTCGTACTTCGCGCCGCCAATACCGTGTACGAATATGTCTGCTAGCAACAGCCTAGCCCACAAAGTCAGGGTGAGTGCCCGCGGTCGTAGCTCCCATCCGCTCTGTTGGAGGTTTGCAGCGAGTTCTTTACAGGCTGAGCATTTATGGTTGCGAAGGCTAGTGACCGGCAGGCTAGCGATTTCCGTTTCGTCGGCGAAGAGGCGCACGCGGTCAGCGTCGGCGCTGGCGAAAAGTCGCCGTCGTGCGGTATTGGCGGTGTGTGCCCATAGCGCGACTTCGCATTGATCGTCGGAAATGACCAGATCCGGGATAGGCCGCGCATGGCCTTTGACGTTATTTTCCAGACGATACGTGGCTAGTGCTCGATTGTAACTAGCTGCGAACTTGCGGGCGTTGAGCAGCATATCTGCAATGAGCGGCGTACACCAATGTTCACTTATGCGATGGTCTTCCACCGATATTCCCAGGCCCGCTTCAATGGCTCGTCTGCCAGCGACGGCTTGATCGACCCAGTCCTTAGCGCCTGTCGTGTTGCGGGCGCCGATAAAAAAGGCGGGCCATTGCGACTGCTGGTAGTTTGGTCCTAACGCTTCTCGAAGGCGCGATTCAAACATGTCGAGCTGCTCATGGCTAAGTTTGGGCATTTGCTCGTATGATAAATCCTTACCCGCATTCGTGTATGGCACGCGGCTAAGCGATACGTGCCCTTGGCGCTCAACAGGGATGGGCAATGAGCTGCGTTTCACGACATCTGAATCGACGACAAGGTTGATGACTTTTCCGTTTAAGGCCTTGGCCAATCGTGCGGAGACCACATGTTTTGCCCAGACGCCTGGATGTATGAAATCCGGCTGATGCCCGGTGACGATGATAAAAATTTCGTCGCGACCCGCGATTTTTTTACGGGTTTGACTGCGCCAATGGGCCAAGGTTTGACCGGCGATCATGACGCTGGCATTGGCAAGGGACTGTCGGTTTTTTTTAGCGGCGAGGAGTAGTGCGCCGGGGCCAGGCTCGACGAGCACGTCACCGTGACTAAGCGGCGTCTGCAAGTTCTTGAAATCAAGCATAGCAGGACAAGCTAATGGCACGGCTGACAACCAACTTGGGCACGTTGGGGTTGATCGGAACATGTAGCCATCTCGGCTTCGAAGACATTTAGGTAATGGTTGAGTCGGACCGTGGGGTCATCCAACAGGCCACCGAAATGGCGCGTTGGGTCGTTGTATATTAGACGAATCGGTACTTCGGCTACGCTGAGGTTTGCGCGCGCGACTTGCACCCACCATTGCATTGGCATGGCGTAGCCGGGCACCGTGACCTCGAAATTAGAAAGTACGGCAACGCGATAAGCTTTAAAACCGCAGAAGGCGTCGGTAATGCCCAGGCCTAGTCGCTCGTTGATGGTCGCGGTGATGGTATGGTTAATGCGTCGACGGTCTTCGGGGACGGAGGCGTCTACTTCGATGCCAGTCGGATATCGTGTGCCACTAATGATGTCAGCTGCGCCGGTCAGTGCCGCGTGGACAAACATGGGGATTTGATCGGGTTCATGCTGCTCGTCACAGTCTATGGTAATGAGCCAATCGTAGCCCGCTTGTTGGGCGTGCTCGAACGCGGTGGATAAACTTTGGCCATAGCCTCGGTTTTCGGGGTGGGTAATGACGCGAATCCCGTCTTGTCGGCGAAGAATCTGCGGAGTATCGTCCGAGGAGCCGTCGTCAATGACGAGCACATCGTGCCCAATGGGTTTGACCAGTGACAAAACTCGGTCTAGGTAGACTTGCTCATTGTACACGGGTATCGCGATTAAAATATCAGTGGGCATAGCTAGGATTCCTTTAGTTCGCCGACCATGTTGGCCTACGGCGATCATCTTCGGTATGGTAGCGCACACCGTATAAAAATCAATCACCGCGATTGATTGACAAGCGTTGGTGGGTGCAATCTAGGTTCGTTGGGCTAATATCAGATGTGGGGGATGACTGATTTCGATAGTCCGTCCACCCCACCCTTCGGGAGTATCCGCAGAATGGGGCATCCGCAACCATTGATTTGTGGATGTTTATTGGGATATTATGGGCGTAAAGGCAAATAGAGGCGGTTTGCAGCTTTTTTGACGCCGTGCTAGGCTGATATGGTGGCCCCGTCGAGGTCGTATGTAGCATGAATAATTGTATTAGAACAATCGCTTGCATGTCTGTGCTAAGCATGATGGCCTGTTCGTTAAGTTGTACTGTGGTGCGTAATGTGCAGACCGATTGGCACATGTTCTACGGGGACAGGTTACTTCAACAAGACTCACTAGACGAGGCGTTGGCTGAGTTTGAATTAGCCGCGGCGTTGAACCCACACCTAGCAATCGCGCACTCTAAAATTGGCACGATCTATCGCCGTCGGGGTGAGATTAGCTTAGCCATCGAAGCGTTTGTCGATGCCGTTCGGCAAAATCCGCTTTCCTTTGACGATACGCTAAGCCTTGCCCAGCTATATCATTTTTCAGCGCGGATCCGTGATGCGATCCAAGCCTATTTGCATGCGGTAGAACTTCAGCCTGACAATTTTGAAGCGCAATTAAACCTGGGGGCCTGCTATCAGCAGGTCGGCGATTTAGCGCAAGCGGCTGAGCGGTTTCAGGCTGCGATCGCACTTGATCCCGCTAATCCCAATGCCTATGTGAACCTAGGTGTCACGCTGGATGCGCAGGGTCGATATTATGAAGCGATACATGCTTATAAGGATGCGTTAGAGCGAAACAACAGTCAGCCTTTGGTATTGGTCAATTTGGCGCAGACGTATATGAACCAAGGTCGATTGAAGATGGCTCGGCAATCGCTGCAGCAAGCGCTTACGATGGACTCGGCCCTGGCGGTGGCGCATGAATCGCTGGGCTATTGTTTATTTCGTATGAGGCTATTCGATCAAGCGGCGGATAGTTATACCTCTGCGCTGTCGTTCGATGGGAAGCTGGCCCGGGCGCACGCCGGGCTTGGGTCGATCAGCATGTTGAAGTATTTGGATGAGCAGGAAATAGATCGAACGCTGCATCGAGAGCGGGCCATCGAGCACTGGCACCAGTCATTGGAAATTAATCCCGATCAGCCAAGGATTCGCCGACTGTTGGAAAAATACGCTATTCCCAAAGCTAATCCTGAAGGCCTGCTGCTGGATGACCCGGTTGGGGAGTGAATTTTCATGACTCACATATGCTGCCGAATTCGGCTATGATTTGTGTTGAGCACGTTCTTGCAGGATGACAGTGATATGACCAATGCCTCAGACGATGTGACCATTTCCGATGTGGCGCGAAAATATTTGCGCGTTCATTTTACACCCGATGTTGGCCCATTGCGCTTAGAGAAATTACTTAAACATTTCGGCTCGATTGATGATGTGCTTGCCGCATCGATACAGGGCTTGCAGAAAGTTGAGGGCATAGGCCCTAAGCTCGCCCGGGCGATGATCGAATCTAGTTATGATGATCGTATCGCTCGAGAGATTGAAATAGCTGAGGCGTGTGGTGTGCGCATCTTGTGTGGAGAGGACGAGGCTTATCCGGCGTCGTTGCGCAATATTACCGATCCACCAATTTGTTTATACGTGCGTGGGCGACTTCTGCGAACCGATACGATTGCCGTGGCTATCGTGGGATCAAGACGATGCTCTCATTATGGTCGTGAACAGGCGGTGCGATTTTCGCAATCATTAGCCAGTGCGGGCTTTACAGTTGTGTCCGGACTTGCTTATGGCATTGATGGCGCGGCCCATCGTGGTGCGGTTCGCGCGGGAGGGCGAACCATCGCCGTGCTGGGCAATGGCCTAGCGACAGTGTACCCATCCGAGCACGCCGAACTAGCCGATGAAGTTGTTCAGCATGGCGCATTGGTGAGTGAATATCCGATGGATACACCTCCGGATGCGAAAAATTTTCCGCCGCGTAACCGCATTATCATAGGCTTATCACTGGGTGTGATAGTTGTGGAAGCTGGCAAGAGAAGCGGTGCGCTCATCACGGCCCGCTGTGCACATGACTATGGCCGCGAGGTCTTCGCGGTTCCCGGGCATATAGACCGACCGGAATTTAGTGCCGGTGTGAACGGGCTAATTCGCGACTGTAGCGCCAAGTTGGTCACCTGTCTTGACGACGTGCTTGATGAATTGCAAGAGGTTGGCCAAATCATGCGTGCTCAAGCAGAAGACGCGTCGTCTTCGACTGGCGGTGGCACAGTGATCGAAACGTCTACCGCGACGGCGTCCGCGCTGCTCAGCACCTTATCAGCCGAAGAGCGAGCCATCGTCGATGCAGTAACGCAAGGCCGTACCGACGCCGATGCGATTTGCACGGTGACAAACTTAGACATTTCGCGCGTCACTTCGCTTTTGACGTCACTGCAACTCAAGGGGCAGCTTCGGCGCTTGCCGGGTAATGAATTTGCCCTGCGTTGACGCATTTCCCTACGATAGTCACAATAAAAAATAATCGGCGGCTGCGACACGGCCGTGAAGTCGTATGTGTGAGCGTGTCTTTTCGTCGGGTGTGAGGCCATTGTTGATTAAGCCTTACATAAAACCGAGACGCCGCGCAAGCTGAAGCATGCGGCTCATTATCGGGTAGTAGAGTTTTATCGAGAAGGGTTAATCAGTCATGCACCAACCTCAGCTTCTATGGCAGCCGTCGCCGCAGCGGGTCGAACAATCTCAAATGCATTCGTTCATGCAGCAGATGTCGAAAAAATATAGCTTCGATGCCAATTGGCCTTCGTTGCATGCCTGGTCCGTGAACCATCAAGATCAATTCTGGCAAGAAATGCTTGAATTCGCTGAAATTATTCCAGATGAGTCAGCGCCGTACACATGCACGGGAGATGGCATGTTGATGGCACAATGGTTTCCTGGGATGACATTTAACTTTGCTGAGCACTTACTGCGGTTTAACGATGACCGAATGGCTCTAGCTTGTGAAAATGAACGGGGGAAATCGCGCTCGCTTACCTATCGCCAATTGCGAGATCAAGTAGCGAGATGCGCAGCTGGGTTGCGGGCTGTTGGTGTGCAGCAAGGTGATCGAGTGGCGGGCTATTTACCTAACATCGCTGAGGCAGTCGTGGCTATGTTAGCCTGTGCAAGTTTTGGCGCGGTTTGGTCTTCCTGCTCGCCGGACTTTGGGATTAACGGCGTTTTCGATCGTTTTGGTCAAATTGAGCCTAAAGTTCTCATCGCGGCTGATGGCTATACTTACAACGAAAAGAAAATCGATTGCCTTGCGCGTATTGAAGCCATCGTCAAGCGCATCCCAAGTATCAAGCAGGTGGTCGTCGTTCCCTTTGTTGAAGATGAGCCGGACCTCCGTACACTGGATAAGACGACGTCCTGGCCCGACTTCATCTCTAAGGAAGCTGAGCTAAATTTTGAATCGCTTCCGTTCGATCACCCGCTTTACATCATGTATTCGTCGGGCACGACTGGCGTACCTAAGTGCATCATCCACGGCGCAGGTGGAACGTTACTGCAGCATATGAAGGAGTTGATGTTGCACTGCGATTTGCGCCGCGAGGATACCATTTTTTACTTTACCACGTGCGGCTGGATGATGTGGAATTGGCTGGTGAGTTCGCTCGGCGTGGGTGCGACCGTGGTGCTGTACGAAGGAAGCCCTGCCCATCCCACTGTGGACCGACTTTGGCAGATGGCTGACAACCTTGGCATCACGATTTTCGGCACGAGTCCTAAGTTCCTAGCCGCGAGCGAAAAAGCTGGGCTGAGGCCGGGTACGCAGCACAATCTGTCCAAGCTACGGGCTATGCTTTCGACTGGTTCGCCACTGACGATCGAAAATTTTCAATGGGTCTACGCCAACGTCAAAGAAGACTTGCAACTATCCAGTATTTGCGGCGGCACGGACATTATTAGCTGTTTCATGCTGGGCAATCCGCTGCTGCCGGTCTACGCGGGTGAGATTCAGAGTGTGGGGCTTGGCATGGACGTGCAGGCCTTCGATGCGGACGGCGCGTCGGTGATCGATCAAAAAGGTGAGTTAGTCTGTTGTAGCCCGTTCCCATCTCAGCCGACGGGGTTTTGGAATGATCGGAATGGAAGCAAGTATAGCAGCGCGTACTTTGAACGCTTTCCGAATGTGTGGACGCATGGCGACTTCGTCGAAATCACGTCTCGTGGCGGGGTCATCGTGTATGGTCGATCAGACGCGACGCTCAATCCCGGCGGCGTGCGCATTGGCACGGCTGAGATTTATAGACTAGTCGAAAGCCTGGACGTCGTCGTGGATAGCGTGGTCATCGGCAAACGGACGGCTGACGCTGACGTTGAGGTGTGTCTGTTTGTGGTACTACGCGACGGGCAATCGCTTGACGACGAACTAATTCAAACCATCAAAAGGTTAATCGCGGAGGGCGCAACCAAGCGTCACGTACCCCGTCACATCAAACAAATATCAGCCGTTCCCTATACCATTAGCGGTAAGAAAGTGGAGCTTGCAGTATCCAACATGGTTCACGGCGAGCCAGTTCTAAACCGAGATGCTTTAGCCAATCCTGAATCGCTGGATCAGTATGCAAGTATTTTTTGATCTATTGCGGTGCTGTGTTTAATCGCTAGTCGCCGTGAGTGACGTTTGTGATTTTTGTCGCCTCAGTCGCATATAGCAGCACGTATCTACGGTAATACGCGATCATCAAACAGGTCAGCGGGATCGCGATGAGCAGACCCAAGAAGCCGAGCAGCTTGCCCCATATAAACACGCCTAGCAATATCGCGACAGGACTAAGCCCGGTGGCCTTGCCCATCACGCGCGGTGTGATGAGTGCGTCTTGAACGATTTGGGCTACGGCAAACACGGCCAGTGCTAGCACAACCGAAACCGCAAAACTGGAATCCTGCTCCACGGCCCTAAGCCCGGCTAACATTATCGCGGGTACGATGCCGACGGTTTGCAAATATGGCACCATGTTTAGCAGGCCAATAAAGAGTCCCAAAGGCACAGCCATGGGCAGGCCTATGAAGGTGAAGCCGATGATGAAAAGTATAGCCATGAGCATCGCGACGAGTGATTGACCTCTAAAATAACGGCGCATTGCGGTATTAAACTGTTGAAGGAAATCGACGATCGATTCTCTATATT
>JAJDDW010000039.1 GCA_029260115.1 Phycisphaerae bacterium | reverse complement strand
TCAACGATCTAGAAAAACGAATTAAGCCTTATGCTGGTGTGATATAGAGCTGAATGCCTATATGGCCTGGCTAGGCGTAGTCGGTTATGTGGAAATGATGGTTAGCGGAGAAGAAAAGGGGAGAAGAAAAGGTGTCAGGATGATTTAATTGACTCGATATGCTGGTTTTTGTAGCATACGAGTCATGGCTAGGTCTCCCCGTATCACGAAGCCCGGGTTTGTCTATCACGTGTTGAATCGGCGGGTTATGCGTCTGCCTCTGTTTTCGAAAGACGAGGACTATGCCGCTTTCGAGCACGTATTGGCAGAGTCTTTAGAACGTGTCGATGCACCGAATCTCTTATCTTGGTGTCTGATGCCAAATCACTGGCACTTGATCGTTCAGGCCGGAAGGCGATCTAACCTGTCCACGTGGATGCAATGGGTCTCGGTGACGCACACCCATCGATGGCACGCCCATACGCATACGGCCGGCGAAGGCCCGCTATACCAAGGTCGATTCAAAAGCTTCCCGGTACAAGAGGACCGCCACTTCCTGACGCTCTGCTGCTACGTGGAGGCCAACGCCCGCCGAGCCAAGCTGGTGAAACGGGCTGAAACGTGGCGATGGGGTAGCCCATGGGCCAGGATGAATCGGGACGCTACGCTATCACAATGGCTCAGGCCGTGGCCTGTCCGCTGCCCGCGAAATTGGCTTGCCGACCTTAACCGGCTGATTGGCGATGAGGCCGTACAACAAGTTCAACAGTCGCTACAAAGGGGCGTGCCTTTAGGAGACAGCTCATGGCGAAACCGCACAGCCATGCGTCTTGGGCTTGAAACCACCCTCAGGCCTCGGGGGAGACCGAGAAAAGAGGAAAATAAATCATCCTGACACCTTTATTTTCAGCGAGGCCGCGTAGCGTTTGGATCTACCGAAAATCGCACCGGCCAGCATAACAGGGCTGAAAACTGTGTTACGACGATCAGATTGTAGTTCTCAGATGGCCCGAATTATAAGGAGGCGAGTCGAAAATTGCGTCGCCTGAGGGAATTCCTAGACCATTTGGGTGGGTTTTGACGAAACAAAGCATACGTGCGGTTGCGTAATGACGGGGATTGATCCTCATCGGTTAGTCGCGCGGTAGGATTCGGGAGTTAGGTACAATGGCCGTGTCATGGATGGTGAAGCAAATCCGAAGTGGTGTATATGCCTCGTGTCGATGCGCAATCGTCGCGGCGTTAGCGTTAATGTTCGTCGGTTGTGCTGCCAAGGATCACAGGATTTCGGTTGCTCAACTAATGGAACTAGAAGCGTCTGAGCGATTAACGATGCAACCTAAGGATGCCCCGTCTCCTCAGACCGACGCGGCGATCAATCAGCAGCTAGGCCCATATCACGTTGGCCCCAATGATGTGCTTACGATTACACTGACCCGCGCCGATCAGCCGCCGTTGTTCCCATCCACAGCATTTCGGGTGGACAGAAAAGGCGAGATCGATCTGCCAGTGGTTGGTTCAGTTAAGGTAGTTGGCCTGGAGCTTGATGACCTTGAGGACACAATCCGTGCCACCTACGTTCCGGGCGTGCTCACGGATGCCGTCGTCCATGCCGAGATATTGACACCAGAGACAACTAACGTGCTAGTGGTCGGCGCGGTCAGCGCCCCTGGTTTTGTGGCTTTGGAACGTCATGAATGCAACCTACTATACGCCATCGTTGGCGCTGGCGGCGTATCTGATAACGCTTCCGGAGAAGCCTCACTTCAGCGCATTCGTCAGCCAGAACTGGTTCAATCGTTCAATCTTCGCGACCCCTTGGATTTGCAGCAGGCCATCGCACTAAAACCCCTTGAACAAGGCGATATAGTACAAGTAAACGCCGCCGAGCCTAATACAGTCTTTGTTGGTGGTTTAGTGCTGGGTTCATCCCCGCAGACTTATCCAACGGGTACGAATGTCTCGGTGTTACAAGCCCTCGCCAGCGCGGGAGGGTTGCGGACCGATATTCAGCCACAGACAGGAACTTTAGTGAGGCGCTTGCCAAGTGGCCGAGAAGTTCATGTTCGACTTGACCTGGACCGTATCGCGATGGGGCAAGATAAAAATCTAGACCTCCAAGCTGGGGACATTCTCTGGGTGCCATATACCTGGCAGACACGTTTGCAGGAATTTGTCAACAAGAACTTCTTCATGCGGGCCGGTGTATCAGTTAATTACAGCGTTTCAGGCCGAGAATTCCTAAACCGCCCAGGCAGCGGTGGTGGTGGTGGTGGTGGCCTGCAAGACTCGTTTGATCCATTCGGGTTCTTGGGCAGAAACTCCGCCTTACAAGGTCTAACACCATAAAACGAGACCGCGATTTGAATGGCATGCGTAGGCTATGCCACGAGTGTGCCCCATCCTTTGCCTTACTGGCACGGGGTGGGGAAGGATTAACTCCAAATGATTAGACCGGCTACGGATTAAAAGCCAATTGGAATGTTGCATAGTCGCGCAGGTCCACATGTTCGTTAACGTCGAGATCAACGCACGCGCAGCCAAGATTCAACCCGACACCAGGGCCAGTAATACACGTCTCAAGGGAAACTAGGTCGTCAAGAGAAAAGATGCCGTCATCGTGGCATGACCCCTCTTCGTAGGCCCCCATATCCAGATAGGTCAAAACGCCAACCCCAGTGTCCACGATGTCAATGTTATCAATGACGCGGTCCTTGCCATCGAGATCAGTCAACCCGCCACCAGTCGCAAGGTACGCACCATAATCCCCAGCATCGATGCAAGGTGAACCGAGCATAAGGCGTAGGTCATCGTCAATCGTCCCAGCCATACCATCAGCCCCAAGCGGATTAATGAACAATGGGTCCGCGTCGATGTTTCCGCCTCCGTCGGTGCCTAGCAAAGTGTCCCATGCCGCACTACCGCCGCTACCTTGTATATCGCAATATGAAAATGTTGGATTTCCGATATCATTGAATATCTCGTCTGGCAAGTCGCCCCACAAAATAGAGTTAGTAAATGTCGGGAATGATTGATCGTAGTTGACCATACCACCACCGTTCCCGCTGCTGGCTATGTTTCCATTGAACGTGCAGTTGGTTAGTGTTGGGCTGGATAAGTCGCTGTTGTACATGCCGCCACCATCGACGTCAGCGATGTTTCCGCTAAATATGCAGTTGGTTAATGTTGGGCTTGAGGAGGATCTATTATACATCCCGCCGCCGGAATCTACGATAGCCTTGTTACCGATGAATGCACATTTTTTTATCATCGGGTTAGAAGAGGTAAAATTGTACAGTCCGCCCCCGCGCGTGTTGGCCGTGTTGCCGCTGAATAAGCAGTTGGTTAGTGTTGGGCTAGAGAAATTATAGTTAAACAGCCCGCCGCCGAAATTAGCCTTGTTATCAATGTATTTACAATTGCTCAGCATAGGGTTGCTGTCTTCGTTGTACATTCCACCGCCTTGTATGCCAGCCATGTTGCCACTGAAAATGCATTTAATTACTGATGGATTCGAGGAGATATTGTACATTCCTCCGCCATATAAGTCAGCCATATTGCCTTCAATTGTGCAGTTGATGACAGTCGGACTTGACGATTCGTTGTATATTCCGCCCCCAGAGCTTCTAGAGCCTCTGGGAATAATTAATTCGCCTGTGCCTCCCGTAATCGTGAAACCATCCAACACTGTCGCTGCTGTCTCTCTGTTGACGCAACGAACTACAGGAACGGGTCTCCCCGGAGTAGATATTGTACTCGCATCAATAATAGTTGTGTCCGCACCGTCCCTACTGCGCACTGTGATAGCCTTGCCTAGGAAATCAATAGCTTCATAATATGTGCTAGGCGGGACTACGCACTCGTCGCCGTCTACAGCTGCGTCAACGCATTGCTGGATGGTGCAAAAGAATTTGTCTTGCGTGATGTTGTTTACTGGCAAATAATGGGACTGATATTCATAGGCTCCCATATCTAACTCGCAAACGTGCCGAGGGGAACCACTTACGTCAGTTGTAACGCCGAGCGGAAACGCCGCATCGTCACCCGTATCTATCGCAGGCGAACCTTCTGATAATCGCAGGTCGTCATCGTCAGTGCCGGCTATGCCGTCAAGCCCGAGCGGGTCCACAAATAGTGGGTCTGTATCAAGGTTATTGCCTCCGTCAATTCTTGGGATCAAACCGCCTTGTACGATACTGTAGGTAAAAGTCGGTATACTTTCATGGTCCCAGTTTAATATTTCGTTAGGGCTGTTGCCCCACAAGATGCAATTTGTATATGTGGGCTCAGAGTGTATGAAGCTCGCAATCCCGCCCCCGTTACTGGCCGTGTTTCCGCTAAATGTGCAATTGGTCACTGTTGCGTGGGAGTAGGCACTGTTATACAAACCGCCGCCGCGCGTAAGTGCAGTGTTACCGCTGAATATGCAATTGGTGAACGTAGAGTCGGGGCTGGAAAAGTTAAAAATCCCGCCTCCAAAATCAGCTGAATTTCCGATCAACGAGCAGTTTACTAGTGTCGGGCCACTCTCGATAATGTACATGCCACCACCGACATCCGCCGTATTTCTTATTATCACGCAATTAGTGACTGTGGGACTGCTGCCACTGATATACATCCCACCGCCTTCGGACTCGCTAGGTCTAGATGTGTCACCCGTGCCTCCTGTTATCGTAAACCCGTCCAACACCGTCGCAGCCGTCTCACCATTCACGCAGCGAACCACCGGGACACCGCTACCAGAATCCGGCACGTTACTAGCGTCGATAGTGGTCACCATCGGGCCGTCTGAGCTACGTAGCGTGATGAGTTTACCTAACAAGTTGATAGATTCGTAGTACGTTCCAGGGGCTACTTCGATGATGTCACAGGTTAAAGATGCTTCGATAGCGTCTTGTATAGCGCAGTATGGATCGCCAAGGCTTCCATCTCCTGAATTCGGGCAGTTGTCGTCGTCTACTAGTCGTGTGGTTTGCGTGAAGCCAAATTCGTCATCCTTGATTTCGTATGCGCCCATGTCTAAAAAAGAGATGCTTCCTGCGCCAGTATTTGGCACAATAGTGTTATCAATAACGCGCATTCCATCGTCAAGATCGGTCGGGCCTCCACCAGCATTTAGGTAGGTATCGTGATCTGCGGCGTCGATGCTAGGCGAACAATGCAAGATGCGCAGGTCGTCATCAGCCGTGCCAATAATACCGTCTACGCCTAACGGATTAAAGAAAAGCGGGTCGATGTCGATGTTGCCGCGGCCGTCTTTGCCCATTTCACCAATCCAGTCTCTTCCACTTCCGCGGCTGCCTCCTATATTGCTGAACGCGATGGTTCGCGGGTTTATTAATGAATTGGTTTTATCTAAGTCATCTGGAAGGTTGCCCCATAAAATGCAGTTAGAAAGAGTCGAACTAGAAGAGTTACCCAATCGCATTCCACCGCCCGAGAATTTTGCCATGTTTCCGCTGATTGTGCAGTTAGTCATTGACGTGCTGTCAACAAAGACGTTGTAAATTCCACCGCCATCGTTACTGGATATGTTTCCGCTAAAAGAGGAGTTGACAAGTGTCAGACTACTTTGGTCAGCGTATAGTCCGCCACCATTCCTGGCTGAGTTCCCATTGATTGTACAATGACTCACTGACAGGCTTGAGGGGAAACCACTATGGCTAATCCCGCCGCCGTCTCCGGACATGGCAGAGTTTCCGATCAAAGTGCAATTCGTCAAAGTTAGATTTCCGCTGCTATCCGCGATTCCGCCACCGTGTCCATTGGCCGTGTTTCCATTGAATGTGCAATCCATCAAAGTTGATTCAAGGCTGAAACTAGCCATCCCTCCGCCCGAACGATAGGAGGTGTTTTGGCTGAACGAACAATCTGTCAACGACAGGTTGCCGTAAGAGCCGTAAATCCCGCCCCCATCAGATCCTGCCGTGTTTCCGTTAAACTCGCAGTTGTCCAGACGTGGGCTAGAGTAAATGTTAAACATCCCTCCGCCATTTGAATCGCTGATGTTGCCGCTGAAAATGCAGTCGGTAATTACTGGAGTGCCATTCCGATTGTCCATGCCCCCGCCACTGCCGGCGGTGTTACCAATAAATGTGCAGTTAGTTACAGTGGCTGTTTCGGACTCATTATACATCCCGCCGCCGCTCGAATCTGCATTGTTCTCAATAAACATACTATCGATAATGGTCGGGTTGGCAGCGATGCTGTACATGCCGCCCCCTGCACCTGTGACCGTATTCGTATTAAATATGCAGTTAGTCACGATAGGATTGGATCTGTAGTCATTAAGTATTCCGCCGCCTGAGCTAGCCTCGTTTCCAATAAACTCGCAATCGCTTACATTCGGGCTGGAATCGACGTTAAAGATGCCACCACCACCGTTAACCATGTTCCTGCTAAATGAGCAATCGGTAATGGTCGGACTTGAGAAGCTATTATATATTCCGCCCCCGAAGCTTGCTATGTTATCGTTGAATGTGCAGTTAATCACCGTAGGGTTGGATGTGTTACCGTTGTACATTCCGGAACCATTACCAGTTTTATTCCCACTGAAAATACAGTTGGTTACTGTCGGACTGCTGCCGTCATTAAACATTCCACCGCCGTTAATTTCAAACATGGAAAAAGTTGTGCCAGTCCCTCCCGTAATCGTAAACCCATCCAACACGGTCGTCGCTGTCTCGCCATTTACGCAACGAACCACCGAAACTGTTTCACCTGCTGCTGGTACAAATGTCGCGTCGATGATAGTCGTAGCCGCACCATCCCTACTGCGTAGCGTAATGGCCTTACCTAAAAAGTTGATATCCTCGAAGTATGTACCAGGCGCAACCTCGATGGTGTCGCCGCCAACCGACGCGTCGATGGCCACCTGTATGGAGCAATACGGATCAACAAGACTCCCGGTTCCGGGGGCTGGGCAATTGTCGTCATCCACGTAATGAGTCGTCTGCCCATAAACCGCGCAAGACAAAGCCAACGTAAAGGCCATCACCGTACCGATGTGCATCGGGATTGGTCTGGAACGTCGGCTATTGATCGTATTTCTGGTAATCATAAAATCCCTACCCCTCGCTTACAGATCGAACTCCGCTGAACAGTGAGTTTCCATGCTACCGGTTGGCCTGCTTGATCACAAGCGAATTCGTGGGCGATGAAGATGGTAGAATCACATGTGGGCCGATAAAAAGATGTATGGTGAATATGGGGGGTGGGAAAGCGAGGCCACTTTCTCATTTCTATGTCAGGATGTCTCTAACCACACCAGGCCATAGATCTCGCTGGCATTGCAGGATTAAAAACCCTCGTCATGCTCGGTCAGGCGAGAATCAAGGAGCACAAAATGCGGCAATCAACTTTGCTTATGTTTAGGCATATCGTTGTATCACCACCGGCCGTGGATGGCGTAGGTGATTCTGACTTGTGTCCAAGTTGTGGCGAAGTCTATCGCGTGCGTAAATCTATGTTGGCTGATGTACTCGTGCCGCCTCGGTCTGTCAGGATCAAGGTGATGGTGTGGACCCCGGCTGAGACATTGCTCGTGCGCCAGAGGTAGGTGGCCGCTGCTTTCGTTCCGCTTATCGGCGAGGCGAAAACACTATCGCCATCGATGATCCATTCTACAGTGGTTAGGCCCAATCTTGCGCTGACCTCAGCTTCGAGCTGTACATTGCCGCTCACTGTCGCGCCATTTCTATGCGAAGTGAATTTTATCGCAGGTAAATTATTGCTGCTTGATGCTCGGAAGCGAATGTTTAAGGTGACAGGGTCGGAAGCATTGCCGTTGGTGTCTGTGGCGATGATCGATACGGTATGCTGCCCACCTTCGAATAACGCTGTGTCCAGGACGAACTGATAAGGCCTGCGTGTGTCGGTGCCTGTTGGGACGCCGTCAATTGACATGACGACGTCAGCGATGCCCCAACGGTCGTAGGCGTTGACCGTGATGTTCGATCGCCCTGACAGCGTGCTTCCCGTTGCTGGTTTTGTAATGATAACAGTAGGGGAGGTGTTGTCCGACTCGGATATGGTGTCCGCTGCGGCCTGCACCACGGCTGCGGCGTCGATTAAGCCGTTCCCGTATGTGGCGTCCTTGCCTTTGCTACCGAGATCGATAGCCGTGTCCGCGAGAATGTTTTGCATCGTCGCGGGACGCAGTGACGGATTAGCCGACCAAGCTAGAGCCAACGTGCCAGCGACGATAGGTGCGGCAAATGACGTACCATTGGCCGTGCGATAGCCTGCACCGATAGCGGTGGATTGAATGCTAACGCCTGGTGCGACCAAATCTACAAATGGGCCACGATCTGAAAAGGGGGCAATTCGATCAGAACCATCTACTGCTCCGATGAAAAGCGCCTCTGGATAGCCGCCTTTCTTGCTGCTGCCTCCGCCATTGCCTGCGCTAATTACGACTAAGCCGCCACGATTGAATACATGCTCAGCCGCGGCTTGAACCACTCTGTTCGACCATAGTGGGGCGAAGCTTACATTGATTACTTTTGCGCCGTTGGCATGTGCCCACAGGATGCTGGCGGCTAAGTGGCGACTCGTGCTATCGCCGTTTTCGTCGGTGGCTTTGACGGCTAATATGGGTGAGTCCCATGACAAGCCAGAGACACCTCGGCGGTTGTTGCTTTCGGCTGCCATGATGCCAGCCACTAGTGTGCCGTGCCCCGCGACGTCGTCGTAGTTGTCGTTATTGCCGAAAATGTTAAAGCCGCCGAGAATTTTGTTTTGCAGGTCAGGGTGACTCAAATCGATTCCGGAATCTACGACGCCAACGATAATGTCCTCGTCGCCTGTGGTGATGTCCCAAGCGGAAGAGGCATTGATTTGTGGCAGATGAGGCTGAAGTCGATACAGCGGGTCGTTGGGTAGCGACTGCGATGGCAACATGTAGTTTTTGTGGACACTCTCAATCAAACTGCTTTCGAGTAGCGCGGTTGCTATGGCCTCGCGCATGTCCGCGTCGATGGAAATTGTTATCAGACCTAGCGCGTCATCTTGTGCGACGATAGTGGCAGAAAGTTCGGTGAATAGCTGAGACAGGGAGGCTGCATCGGCCCCGGGGAATGGCTGTAGCAAGAGTTCGGTTTCAACAATGTCCAGCGATTGGTATGCCGGGTCATCGTCTTCTGGGAAAAAGGCTTTGGCGTCGATGAGGATTCCGTCGGGGCTCAGAAGGGATCCACAGCCCGCCTGGCCGGCCAAGACGGCTAGGCTGGCAAGAGGGGCGAGGATCTTATACATGCCATGCCGAATTCTCATATGGTCCAATCAATCTAATAGATGTCCGGAAGCAGGTCAGTTGCAGATAGACTTTGCCTCAGGATGGACATTCACTGATACTATTCTCTCATTTAGCGATCGACTAGGCGGCCCAGTATGTCTATCAGAATTTATATTTGACACAAAATCTGGTTATTATAGGACTATAGTATTATCGCTGCTTGATTATGAGGCGTTAAGGATGAGGCTGTATAGAGCCTGTGATATTTTAATATGAGTAGGATGGGTTGTTATCGGCAAGTGACAATTTTTGTCGAAATTTTGTTAATAAACTTCTTATATGGCTTGAAAATGGTGTTGCGTTCGGATAAGATACTGCATTAGAGATTAGGAATTTTGCGTGTTGGCCGAGCTTGTTTTAGTTAGCAGTATTGGCCATCATCTTGGTAATTTGTCGTAGACATTTTTAGTGAGTTCGAGTCGTGGCTATAGACGGTTGTCTTAAGCTAACTTTGACGGGGATTAGTGGTATGAAACGTTCATTGAGTTTAACTTGTCTCGTTGCGTTGATTGCATCAGCGGCACACGCGGGCGTGATCCCTGATGGCCGGTATTTGCTTGGTAGTCATCCTGACGGTGGCGCAAATCCGCCGCCATACGGACTTCGTTTGGATGGTCTGGACGGAAATGTGAACAGCATTTTCACCTTCGACTTTGATTACGTGGACGGAACAACTGGTCAGACTGCTATGATGCAACTGTCGCTTGACCAAGCGGCTGGTGAAATTCGCATTTGGGGTAGCGCTTACGGCGGACGTGAAGCTGGCAGCGTATACGATAATGTGGCTAACGGTGCAGTTGGTTGGTGGGATATCGATTTCACTTACAACATGAATGTAACTAGCTTCGGTACTGGTGATGGTTACAACCTCGACGATGCGTATGTCTCCGCACCTGCCGCTTCTAATAGCGGTTCTATTTCTCGCGCATTCGCTAGCACAACTATGAATCAGTCGTATGCCCTTACAGACTACGAAACCAATGGTGGCTTGTCGTTCCGTTTCGGTGACGACTCTCGCGCCCCTGGTCATCGTGGTTATGATGGTATAAGTGGTTGGGGCTGGTTAAACCATGATGGCGTACCTGGACAGCATATTGCAGCCTCTGACTGGTTGTTCACGGCTGAACTGGTTCCTGTACCTGGCGCGCTTGTACTAGGTATGGTGGGCTTCGGTTTTGTAGGCGTTATGCGTCGTCGATTCGCCGCCTAATAAGCCTTCCGAAAATTGAATCATTCTGACCCGCTCGCATTCGTGCGAGCGGGTTTTTTTGTGCGCGGAATTATTAAACCGCGAACGTCAGGCAGCAGCTTGTGCCAGGAAAGATGATAGGTCCATGTCACTACAAGTTTATATTTTCGTAGATTCAGGTGTGGAAACCTGATACACTGAAGTTATCGGAGAAGCCATCATGTGTCGAAACAACCTATTAGGCACTGTTCTTACGCTTGTGTTGACCTCAACCGTCTGCGCTGATGAAATCCTGCAGCGATACGAATGTGACACTCTTCCCGTGGACACAGCAGGTTGGGTGGTAGCCAATCCCTGTGAGGACGAGTGTACCGAAATACTCGACAACGGCCATTTCGTGCTGCAGTGGGTAGGTGGTGTTGACCGAGTCAACTATAGCTTTCTAATTGCAGATTTTCCTGATGTTAGACCTGCTTCACTCTGGGTAGAATGGCGATTTAGATCTAATAGTCCCTGGCCCCAAGTCGGCTTTACCAGTGGCGCTAACTTTTATGTTCAGTGGAACATCGCAAACGAAATCGTGGAAATGTTCAGCGACACTGCATTTTCATTCAGCGGAGACTTTTCTATCCAAGGCCTCGATCCGAATGAATTCCACACTTATCGATACGAAAGCATTGATGGTACAAACTATCGTGTCTCAATTGATGGTGTAATTTTTATTGACCAACCCAATACTCCTACTCCGTCCCCGTTCGGGGCTACTCTGATTCAATTTCGCGGCGCTGGCGGTTTCACAAACAATCTGCCCTTTGTCATCAACGAATGGGATCATATTCGTTCCGGTACGGTATCTGTCGGCGAAACCATTGTAGCCACCGATCCTCCGACGGGGTTTGTTAATCCCTTGGATCATCCCAACCTGGATCGATTCGTGGTGACGTTTGACGCAGCCAATTATGCTTATCCTGAAGACATCACAATTGGTGTAACAGGCGGAATCATTCCATTTATCTCAATGACACGGAGGCGTGATAACGATGAACCAACCAATCTGGAAATAGTGTTGACCCGCCCGTTACCGATGGGGCAAACCACAACCTTCACGTTCAACGACGGACAAGTCTCTAATGATGTCGCATTCACCTATGGCTGCCCAAATCCGGCAGATAATGTGGACGCCGATGGTGACGGTGCGGTGAATTGCCTGGATGACTGTCCGACTGATCCAAATAAAACCGTACCCGGCCAATGTGGTTGCGGTAATTCAGATACAGATGCAGACAACGATGGAACCGCAGACTGCAATGACAGTTGCCCCACCGATCCCAACAAGATAGTACCCGGCCAATGTGGTTGCGGTGTCTCGGATAATAATGTCGATTCTGACGGTGATGGTGTACTTGACTGCGCAGATCAATGTCCAGGAGGCGATGATACGATTGACCTGAACGAGAACGACACCCCCGACTGCGCTGAAGCTATTCCCGCTTTATCAACGTGGGGCTTGGTCGTGTTGACCCTATTGCTACTCACGTTGGCTAAGTGCGCCCCACGAATTAAACCGGCCGAAGATGTCACGCAATAGCCTGACCTACGGGCTGGATACCCGCCTGCGCGGGTATGACGCTTGCCCGGGCACGGTGCTTGGTGGTTTCATTTGTTGATAGTTGCCAGTTCTGAGGCTGCGCGTTAGTTTCCGTTCTGGAGATAATAGGCTCGGTAGATTTTATTGAGTTTTTGTACTGTTTTGAATAGCGAAGAAGTATTGAGATTATATTTTAGCATAGTGCATGATAGCAAATTAGGGGATACGCGATGGCTAGTACGTTGACAGCGCCCAAGGTGGCTGATCGAAAATTATTCATAGATGGTAAATGGACGGATAGTATCAGTGGGGAGACTTTTGAAACGTTGAATCCCACAACGGGGGATACGATTTGTCAGATCGCTGCTGGCAACAAGGCCGATGTTGATGTCGCGGTGAAGGCTGCACGGCGGGCGTTCGAATCCAAAGCGTGGACGCGCATGAGTGCTGCTGATCGTGGCCGATTGCTTTATAAATTGGGTGATCTGGTAGAAGCCAATAGTAATGAGCTAGCCGCACTGGAGAGTTTGGATAACGGCAAACCCATTCGCGATTCTCAGTATGTTGATATTCCCATGACAGCCAACGTGTTTCGCTATTACGGCGGCTGGGCGGATAAAATTCACGGCAAGGTCATACCGATGGCTGGTCCGTTTCATGCGTACACGAGACACGAAGCTGTTGGGGTGGCTGGGCAAATTATCCCGTGGAATTTCCCAGCACTGATGGCCTCGTGGAAGTGGGGCCCCGCGTTGGCGGCTGGTTGTACCGTCGTTCTAAAACCTGCGGAGCAGACACCACTCACGGCCCTTCGGCTTGCGGAATTAGCGACCGAGGCAGGCTTTCCAGATGGTGTCGTGAATGTGGTTACCGGCATGGGACCTACGGCGGGGGCTGCACTGGCCTCTCATATGGATGTCGACAAGGTGGCATTTACGGGTAGTACAGAAGTTGGCCGAGCGATTATGAAGGCGTCTGCAGAGAGTAATCTAAAGCGGGTGTCGCTTGAGCTTGGCGGGAAGAGTCCTAACATTATTTTTGCGGATGCGGATGTCGAGAAGGCTGCGAAGTTTGCGTACGCGGCGCTCTTTTTCAACATGGGGCAATGCTGCTGTGCGGGGTCGAGGTTATTGGTGGAAGATCGCGTTTACGATCAGGTGATGGAGATTATCACTTCGAGAGCGAAAAAACAGGTGCTTGGCGATCCGTTTGATGAGGGTACGACACAAGGCCCACAGGTTTCGCAGGAGCAGATGGAACGCATCTTAGGTTACATCGAAACCGGGAAAAAAGAGGGGGCTCGCTGTGTGACTGGCGGGAATAAGGTCGATCGTGCGGGTTATTTTGTTGAGCCGACGATTTTCGACGATGTGAAAGATGACATGGCTATTGCCCAGGAAGAGATTTTTGGGCCCGTGCTAACCGTGTTGAAATTTAGCGATATTGATGATGCGATTAAGCAGGCTAACAATACGATTTATGGTTTGGCTGCGGGTATTTGGACGCAGAATATCAACACGGCTAACCGCATGGCGGCAAGCGTTAAGGCTGGTTCGGTGTGGGTGAATTGTTACAACGCTTTTGATCCAACGATTCCTTTTGGTGGCTTTAAGATGAGCGGTTTTGGCCGCGAGCTTGGCGAGTATGCGCTGGCTAACTATACCGAGGTTAAGGCGGTCGTGACTGCGCTGGGTAAGTAAGTTTTGTAGTGAGATGTTAGCGGCGGGCGCAAGCGCGGCGGCGTGTTTGGTGAAATGATGACACGGGTCGCTGGCGTGCTGCGCTCGGATTCTCGTGTTTTCGATGCTTATTTTTGATCAATTTGGCGTGATTATTGGACGCCAACTAACCGATACCTGGGGTAGGTGTCTATAGCCTTAATGTGTGACTAATTCTGCTTTGCGATTTCGTGGAGAATCTCGATATGTCAACTATACGTTTGATGGTGTTTGCAACGGTTGTGATGGGTTTAGCTTCTTGTGGCTGTGAACGGTTGAATGTTGCTTTGAACTATCACGAGCCTAGGCCTGTGTATCGTTCACATATTGATGTGGGACATATTTGCACGGATGGCTGTTTGGATCATTATTATAATGGTTCGGAAGTTGTCGTGCTTCGAGGCCATCGACACGGTCACGGCTGCGGTCATTATTGGGATGGTTCGCATTGGGGTGTGACGGTTTCTAGAGGACACGCGCCAGCTGTGCATGTATGTGGTCCACGCTGTCATAATCACTTCTGGAACGGGTCCAGGCTTGTGGTCTTAGGTTCTGGACATCACCATAACGATAGTTGCGGTCACCAATGGGATGGTCGTCATTGGGTGGTGGTGAGTCGGACGCGGCATCACAACGATGTTCATGTTGATGTAGCGCCACGCGTGCATGTGACGACCACGCATCATCATGGGCCAGCGTGTGGGTGCGTATATGATCGCTCCGGTAGTAAGTGGGTTAAGGTATCAGCCGGTCATATTCACGGGGCTGGCTGTGGACATGTGCATCGCGATGGGCGATGGTCTGTAACGATTGAGTCGCCAAATAACGAAAACCGCGTTAAGATTCATCCGAGAAAAATTAAGCGCGGAAACTAGCGCTGGGTCATTCGTGGAGCGGTGATTGCTCGGTATTCTGAACAGGCGTTTGAGTAGCCTTTTTGGATAGTGGAATACCACGGGACGTGCCTATGCCACCGTTGGTTACCCTTGGCTATACTGGACTGGGCCACTCTAGACTATCGCGCTTTTGGGTAGGAGCGCGATTACATGTCGAATAATAGTGATGTCATCATTGTCGGCGGCGGTGTGGTTGGTTTGACGATCGCACGCCATCTGTCGCTTAGTGGCCGAAAGGTTAGCTTGTTTGAAAAAGGCGCTTGCGGGCAAGAGGCTTCTTGGGCTGGTGCCGGGGTGCTGACACCGACGAATCCTCATCGTCAAGATGCACTTCATCAATTCAGAGATCACAGCTTAAAATTATATGCTCATTTTTGTGTGGCTGTTCAAGAAGAATCTGGCATCGATCCTGCGTATGAGCTTTGCGGCGAGCTGGGATTGTTGCTGACAGAAAATGATGTGCGCATCGCGGAGGCGGATGTTCGCGCGGTGGCAGACCAATCTATGCCGGACGGTAAATCGGTGATTGAAGTGCTTACTCCCGAATCACTGCGTGATCTAGCACCCTGGCTAACGACCGAACTTTTCGGCGCACGCCTGAAGCGATCGACGGCTCAGATCAGAAATCCTCGACTGATGGCTGCACTATACGGGGCCTGTGAGAAGGCTAAGGTAACGATCCACGAAGGCACGCCAGTCGTCGAGTTTGTTATGGAAGGGGATCACGTTGTCGGCGTTCGCACGGATAAAGAAAGATTTTCTAGTGAGGTTGTGGTGTTGTGCACGGGTGCTTGGTCATCGCAGATTGATAAACGATTGGCCTCACTCATGCCTGTTCATCCGGTGAAGGGTCAGATTGTGCTGCTCAAGATGGATGAGCGTCCATTTGGGCCTGTTGTTTCGCGGGGGAAGCAGTATTTGGTTGCTAGGCAAGACGGGCACGTGCTAAGTGGTTCGACGGAAGAGCCTGAGGCTGGATTTAGTAAGCGAAGCAGTGCGGCTGGGGTTTCACAGCTTATGACGCGGGCGATGGCTTATGTGCCGGGGTTATCGCAGGCATCGGTAGTGGGGTCATGGGCCGGGCTTCGGCCTGGGACGCCGGATGATCGACCGTATATTGGTCCAGTGCCGGGATGGCCTGGGTTGATGGCTGCGACGGGGCATTATCGCAGTGGTCTGATACTCGCACCGGCAACGGCTGAAGCGGTTCTGGCGATGCTGGATGGGCAGACATATGCGATTGATCTGACCGTGTGTCAACCTGGTCGCGCTTGACAAATCCAGCGCCAACGGTGAACATTTTCGGCATACGTTAGGGGGGAGCTAGCTCCCTTTGTGTAGAGCAAGCTCCCTTTGTAGCGAGCAAGCTACCTTGGTTTTGAGCTTGCGCGTACACAGCGCGCCTTAGCGCTACTAGAAACCGAAGCACCGCGCAGGCTGAAGCCTGCGGCTCGTATGGATATTGTGATTGGCAGGGAGGACGCGACGCGCATGGATGCGATTGTTTGTGGTATTGACCCTGGCCTTGGGATTACGGGCTATGCGGTGCTGCGAAGTGACGGTCAGCGTCATGAAGTGATTGATGCGGGGGCCTGTCGCGGTGACGAAGAATTGTCGCTGGCTATGCGACTCGCCTCACTCGAACGTGACATATCTTCCATTGTTGAAGAACATCGACCCATGGCAATCGCGGTGGAGCAGTTGTACTCTCATTACAAGCATCCGCGCACGGCTATTTTGATGGGGCATGCGCGGGGCGTGATTTTGATGGCAGCGGCGCGGCAGGGCGTGAAGGTGCATGACTATGCGGCGACCAAAGTGAAAAGGTTTATGACCGGCAATGGTCATGCTTCCAAAGAGCAGGTGCAACAAGCGGTGAAGGTGACGCTTGGCCTAGATACGGCGCCAGAGCCTTTTGATGTGGCAGATGCGCTGGCTATTGCGGTTTGCTGCGCGTCAGATATTTGCAGGAATAATGCCAAGCCGGTGGCAGTGTAGCAGGTGGCGCGTTAGATGCGTTCGTGTTGTGGCGTGGTGAGTTGGGATAGGGCGAGATTAAATGATTGTTCGCTATACAGGAATATTAACCAACGTGACTGAGGATTCGGTAATCGTCGAACGGGATGGCGTCGCGCGAGAAGTGCTGGTGCCTGCGTATGCGCTGATTGACTTGGCGCCGATGCGCGGCGAAGAAGTGACGCTACATACGACAGAGCTGTTTGAAGGTAGTCAATCGTCGGGGAATTTGGTGCCGCGCATGTTGGGCTTTGTATGCGAAGAGGATCGTAACTTTTTCTCTCGCTTTGTCGGGGTGAAGGGGATTGGCCCGCGTAAGGCGCTCAAGGCTTTGGCTATGCCGGTACGAAAAATTGCTACCTGGATTGAAACCAGTGATGCCAAATCGTTGGCCAGCCTTCCGGGAATTGGGAAGCGGGCCGCCGAGCTGATGATTGCTTCTTTGAAGGGTAAGCTCGGGGCTTTCGCCATACCCGCAGAAGGTAGCGAGGCTATAGGTCAGGTGTTGTCCAATGCGCAGAAAGATGCGCTGGATGTGCTGCTTGCTTGGGGTGATACGCGATCTGATGCGCAGCGTTTTTTACAGCGTGCGGGTGAGTTGGAGCCAGGGTTGGAAACGCCGGAAGATTGGGTGCGCGTGGCGTACCGGGTGAAAACTGGCGCAGTGGGATCGTAACATGGCACGAGAACGAGTCATTTCGTCGGCGTCTGTAGCGCCGGATAAACCCATCGATGCTGCGCTGCGCCCAGAATATCTGGACGAGATGATCGGGCAATGTAGTGTCTTGGAAAAATTGCATATCGCGATGTCCGCGGCTAAGCAGCGCAGCGAATCTATCGAACACATTTTGCTGGACGGACCTCCGGGATTGGGTAAGACGACTTTAGCGAATGTCATTGCGCGGGAGATGACAGGTAAACCGCCGAGGATTACGTCCGGGCCTTCGCTTACCAAGCAAGCGGATTTGATGGCATTGTTGACTAATCTTGAGGCTGGGGATGTGTTGTTTATTGATGAGATTCATCGCTTGCCTACTATCGTGGAAGAATTTTTGTATCCTGCGATGGAAGACTTTCGCGTAGACTTCACCATTGAAGGCGGAATGAGTGGACGGGTGGTTAATTTTTCGCTGAATCGCTTTACGCTAATCGGTGCGACGACGCGGGCTGGGCTATTGAGCAATGCGATGCGGGATCGATTTGGTCATCGCTATCATCTTGAGTTTTATTCTTCGGACGAATTAACGAAAATTTTGCTACGCTCAGCCAAGCTTCTACAAGTGGCTCATGCGGGTGATGCGTTGGAGACGATCGCCTCGCGAAGTCGCGGTACGCCAAGGGTGGCGAATCGGCTGCTCAAGCGCGTGCGAGATTACGCCCAGGTGCGGGCTGATGGGGTGATGACCAGCGTGGTTGTAAATGAAGCGCTAGACATTCAGCAGATCGATTCGTATGGGTTAGACGAACTGGATCGCGCGTTTCTGACGGCCCTGATAAAAGTGTATCAAGGCGGGCCGGCAGGGATTGAGGCGTTGGCTGCGACGATGGGGGAGGAGCGTGATACACTTGAAGACGTGGTTGAGCCATACTTGCTGCAAATCGGATTTGTGATTCGAACGCGGCAGGGGCGTCAGGCGACGCGCGAAGCCTATGAGCATATCGGGGTTAAGCACGATCGCACGCAGTCGGCTGGCGATGCGGTGGAAACATCCCTTTTTTGAGTTCCGTTAGGTCGAAATCGCTAATTTACGACGAGCGGAAGCTCAAAACTTGGTCATGTTGTCATTGTGATCTATGATACCTTTGTGGGTTTGATGGTGGGCTAAATTGAGAGGCCGCTTCCACATTGGCACGGTACTGTAAGAGGGCTAGTTCCTGATGTAAATTTGGGATTCCCGACTAAGTTGTAGGTTGTTTGGATATGAAGGTTTTGCTTGCCAGCTCGCGTGGTTTTTGTTTTGGCGTGGAAGATGCCATCGAAATTGCAGAATTAGCCGTGGAAAATCGTGGCCAGGGTGAAGTGGTCGCGCTGGGGCCGGTGATTCATAACAAGCAGGTAGTCTCCAGATTAGAGGATGCCGGTCTGAATCAATCTGGTGATCTGGAAACGATTGATCCTTCGAAAACGATGTTAATTCGTTCGCACGGGGCTAGTCCAGAAACGTTTGAGCGGGCGAAGGTACGGGGGCTGACTATTGTCGATGCGACGTGCGTGCTGGTGAAGCGGGCACAGAATGTAGTGATGCAACTGCACGAACGGGGCTATCATGTGGTGATGATTGGCGATCCGAATCATCCTGAGGTTAAAGGCGTAATTGGATACGCGCCGAATGTGACGGTCATTGATGAGGAGACGGATTTAGATATCGCGCTGCCATATCGAGAACGATTGGGCATCGTGGCCCAGACCACACACTCTCCGGCACACGTGGCTAAGATGATCGAAAAAATTCTGCTGCGACCTTATCGTGAAGTGAAAATTGTCAATACATTGTGTTTGGAAGTGACGCGGCGGCAGGAGGCTGCGCTCGCGTTGACCAAAGATGTGGACGTCATGTTCGTTCTCGGCGGGCTACACTCCGCAAATACGCGTGAGATGGCTAGGATGTGTAGTGAGGCGGGTCGCGAGACGCATCATATAGAGACGTGGGAGCAGTTTGTACCGTCGATGGCTGCAGGTAAGGTTATAGCCGGAGTGACGGCAGGTGCGTCTACGCCAGAGTGGGTGATTGCCGAATTTGTGAAGCATCTAGAAAGTATCTGATGTCTCAAGGGCTGGACTGTTGCATCATAGCGCTGAGCGTGTCAAAATTTAATGAGGCGTAATTTGCGGATGGTAAGCCCGAGTGAAGGGCCCGCGCGTTTCATGGACGAAATAACCGAAGGGGATTTTCATGAGTGAACCAATGCACAAAAGCCAGCCGATAGTTATAGAGGAGACGCCTGGAAAAAAGGCGTATTGCCAATGCGGACATTCTGAAAAGCTGCCCTATTGCGATGGAACGCATAGCCGAGCGTGCCCGGGGGTTTCGCCGCTGGTGGTGGAAGTGGCTGACGCGGGTAAAAAAGCTGTTTGTCAGTGTCACCGAAGTGAGAATCTTCCCTGGTGCGATGGCTCGCACAGTCGCTCATAGATCATTACACCGAAGTTAAGGAGCCTTGCGCTTGGGGCCGTTCATTGTCACACTTTGGTGGATATTTTTTTGGGGAACGCTAGGCCTGTGCTTTGGCAGTTTCCTGAATGTCATTATCTACCGCCTACCGAGAGATATAGCCTTATCTGATCCCGTTTGGTCGGCTTGCCCCTATTGCAGCGCGCGTATTCGCTGGTACGACAATCTTCCCCTATTTGGATTTTTGTCGCTGCGTGGCAGATGTCGGGATTGTTTTGCGCCGATTTCGTCTCGATACTTTGTGGTCGAAGCGCTGATGGGCATGATTGTACTGCTGCTGCTAGATGCTTTTTTCATGCAGCAAACGCGCTTGGGTTTAAGCGATAGCCCGATCGGTATCAACGAGCACCTGTCGTACGATTGGCCGATTTTTGTGGCTCATGTCATTTTGTTTTCCTGCCTCGTGGGGATGTCAGCCATTGACCTGGAGCATTATTGGGTCGACGTGCGATTTACAAATTGGGTGACCATCGTGGGGCTAGTGCTTCACACGATTTGGACGCCGGTGCATACGACGGATTGGTATCGTCCTTCAGAAACGACTGCACTGATGTCAATGTTCGCGCTAGGCGGCGTGATCTTGGCCTGGCTGATGACAATATGTCAGCCTAACGTAGATTCAGAAGATGATTTAATTGACGACCCTGAGGTAGAAGTGCCGGTAGTGGTTTCGCCACTTCGCCTAGCACCCGGTGCTGCGCCGAGCTACGCATTCACCTTACAACCCTCGCGGATTCCCGTCGTGATTATGTCTGGGGCGCTGATTTTGTTGGTCGCACTTCTGTTGACCAACGCGGCTGGCTTATTCAATTTGTCGCCACATTGGCGGGTAATTATTCCCTTGGGGCTTTTATTTGCCTTTATCGTTAGAGAAGGCAGCGTAGTGCGGAGTTCGGATCAAGAAATTGTTGATGCGATTTATGAGGAGCGTCATAGCGCCCGAAGCATGGTCCTCGGCGAGCTTCTATGGTTCGCACCGGCCATAGTATTCGCGTTGGTGGCCTATCGGATCATGTCTGGTGAGGGAGCAGTGGCTGTGCATTTTGAAGATACGATTGAAACGGCAACCCGGTATTGGAGAATTACCTTGTTTCGTCAATGGTCGCCTTTGATGGGGCTCTCGACGGCAGTGAGCGGTTTTGTCATCGCCGGGGCCATTGGCTGGTCCGTACGGATTCTTTTCACGCTCGTACTAGGCAAAGAGGCCTTTGGCACGGGCGACATTCATCTCATGGCTGCCACTGGCTGCGTGGCTGGCTGGCCTGTGGTTTTGCTCGGGTTTATCGTAACATGCGGACTGGCGGTGGTGGGTTGGTTGATGACGCTGCCGTTTAAGCGGAGTCGGGCGATTCCGCTCGGGCCATGGCTTTCACTGTCATTTTTGATTGTAGTGATTTACTACGATTCCATGCTGCACTGGCCAATCATTGCCCGCTGCTTACTGGCCGTGGACATGTTATTTTTCAAAAATTCACAGGGTATCGGCATGCAGGGCATCTCATGACTTTCTCGTGGAAACAAGTCAAAGTTCATGCGCGCACCACATTGATAGTCGTAGTGACTCTAGTAATTGCGATTGTCCTATTCAAGAATCGCAACAATACAGTATCGTTTTGGTTTTTCGGCCTGACCGATCCTGAAAATAAAATCAACGTGGTTCATCTTATTATTAGTACTGCGGCTGCAACGCGCTTGTCATGGTGGGTGTTCTCGCTAGGATGGGGGATATGGTCCGACATGAAGGCCTTACGCATTGAGCAAGCGAAAGAGCGAGAAAGGCTAGCTACCCAATCGCGTGAAGCCCGTCTGAGTGAAATGGAACGCCGCATCGGCAATCGCGTAGATCAACATAATGATCCCGACGTCGAAACGACTGCGACCGAAACTGCGGACACGGATGTTGAGAATACGGACTCACCACGACCAAAATAGGAGGCCTGTTATGACGAGTAAGATCACACGGATGTTGACATTATTATCACTGGTGGTTGTAGCTGCCCCGGGGTGTAGTCAGAAGCATAACGATCGGATTCTAATGCTCGAAGATACTAACCGGGCACTGGCGCACCAACTCAATGCGATGCGGGGCGAGTTGGATAAGAGTTATCGCGAGCGTGAAGGTTTGGATGGACAGCTTCTCGCGGCGACACGTTCGGCCGATGATCTTCGTAACCAATTAGCGAATCAGCCTGAACCTATACAGTTGGCTGCGCCTGGATGGCAGACTGTGCCCGGTGGTGCGATGATTGCGATTGAGACGGGTGTGTTGTTTGCTTCCGGAAAGGTAAAGATGAAGCCCGAGGCGCAGCGCACCTTAGATGGCATCGTAAGCACGCTACGAGGGGAGTATAATAGTCAAGAGATTTTCGTCGTGGGGCACACCGACGATCAACCGATTAAAAAGAGCGGCTGGAAAGACAACTGGCAACTGAGCACAGAACGCTCGCTGGCCGTCGTGCGCTATTTAGCCGAACATGGCGTATCGCGCGATCGATTGGTCGCTTGCGGTGCGGGCGAATACCGGCCGATTACTGGCAACGATTCTCAATCTAATCGAGCGACGAACCGCCGCGTAGAAATTTTCGCAATGGACCCGGCTTCGAGCTTTGGTAAATAGTTAATCCCACGTAAATATACATCGTTACCGCGCAGGCGTGAATCCCGCAGTGGTAGTATGGCACTTATCGCACGACGCTGGCCACATGTAAAAGGCTGGATACCCACCTGCGTGGGCATGACGGTGTATTGGTTAGCCGCAGGTTTGAACCCGCGCGGACTGCGTCACGAATATCGCCGGAAACCCAAAAGGACATCTTTCCCCCCAGAGGGAGGGCTATTGCCCGCCAATCTTTGAGGTAATTCTATGAGTGTCACTTATGTGGCATTTAAAATGCAAGGCAGGTCGTTAACCTGCCTGAACCATAACGCCAAGAATATAATTTGGATAGCGGGCCAAACACGCCTGGATGCCCCTAAGCTATTGACTAGCTACGCTAGGCAACCTTCGCACAAACTTTTTCTGCAGCGTCGGTTAGGTCATCCGCCGGGATAAGAACGTCGAGGTTGGCTTCTTTTAGCATCTGCCGCGCACGGTCCACATTGGTGCCTTCTAGTCTGACCACGACTGGAACGTCGAATCCTATCTCTTTAGCAGCCGCGATAAGTGCCTCGGCTATCGTGTCACACTTGGCTATGCCGCCGAAAATGTTTACGAGAATGCCTTTCACTTTTTTGTCCGACAGGATGATTCGAAAAGCTTCGATAGCGCCTTCAGTAGTAACCGAGCCGCCGACATCGAGGAAGTTAGCCGGGTCTCCACCATGAAGTTTGATGATGTCCATCGTGGCCATCGCCAGCCCCGCGCCGTTTACCAAGCAGCCGATATTTCCGTCCAGCGCGATGTAGGACAGGTTGGCTTTGTTGGCCCGAAGTTCCAGTTGGTCCTCTTCGCTGGGGTCGCACATGTCGAGAAGTTTTTGATGTCGAAACGTGGCGTTGTCGTCGAAATTCATTTTGGCGTCGATAGCCAAGACTTCGCCAGCGGTCGTGCGTACGAGCGGATTTATTTCAGCTAACGCGCAATCATATTTCAAGAATACGTCTACCAATCCACGAATTACTTTTCCAGTCGCTTTAGCCTGCACCTTGTCAGTAAAGCCCAAGGCGGCCACCAGTTGGTTGACTTGGAAACCTAGTAGACCCAGGTGCGGATGAAGCCATTGCTTAATGATGGCCGAGGGGTTTTCTTTGGCAACAACTTCGATCTCCACGCCTCCTTCGCGGGAGACCATAACGACCGGGCGACGCCGGCTTCGGTCCATAACCACCGCGACGTAATATTCGCTTTCGATATCTACGGCTGCAGCGATGAGCAGCTTTTTGACTTCGATGCCTTCAGGGCCTGTTTGGACGGAAACCATTTTGTTTGACAGCATGAAGGTGGCCGCTTCGCGCACTTCGTCTGCAGTTTTACACAGTTTGACGAATCCAGCTTTACCTCGACCTCCGGCGAACACTTGGGCTTTGACGACCACCATACCGTCGATCTCGTTAAAAGCAGCTAGCGCTTGATCGGTTGTCTCCACGACGCTAGATGCGGGAACGGGAACGCCAGCTTCGGTGAGAAGGTCTCTCGCTTGATATTCGTGTACTTTCATCGCCTATCGTCCTACACAGTATAATTGTTTACAGTTCAATGTTGGCGATCGAGCGCGGCTCGTCACCGTTTCTTTTTCGACTGCCGGGCATTGTGGCCTAAGCTCCGCATAAACGCAAACCGATCGCCCGCCTCCGCTGATGTCTTGGCCCTGACGGCATTTGGGCTGGGCTTGTCTGTCGGATTCCGTAGATGGGTCAATACCATTCTTAGTTGAAATTGCGAACGGCTCCATTGGTTTATGCCACCTGTTCCAGGCAGCCTTTCAACTTCGTTTGCAGCGCACTACGCAAGCGGATCAATTGCTTGAAGCCAGCCACCCTTAGTAG
>JAJDDW010000038.1 GCA_029260115.1 Phycisphaerae bacterium | reverse complement strand
TCGCTATTAATAGAACCGATAAATAAGCCTTGCTCGAAGTCATCGCTTTCAATTTCTTCAGTCAAATCACGAATGCACTTATGTGGCCAGGCACCATCTTCGTCGGCTGGTACAACACTCAGAATCTGGCCAATTGTGCTGTCGCCAGGGTTAAGACGCCCGTCAGCGCACAGAATCTCACGTGCTTCAAGCACCCAGTTACGAATTGCCCCAGAGTCAATACCCCCCCCTTCCGGCATTCCGGGCAATGGTCGAAATCGCCATGATTGCATCAACTCATACGCATTATTTGCTCGTGATTGTTCATCTTCCGAAATCTCCCGACGATCCTCACCATCTGCTCTAAATACAAAGCCAACCAATTGTGCAAAAAATTTAGGACTCTTTGAGAGTTCACTTTGCAAGAGCTTAGGCGTGAATTGATGGTGACCCAGCGTTGGCAAGAATGCCCATTCGAGTGCAGCAACACGGCCATCTTCGATTTCATGCGAATTGGCCGCTAAACCTAGGAGTTCACATAACGCATGCCCTGTTATACGTCGCTCGTCAAGTTCATTTTTTGGACTTCGTACGAGCTGTTCCAATGCGTTGACCACTAATTCGATATGAATCTTAGCCTCTTGCATATGAAGTTGAAGTAAATCAATCGCTACATGCGGCCGATTGTATTCCAGCAATCTTTTGACCGCTGATTCCAAGTCGGAAGCATCGACATAATATGGTTGAACAGTTTCCCAGTATTTTCGCACTGCGTCGTTACCGGATTCGATTAATATTTCCCATGTAGCAAGTTGAAATGGTATGCGAATACAAAATGACACACACTGATCACTTGACCACTGTTGCCGAAAGATTGAAGACTTTTTCTGAGTCCAAGCATTACCCAATAAATGTACTCGCTGACCAATAAATCCACCTATGAATTTGAGGTACTGAGCGTTTTCTGAACAGACATATTTTTGTAGCAACTCGTCCTCTATTTGGTCCGCGATAGAACTCCGCGCTATCGCAGTCCCGAGGCAGTTCGATTGCGTGAGAATCTCGATGAATTCTGGCACCCAATCAATTCCTGACTGTCTGTGAAGATCTTGCACAATGTTGCATTGGCGAGATGCGATCTCGGTCTGATACGCTTTCCAATCGTCTTCCCGGCCCTCCAGCAATGCGGGATTACTTTCAAAAAGCCAGCTATATCGATAGCGTGGCTCTTGTGGTTCAAAACGGGCTAGCACTATGACAAGATCGTCTACTTTCTCCTTAGGTAGTGACCAATCGACATCCGGATATGAACGATGCCTCGATATGAGCGTGCGTACAGTATTCCAAACCGAGACCAAATCCTCCTGCAGCATTCCGCCAGTATCGAGCAGCTCGAGCTTTGCCACTACGGCATCGTAATCCTCATAAGGAAGTTGAGGCAATGCCTCGATGAGGTCGCTCCATCGTGCCCCGTCAATGCCGATGTCTTCGAGCATGCGTATTACTATTTCATGCGTCATATTCACGATTTCAATCCTCGATACCCTAATATCCACATCAGGCGACCATTCTCTCCATTGTGGTCGAGCCGTCGGGTGTTGACAGTCCATGCCCTTAGGCAAAAGAGACTTCATGAGTTTCCATGCAATTTCTGAAGTACGCTGCCTAATAGTGTCGATCGCATCGAGTCGCCTTTCCGACGAGGCAAGCGTTCCTGGTAGCCACGGTAGAAATATCATACGGAGGCTTCTCAGCGGTCGATTAACAAGTTTGCCACCAGGGTCTAGCTGTGAAAGCCTACTGAGCGAAACAACAGAACGGACAAGGTATGAGTCGCTCCAGGCAATTTTCTCAAGTGCCCATAAAAGACCAACGTGTGGTGAGCTACCGAACATGTCATTCTCGTTTTCTTGGAACAGCCCCAAAAGCGTTGGCTGCTTACCTTTCAGGCCTTTATCTACGGCATTTAAAAAATCTTCGGGCGCGGCTTCGGCAAGTAATGAAAGAGGTAATGACGCCCAAACTTTCCAATTGTCGGTGTCTAGGATTTTGTTAACACAACTGTTGATAAATTGAGACAGTGGTATGTCACCGATCGTCTGCAAACTATCTTCCCGCGCGCCAATGATCGCCATGGTATTGGCCAGCCCTGCCTTAAGTAAGCTCGAATATCTGGACTTATGTCCAAGAGCTTCAGCCATCCATCGTTGGTCCCCGGCAACATCAAACGCTGGATTATGCGTACGAAGAACATCAATTATCACTTGTTGGAGGCGGTCCAAGTCGTCACGTGTTACATATCGCGAAAGAAGCGACCATGCATCCTCTGCTGAAGTCAAATACCATGCGCTCCCAACACAACGCACCGGCGGGTCATCCTCGTTCGACCAACGCACGATATTAGTGTGTACATTTTCGTAGCTCATTCCGGCAAGCTTTGAGATCGCTTCCTTATCCCCTTCGGAATCGCCGGACCATCGCCCTGCGAAAAGCGCCGCAATGAGCGAGGGTGCGTTATCTGGTCGCGCCCACAATGGTTGCTCGTAACCAGGTATTGTAGGTATTCTACGACAAAAAGTGGTCAAACTACGTCTTGCTATGGCTGCAAGCTCGCCGGACTTCCGCTCATTCATGCCCATCTCGTGCAATGCTTTAGCAGCTTCTTCGCGCGAAATGCGAGGAACTTCAATCGAACCGGATGGTATCCTGTCAGCGCGACCTTGTAAGATGACCGGCAGATGGCCATGGCTAAGCGCACTTGTATGCGCAGTAGTACTCTCGAAATCCTGGACGAGGATAAGCCTCGCATCATATGCAGTGATTAAATTCCACGACGAGATATTGCGGATAATGACAGCACATGACATCTGCTTGTCCCTCGCCTTATCGGGAAGTACTTGTAGCGCCGCGACGAATACGGCAAGAGCCTCAAGCCGAGACTCGGCGCAAATCACTAGTGGTTTCAATAGAGTATCCAACGAGCCATGAATTGCTTCTACTGTAGCTTGCCGCCCAGCCAATACTAACTTGGAAGAAGTTCTGGGATTGGTTGCTGTCGACCATCTTAACCAGAAGCTATCAATGCCTTCGACGCCCTCTGGTCGCCGCCCTAAGTGATCGGATATCCATACATGGACTGCAGGCGCCAACTCTAGCCAAGTCTCAAGGATATCCGCGTCATACGCTCTTACATCACGCCATATCCCTTCCTGCGCACGCTTCAATGCCCACTCGTCCTTACCTTTCCATCGTCGGGATGTGACAAATACATATGTCGCGTTTGCTGGGTCAATTCCAAGTGTATCCTCAGAACGCTTTTCGTAGTCGCTGTCTGCCTTGCGTTTTTGATCCTTACTGGTACTCAATTCCCAAACAGACAAGTCATCAGGAACAAATGCGTTTCCTTTTTCGACCGAGACCACCCCATCCCAGCCGCCCAACTGGACGCCATCGCCGGCTCGAAATTCGATTTTTTGTATATTTGTGGTTGAAGCATATACTAATTTGCGGACGAGTTGTGGAAGGTCAGCCTGGGCATCTCGACGATTTGACCATGTATCTAAATCTGTCGCGTTGACGGATAGTGGTTTCTTCATACCTTGTATTCTCCTCGATAATGAATCTCGAACTGTACCAGGAGGATTTCTCCTATATTGATAGTCAACAAATTATGTTCAGACAAGTTGCGAAGCGCATGGTCGTTCTTTAGCTCCCAAGGCTATAGGTGGACCAGCCTGTACCATTAGCATGAGACCACTGTGACGTTTAGTCTAGTCCTAATGCCACTTCTCACAGACGCCACAATCGTCCCAGGGCTATTTATCATAAAAATAATAACCGTAATCAATTGCTCAAAAACGCCATCAAACTACGAACTGATCTCTCGGCCCCACCCCCATGTAAGATCACCGGCGTTGTTCTTTATATGAGAGGACCATCACTATTGTGGTGACGTGATTTTAAGACTCGCAGACTTCAATCTACGACGGCGCGTCAGCCATAATCCGCCGCAGGTTCGTGTGATCCAGTAGGCGGCGAGCCAGACACCTTTTATGGTACCGCTAATTTTGCTCGGCCCGCGTGGTCTTTTTCGGTAGGAGACGGGAATTTCACGAATGCGTAGCCCCAGTTCAATCGCACGAATCTGCATCTCGATGGTCCAGCCATACGCGCGGTCTTGCATGTCGATAGCATCCAGAGAAGATCGACGAATCGCCCGGAATGGACCAAGGTCGCTATACCCGTAACCCCAACCTAGCTTGATAATGACGGGAAACATAGCGTTGGCGAATCGCTGCGGAAAAGTCATCGATCCTGGCTGCCGCAGATGTGGAACGCGAGCGCCAAGCACAAAGTCGTGTGTGTCATCTAAAATAGGAGTACAAATCTCGGGTAACAATAACGGATCGTCGCTGAGATCGGCGTCGAGAAAAACAACGATTTCTATATCGTCGGCCAATTTTCTCATGCCAGCGTAACAGGCAGCGCCATAGCCACGACGCTGTTCGTATACCCAGGTCGCATCATACTGCGCCACGATTTGGCGTGTATCGTCGGTTGATCCATTATCGCAAACCAGCACTTGGCCAAGGTGCATCGTGGCTAACATAGGTAGAAGCTCACGAAGACTTTGGGCTTCGTTTAGCGATGGGATGATCACTGCGATGGATGTCAGATCACGCAAGCCGGGCCTCGAAAGTTATATGCCCTGTAGAATAAATGGGTTCGTCATGCGTTCTTTGCCGATGGTCGTATCGGGGCCATGACCGGAGATGACGCGGGTATCATCAGGCAGTGCCATAAGATGAGCGTGAATGTTACGCATCAGATCATCGCCGTTGCTATGCGGAAAATCGACACGGCCTACGCTGCCGGAAAAAAGTGCGTCGCCAACAATAGCTGTCTTGAGCGCGGCACAATAGAGCGTGCGTCCACCGGGAGAATGGCCCGAGGTGTCGAAAATGGACCAAGTAGAATCACCAAGCGTCAGCGTCGAGCCAGCGGGCAAATCGAGCGGATCGGTGACATCTACAGTAAAGCCCGCCCCCATTAAGCCGGAGAGATTTTCCATCGGGTCCGATAGCGCGACCCATTCCTGCTGCGCGAGATAGACGGGTAATGAATCGAATGCGGCCCGCACCTCATCAATGCCTCCGATGTGATCGGCGTGGGCGTGAGTCAGCACGATCGCCTGGGGTTTAAGGTCGTGTTCGCCAATATGCTGAATCATTTGTGGGGCTTGCGGGGGTAGACCAGGGTCGATAACCCAGCAAGGCCCGCAGTCTTGAAAATACACGACCAAGCCGTTCTCCGCATAGATGGGATCGTTAGTTACGTGAATTTGTAGTGCGGTTTTGGTCATAAATATTCAATCGCAATAAAAACTTTACACAAACCTTTTTTGGCTCGCCCGTGCGTGCCCAGCGACTGAGTGTATCAGAAAGAATAGCTTTAGCTATCATTCAGGACGATTGTTCACGTGACATTAGCAGGCAGTGCATTCTGTATTATAGTCACGTTATGTTGCATTGGCCCACTAATTCGCAATATTTATTGGTCTTAATTTCGGGATAGCGATGTGATTTCCTGGCCTCATTATTGGCCTTTTTTGCTTTCGTTTGATCTAACACTTGCCTCGCGCCTACAATCCGGCGTTGCTCGGGTATTGGCGGATTTCCTCTATCGCACTTGACGCGTTAGAATGCCCGAGAGGGGAGACATGAATATGATTGATACGATTGACGCATTACGACAACATCAGTTAGTGATTCTTCGAAGACTTAGGAAAAGTCCGCTGACCGAGTTTGAACTTGTCCAAGAAATAGCGGCCCATTCAGGTTTTACGATGGACCAATGCGAAGAAAGCATGGCCACTTGGCTTACCGAGTTACGCGATGAAGGGTTACTCTGGTCTGGCGCTCTTACGAATGAGCACGGACAAAGTATGCTCGCAGCGGCGCTCACGAGCCGAGGTAAGGAATTAGTCTGTTAAGAGATTGAGAATAATCTTGATGCCTTAATGATTTGACAACAGATAACGCTTTTCCCCCACGGGGCGATATGTAAAAATATCGCCTCGTTTTTTATCTCGCTGACACCACCTCGACAATCAGCCACAACTATCTACAGCTCACGACGGCTACATGCTTGAGCGCAGGCCATCTCACCAGTAAGATGACATAAGAGCGTCCCTGTTGAGCGTGCCTGCGTCGGTTCGCCTTTGCTTATTCTACTGGATAGTCCAATATGAATATCGTCGAGATCGATCACGTTACGAAAACGTTTGGAACACACAGGGCGGTAGACGATTTGTCGCTGTCTGTGCCTGAAGGGTCCATTTACGGGTTCATCGGGCCAAATGGTTCAGGTAAGAGTACTACGCTGCGGATGATTATGCGTATCTACTACCCCGATGTCGGCAGTGGAAACATCCTTGTTCTTGGCAAAAATGTGCGTGGGGCTGCCAATGATTTGATCGGCTATTTACCCGAAGAGCGCGGGCTTTACAAGAAAATGAAGGTCCGTGACGCACTAAGATTTTATGCTGAAATACAAGGTATGCGAGATTACAAAAGCTCAATCATCGACTGGCTTGAGCGGATGGAACTGAGCGCCTGGGCAGATAAGAAAATTGAGACATTGTCGAAAGGCATGGCTCAAAAAATTCAGTTTATCTCTGCGGTAATCGCTAAGCCAAAGCTCGTCATTTTGGATGAACCTTTCAGCGGTCTTGACCCGGTGAATATGGATGTGCTGCGTGCGGCGGTACTCAACTTGCGGCGTGAGGGATCAACTATCATTTTTTCCACGCACGATATGAGCGTAGCCGAGAAGATGTGCGACTATATTTTCATGATTTTCAAAGGCAAGAAAGTTTTGGACGGCACGCTCGACGTCATCAAGGACGAGTATGGCCAAGACACGATTCTTGCGGCTTTACCAGATTATAAAGGCAGTTTATCCGATCTGGGGGGCGTTGAGAAAGTGACGGACCTTGGTCACATGCAAGAATTACGCATCACGCCGAATACGAATAGCCAGGCTATATTGACTCAGCTAATGAAGCGGGGCCGCATTACCCACTTCGAGCTGTCTCGACCTTCGCTTCATGATATCTTTGTCCGTATTGCAGGGCCGGAGGCGCAACTATCGCAACAGCCTTCCGCTTTAGAGGAGGTTCACCATGCGTAAAACATTTGTCGTTGCCATGAGAGAATATCAGGCTGCGGTGCGAACTAAGACCTTTATTATTACGTTGGTTCTGATGCCTGTCATGATGGGCGGCGGCGTGGGCATGCAAATACTGCTTCATGACAAAGTAGATACCAAGGATAAGCATATCGCGGTTGTCGATTTGACGGGGCAGTTATATGAGTCGCTTAGCAGTGCGGCTACGGAGCGTAACGAGAAGGGTATTTTTGTTGAAGAAGAAGGAGTAAAAAAGCAAGTTCAGCCCCGGTATTTAGTTGAACAAACGACGCCGACTTCGGATGACCGCGACGAACTGCTCCTGGATTTATCTGAACAGGTGCGCAACGAAGAGATATTTGGATTTGTAATTATAGAGCCAGACGCAATCGTAAATTCTGATCCTAATCCGATGAGACAAGCGATGTCGTATTACTCTAATAGCCCAACCTACGACGAAGTGCTGCGTTGGATCGATGATCCTATTAATGAAGCGATTCAAATTCGTCGCATGAAAACGGCCAACCTGGATGCGGAAGTTGTTACCAAGGCGACGCAAAAACACCGCATGGCCAATTTGGGTTTGGTAGAAAAAGATGAAGCAGGCATCATCACCAAAGCTCAACAGACCAATGAGCTGGCTAACATTATCGTGCCATTGGGTATGATGATGCTCATGTTTATGACTATTATGATCGGCGCACAGCCGTTGGTTCATAGCGTACTTGAAGAAAAGATGCAGCGCATTTCCGAAGTGCTGCTGGGTTCGGTCCCCCCTTTCCAACTTATGATGGGTAAGCTATTGGGTATGGTTGGTGTGTCGATGACGATTGGCACGATTTATCTGGCTGGCTCTGCGGTGGCGATTTATTACGCGGGATACGGCGAGATGTTTCCAAGCCATATCGTGGTGTGGTTCCTTGTTTTTCAAGCGCTAGCGGTGCTGATGTTCGGCTCGCTGTTTATTGCCGTTGGGTCTGCGGTGAGCGATTTGAAGGAAGCGCAAAATGTGATGACACCGATGACACTGGTCATGGTGGCACCGATGTTTGTGTGGATCAATATAGTTAAAGAACCAACGTCTACTTTTGCCGTGGTGCTCTCCTTGATTCCGCCGGTCACGCCTATGCTGATGACGATTCGACAGGCGGTTCCCCCTGGCGTACCAAATTGGCAGCCATTGCTGGGCGTGGTGTTGATGTTAATCACGACATTTATCTGCGTGTTTATTGCTGGCCGCATTTTCCGTATCGGCATACTCATGCAGGGCAAAGCGCCGAGTTTCCGTGAAGCGATGAGCTGGATCGCCCATGGGTAGCGCGGTGACTGGGCTAAGATGGTGTGGGCTAAGGTAGCGTTGGTCGCTAGGGCTGTACTGGTTTAGTGGAGCTTGAATACAGAATATTGAGTCTCGGGCCGATGGGGTGATATATATCCCATGGAGCGGGCTTAATAGGCTTACGCATGGAGAGGTTTGCGTCGATAGCCGATAGGCGTTTATATAATGCCGGACTCAGAACCAAATTCGCAGCCTCATGACACCCCCCCCACCAAGCACAATGATCTGATTAATCACGCCGCGTCTGGCGATAGCCAATGTATGGTGGTCATGTACCACTACATTCGCGATACGGAACCATTTTCTTCTCATGGGGTTGGCGGGCTAACTTCACGATCGTTTCGTCAACAGTTGGACTCGCTCTGCACGCGATATGAACCGATAGACTGGCCAACATTTTATGCTTGGTCGCAGGGTAGAGCGAGCATACCACAGCGGACTTTTCTGACTACCTTTGACGACGGGCTTAAAGACCATGCGCAAACGGTGGCGCCTATACTTAAAGAGTATGGATTGCGCGGCACTTTTTTCACGGCTGGTCAACCGATGGCCTCGCAGACGATGTTAACCGCGCACATGCTTCATTTGTTGTTGGCTCAACTTGGTGAATGTCCGTTTCAACAAGACTTGCTGAGCTATCTCGATCAACATGCGCCGGAGCGAGATTGGTGGGCGGCGATGGACCTGGCTAAAGCTGAGCGCATGTATCACTATGAGTCAGTGTCGCGTGGCCATTTGAAATATTTCATCAATGTTGAGCTTCCCACTGAAATTGCACGTCGTGCGATTGAACATTTATTTCAGGCCCATATAGGCTCGCCCGCCCGATGGTCGCAGCATTGGTACTTGAGCTGGGATGATCTGACGGCTTTGCAATCAGAGGGGCATACGATTGGCGGGCATGGCTATACGCATGATCCCCTGGCTGAGATGTCACTGTCAGACCAATGGCACGATATACAACGGATTTCGTCCATGCTGCACGATGGGCTTGGCGCGGACCGCAGGCCATTTTCTTATCCGTTCGGTAGTTTCTCGGATGGCACCAAAGACCTCGTAAAACAAGCTGGATTTGCACAGGCGTTTTCAACAAAACGAAACATGGTCATAAGCGGCGCTGGCCCGTATGATTTACCGCGGATTGATACGATCGACGTAGACGCGGTGATGCGCAAGGACCAAATATGCCCACAGCCATAGCAAACTCGACTACAGTGGCCTCTTCATTACGCAAGATGGACAAATTGCGCCAGTTTCTAAACGTATATTGGCTCCGACCTGAGAATGCCTTTTGGATGACACTGCGCAGTGAGACGCTAGCGCAGTGTGCGATGGAAAGCCCGACACTGGACGTGTGCTGCGGGGATGGGCTGTTTAGTTTTCTGCATAGCGGCGGCGCATTAGACCCATCTTTCGATGTCTTTTCGGCAGCAGGTCAACTGGATGATGTGACAAACGCTCATGCAGATATGTTCGACGTAGCTAGCGATGAATACAAACCTCGGATTGCCACGCAGCCATCTCAATCGATTGAAATGGGTATCGATTTGAAAACGGTACTTCTCGCCAAGGCCCGTGCCTTGTCGTTTTATCAGCAGCTTAAGCAGCATGACGCCAATGAGCCTATGCCTTTTAGCGATGACTCGTTTCAGCATGTCTATTGCAACGCGGCCTATTGGATTAACAACATTGATCTTTTTCTACGCGAGCTTAAACGCATTACCAAACCCGGCGGGCGTATTGTATTGCAGGTCAAGCTGGCTTGTATGCAGGGCTATACGCTGGGGTCATTTGGCGATCAACTTGGCGAGCGTTTTTTGGAAATCATCGGGCGTGGTCGACTCGATACCTGGCCCACGTTGGCGGATCGCAGTAGTTGGGAGCAGCGCTTCTCGCAAGCTGGACTGAGCGTAGAGGAGGCTAGCCCCTTCATCACCCGCACGCACGCTCAGATATGGGACATTGGCTTACGCCCGATCGCGCCCATGCTGGTGAAGATGGCTAACGGGCTGGAACCGGCGTCGCGGGCGTCGATTAAAAAGGACTGGGTCGATCTATTTTGTGAATTGCTAGCCCCGCTTTGTACGCCGCAGTTTGATCTATTTGCAGGGCCGTCCGAACCGGCGGAAATTCAATACCTATTGCGTCCAACACCATAAGCCGGCGATAGGACTCCTGCCCCGGCTATCACGGCAAATAATGATGCTCATTCCACCCGTTTAATCAAAAATCGCAGTTTTAACTTACTGCGTCCTGCGAACCTACCGACAGGAATGGTTATGGGATGCTACCCGACAACACGACCGGTGTGCGCGCGGGCTGAATTTGTGCGCATGTCTGTACTGCTGGGGATGAGCCTCATGGCCGGGGTGCTATCGTGCGGGCCTTCATCGGGTGGTATTGACGAGGCGTGCATCGACATCGAATGCGCAGTGGGCGAAGTTTGCGTTGAGGGATTGTGCGTGCTGGATGATAACGCACTAGGCTGTAGCACAGACGAAGAATGCGCTGATGGCTGGCGGTGTGAAGATGGCGCTTGCCAACCACCTGGTAGTAGCAGCGATGTGTGTGCCGATTTGATTTGTGATCCAGGATTTCTTTGCGTGGGTGGACTTTGCATACCAGAAGCCGATGCGGTGACCTGCGAAAGTGATGCCGATTGCGGCGCTGATGCCACCTGCGAGAGCGGGATATGTCAGCCACTCCCGCCTAGCAGCCTTGCGATTGAAAACCCTAACGTCGCGTTCGCCGAACTGGTCGTTGGTGATGTTTATAGTCTACTCGCGCCGGCTCCATCTGATTTGCCGGACGAAACAGTGGACGAAACAACTGGCACCATGGACCCTGCCACGCCTACTGATGGCACACACACATCCACGGCACAAAAGCCTGCGCCGACGACGTGCGTGTGTGGATGGCGGGTTGAATCTGATACAGCTGGGACATTCGACGCAGCGGATAGCTGTCAAACGATGCTGACGATAACGTCTGCTGGCCGATTCACGCTATTCGTTGATGTGACCTGTGATACATTTACCGAAACGTTTTCTCAGACGTCTGAAGCGTTTGATCCGCCAACGCCTTGCGCGGTGGATGACGACTGCGCGAATACAGAATTTTGCGAGGAAGCGATTTGCGTGGATAGGACGGGGCCTGTAGCTCGTATTTTGACTGATCGGTCACGGATTCCGTTTATTGTTGAACTGTCGCTTCGCCTTGAAGATAGAGTCGGGCAGCCGATATTTGATGGCGTCACACGCGAGCAGTTTCGCATCTTTGAGGACGGTATCGAAATTGATTATGCGGAGACGGGCTATTCGATTTCATCGGCGCCTAACCTACCACTGAGGCTTTTTCTTGTGCTTGATTACTCGCAATCCGTACAGGCGGCTGGGGCGATTGATGCGATGAGGGAGGCGGCGAAGACGTTTCTTTTGGGAGATCATTTCTCGGCGACTCAAGATGTGGGGCTGATAGAATTTCACGACCGTACCGAGCTTGGTCTCGGATTTAATATTGTTCAGCCATTAACAAGAACGAATGATACAGGGAAAACAACCCTGGCCAATGCGATTCCCGCTTTGGGGTCGCTGGAGTCGGGGGCTAGTCGGGTCTGGGATGCCGTTAATTTGGCACTAACAACATTGAGCGCGGTCGATCGCGAGCCTGGTGAAGAACGTGCCATCGTGTTTCTTACGGATGGTAACGATACGACCAGCGAGACGCTGCCCTCGGCTATTCTGTCTGACGCGGCGTCGGCTGATGTCATGCTATATCCGATTGGTTTTGGTGATACGACAAATAACGAAACCCTACTCATGTCCATGGCGGATGGCACGGGTGGCAAATACCTGCCGGCTTCGGATGCGTCTACTTTAACCGGCGTATTTAGCGATTTAGCTGATGATCTGCGTGGGCATTGGACCCTACGTTATGTAACGCAAAAAAATGTTGGCGTGACGACGGCCCGCATAGATTTTACGCATGAAGGTGAAACGTCTACTTTTTCGACAGATGTTAATGTAGCTTCGCTGGTTGGCGATCCGAATCAGACGATTGTGCAGGTGCTCGATCGGCAATTTGACCCTGGCTTATCTCGCACAGAGTTTCAATTAAACGCGGTTTATGTGCCCAGAAATATCAGTGAGTTTCAATTTTTCGTCGCCCAAGATGAGCCAGTGTTTACGCAGCAAACCAATGATGGGCTTACGCCATCTAGTGGGGGGTGGCGACTGGAAAATGTGAGGCCGGACACGTTTGCGTTGATAGGCCCGGCTAGCTTGGAGCTTGGTTCATTCGGTAGTATTGGTACGATCAGCGTGAACGGCGATGTGGCTCAACTTCAGGTTGCCCACGACGATTTGATTTATAAAAACTTAGCTCAGCCCAAGACGACTGCGTTTGAAGGTGACCTATTCGTCAACCCGCCACGACTCACCATTGTACTTTCCGACCCTATCGGAGGTAGCATTATAAAAACCCCCGACCAATTCGCCTATGAAAAGGGGGAATTGGTTACGCTGATTGTGGTGCCGTCTGGCGATTATGCGTTTGATAAATGGGGTGGTGCGGGTTCGGGAAGCGATCCGTCGATTACAGTCACGATGGACGCTGACAAGGAAGTGACAGTAGACTTCTTCCCGCCGCGCACGGTAGCCATCGTCGTCACACCAGCCGGGTCGGGTACGGTAACAATGAATCCGAATAAAACGTCCTTCCGCCAAGGCGACATTGTCGAGCTAACCGCTACGCCCGTCAGCGGCACCTTCGCGTCATGGAGTGGCGGCGCGACTGGTTCGACCAACAAGATAACAGTCACCATCGACGGTGATAAGACGGTGACGGCTAACTTCACAGTAACGCCGTAATCTGCTAATTTCCTGCATTTCAGACCGGAAACGAGGACTTTATCGGACAAAAATATTTAGATATTGAAATTCTTAGGCTAATCCCCTAGGATGGCGTCGTCGCAATTCTAATGAGCCAAAAATGTCGGAGGGAGTGGTTTATGTCAAGTGAATCGCAGGCGCGTTTTGTCGCCAAGTGTAAATGTGGCGCAAAATTGAAAGTGCCGGTTAGTGCTGCGGGCAGGAAAGCGAGATGTCCGAAGTGCGAGAATATATTCGTCATTCCCGCGCCTAAGATCAAGAAACCAGTCGAAGTCGAGCCAATCAAGGACCCATTTGAAGATGGAACGTTTGGCCTTGAAGAGTTAGCCGCGATGGAACGGTCTGCTCCGGCGTTAGAGCCTTCATCGCGCGGCGTCGCGAAACAACCCTGCCCCAAGTGTAATACCATGCTGGACGGCGGAGTCATGCTGTGTGTGAGTTGTGGCTATAATCGCGAGACGGGTAAAACTGTTAAAGGCGCGAGGACTAAGCCTAGTAAGATCGCCAGCCTTTCGAAGGCTTCGGGGAAATTTATGCTAGGTACAATATTTAGCGGCATTGCCGCGTTGGTGGGTGCGTCGGTTTGGTTTGGGATTGCCATGGCTGCTGATTATCAAATAGGTTGGATCGCATGGGGAATCGGCGGTTTATGTGGATACGGCATGTTAAAAGGATACGGAAAAGCAAACATGCGTGCCGGCCTAGTTGCTTCCGGCATGAGCGTGTTTGGTATTTTTTTAGCCAAGATTGCATTGTTTGTTTTTATCATCCAGGCAGTCTTTACGGGTAACACTAACAACGTCGATTTGCAACGACAATTTATTGCCGTCCAATATACAAATGAGATTTTCGATGAACGCGGCATTTACGACTTGAAGGAACGCGAAAGACTTTGGGAAGAGACATTCCCGCAGGGCCTCAAAAAGGCCGTAGCTATGAACGATGATGAAATTGGTAAACGCACAAATAGATTACGAGCGGAAGCAGATAATCTCACGTATATGACAGAAGAATCGTTTGAGGACAAACAAATTCGTATTATGCGTCACCGGGTCGATATCGAAGCGGAAGCATTGGGGCTTTATTGGTCCAACAGTAGGCGCGAATTCTTATTAGATAATGCTTATGACGAAATATCGAAGTACTCACCGCAAGAGACTGAATCTGCATTGTCAGATATAAAAAATTGGCAGGAAACTCATAGATGGGCGGATGCATCCTACGTGCATCATCACCTCACTAATTTATGTGCAAGCACGAAAATATCTGACAAATCCGCGCAGGAAATAGCCGCTGGCAACGAAGATTGGGAATCAAACGAACGACAATGGAAAACCTTCCACGGCCAATGTTCACAAGAAATTGAAAAGCTATCTGGCGAAGCGCGTATAGCGCAATTGAGAAAAATAGAAACTGACGAAAGCTTCGAATATATACCGGAAATGCTTGCTGAGCATTACTCCGATCTTCGTGCGCAACAGGAAGGACTTTCATTTACTAATGAAAAACGATCAACCATTTACGATGAAGAGTTTGAGAAGTTTTCAGCTATGTCTCATGAAGAGCTGGATAAAGAAAACAAAAAGTACGAGGGTTGGAATGAGGGCGACATGTGGCATGACGCCGCCTACGTCTATACGACATTGATTTACGATTTTGTGGATGAAGAAGTAAGTTCACGTAGAGAACAACACGAAGACGAGGAGGACTATTGGTCACCTTCAGAAAGTGAATGGCAATCTATTTACGCCGACGCCACAAAGAAAGTAGACGACATCCCGGCTCATCAATACAAAACAAAAATTGATGAAATTAGAGCAGCCAGGATAGAAAAATACACACTAGCATGGCAACAGCAAGATGAGGAGCTACCATCAAGTGAAGAAGTTGCCGATTTTGCGGACGATGCTTTCATGCTTTTCACACAATCTATGTGGTCACCCATGGACGGACTATTTTTACTTCTTGCTGTTAGCTCTGCCTATAAAATTGCCAACGGCGGTGGCGAGACAGATTAAGCGTTCATATCTGACCACTTCATCGCAAGTCGGCCATAAATAGCCAGGGCAATCGCGGCGATGATGCCGATGGCGGCAAATGGTAGCCAGACGTAGTATTGTGGGTGATAGGTATCCCACAACAGCTTGGTCGCAGCGACACCGTCTTTGCCAAGTACTTCTTGTAATTTTACGAAAGCTTCCTGTCGAGATACGCCAACGGCATTTTCTAAGGTATCGATGCTACCGTCCCATGTTTTACCTTGGCCTAGCGGGGTTTGCTGCATGAGGTATTTTAGGGCGAGGTTGGCTTTTTCGCCGAAGTTTCCATATAGATATCCGCCTAGATATGAACCAATACCAACACCGATTCCGATGGGTATATTTACATAGCCAAGATAAAGCCCCTTCTTGCCAGGCGGTGCGATGAGTCCTAGGTATTCATTTTTCTTAGGGCCTGTCAGCATTTCACCGAGCGAGTAGAACGCTATACCCAGTAGCAGGAACCAGGCGTTACACGTCATACCTGCAACGACTAGGCCAAATGTAGCGACGATCATGCCGAAGAACATAGCTGTTAGCGTTCTCATGCGGCGGACCATCCATGAAACAGGAACCATCATGGTCACGATGAGCAGCGAATTGAAAGAGATGAGAACCTGTTGTGGTACTTGAACTAATCCTTGGTCGCCTATTTCTCTCCACGATTCAAACGGGACATAAGCCGCGACCATAGAGCTATCTACCCAGTCCACAATGAAGTTGGGTTGTAAATCCCATAGCTGATACATCATCAGCCAAAAGCAGGACATAATGAGTAGCCAGGCGATTAATCTTGCTTCAAATACATTGACGATGGTATGAATAAATAGCTGGAACGGGCTTTGAGACTTTGATGCGCCTGACGGGACTTCTTTATAAGTAAGGAGCATCAAGTAGTTCAGTGCCGTGAACCCGGCACACACGAGAAACAACATCTTCCATCCGCCCTCGGAGTGTGGGTTACCCAACAATAGCGGGGATATGTAATGCCCTATTAGCGAACCGACGTTGACGATCCAGTAGAAAATGCCCCAGCCTAGTGATGAATTCGCCGTGCCAAGCTGATGGGCGAGGGTGGCTTGTAAGCTGGGTTTGAAAAAGGATGTTCCGAACGCTAATAAGATAACGCCCGCGAAAAATCCCGAGTAGCTATGCGAATAAGCCATGGTCAGATAGCCAACGATGTTCATGGTGATCGAGAAAAAGAGCGTTTTCTTATAGCCATAACGATCAGCGATACCGCCCGTGACCATAGGCAGCAGGGATTGAACGATAGCCCACCAGGCATAAATCGTACCCTTATGGGCTGCGGTCAGATGAAGCCCGCCTGGCTCGGTGGCTTGCATGATGTAGATAGGCGCAATGGGGCGTAAGGTGTAATAGGCTAACCGTTCCCACATCTCGATAATGTTGCATAACCAAAAGGTGGCGTTGAATCCGGATTTATTTGCGGCGTCGTCGGGTGGCGTAGCAGCTAGATTGGTATCTTCGCTCATAGTAATTCACTCATCATAGCTGCGGGGTCAAGTAGAGGTGGGCTGAGGAGGCTCGCCCTTTTCTAAACAGCTTTCCTTTTGGATGACGCCACGCAGGACAATAATTAATAGCGGTGAAGAAATCGCAATCCCAGCAAGAATTAGACACATGAACTGCGGGCTTTGCATGTAGGGCAACGTCGTAAGATTGGCGGTAACATCCGGCGGGCAGTAGTTAGTTAGTAACCAGCCGGCTAAGAGGCCTTCTGCAGACCTCGCAAAAAACATAGGTAGATAAGACAGTCCCATGTACGAGGCTTCCCGTCCTTTAGGCGCAATGGCAGCCGTATACTCGTATAGCCTGGGCGACCAGATGACTTCCCCGATGGAAAAGGTCACAATCTGCGCGATGACAATAATTGTGTAGGCTTGAGAAATCGTAACGCCCAACATATCCATAAAAAACATCGGGGGAATAGCCATGAACAGCATGGAACCTGCTGAGACGCATATACCAAAAAACATCACGTTGAATAACTTGAATCGCGCCACGATAGGCGTAGAAATAATGATTCCAAAACAGATGATTAGGCCATTGATGGAGCTTAACCTTCCCACCGGGGCATCCGGGCCAATCGTGCGAAGGTAGTACTTAGGATAAATCTGATTTTGGTGCTCAAACACCAGTCGAACCCCGACCAACAGCACAAGAAATAACATAAAACGCCAGAATGCACTTTCTCTAATTACACTCCATATGATGAGCCAGATCGATTCCTGCTTTGGTGCTTCTGTAGTCTTGTTACCGAGCTTAACCTCATTTAATTTTGCATCACCGTTAGGTTGTTTAGGTAGCTCCTTGCGCCATAGCAACAAGATAGCCAACCAGCATATAATGCTTATAACCGACCCCATCATGAAGACTGTCCGGTTGCTGTAAGGTAACGCACGCAACGGGTCCAGCACATAATTGCCCAGAAATGCACCGATATTCATCAGGAAATAGAGCATGCTGAAACCGGCGGACTGCGTTTCTTTTGTGGTGTATCGCTTCGTGGCAGATATGAGGATAGGCGTCATGATAGCCGTACCTATCTGAATGAAGAATAGCGATGGTACGACTATCGATTTAACCGTTGTCGCGCTGATAGCAAGCCGAGAGGCGACGAGCATGATGACGGAAATCTGTAGTGTTCTTTTTATACCCAGCCAATCGCCGATGAACCCAGCAATAACACCTACACCGGTATACACAGCAGCCGTCATCGCCCAAATGTTGGCGGCGGACTTGTCGTCGTAACCGATTGTCTCGCTTAGGTATAACGTGCTTACGGTTAGCATTGAAAAGTATGCAATACCATCAAGCAAGTTAATTAGTTGTACGACCCAAAACGGACGCGGGCAGCTTTTCAACGCAGTAAATGCGCTGAAATAATCCCGAAGAATTTTTACAGGCCCTTGTCTGACTGCATCATCCGTCAAAAGTCATTTCCTTATTATATGGCTCGACTAAATTTCGCGATCATACAAAATCGAAACTCCGCGCGGGCTTAAAGCCACGCGGCTCGGTTAGAAAATACTTAATCGATGTTTATTTCTCTTTACCCCAAAGCTGTGCCAGTTCGATTAGTATTTTCACGGCGCTTTCCATTTGCTCCAGGCATGCGAATTCTAAGGGGGAATGGAAGTTGTGCATGCCGACGGACAAGTTAGGCGTAGGCAAACCCATTTCGCTTAGTCGTGAGCCATCAGTACCGCCGCGGATGGATTCCATCTTTGGCTCAAGCCCTGTCGCTCGAATCGCCTGCTCAGCCAGGGCGGCTGCGCGAGGTTCTTTGTCTAAGTATTCGATCATGTTGCGATACTGTTTCTTAATCTCAACATCAATGCTCGAACCGGGGTTAGCCGCCACAATATCATCTGCGATTTTTTGCATCAAGGCCGCTTGGCCTTTCAAATCTGCGGTCACGAAACTTCGCAAAATGCTACGAAAGCTGGCTTTATCTACACCGCCCTCTAGGGTGTAAGGATGAATAAATTGTTCCCGCCCGCTGGTTGTTTCTGGAGACATACCGTCGCGGGGCATGCGCGAGATAAAATCGCTGGCTAAACGAATCGCGTTAATCATCTTCCCCTTTGCGAAGCCAGGATGGATGTTTTTTCCCATCACGGTGACGATGGCCAAGTCTGCGGAAAAAGTTTCACTTTCCATATGCGCCTCGGCTTCGCTATCGAGCGTATAGGCACATACGGCGTCGATTTTCTTGAGGTCAAGCTTATCGGTCCCCCGCCCCACTTCTTCATCACAAGTGAACACGATGCGAATTGGCCCATGTTTAATTTCCGGATGTGATTGCAAATGGTCTGCAGCCGTCATGATGACAGCGATGCCCGACTTATCGTCTGCGCCCAATAGTGTCGTCCCGTCCGTCGTGATTAAGGTCTTGCCTTTTAGCTGGGCCAACCCCTCCGTCTCGTTAACGCGAATCACTTTGGAGGAATCCCCGGACAGCACGATATCCTGACCGTCGTAATTCTTGTGAATCGTCGGCTTAACGTCCTTGCCGGTATATTCGGGAGACGTATCCATGTGTGCCAACCAGGCGACCGTCGGCGCGCCGTCCACATTGCCCGCGATGGTAGCCATGACGATGCCATGCTCGTCCATGGACACGTCGTCAAGCTTTAAATCTTTGAGTTCTTGTGTCAACAATTTTCCAAGCTCAAGCTGATTCGCCGAGCTGGGGTAAGCGTCGGTTTCTTCGACGGCTGTGGTTTCGATTTTCACGTAGCGACAGAAACGGTCTAGCAGCTTGTCCACAATAGCTTCCTCCCAGGATGATGATCGAGGTCAGTGTCATGCAATTTATCAAGACATAAGATTGTCTCGATTCTGGTCATGTGGGCAAGCGATACGATTTTCTAGAGAGATAGGCGGGGTGAATAGAAAAAAAGATGGCCCATCCGACGGTGAGCCGGATGGGCCTAGTTTTGTGCGTCGTCGTTTGAGACGACGCGTCAAGACTGCCTAAAGCAGTCTCTCCATATCGTAGTTATCCAACGGACCACCTCCTTCTTTAAAAACGGGGCCGGTCCAGCTCATGACGGTTGGAAACGTCACTTCGCTAGGTTACCCGTTAGCAGGTCGTCACCCGCAATCCATCACGCGTTGGTCCTATCGTCTGCAGAACGACCGAAACCGACGCTTGGTAGAGTATCCAGCGCGCAGGCATCGCCCAATTTCGATCCTGCAACGTTGGAGTATTTCTCTCCACGCTATATTATACTCGCCCAAGCCAGCCGATTTCAACAAAAAAGATAAAAAATGACGACCTATAACAAACCTTTTCACCCTAGCGTAGAATATGTGTCGTAATACCGGACTAAGCTGGCCTAATATCACAGCTTGCAGTCAGTTTCAGGGCATACTGGTCAAGACGACTGGTGTGGGCTAGGATTCGACATTCGATTGCGGTACGGGGAACGCCTACGTCGTTTATCGGACTGAAAATGCGGGTAATTTGGTTTCGGTGTACCTCGGAGTATGATGGACGTCATGGCTGTTGGTCAACACATTCGTTTTCTCAAAGAGTATGTCTCCGAACCGAACATCGTCGGAGCAGTAGCGCCAAGTTCTCAGTTTTTAGCGGCTGCCCTGTGCTGGCCTTATCAAAATCATCAACGTAAATGTCGCGTGCTGGAGGTTGGTGCGGGTACTGGGCCCATCACAAGATACCTGGGAAGCATTCTTGGTCCCGATGATGAATTAGATGTATGCGAGATTCAACCTGAGTTCATCAAGACGTTAAGGCAAGACATACTGACTCAGCCGGATTTCGCAGAGGCTGTCGCGTCTAAGCGTGTCAATCTGTTAACCTGCCCTGTTCAGGAAATCGAAGGGGTGGACAAATACGACTTTGTCATCTCCGGCTTACCGCTTACTGCTTTTGCACTGCGCGATGTACATGACGTTTTCAAAGTCATCCGCCGATGCTTAAAACCTGAAGGTGTGCTCAGCTATTTTGAATACGTCGGCTTTCGGGCTATGTCGAGCGCGTTCGCGGTGGGAAGCCGCCGAAAACGTGTCAGACACGTGTCAGCATACCTGAACCGCAAAATCCGCACTCATCAAATTGATTGTAAAACGATATTTCGAAATGTTATGCCGGCTCGCGCTCGATACTTCATGTTCAACGGCACGTCGGAATTGTAAATCGGCCACGGGTTCATCCGCTCGCCCCCCTGCATGAATTAAGGACGGTCTAGGTAGTCGTCTCTGATCCGGTAGCACCATCGACCGGTGTCTTCCGGTTGTCACAAAACTCACGAATGTGTTGCACATCCACGGCACATGAGGCGGTTTGAAGACACGGGCCTGTCGCCCTCGCCGCTCGGATTTTGCATGGGAGCGTCGCGATAGAGCATCACCCGGTTGGCCATATCGGCGAAGGCGAAGGCATAGCTCTTCATGCATATCATCGACTCCCTCAGGTCAATAGGATGGATCTGGGCCACCTGGCCTGTTAAGCAATTGCCATGATTGAGTGAGGTGAGTCATGCTGCTGGTCCGGATATTTTCTTAACAAACTTCGCCAATTGTGTTACCATATTGTTGATGTCGAAATTGAGTGTTATCGGTCTATTGGTCGTCCTCGCTTTGACAAAAGGGGAATTGAGAGGAAGAAGCACTATGAAACAGTTTATTAAGTTCACATTATGCGCACTTTGTGTCAGCATCGTGGCAGGTTGCAATACTAATTCATCCAGTATTGACCCAGACGCTCCATTACGCTTGAACATGCGCGTAATTCTAGATAATGAGCTTTCGTTGACGGCGCCAGATGATATTAGTTTCGAATGTGACGAGTTGTTGAATGATGCTGCGCTTGCGCAGTGGCTTAGTAGTGCTAGCGTTTCTAGCACATGCAGCAATGCCGTAGTTCTAAATAACTTCATCGGGTTGTCGGATGATTGCGGTAAAACAGGATCAGCTACTGTCACTTGGATGGCAACGGATGATTGTGACAATATGATTTCGCACACCGCAATTTTCGATGTCACAGACCTTGCATCACCAAGCATCGACGGCCCAGATGACGTAACAGTCGACTGCGATGGCAGCGTTACTTCTCAACTGCTTCAAGAGTGGCTAGACAGTACGATAGTCACTGACGATTGTGGAGATGTTGATCTGATGAGAGATGACGTACGATTGTCAGATGGCTGTGCAGACGTAGGGACGACTCGAGCCACTTGGACGGCGACAGATGCCTGCGGTCACGAGGCAACTCATACCGCAATTTTTACAATTCGTAATACTGAACCACTGCTTGTTGTCGAATCGCCAGGTAACACAACTGTGGAGTGTGACAGTCTAGGGAATGAAACTGCGTTTGATGTTTGGCTTGCAGATGTTTCTGTCGTGGGAGGTTGTGGTAGTGAATCAATCACGCATGAAATTTCAGATCTAAGTATACCATGTGATGGGGCATCTAATGCGGATGTCATTTGGACTGCAACCGATGCGTGTGACGAAACAGGCTCAACAACCGCCGTATTTTCGATTGTCGATACAACTGCTCCCATGCTTACTGTACCCGATGACCAAATTTTTTGTGCTGACAATACCGATTTAAGTGCGCTTGGCCCATGGCTAGCGTCTGCAACGGCTGAGGATGAATGCAGCGAAGTAACTATCGTAAACAACTACGATCGCGAACAATTGCAGGGTAATTGTGTATTCGATGTTACATGGATGGCCACGGATCATTGTGGCAATCAGACGATGAATTCGGCATCTGCAGACGTTCAGGATTCTGAACCACCCGCAATCGTAGTCAACGGCTCAGAGATGATGATCTTGGAATGCAATTTCGACGATTATCTTGAGCAAGGCGCGAAAGTCATGGATGCATGCGATGTCGAACTGACTGAAGCTAGGGTTGGAGGCGATGTTGTCGACATCTCCACACCGAATGTTTACGTTGTTAGCTATAGCGCTACGGACTTCTGTGGAAACGTAGCGACAAAGGCCTCGAGAACTGTTGAGGTCGAAGACACACTTCCACCATTCGCACCGGAGGGAATTGCATTTGAGATGTGGCCTCCCAATCATCAATATGAGACCCACAGTCTTGCCGATTGCGTAAGGGATTTATGCGAAGTTGATTTAGATGTGAATATGGCAGGACAGATTGTGAACATATTTAGCGATGAACCAGAAAATTCGAATGGCGATGGAAATACAACAGATGACATTATCATCATCGACAACAGCTCATTTATGCTTCGCGCCGAGCGCCGTGGTGGCAGTAATGGCCGCGTGTACGGCGTGACTTTTGACATTAGTGATTCAGCAGGTAACAGTACGCGAGACACTTGCTTTATTAGCGTGCCCCACGATCAGTCTGGCGCACCTGCTGTGAATGATGGCGCAGAGTCGGGGTATACAGTATTACCGTAATGAATGATGTTGTCGCCGTTGGCCCGGTATCCATGCAGAGGCTGTTGGTTGTCAATAAGCGTTTCGCTTTTTTTGTTCTCCGCTTCTGGCGTCAGCCCCTTTCAGGGAGTGGGTCAAGCCGAGGAAAATAGGGTCAGTGAGGCTGTATCTATTGGCTAACCTGCATCCCAGTCGTGCTTATCGGCGCTCCGCTTGGTACATGGTTGGTCAGTCGTCAAGAAAGAAATTTAATCTCGCGATTTCTATATTTCATTATCGCGGTACAATTGCAATTCATAGGCGATTGTGACGTTGCTCGCCCGCAAGGTCTCTAGCTGCTGTTTCAGAGCAAGCTTCGTCTATGGCCTTGTCTTCTTCCTGACAGTAGCTACGATAAAATCTCCAGCAACCGAATAAGCAAATATTCGACTTTGTTCTAGGTGTGCTATTTTCAATACTCGATCAATTTTTATCCGTCGCATTGTAGCATTCGCTATAGACTGGATATTTTTCGCTTTATGGGGCGGTCTGATCTACTTGATCGTAATGACGGCTACAGACGGTAAGCCTTCTCGTTTTTCGGGACCATGGATTGCGCAAACGGTCGGTTTTTTGCTAGCCACTGTGCCATTTACACTATACTTCGCTCTTTGCGAAAGTTCGTATTGGCAAGCGTCGGTGGGAAAGCGCGTAGCTAAAATACAAGTACGAAATCGTTCGGATGAAAGACTTTCCTTCCAACGCGCCTTGATTCGAAATGCCATAAAATTTGTACCATGGGAATTTGGTCATACGATGGCCCAGCATGCATTTTATAGCGATAACAATGCGTTTCCTATTTGGCTGTGGGGGCCTGCGTTGATTTCGATGATTGGCCCGCTTTGGTGGGCCATGTCGATATTCACCTCAGGCGACGCGCCATATGACCGTTGGACGGATGTAAAAGTTGAGCGATCAAATGAAGCGCCTGATCGATGACCCGAAAAACGCGACTAGTTGCTCTTAAGAATAAGTTTACCGAACTTGTCACACTGCTCCCCTTGCATCTTACCAGTCCATCCACGCCTTAGTGCTTGCCTGACCGAAGTTGGCTTCCGAATAGAAGGTGCTTCCAAACCGCAACTAGTAAAAGCCGGGGGCCTGGTCCTTCTTATTGATACTGGGGCACCCGCCCATAATGAATGATGTTGTCGCCGTTGGCCCGGTATCCATGCAGAGGCTGTTGGTTGTCAATAAGCGTTTCGCTTTTTTTGTTCTCCGCTTCTGGCGTCAGCCCCTTTCCGGGAGTGGGTCAAGCCGAGGAGAATAGAGGCGGTGAGGCTGTAGTTTTATTCTAAGAAAAAGTCACTCGATAATCGTTTACCAACGATAGCCGCTGCATCGTCGCGATTACATAAGATAATAATAACAGCATTCTCGCCTGGGTAGCGAGCAAACAATGCATTAAATCCTGGTAGCCCGCCGTCATGAAAATGAAGCGGTGTGTCCCGTAACGTGCGTGATAGTCGCCATCCCAACCCCCAAGGCTTCTTGGGTTTGTATGGCTTTGTGGCTAGTCGATATTGCTTGGCACTGAGCACGCTATTTGTGCGTAGTGCCTGCTCCCATTTGAGTATCCATGAAGAGGCTGTACGTTGTCAATAATAATTTCGCATATTTTGTACTCTCCTTCTGGCGTCAGCCCCTTTCCGGGGGGGATTGAAGCCGAGGGGATTGGGGCGAGTAGCCCCTATTCGATCGGAGATGGCGCA
>JAJDDW010000037.1 GCA_029260115.1 Phycisphaerae bacterium | reverse complement strand
GGCCGTCCTCAACTCGACATAGCAACAAAGTTGTGCCATCGGCCAGCATAGTCGCGGCGGCATTAAATACAGCGTTTATCTGGTAGGGCCATCCATTCGCCGTGAGGATCGGATTCCCCGCAAATCGGCAAAGAAGGCCGTTGGTTTTTTCGAACAAGCGTCGCTCCTATGAAAAGGATAAAATATCTTGAGCCGGGTCTAATATGAGCGTCTGGTCCGCCAGACGCATACGCGTGAGGGAGAGAAGAAAGGATATTGTGGACTCAGCTCCCTGGTTTTGGTTAACACGGTCTGGGTGCAATCCGTCACGACAACCACCTGTCCGAGGGTCATATAACGATCGGTTCAAATCGTTATTCCCAAGAAACCACTCGAAGGCACGCTCAGCTTCGTGGTACCATCGCTGATCGTGCGTCGCATCAAAAGCATCAAGACACGCACACACCGTTGCGCAAGCCTCGACCGGCTGCTGGTCAAAGCGGGCGCGTTCACCGTCCTTGTGAAAGAAACCGTTTGACCCGATCGGCACGAAATAGTCTTTGTCGGCGCATTGCAGCTCACATAGCCAGGTCAGGCTAGTGATGGCGGCGTCCACCCATTCCTTTTGGTCTAACTTGTTGCCAATAACTAAAAGTGCTTGCGGCAAACGGGCGTTGGCGTAGGTCAGATGATTCTCGAACCAACGCCAATTTTCAGTCGTGTGGGCAAGATATAGATCATAAAGGCGCTTGCCAAGTTGCATAGCTACGCCATGAACTCCAGGCGGTACATACGGACCTTCCATTGCATTGGCCAAGCCTAGTAGTGTATGTGCCCAAGCACGTATTGATGACAGACCCTCAACAGCTGGCAAGGCCTGGCACAGTAAGTCCGCCGCCATGACCTGTAGGTCTGAAGACTTCAACCTGCTAGACGCTGCTCCAAGTGCCCATACAGCTCTCCCATGACTATCTTCCGAACCAATATCCTCGAGCCAACGGCGATGATCATAGGCTAAGAAGTTGCGAAACCGTCGCGCGTCTTTGTTGAAAGCGAACGACAAAAAAGCGAGGTAGCGCATTGAGAGCTCTTCAACATCCTGCGTCGGTAATTCGCCAAGTTCGCCGAGTGTGGTCGTTAATGTCAATGCACGGGCGTTGTCATCTGTGGTATACCCGTGATCATAATCTGGAATCGTGTAACGGGCATGTTGCAACAACCCAGTGTGATCGGTCATGCGGCTCAGATGTAGCAGGTTGACGGCGGGTAATTCCCCGCGTCTCCGCTGAATTTTCTTGTTAGGAGCGAGTGACGGGGGCTGCGTCCCACGATCTACAGCAGCTCGCCTGAAGGAGGAGAGGTATTGCTGCGCGACACTGGGCCAAGTCATGGACCGACCATATTGGTAAGCGCGTTCCCGTATGCACTGGGCTTGTTCTTCATCGGTCAACAGTAGGCAGCAGGCGTCGGCAATCGCGCCGCTGTTCTCAAACGGTACAAGTATCCCGCGTTCGTCAGCTAAAAGCTCCTGAGCATACCAGTACGGCGTCGAGACTACTGCCTTGCCGGCACCGACTGCCCATGCCAACGTCCCTGACGTAATCTGCTCTTCGCACAAATATGGCGTGATATACACATCAGCGGCGCCAATAAAATCAACCAGGTCTCGGGTGTCTACGAAACGGTTGTGAAACATCAGGTTGTCGGACACGTCGAGCTCGCGAGCGAGCCTTTGTAAACCGTGTCGATACGTCTCTCCGCTCTCTCGAATACAATGCGGATGTGTTTGGCCGAGGATCATATACAGTACATTTGGTACTTGTTTTTTGATTTCGGGCAGTGCGCGTATAACATGCTCCAGCCCTTTGGCTGGCGATAATAGCCCAAAGGTGAACAATACGGCTCGTCCGGAAACATCGAAACGCGACTTGAGTTGATTGGCATTCACGAATGGAAAATCTGGAATGCCGTGAGGAATAAAGTCAATTTTCCCCGGATCGATGTCGTATATACTAGGTAGAAACTCTATCGCCTTCTGGCTCATCACCACGACGCGGTCGGAAAGCTTTGCGATCTGCTGTAGCACATGGCGTTGATCTTGGTCAGGCTCGCTCAGAACGGTATGAAAGGTGGTGACCACCGGTAGTCTGAGTTCCTGTAATAATCCGATAATATGGCTACCTGCTGGGCCACCAAAGATACCATATTCGTGCTGCAAGCTGACGCCCTCACACCGACTGGCGTTCAAAAACTGCGCCGCCCGACGATAGGAAGCTAGGTCTTGATCTCCGATTGCGAACCGTACATCGTCCGAATATTCGTATCCTTCCGTCTGATCATTCATCGCTATGACGACGATCTCTGTATCCGCACCTTTGACCGCTTGACATAAATCAGTTGTAAACGTCGCGATGCCACACTTACGAGGCTGATATGTTCCCACAAATGCCAGTTGCCTGATGGTCGGGGGAGTAGATGTTGACATGGCTTTGCTATCTCCTAGCTTCGCAACGTCGATAAATTTGATAATGTTAATACCACACTCATCAACTCAGATCGCGAAGAAGTTCATACACCCAATTTACTACGATCGTGATTGTCTGGCTCTATTTTCGTCTGTGAACAACTTCTTGTACGGCTTGCTCAGTAATCATGTTGATCTTCGACTATTATGGAGCCACTCTCGATATGCAGAATTATATACTCAGAATTCCTCTATTACTAGTGTGGCCGTAAACGGTTAACTCCGTGACGCATCATATCGTCATGTTGGTCTATTTTGCTATAGATTATACTTGTGGCCCCCCATCTAATCTGTACTCCTTTGTAATAGAGGACTGACTGATTTGACTGACTCCCCAATCACAATGCTATATGTTTGGTGAAATCGTGCAGAATTGATGCGGGAGATAGGTATTTTCAACTAATGGTCGTGTTGTTGCGATCGCTTGTTCCATGCCATTCTTAGTTGAAATTGCGAACGTGATCGATCTTGTATGCGGTCGCTAACGACACTAATTAGACATGGAGATGTTCCGTACAATAAAGTCCAGCATGTACTGGAATTTAGCGATGCTAACACCCAAAGAATTTCAGGCAACAGGCTGATCTACCGGCTCCCCCCATGTACGAACAATAGGGCATGGGCTACCCGATTAACACCAATCGATCCGTCTCTCACGCTATGCCAGTAAACGAAGAAAGGGACACCAGCCCTTGGCATCTATGAAAACCGTGTCCGCGTGGGCTGAACGCCGCAGCATGGCATTCATGACGGGCATGCGGAACTAAGTTACGTCGCTGTTTTTAACTTGTGAACTGAGAACCTATCGCCAAGAAAAGTTCGACTTCTTCGTCGGTCATGTCGATGTCGCGTCTGGCCATCACGCGCGAGGCTACGTCTAGCAAACGGTTGGGGTCACCTTTGGTCACCCCATCTTCTGTTAACCAAGCGAAGGAGTCTACCCATTTGGGAAGTATGCTCGTAGTGGCTACGACGGCGGCCATCCCGATGATTGCACCTGTTGGAATAGCCGCGTTGATACCGATTTTTGCGTGGTCACCGATGATGGCTCCGAAAAACATTTGCCCGGTATCGTGGGCGTGGCCGTCAATCGAAACACTTACGTTACCGTAGGTGTTTTTAAGGTCAGAGTTGCACGAGCCGGCGCCGATGTTGACCCAGTTGCCGACAAAACTATGACCAATAAATCCGGTGTGCTGCTTGTTGCTGTATCCTTGAAATACGCAGCCATCAATCTCACCGCCAACCTTGCAGACCGGGCCAATGGCGTTAGCGCCGTGTAGCCAGGTGTGAGCGTTTACGACGGAACCAGGGCCTATGTACGACGGGCCTTCGATCACGGCGTACGCACCAATAGTAACATCATGACTGATGTATACAGGGCCATTGGTGGCGTCGATCAGGGCTGAAGGGTGAATGATGGCTCGCTCACCAATACAAATATGTTGCTTAGAACCCATCAGACATTTCGGGGAAATTTCAGATTCAATCTCAGCGTCGCCCTCGTCCCAATCCTGCCTAATTAACTCTGGTAAGTCTGCGATGACCTGCCAGGGATATCGGACCAGCGTGCCTGGCGCGGCCAGCTGCGCGACGCCTTTAATTGCTTCAGGCCATTGGTTTGCTAGTTGTAATGTTTGTGGATCAAAATGCTGGGCCAGCGCTTCATCACAAACGATATACGCGATTTCGCCGTCGACCATGCCTAAGCACGGCCCTTCTGGCAGTTCCACTGGGCCTGAAGTTAGCCAGCGTCCGTTGACGAGAATTGTTCCGGCAGTTGCCGCGCGATTAGCCGGTGCGCCGCAGCGTAACGCAGCGACTGGTGAAATTATATCACGCGCCCAAATTCCCGAAATCGGCATGGCAAGATGCTGGGCTAATCGGTCAAGTTGGAGCTTTCGGCCAACACGAAGCTCGAAAATACTCCGCCATAATGTAAGCGGATAAAAATCCGAGCATTTGTCATCTTCGAATAGTACAAGCGATTTCATGATCGACATTATAACACGAGCGGCGTGAATTGCATGTGTTATGGGACAGCCCCCGGTTAGGCGGGTCCAATCGACACAACTTAGCTATAAAAAAAGGCTTACGCCATGATTAAGCGTAAGCCCGAGTGCTGTCTGAGCGATGCGGCCATCGGTACTGCCGGCGGGGCATTATGGTCGAAACCCGCAGCTGGTACGTGGGTGATTCGCCGGAACTCGGACCGCCAACCTCGTATGGGGTCAGTACGTCGTTAAGTCCCGCGTCGAGCCTCCTCTGGTTTCGCATATCGGTTCAGGCCATGTATGTCCCTAAACCCGGCAATCAAGCCGCACCGATCAGACAACACTGTCCGTCTACTACTATTATACCACATTAGATCGGCAAAGCCAAAGCTTTTGTGTTAATCTTTCGCATATAAAAAAACTTGTTTTTGTTTACAAAAAAACTTTACTTAACGGCGTTTCTGCGCCAATAATGTGAATTTTTTTCTTGACAGAGTGGACAACATTTGATCTATCGTAGAAGGTAACTGTCTTGCTGGTTTCGACGTAGTTTCGACATTAAGCTATTATGAAAACTTCGTTAAAAAATCGTATCGATCAATCGCTTATGCGGGCGCCTGCCTCAGGCAGCTGCGCGGTGTTACCGTTTTTAACGGCTGGTTATCCTAATGCAAACACAACGACAACATTAATTCGAGCGTTCGATGGTGAAGGCGCGCGAATCATTGAGTTAGGATTTCCTTTTTCAGATTCTATCGCCGATGGGCCGGTGATACAAAACTCTTTCCATCACGCGATTGCAGGTGGTCAAACTATCGCAGGCGTATTCGATATCGCATCGCAGGTTTGTAAAGACATCCAATGCGGCTTGGTCGCGATGGTTTCATACTCCATCATCGAACGATTCGGGAAAGAAAGTTTTTTACAACGCGCAGCCGAGTCCGGCTTTGATGGTGTCATCGTACCAGATGCGCCATCGGACTTAGCCGTCGTGTTTAGTGAACAGTGCCGTAATGCTGACCTGCACTTCATAGGACTCATCGCACCGTCAACATCCGCGCCGCGATCAAAGGAAATAGCTAGCTATACGTCCGGCTTTATTTATCAGATGGCTGTGTCCGGCACGACCGGCGAACGAAAGGACTTTGGCGAGAGTATCGCTGAACAAGTCAGGCAACTCAAACAAACTCATGGACTACCTGTGTGCGTTGGCTTTGGCGTATCCAGCCCATCTCAGGTTCGCGAAGTCTGTGAGTTTGCAGATGGCGCGATCGTGGGAAGCGCGATTGTCCGCCACATCGCTGCGTGTATCGATAAACAATTACCGCAAGAATCATTGGTCACTGAGGTGACATCCTTTATGAGATCGCTTGTGCATGGTACCAGCTAGTTAATCGCATGTCCGCAGGCTTGTGCCGTGTGGCTCTGGTATGGTGTGCTAATTTATCCAGAAATGCCCCATAGCTAGCTAAATTTCGCACGGTGAAACTTGCATTGATAAAGAGGGAACAACTCCTATAATGCGACATATGCGAGGCGACATTGGCGGTACGTGGGTTACCGCCCGTTTTGACTAGGGAAGCTTTCATGTCCACAACTCGGGTTGATACTCATCCGCCACATTGGCTCGAAGCGCTCGGCTTATTGCACATATTCCGCATCTTGAGCCTGTCACTGCAGCCAGCCAAGATTGGCTTGGCCTTGCTGACCATCATCTGCACGTTTCTTTTCGGTAGCGCGTTGGACATTATCTGGACAGCAGGTAGCGGTGTGGATGCCGCTGCGATTGACCGCTTTATCGTAGCTATTGACGTAGACCAGCCCTACGAATCACTAACCGGCGATTACGGGATTTTTGAGGCATGGCGCGAGCATGGTGAACGCTGCGTGTTTGGCCTGATGGGTTCATCGGTTCCCGGAGCGGAAGTCGCGGCGGGGACGCCGTTGGGCGCATACCTAGAAACCTACTCACGAACCAAGCCGCTCCGCAACTTAACTAATTTGGTCTATGGCATTTGCTGGCTAATCTCTCATCATCCTTTTTTCTTCATCGTTTTCGGCGCGGGCACATTGCTGCTATGGGGGCTAGGCGGCGGCGCGATCTGCCGATTGGCGGCCGTCCAATTTGCCAGAGACGAACGATTTACATTTATACAAGGACTCACCTACGCGCGCACGCATCTTTTCAGTGGCTTCGCATTGGCCCCGTGCATACCTTTGGTGTTCGCGCTAATCGTCGCTGTACTTCTTATCGTATCTGGCGTATTGCTGCGCATTCCTTTTTTGGGTGATCTGTTAGGCGGTTTGTCGTTCGTGCTAAGCATGCTCGGTGGATTCGTTATCGCGGCGTTATTGTTTGGCCTACTCGTCGGTGGTCACTTCATGTGGCCGGCCGTCGCTGCGGAGGGACAAGACGCCTACGACGCATTTTCTCGCGGTCTGAGCTATGCGTTTACCAAACCTTGGAAGACGTTTGTGTATTCCGTCGTGGCTACGGTATTCGCTTCCATATGCTGGCTATTCGTTAATTGGTTCACCTTCGCCGCACTGTCCATCACGCGATTGTTCGTTGGTGTAGGTGCGAACTGGTTTGGTTTATGGAGACGCACTGGAGGCGAGGGAGATCCTGTTGGAAAGCTCCAGGCAATCTGGTCTATGAATGGTCCTAGCGCCTTGTACGCCTGGCCTACTTGGACATCATTATCGTGGTATGAATATATTTCAGCGTTTCTAGTTGGGGTATGCGTGCTACTGGTGGTGGGCTTGATGTTTTCGTTCTTGGTCTCGTTTTATTATTGTGCTTGCACCACGCTATACTTCCTGTTGCGCCGAGAAATTGACAAGGTCGATCTATCTGAAGTTTTTATGGAGCCTTATATCGCTGCTCCGGGGGCAGCAAGCCCATCCCCGATGATCCCCCTCGTAGTCCCCACGCTACCCAACACGGACATTTCATTGCCGATCAGCGGCGATCAAAAGCCGAGCATCTAACACCGGATACTATAGCCTCACCGAATCGAGTCTGATGGACCGATAGATCCAATTAGGGAGTGGTGCGCCCTTCCCGAGCGCCTTGGTGCCGAATACAGAAATCGTAGCTATCGCATCTACTATTGGAGACTCGTGTGCGAATTGGCGTATTCCAGCATGGCTGGTGGACAGATGCGTGTCAGCAGCGCGGGCACGATATCGTTCCATTGCCCGTAGCATCTCCCCCTTCCGGAAATGCTTATGCCTCGGACATGGGTTCCCGGCTCGCGGTCGGACAGACTTTAGCTCCACTGCTTCGCGCACAAAAAATCGATTTTCTCTTAGATAATAGCGGCACGGGACTGGGGTTTTTGCCTGGGTCTGAGGCATCTCCGTCCGATGTCGCGATGCTGCACGAATCAACAGGCATGATACTCTGCTCACACTTTATCGATCCCTTGATAACCGCTTTCCAGGGAATTGGATGGCAAACCGCTTGGCAGTGTCTTCAGAGTACGCAGTGGGTTAAGACGATTTGGGATCGCGCACAGGCTTATGAGTTACAGCGCTTCGGCGTGCCGAACGTATTGCACCTCCCCATGGCTGCTCCTTTGCGAGATTACAATACGACGCCCGTTGATCCAAGTAAGCAGCGGCGCGTTGTTTCGTTTGTCGGCGGACAAAACTCGACTTACTTCACTAGCAACCAGTCTGTGGGGACGGCTTCTTTGCTTCCCGGGGTGCTAGCTAATGCGACTCATGCGGATATGCCCAACGCTGCTTTTTGGGATTTGTATCACGAGGTTTTTGGTCTGGCTAATCCCATTATCGAAAGCGACGACGCGCATACGCGATTGCTGAAAACGACCAACTATTTCAACGCCAAACTATTCTATAATGCGTCGCTCTGCATGCGCAACCGTGATCGATTCGTCATTTTTCTGGTGCGCAAGCTCGGCGAACATTTTCATCTTCATGGCCAGGGTTGGGACACGGCCTACGGAATTCCTCCGCGAGGTCAGCTACCTTCGGGCGATGCTTATTTTCAGCACTTTCGTGATACCGCAATCAATATCAATCTCGTCAATGGCAACGCCGAAGGCGGCTTGAACATGCGCCATTTTGAGATCACGGCTGCCGGCGGCTTCATGCTGTGTTACCAGCAGCCGGAATTGTCCGAGTGCTTTGAGATTGGAAAAGAATGCGTGGCATTTACAAGCGAAACTGATCTATTAGAAAAAATCGACTATTACCTCCAACACCCACAAGAACGCGCGGCTATCGCGGCAGCGGGGCAGCGGCGGACGCTAGCTAACCATCTGTACAGTCATCGTCTCGACACTTTGCTTCATGCCTTAGCCCCAGTTAAACCACCCGTCGAGTTTTCGCTGACCAATTGGACGGATGATTGCAAGCAGCTATTGCCAGAAGCCGACATTGTGCTCGATATTGGTGCGAACGTGGGGTACATGACCAAGGGTCTTCGGCGACTATATCCATCTGCAGAGATACACAGTTTCGAGCCGGTACCAGAAGCGTTCGAGCAATTGCAAAAAACCTGTGCAGAAATCAGTGCCCACCCGGTTCAAAAAGCGGTGGCTGACAGTGATGGCACCATGACGATTAACTTAACAGCCAGCTCGGAATGCCATTCGATTCTTGGATTTCAAGAAGGCAATCCCTGTGCTCAGTGGACACGCATCGTAGGTCAGCAAGAGGTCGATGTGTGTACGTTGGACCAATGGTGCGAAGAATCTAGCATCGACCCAGGACGCATTGATCTACTAAAATTAGACATTCAAGGCGCAGAACTCAAAGCCCTTCACGGTGCACGCAACATTCTAAAAAGCGCCAAGGTTGTATATACTGAAGTTTCATTCGTGCCGATTTACAAAGAATCTCCGCTACTTGGCGATATAGATGGATTCATGGCTAACTGCGGTTTTCGTAGGCATGCCATTTACCCGTCGGACCAACCTCAAAACTGGGGCGACGCTTTGTATGTGAAAAAATAAAAGGACTGCTTATGGCGTCACCACTGCGCATCGCGACAACCAAACAATTACATCGCTCTGCCCATGAAGCGGGATTTGAGGCTATCTGCCTACCAGAGCTTCCAAGTTATGATTTCAATCGATCATTAGAGCAGCGATGCAACGATGGGCCGACGATTGAGAAGTTTCTCGATGAGAATCAAATCGAATTAGTCGTAGATTTCAACACGGAAGCTATGACCTTGGTTCCCTCACCCGATGATCCGTCGGAGTTGATGCTAGCCACCGCTGCGATGCGCATACCGTATGTCGCCTGCTATTTAGACCCCGTGACATCAACCATGGCTAACGTCCAATGGTCAGACCATTGGCACATTTTGGAAAGTCATGATTGGATCAAGTGGATTTGGGAAACCGCCCATAGCGACGAACTCAAACGTCTTGGCTTGCCGAACATTCTAACCATGCCCATGGCCGCCTCGAATGACGATTTCAACACTTCGCCGTTGCCCGACCCTGATCCAGGCCCGGTGATTGCATTCATGGGGCATCCCGCTTCGTCATGGTTCAAATCTGGGCAGACAGTCACCTCCGATTCCATCGTCCCCGGACTCACCGCCGCGGCTGTTCATGCAGATATGCCGGACCTTGCTTTTCATAATATCTACTACGACCTGTACAATTTTGCCGAGCCGCCACAGCGTAGCGATGACCGGGCGGTTCGTGCTCAAAAGTCGGCGCAATATTTCAATGATAAATTTTTCTACAACGCCTATCTCGCGATCAAACAGCGCGACCGATTTGCGAAGTTTCTAAAGCTAAAACTCGGCGACGCCTTTGAACTGGTTGGCGATCACTGGGGAGAAACTCACGGGCTAAAACATACGCCGCGCGTTTGGGATATGAAACAATTACACGAGCGCATGCGGCGTGTACCAATCTGTTTGAATCTCATGAAGGGCTGTTTAGAAAGTGGATTGAACATACGCCATTTTGAAATCACCTCTCATGGCGGATTCATGCTGACATATGAGACACCGGAATTAGCGGCAAGTTTCGAGAT
>JAJDDW010000036.1 GCA_029260115.1 Phycisphaerae bacterium | reverse complement strand
GTTGTGCCCATCACTGTGACCAGTTGGCTGACGGGTTTGCAGTTTCCCGCACAACTGACACTAAGGTGGCACGCCACCACGGCGCGATTCACGGGGCAGGCCTACGAGGGCAACGCCACACTGGGCATCCCGCAGGGTACGTGGTTTCGGGTGGCGGCCAATGTGGAGGCCTTTATCGAGCTGCGTATCCAACTGCTGCCCGATCATCCATCTTGGCCCCAGCATCCCGAGTGGGACGATGACCCAGCCAAGCGGCCGTTTCGATTTGTGGAGCCGGATGATCCCTTTAACTTGACGATCGATGACATCAACGACCGGCTGGTGCCTACTGGGCCCAATGGCTGCCGCGTGCCTTTGAAAATGACCTGGCGCGGGGTACGGGGACCGGCGCCCTACGCGCGTGGGCCGTATGCGTTTGAAAATGGCGGCACCTTTGGTCACCCCTGCAACAAGCTGTACCAGGGCATTGGCGGGTCACAAAGTAACGCGCGGGCGGTACTCGGGGAAATCAACAACCAAAACGAGGACGCGGCCACCGGGATACTGCCGCAACGCTATCAAGGAGGGGTGACCATATGGCGCGATTAGCCCAACAGATGCAGCACATTATCAACGTGGCCCATGACCAAGCTGTTAATGAGATCGGCCGAGATGCGGGGCTGGACCTCATTAAACAATACACCAAACACTCGGTGCCCTGCCCCTCGCTAAACGCGGGGCTGGTTGCAAAGGGCATGAGCGCCGCCCGGGTATTGCTGAGCGGACGGGTGCCCAGGCATGTGTTTGAGACCCGCCAGCGAATTTGTAAGACTTGCCCGCACTGCTCGATTTTTAGGGGCGAGCTGTTCTGTGACTGCTGCCCCTGCCCGCGATGGAACCAGGCCCGACTGAAAAAGAAAAACCAGCATCGGGCGCATGCGTGCCCGGCGAACCCGCCGAAATTTGATGAATGGGAGGGCCGTATGAGTCGCCTGAGAAACATGGTCATTGTCAAACCGCTACGGAGGTTTGTGCGGTGGGTGTCATCTTATTGGCGGTAACGGCGACGGATTAGATTTTTATACCTAACCGGAGCAGGACGCATGGTAGATAAAGAAACGAGAAACTTATTTGAGACCGTTTTCAAATCCATCCGCGAATTTGAGGCTTGGAAAAACATACGCGATGGCCGTGATAGTGTGATGATCGAGAGCGAAAGGCAATGGAAAAAAAACATGGATAACAAGATAACTAAACTCGCCGCCCGCGTATCCGCCATGGAAATCAAGGTTGTATTCGCCTCTGGCTTTGTGGGGTGCGTGGGTGCGGTGCTGGGCGCCCTGGCGGTGTACTTGAAAACAAAGGGATAAGCTTCGCGCGCGGGTGCGCGCGGATATTCATACAGGAGAACAGATATGAGATTTCGAAAATTGGGATTGGGTTATGTCGTGGCGTTAGTGTTGACTGCCTCACTGGCGATGATGAGCACCGGGTGCGGCGGTAAGAACATGACCGCCGATCAGCAGGTTGCCCAGCAGCAGGCCATGCAGACATTTAGCCAGTTTGCCAGCGACAACAACATGGACCTCACATTGTTGGTGTCACACAACGGTAAGGTAGGCTTTTACCAAGATGCGGCGGTGGGCATTGACAGTGGCGGTCAATTGCAGGCGGTGTTTACGGCCAAAGGTGGCGGTAACCCGACTGCGAAAACGGTGAACCCTTTCGTCCCTCCACCGGGCAACTAACTGGCGACAGGGCCTGCGACGTAAGGATGACGCTGCGGTGTCGCGGGCCACCTACAAGGCGAAACGTGACGGAACATGGAAAGACACCGTTTGAACGAACATGATTTGATCTCGGGTTAATTATTGGGGGTGGGCTGGGAACTGGACGGCCTGGCCTGCCCCTTTTTTTGAATCCGCCTGGGCGGTTTTTATGAATAACAAAAGCCGACTAAATATTAAACACCTTTTTCGAACTATGACAACGACAACCAGGATCAACAAACATGAACGAAGCCCAACTAGATCGCGCGATGAAGATCGCCTTGAAACTTAAACACTGTGGCGCCAGTCACTTTCAGCGCGAGCTGTATGTGGGTTATGCGGAGGCTATGCGGATCGTCGAGCGGTTACAGGATGTGGGTGTGCTCGGTGACTACGTGCCTAAACATGGTTACATCGTCCACCAAACGGGCGAGGATTGGACACTGGGATGTACAAAAGATTGATGTGCCTGACGGCGGCGCTTTTGCTGAGCGGATGCGCGGCTAGTAAGCACGGCGCGGTAGCTGGCATCGGTGACGGGCAGCGCGTGGATATGACCGGGCTGGTAACGGCGGCGGTGGATGCGGCGATCGAAGCTAAGCTGGACGTACAACAAGAGACGGCCGGCGTGGGTGATGGTCAGCGCTCATCACAGTCGGGCATTGCCAATTTTGCGATTGAAAATGAGATGTCGGTCATGCTGGGCGTGATCCTGCTGGCTGTGTTGCTACTGATGGGCTTTGATAAGCTGCTGGCCTTTTGGCTTCAGCGGATACGGATACTTAACGACCGGCTGCGCTGGTCGCCAGGTGAGAAAACATTATGAAAACAGCGATAAAAATCTTTGTGGCCGCGTGGGTGATCAACCTATTCTATTGGCCCACGGTCGGGCTATACGACTATATATTTATGCCCGCCACTGCCCAAGCGGATGCTGAAATCACCATGGATTACAACGGCGGCTGGACGGTGGTAGTGGATCGCCCCGATGATCGCGTCAGCCAGTGGGTTACCATTTCGAAGTGTGAGATGCTGGAGGGGTGCTATCAACGGATAAAGATCGCCCTGGCGGAAAACTGCGCGTGTGCCCCGGTATTCGACGCGGACTTTGACAACGACGTCGACCTAGAGGACTTCGCGCGGATGCAGCGGAAGTTTACCGGGCCTTTTTGACGAGGCCGGGAACATGGTTGTGATTACAAATCTGGCATGGCCTCGATGGCTTTGCGCCCGGCCTCGGTGTCTGAGTGCATGTAACGGGAGGCTAGCTGGGCACTGCTTAGCCGGCCCAAGAACATGATATCCTTGAGCGGTAAGCCAGACCGACCCAACCTGGTCAAATGCGTGTGTCGCCAGGCGTGGAAGTCAAAAACGCCTTCGGTCGTTTCGTATTTGATACCCGCTTTTGTGCAATCGGACTGCATCCACTCGCTCAAATGATCGATGATTTCTGGCCACACCCGTGAGCCTGGTTTTTTTCTGCCACACAATTTCTTGAGGCCCTTCGCCGTGTCTGGCTTGATCGGGAGCATGACAGTTTTTGAGTTTTTAGCTTCGCTTGCGCTCACGGTGACCGTATTGTGGACCCAGTCGATATCAGAGATCCTGAGCTGACGGCACTCGTTTGCCCGTAAGCCTGTTTCGCAGGCCAATCGGTACAACCAGTAGCGACGCTCTCCGGTAATTACACAGCGACGCTCGCTGGCCCGTACATAGGTTAAGAATTTGGTGAGATCAGTCTGGCTCAGTACCCTACGGGGACGTTTGGGATCGGTGGCGGCGATTAGTGGCGGAATCGACTTGGCTGGGTTCTGTGAGCATATACCATTTTGCATGAGCCAGTCGAAAAAATTGTGGAGCGAGCTGCGGTAATGGTTGTAAGTCTGGGCGGAGATTGTTTCCCACTGTCGCTGTTTTTTTTTCTTGGCTGGGGCCGTCGTCCGCCTATAGTGCAGATACTCGGTCACTTTGTTGGCTGTGATGTCTGCCGCTTGGTCTGCCCCGATGCCGTCGATAATCGCCGTGACCTGCTCGTTAAGCCGTTTGATATGCTTGGCGGATTTTTCGGCTTGCCTTTTGGCCGTTATCCACTGATCAACTAGGCCTAGGATGGGACGCATGGTGCCCTGATGGGTAGCGTCCATGAGACCAAACTTAACCAGCCGGTCAATCAAGTAGCTGCGATAGGTCGCATCCATGCGGTTGATGTGGCTCATGGCTGTGGGGGGAGGCGTCATACCTGCCTTCTTGGAGGCGACGACATCACCAATGCTGGCCATCAATGCGGCGGTGTGAGGTTTGGATTCAAAAGCTGCTATTTTCTTGGCCCGCCCCACCTCGATGTACCATTTTTGGCCGCGTTTATACATACGCATTTTTAGGGTGCCTCGCTGGGTGCCTTCACCTGAAAAAACACCCAACATGGTGCAATTTGGGTGCTTTCACCTTGCACGATCTTTCACGATATTACACAATCTTACTGCGAGGTTAGGGGCTTGTATAGCTGAATAAAAGGGTGAAAAGTGCATTTGGAGTTATAGCCACCGGTCGGACTCGAACCGACGACCTGCGGTTTACAAAACCGCTGCTCTACCAACTGAGCTACGGGGGCAGTAGGAGACGATTATAACGTCGTCTTCTGGTTATGCAACGAACCTCAGTCGTAAACGAGCCATCATAGGCTGAGTTGGTCCTGCAAATACTCTACGCAGCGGGATTTGTCGATGCGATGTTGCGAGGCGTCGTCGCGGTTGCGAACCGTTACCGTACCATCTTCTTTAGTCTGGCCATCAACCGTAAAACAAAACGGCGTACCCGCTTCATCCATCCGTGCGTATCGCTTTCCGATCGACTGCTTGGCATCGTATTGACACGGGAAACGCTTTTTAATTTCACGATATATTGGATCAGCGATCTCCGGCATGCCGTCCTTGCCTACCAAGGGGAAAACCGCGGCCTTGATCGGAGCTAAGCGCGGGTGAAATTTCATGAACTCTGGACTCGCGCGGTTTTCGTCGTAACTATATGCCTCGGTTATCGATGCGAGCGTAAAGCGGTCCACCCCGGCTGAGGGTTCGATCACGTGGGGTACGAATCGCTCTTTCGTCGCATCATCAATCACCGCGAAAGCATTTTCCTTACCCTTGGATGCCGTACCGTGCGCACGTAAATCAAAATTACCTCGATGAGCCACGCCTTCAAGTTCCTGCGTTTCATCAGAAAACGGAAATAAATATTCAATGTCCGTACACGCATCGCTGTAATGAGCTAACTCATCTTCACCTTGCTCACGCGGGCGAAGTTTATCGCTACGAATACCTAGTGACTCGTACCACTTAATCCGCACATCGCGCCAATACTCATACCACATCATCGACTCGTCCGGATGACAGAAAAACTCGATCTCCATCTGCTCGAACTCCCGCGAGCGGAAGGTGAAGTTACGCGGGTTAATCTCGTTACGAAAAGCCTTGCCAATCTGCGCAATGCCAAATGGAACTTTCACACGCGTGGAGTCCATGACATTTTTAAAGTTAACAAAGATTCCCTGCGCGGTCTCCGGGCGTAGGTAAGCGACGCTAGAATTATCTTGCATCGCGCCTACATACGTTTGAAACATAAGATTAAATGCGCGGGCTTCGGTTAAACCGCACTTTTCAAAATCACCGGCCATCTTGCTTGGCTTGAGTGGACAAGGCGATTCGCAAAGTTGATCCGCGCGGAACCGACCTTTACAACCCTCAGTTTTGCAATCCACCATCGGATCACTAAACCCACCCACATGCCCCGACGCTTCCCAGACCTTGGGGTTCATAATGATCGAGCAATCGACGCCGACCATTTGGAATTCTTTTCCATTAGGCCCTTCTGGCGGGTTGCGAACCATGTCCTCCCACCACGCGTCTTTGACATTGCGTTTCAATTCAGTGCCCAATGGGCCATAATCCCAAAAACCGCCGATGCCGCCGTAGATTTCGCTACTACCGAAAATAAAACCGCGCCGCCGACATAAGGCGACGATCTTTTCCATATCCTTTTTTTCTACGGACATTCAATCACTTATGCTTTCTTATCAAACCCGCCATGACCCAACACTACCAGGGCAACCATCCTGTCGTTCCCGCGTAAGAAGGAAACCAGTCTCGGCTAATAATTGCGTTGCTCTAGAGTCCCGCCAGTGCGGGAATGACGGCGAATATTTTCGTAGGGATCTATTTGAAGAACACATTATTTCGCGAACAAAATTCCCGATCGGCCTCACACCAACTATACGCTACAGAATGCCGCTACCAAACGCCGTCGAATCTTCATTGGGATCAACCGAAGCCACTGTCGATTCAACCTCGGTCGCCACGTCCAGGCCATCGCCAAACCCGCTAGACTCAACATCCTCGTTGACGACAGCAACTTCCTCTACAACAGGTTTCGTCTTACGTCGCTTTGGCGAGGCTGGTTTATCATCTCGCGGCTTAGCCGCTTCGATCTCAGTCTCCACGTCCAGACCTGCGCCAAATCCGCCCGAATCAACGTCCTCATTGACGACAGGTTTCGTGGTACGTCGTTTCGGCGCGGCAGGTTTTTCCTCTCGCGGCTTTGTCGCTTCAGCTTTTTCTGCTACTGGCTTATTTTCTCGGCGCGGTTCTTCTCGGCGCGGTTTTGCCCGATTTTCTTGATTAGCGCGAGGTTTATCGTTGCGCGAATTTCGCCCCCCACCGCCTCGTCGGGCATCTCCCTGCTCTTTATCATTACGCTCGCCACGACCACCGCCGCCGCCGCTTTTAAGCCCTGCAATCATTTCGTTATAATCGCTTTTTGGCGGTCCCGCCTCGACGACCTCTTCAGACTCATCCTCAGACTTTTGATAATCCGGATCACTGGCATTGGCGAATTCTTGGTTGAAGGCCTCGATGATACGATCCTGCAATTTCGCCCTAAATTCCGTCGTAATCGGATGGGCCATATCGCGATGTAACTTATCTCGTCCATCACCATCGCCCATCGAAGGCTCTTCGAGTCGCTGACCACATTCCTCACAAAACTTAGCCCGCAGCTGATTGCGATGGCGGCAAGTGGGACACGTAAATGTCACCTTCTTAGAAGGCATAGCTATAAACAAACCCGACGTGCCGTCAACAATTTTGATGTCGCGCACGACAAATTCGTCGTCAAAAGTTACGGTGCAAAAAGCCTTGAGGCGATCGCTGGTGTCTTTTAATAGTCTGATGCGTACGTCTGTAATTTCCATTCAAATCTCCTTAGGTGCTCAATTGGCCAGCATCAACCGGCGCAGCCACGACTGCAGTCTGTTTACCCGTTAGTTGTGCCACCCGTTGCGCAGCTTCAACCGCAGTCTGTTGTTCATCAAAAAGCCGAAATAGCGTCGACCCGGCGCCACTAATTCGCCAGTCGCCCACGCCCATCATATCCAATTCGTGTTGAACCCGGCCAACTTCTGGAGCCACGCGTAACACAGCCGACTCCAAATCGTTGTAAAGCATAGCCGATAGCCCCTCCGCCGTC
>JAJDDW010000035.1 GCA_029260115.1 Phycisphaerae bacterium | reverse complement strand
GTTGCATTGGGTAGGATGGCAAAGCGGGCAGTCTATCGTGCAAGGCGTACCCACGTCATATGGAAGTCGTTGAAAGCCTATGACTGTGTGAACTATATCTGCAGCATTACTCAACTGGTTGGGATTACAGCCATCGCTATCAACCTGAGCGAGGTTGGCTAGGTTATTATCACCCTGGAAAAATTTGATCGATTGCAATACGTCTTCTGCGTTATTGATGTCGTCACCTGTGACATCTCCAAATAGTTTGGTAAGCGCTACGTTAGCTGTTGACAACGCCGGGGAAGCTACCGAGCCACAATCCACGGCCACGTCATAAAAGGTGCCAGGTGCGATACCTTCGCCAGTGACGTACACTGCACTGCCCCATTGGGGAGGCGTCAGGAAAGCTGCGTCTGCCACATTATCAACTAGAATTGAAAGCACGCCGTCTGGAATGCCGTCTCGATTGATGTCGAATGGCGCTGGCGGACCTGCAAAACGCATAACGCCAACGTCGCACTTGGCGCGAATGGCAATCGCTTGAGGGACCTGTGAATCAGGAGGCTGCAAAGTGAGTAGCATATATCGCGGTGTAGTTTCCACCACGATGGGCGCTTCGCACTGGCATGAATCAGTCGTTTCGTCGCAGGTGATTGAACACGGCTCTCCACAAGGGCAGCCCGTACTGCCACAACCTAGCAACAGATCGCAAACTTCCAGGCCAGTACAAAAAAGTCCGTCATCTACGCAAACAGTATCGTCTGGAATGTTATCACACTGATCGTTAGCCTCGTTACACTGGTCGGTCGTGCAAGAAACACCGTCGTCGCAAATGGGCACCGTGCCAGCCTGAATGATACAATCAAGGTTGATGTCGCATATTTCTATCCCATCGCAAAACTGGTTATTGTTGCACCGCGTGTCATCTTGGGTATTGACGCACATATCGTTCGTTTCATCGCACGTATCGATAGTACAACTGACCGAGTCATTGCAATTGGGAACCGAGCCAGCACTCACGATGCATCCTAGTCCGCCGTCGCATATTTCTACGCCATCACAAAACTGTAAGTTATCGCAAAGTGTATCGTTAGGTTGATTCGTACAAGTGCTAGCGGATTCATTACATGAATCATCCGTGCATGCGATGCTATCAATACAGGTAGGCGAACCATTTCCGCAGACGCCCTGGGTGCAAGATTCGTTAATCGTGCAAAATAAAGTATCGTCGCAGTCGGTTCCATTGGGGGCGTGGTTAGGACTACAGGTGCCAGCGCCATTGCAACTGTCTGGGGATGTGCACTGGTCGTTGGTGGCATTGCCGCAGGATGTACCCATGGGCTGATGATTGGCTACGCATGTGCCAAATACGTCGCACGTATCGGGGTCGGTGCATGCGGTTGTGCCTGTATTACCACAGGACGAACCAACAATGGCTATACGATCAATGCATGTGCCAAATGCATCGCACGTGTCTTGAAGGTCGCACTGGCCAGCGGCAGGGTTTCCACAGTCGGTGCCACTGGGCAGCGGCTGTTGGAAAACGATGCCTGTAATGACATCGCAAACACCACTTGTACACTCGTTTCCGTCATCTAGCAGCGTTACTTGTCCCGTCCCGGGATTGCAGCATTCCGTGCTGCTGTTGAAATTCGGCGAGTTATCGCAACGGTTAGAGCCATTGCATATATCAGTCGTGCAGGCGTTATCATCGTTGCAGTCGAGATTAGTCTGGCAGGCTATTGAAATCCTTGCTGCCGTTAACGTTACCGGTGTAATCTGAGTGGCGGTGAAGTTGAGCATGAAACTTATTTGCGGATTATTGAAGAAAGCGATCGTATACGTGCCCGCTGCGGTTGCTGGTACCTCAATCAGTAACGTGCCGCCATAGCGAGCGGTCCCGTCGTCTGTTACTCCTGTCGTCGCGCCTGCGCCTGTAGTACAAAAATATTCAAAATCCGGCAGAATCGTGGCAACACCGCAAATGGGATCGAAGCCATCGACGATCAGTGCGGAATTACCAACGCAGAACTCTCCCGATGGACAAGCAGCGGTATCGCAGGGTTGGCCAGTTGGATTTATCATTTGGCCTACGGTACAGCGTTTGGTGATGATAAAAGCACCTGCGCTAGCGTCAGGATTGGCAAAGGTAGTGAGAGGCGCGCCTGCGCCGCTAGCCAAAGTCGAGGAGTCGAATGCTGCTTGGAATGTCCCAAACAAGGGATCACCGTCCAAGTTCGGATCCCACCCTGAAATCATGATGGCTAACTCCACGAGTTGTCCGCCACCTTGCAGAATGATTTCGTCGCTCACGATGGTATGCGCACCATCAGCCCCGATAGGCACAAAGGCAATTTCTTGGGCGCGAGATTGTGACGCGATAGTAAATAAGACTATCGCCAAAACCAATGTGTGTCGTCGATGTGGCATGGTAGGATCTTTCATTCGGATATTTTTTCCATCAAACTACGCGAGATAGCGATAATCAGATGCGTGCAAGATCGTATGCACCTATACGTAACTTGCCGTGGTTCCTAGCATCTCAAGACACAAGGTTGTTATCTATCAATCTGCTCATATGTGCATGGCGGTATTCCGTATTGTGATTACGACGGCAATCTTCCAGTCTGAGGTACGATTTTAACTGGCAGGTATAGTGAAAGCAAGGAAATTCCAATACATGCAAGCCGATGAATGGCTAAAAAGATTGCGCAGGTGTTTTTATTGAGGAAATATGATCTTTCGATCTTACTGCATTGATGGACAGGTTCTTCGTGAATAAAGCTTGTAGATTATAGTTGTCCAGTTTTCTGAGTAATTTTGACGTGTCAAACACATCAGTTGTACAGTCTCACTGTATGACTATGGCCGAACTTTATAGTGCCTCATTCTTGACACATAATTAGAAAAGTCATGGTTTTGGACGGTTGGTCTGTTTGGCTGACGTGTGGTCGTGAACAATTCGCCATTGCTGACTGATTCTACGAAAGATGAGCGTGAACACGCCGCCAATAGGGATATCTCTTTCTAAACGCCATGATCCCAGGACTAATAATTCGTCTGGACCTAAAGCTGACATCTCTAAATCACTGAAAGCAAGACGCCCCATGGCTTGGCGGTCGGCATAACGTGCATGGTAATTATCCAATGTCTGTTGCCAGCCACGCGTGATGGTGCCCGCGCTACTAAATGAGAGGTCGGGAGATTGCCAATAGCCTTGCATGAATGCATCAATGTCGCCTCGGTTCCAATCTCGAACTTGCTGTAGTAAGACATGCTTCACTGAAGCAGTGTCTTGTTGGGATCGATGTAATGTCAATATTCGATCGTTGCCTGTGCATCCCAAGCTGCCGGTAAATGACGATAACATGATTGCCGCGCCTGTGGCCGCAGTCATCGTTCGAATAGACACATGCCAAGTGTGTAACGTTGCGTGCATCGCCAAGGCGTCGTATTTGGTTTGCATGGTGTTAGGCTAACTAAATTTGCACGTAGGTCAATTAACCAGGGGCCGCTAAGATGTGATTTCGCAAGCAAAGCGCTTGTTGGCGTCATCATGGGCATGGGGTGGGGCAACCGGATAATGTTGCCAGGTCGGCAAACGAGAAAAGTTGAAATGATTTTATCGTCATGAGTATATCATTGGCCGTGACGATAACCGGCACAGAAGTTGCACATATGGATGTGCCAACTTGATCAACTGCGGGGAGGAAAGAATTAATTGGACCTGCATTAGGCTGATGATAGATGCCCTGAAATGCGTTGATGACAACGCCTATGTCCGTTGCGTTTACGACCGCATTCATATCGACATCGCCAAATACCTGCATTTCTACAGAGACGGGTGCCGAGATAAAACCGGCGCTGTCAACCATCAAAGTATACTGTACTGGTATTACATCCCTTGTAAACTTATCAAACGAGCTAGGAATAATTTCATAGCCAGTGATATGAAGTTGTGCGTTGACGCAGCTATCACCCGCGGGGCAGTTTCCAGATGCATCGCATGGAAGTAGTGTTTGATTACATCGCCTTATCGGAAGACACTTTCCCGCCTTGCCACAATCTGAATCGACATAACATGAAGGGCCCACGTTATTACAGGCTTTTCCCGTCCAGTCGTTAGGCGTAAGTCGGGCAGCGTCTAACGGGTCGTCGACTAAAGTAGCAACGGTACCATCTAGCGTTCTATTATTGTCGAAGTCTACTGCGGTAGGAGGGCCGACATATTTTCCTAAGCAAGGCCAATTCGGAGATGTTACAAATATGGAAACGGGTATGATTGAGTTGCTGGGTTGAGGTTCAATACTAATAAAATGTGACCCTGATGCCGTTACGTATGGCACTTCACTATCGATAGCTGTGCACCCTAAAAAGGGGACACATGCGAACATCCCGGTACACAACGAGTCGTCAGGTGTGCCGTTACACAAATCAAGCGTTTCGTCGCAAAAATCATTTGTCGTGCATGAAACGCTATCACTCTCGCAATTTGGTGGTGAACCTGGCTGGCAATTAAAGTTGGTATCACACCATTCGTTACCATTACAAAAAAGCCCATCGTCGCAATTGGTATCGGACAGACAACCGACACATTGGCTAAGCCTGTTATCGCACTGTTGGCCTGGGCATGGGTCACCCGTGGTTTGACAAAAGCCGTTGACGCAAGTTTCTATGCCCGTACAAAAGAAATCATCCTTGCATTCGTTATCAACAAAGCACTCTACGCCTCCATTAGCCAAGTTCGTTTGATTACTACTAGCGGCGTCAACGATGCGACCGTTCAGGTAAATTTCAAATCCAAAATGTACAAAGCCAGCCGGTAAGACATTCGTTGATAATGGAATCTCCATCACGACAGTCATATCATCGGGGAAAGTCAGTCGCGCTGTTGTTAACGAGGAACCCCAACCGCCAGGTCCGTCGCTTGTGGCGGTTCCACGAACATGAATGTAATCGTTATCGACTAAGTCATCCGTGGCAGCTACAAATTCGATGCCGTCTCCATAACCTGTGCTTGTGAGGTTGTCGGAATTAACGAATAGTTGAAAAGTCCAACCATCGGCCGCTCTGCTAGGCTCGGTCAAGAAAAGAGTGAATACGATTGCCGTGTTATCATACGTGCCGGTGACGTGATCTATCGCGGCTTTGGTTTGTGGAACGTGTATAGCCACGCAACTCAAGACCAGCGTGCCGATTAAACACAGCCTACAAAGCCCCATCGCCACGGTTCGCCAAGTACGAGCATCCACGATCGACGATAGCCAACGTACGCTACCCACTACGCGACATAAATATGATATACTCAAACCAGTTAGCTTAATTTCGATCTTCCCGTTATGGTATTTAGACTTGCGAAGACCGTATCGTATGCGTACCCCTACGCATAAAACTGCACGAATCACATCCATGAGACCGTGCCGGTATTCTCTCCCCTCCACAAGCGTCTAAAATAGTAGTGTAGATTGCAGCTTGGTCAATGCGCGTTATTGTTGTGCGAGTGCATTATCGTAACTCCGGTTTTAGCCAAGACTTATGTGCAAAAAATATGTCGCGTCCTAAGATCGAGCAACAGTGAAAAAAGGAAATTTCAGCGAACTTAAATCTGAACTTTAATTATGGCGGCGGGTGTGAAGTCCACTTGATGGAAAAAAGAGTGACAAGTAAGCAGCACTTCGCATCGCCGTAATGCGTTGCGAAGTGCTGCAAAATCGTAATCCCTCAATTGGCCTATTGCTTTGTCAAGGTCGAACTACATGAGCCTTGCGTATCTGGTTGCAACAAATCCAACGTGAGCGTCCCATCGGTTTGAATGGTAATGGTTAAATTGTGCCCCATGTTGCCGAATGCCACTACGTCGCTTCCGGTGGCTGTTGCGCCATTGCAAACTAGGGTGATGTCTTCGTTTTCTGGCAACCCTTGCAGGACTTGAGCGGTACCAGCCATAGCCAGTGTGACCATCCCACCATCACCAGGGCATTCACCACTGAGTACGTAGGTGCCAAGTGCTGCTACCCAAGGGTCTACGGTACCTTCGCACACATCGCCAACGCCATTACCATCTGCGTCAGCTTGGTCAGCATTCGCGTCATTCACGCAGTTGTCGCAAACGTCTCCGACATCATCACCATCGGCATCTGCCTGATCAGCATTGGCGTCGTCATCACAGTTATCGCAGATGTCACCAAGTCCGTCCATATCGGTGTCCGTTTGGTCAGCGCTGGCCATGTCTGGACAATTGTCACAGTCATTAGGCCAGCCGTCATTGTCTCGGTCTTCGTCAGAGTTAAGGAAGGATTGGTGTTGGCCGCCACCCGCGCTGTCTAGGCGTCCTTCTGCCTCTTCATTAAAGGTGCATTCAAAGCCACCATTCTTACATGCGATACCTGGCTGGAAACAAGTAGACTGAGCCATGGTCATGCCGTTGAGTTGTCCATCACAATTACTGTCAAAGGACATGCCCGCAGCGATGTTTACGATACCATTATCGCTAGAGCTATAACCGCCAGGCCCATCGATAAGTGCCCAGCCATTGTCAGTGCCAGATAGCTCAAGTGGATCACAAAATTGGCCAACCTCGCCGCAATCGACGAATTGTCCGTTGCGCGTGATGCCACTAATAAAAGTAAATTTTGGTGTGACTGAGATAAATGAATCGAAGGTTCCGCAATCTGCTTCATCAAGAGTAATGGTCATGGTGCCCATTTGTTGTGGCAGGTTTGATAGGCATACCTGAACATCCCACTCTTCCGTGCGTTGTCCACCATCGAAACTTACAGTGATCGGATCAACACTGACCAGGGATAGTGCCACGATTTCGACATCGACGGTTACGGAATCGCCAACTTCGGTTGGACATTTGTCTTCTGATCGACGAATGATTGTATCCGCTGGTCCCAAGTTGGCCGAGTCAAGAGCAGCACCTTTAAGGCTCACTGTGCCTGTAAAAACATCCGAGCCTGTGCCAAAAAAACCCGCCGGGATAGGCGTGTTTAAGAATGAATAGTCAGTTGTACTTCCTTCAGGCGTCGTCCAGAAATCATCCGATGGCATACCTGAGCCAGAGTTCCCACCACCAGGCGTCATTGGGGTGATATTTGGGCATCCGCCCATATTGAGCATGGTGAGTGTTAACAAGACTAACCACATAGAACTCATCGTCGCAATCCGTCGCTTCATCGCAATTCTCCTTCGTTTGTAGATGGGCTTAAGTCCGGCCAACCGCCGATCAGCCCTTGGCTGTCTCCAGCCGTTTGAGTTAAATGAACCTATAATCTTGGTTCGTATGTTGCTTCGTGAGCCTTACCGCACCGTCAAGTATCACGAAAATTCCGGCCTACACATGTTCCACATGTGCCAATTGTCCATCTAGAATGATCGGACACTTGAGATAATACGCGCCAGCCGCAGCAGTGCAATAATACGGAAATCATAGAACAGCGCCTCGTAGCTCGCTTCCCACTATGCTATAGATGTTTTGTGGTCCAATTCCGTCGAATATCTGTCTATCAACACTGAGTAGGGCAGTATGATGATGTCAATTATGCTTAAGTAATATCACGATGCCGGAAGGTCGCTGGAGATTTTGCCCTTTTAGTCAAAATCTCCGCGCACAACGAGTCATTCGACAATCAGTTCATCCACAAATAACCTGCCGCGATCCCCATGATTCTACAGGGCCCGATGGACATGCAAATGCCCGTCAACCGGCAAAAGCTCATCGAGACTATACAGAAACAATTACCGCCAGTCGAAGTTTTATCACCAGTCGCTCACTGAGCCAATATAATCAGTTAGAAAATTCATAGAACCGTGGCACTAAAGAATTCCTTCTGGATGCCGTATCCTTGAGCATTCTAGTCATCGCGCCCTGATGTTCGCTGTTCTTTTTCTTGGCATGCATATGGGATGAATGCTATTTGTCATCGGGAGACGTCACGCAGGTCTATCTGTGCGAATTAGCTGTTCGTGTGTACGACAGGTTCAACCCCAAGCCACTGTAGAAACCACTGGAAGCGCAATTTTCCTTCACATACAATTTTCAATGTTGAGCCTTTGTATATCGGTGTGATTACATATCCGATCACATCATTACCATCTGAATCAGTCACGAGAATCGAACATGTCGACTTTAGTTTGCTAACGTTACTAAAGTTCCAGTTGTCCACATCTAGAAAAAATGCCTCTCCATCGAGTTTAATTAAGTCGTAGGTTTCGTCCTTCAATCGCACAACTAATGCCACGGTGTCTGGGAGTACGTGAGCCTTGTCTTGGGTTCCAGTTTTTTCCAATTCTACAGCCACCCACTCTGTAAATTCGTAGTTGGCTAAAGTTGGGCGAAAGCAAACCTTGAATATAAAATTGTTTATCCGTAGCAAAGAACCTGCAACCTGGAATCCGAACATGATAACCGCTACCCCTATTCCGAGACTCCACCACTGTTGTCGACATAGACCAATTACAATTGCTCCGCTTATCCAACTGACGAATGGCAAAGTGGCGACTAGCAACAATAGTATTCTTGGATCTCGGTTCTTACTTCGCATTAGGTAAATCTCATCACAGATACTGTTTAGCTCGTTCCCGGTCTGGATAAATTTTACAGTGAATCCGGTAACGGCGGGTAATAACTCGCCTGAAAATACGTTATGTCAAAGCCCGGATGCATGCCAAGAATACTTCGCCTCTGTGTTCGTAGTTGTTGAACTGATCGAAGCTGGCTGCGCCAGGCGAGAATAGGACCGCATCGCCACGGTTAGCTATGTTGCGAGCATATTCAAGGGCAGATGTTATGGAACTGCATTCCTGAACTACGCGCGTCGGCGGCGACTGTAATATATTTTTTTGCGATTTCATATTGCGTGAGTTTGAGATTTGGACGTTCTTCTCTGGTCGGTTGTTCGCGCGGGCTGAAGCCTGCGGCTCGTTGTATGATGCCAGATAGCTCTGAATAGCTTGGGCGAAATCGGGGCCTGATTCTCCTATGCAAATGATGACGCGACATTTACTGGCCATGATCGCAGCCCAATCGGCTAGAGGCTGAGGCTTATGCTTGCCTCCTACGATGGCAATGATTGGGCGGTCTAAAGCATAGACCGCGCTAAGAGAGGCTGTGGGGGCGGTAGATTTTGAGTCGTTGTAATAATCCACGCCGTCAATCGTACCTACATGCGCCAGCCGATGCGGCAGTCCCTGAAAGGTGGCTAGGGCATTACGTGCTGGTGCATCTTCTATACCAAGTAACTGACAAGCTGATAGCACTGTGATTGCGTTAGCTTGGTTGTGAGCGCCGGGGATGCGAAGCTTGATTTCGCCTGGGCTAATAGTGGGGCGAATGATGTGGTCGGATGGCAGGTTGAGCTTTTGCAAAAAGAGTGATTCGACTTCAGCATCTAGTGGTCCTAAGACGACTCCTTTTTTAATATGTCCATCGCCTAATAATTGAAGTTTCGCATGGGCATATTGTTGGAAGGTTTCGTGCCAATCGATGTGATGCGGTGAGAGGTTGGTGACGATAGCTAGGTCCGGTTGCCAACGGATAGTTGGGATGTCTTCGAGTTGTGTGCTGGATAGTTCCAGGACGACCACGTCACTCGGAAGCATTTCGCTAAGTTGTGGGAGCAGTGACCGGCCGATGTTTCCGCCGAGATGTACGTTTGTGAACGGCGTGTGGGTGGCGACGTGTTGGTCGCGGAGCACATGTGCCAACATGGCGCAGGTGGTGCTCTTGCCGAATGTTCCTGTGACGCCAATGACTGTGGCTGGGCATCGTTGGCAAAATAGGTTGATCTCTGTCGTCCACGGGATGCCGCGTTTGACGATTTCGGCAAAAAACGCTGATCGGCGTTTATTCACGGCTGGGTTGATAATGGCTAGGTCAATATCTGTGAGAAGTGCGGTGTCGTGGCTGCCTAGTTGGGCTTTGATATTCAGGTCATCTAGGCTAGCAAGTGAAGATTGTAAGGTGTCGGCATTGGCTTGGTCCGTGATAGTGACATCAGCGCCTTGGCCCGCAAGCCAACGTGACACGGAAACCCCTCCTTGGAATCGGCCTAGCCCGACAACCAAAACGTGTTGACCACGGAATGAGCCAGGAGTCAGCAGGTGGTCCGTTTGTGTTTTCATAGAGTCTATTTCGTCTTGGGCTTTGAGCCGAAATTTAGTCTGGGGGTATTGTAGAGCCGTGCCGACATGCTTCAACCAGATGGCTGTCAAACCCGCCTATTGCCCCATTTGGCCTGCCTGGAGGGGGGGATTTGTTGACAGGCCTCTTGGCGTACCCGTATAACTCACTTGTACCTTAGGGTCGCCGGGGGTGGCGACAGGATATGACGAGCAAGTGAGGAGTACGCATGGCTGGGATACCAAGAATTTGGTTTAGAACGTTGTCGATATGGCGTCCGCTGGTTTTGGTGGTGCTGGCCGTTGTGTTGGCGGGGTGTCCTGCGGCTGAGGTTATGGTACCTGACGGCGGTACTGGGGGGGGCGGTACAGGTACCGACGCACCAGTGACTGCCAAAATAGTCAACTTTGCCTCTGATACACAAATCGATTTGACGCTTCCTTTTGTCTCTGTGCTATACACGATTGAGAATATGCCGGAAGGCGCGATGCTCTCGACTTTTTTTGTGCCAGTTATCGGCGTTCCTCCAAATGTGTTGGAAGATGGCGACCGTATTACGATAGATGAGGCTACCACGCTGACTGCGAGCCAAGGTGCTTTTGAATTTGTACCGGCGACTGCTGGTTCGGGAAATTTCTTGGCGGGCATTACGATTGTCACGGCAGATGGTATGACCACTGTGGATGCCCTGAGTGATGGACGCATTATGGTGGAAGGGGTTCCTGATCCACAATTCGTGCTACCCATTGCGGATGCTGGAGAAGACTTTTTCTCCGTTGATCGAGGGGATGATGTTTTAATCACATTTGATGCTGGTGACCCGGAAAATAGTGTCCAGTGGCGTGCGTTCTATCTTGAGCTGACAGATTGTGTACGAACGACTGAGATTCCTGACGTCGCGCTGGATGAAATTGGCACACAGATTGGATCACCCGGTTCAGGCAACGTGGGTGCGGTTACGTTGGCCACTGCCGATTTGGTCGGCGGATGTTATCAGCTTGGCCTTTCAGCCACTGATAGTGGTAGTTCGATTGCGACAACAGTAGATCGTGGGAATGACGAGCTTATTATCACAAATATTGCGGGCCCTATCGTGTTGGTTGTAGATGTAGTGGGTGTTTCGCCGCCGAGTGTGACATTTACTGCGCCGGGTTCGGCTGATGAAACAATTGTTGTGGGGGCAAACTTTTCGATTCAATTTGAAGCCACCGTTTCCCAGCCTGGTGCCACGGGTACTATCACCTTGTTTTATGATGACGATCGGATAGGTACCAACGGTTTTACTACGATCGTTTCAGGTCTCGTCCATACGGATTCACCTTTTGTGGTCTCCCTGCCTACGAATGTGCCTGAGGGGACGATTAACATTGGTGCGGCTATCGACGATGGTATTAATCCGGTGCAATTCGACTATGCGGTTGGAACGATCACGATCACGAGCTGAGTGATATCCGGCATTTAGGATTGGCTGGTCTATGTGATGGGGTCATGGCTTTGGCACTATTGTATTTATGGCCTTGGTAGCGCCTGTTGGTGCATGAAAAGGCGTTTGTCACAGGATGGTGTAATCTGCCACTTTGTTACGATTGTTGTGCAAACTTGCCCAAGAAAATGACTCCTGCCCCGATAATCTAGCGACTTATCACCGCTGACGCTGCTGTATCAATGGTTTTAGTTGACAGACACTTAACGAGAGCGATACGATTGCATGCGGTGCTTTGTAAGGGTGACGCGCGGGGTGTAATTGTCTAGGGGCGAATCCCGAGATTTTATGCCTGCATGGTACATCGATTTGGTCTTCGCCTCCGGTTTAGTTAAAAGTCCGTTGGCGGGGTACTCAGGCTGGGGCATCGCCTGACGTAAGTTTGGTTTTCATCGCGGGTGAGAAGGGGAAAACGCTTTCGGCCGCGATAGCAAATTGTGGTATGACGAGGCGGCTGGCGCCGGGTCGTCGGTTTCGAGGTGCATTGAGGCGCTTTGGCACATTAGGGAGTGGTAGCAACTATGTTTACTGATTCAAAGGCAAGGCAGTCATGGATGCGGATAATATCCGCACTGATCGCGGTAGTGATCGTATGGTCCGCGGGTACGCGTGACGCCCAAGCCGGTGAGAGAAAGTTCATCGTGATGCTGGCTCATTCTCCCAAACAGTTTGGTGGAGGCCCGCCACCGGGTGGACTGGTTGACCGAGCTGTTATTGACAACGCTTATTTTAATTCTGACCCAGGCGACGCTGTCGATACCTTTGTCGAATATTGGGAAGAAGTAAGCTATGGCGATGTTACTGTGGCAGGCGTTACGACCGATTGGATAAATCTGCCATGGGCGATTCAAGGCACGCCTGGCAATACACCTTCTGATTTTACTTTTCTACGTGCAGGCGTTTCCGCAAACACACCGTTTTTCTATGGCACATCTGAGACCTTTTCTACAAGCCAGGCGATGATTCGTATTGATCTTGATGGTGATCCTGCCGGAACAGATAATGGACCATTCCCTGGCAGTTTCGGACCGGGTGGCAATGATTCAGGGAAAGCTAGCGGAGTGGCTGTGTTTATGCCTGGTCAGCGTTTTCTCGACGTGGACGGCGATATGAAGTGGGATGGACTAGACGAAGTTAACAATCTCATGGACCACAACGAAGATAGTCGTCCTGACTTGGCTGGAAGTTGGATAGATCTAGATGGAAACGGTCAGCCCAACAATGCCGGCAACTGCGTAGTCCTTGATGATTCAGATAACGATAAAAATCCAGATTGCTGCCCTGATGGCCCAGGCTTGCTAAGTTGCGGTGGTCTTATGGAGCAAGAAATTCCCACGGTTGACAACACTGCGACAGTCACGGCCTGCCCAGCTACATCGTCGATGGTGACCAGGAATGGCCAGCAAGTAATGTTGATGGACTGTAACGGAAACGGAATTCCTGACGCCTGTGATGTGCCGAGTATGACTACAGGTTTGACATGTGCGGCTTCCCCCGAGTGTTTAGCGAGTGGCTGGCTGGATGACGTAGATATATTAGGAAATCCGATAAATCCCTGTGGCGTTACCTTGAGCCCGGACATACTTCCTCGTACAACAATTGACATGCTTTGCACAGGCACTCCCGATGGTATTCCCGACGAATGCCAGTTTTTTAATTGGGACATTTCTCTGAATCCTGTGAACAAGGATGCATTATGTACTAGCGAAATGCCCGACACAACGGGCATGGGGGTCGGCTGTCCAGCAGATGGTCTAGACCTCTGTATTCCACGTACACAAGGGACGCAAAATATTCCGCAGCGGTGCGAATTTGTAGATTCTAATGGTGACACCGCAATCGATGTTGTTGAACCATTTGAAAGTTTTCTACGCATAGGAAATCATCTGGCCGTGGGGCCCACCGGCGACCCTGAACCAGGGTTTGTGCTTGATGTGAACACCGCATTTGGTCGTGAATATATTACCAACAACTATCCAGGCCATGCGGAAAAAATTATTAACCAATCTACACCTCGAAAGCTTTGGGCTAAGCATGATCCGATGGGAAATACGCAAAGCTGCGTATGTAGTGATGGATTGCCTTGCCGATCATTGGGGACATGTAGCGGTACCTCCTTACTTTGTGAAACATCTGCGAGTTGCGCACCGGGACGAAGCTGCAACTTGGGCACGACAGTCTCGGGGATGTGTCCAGCCGGGGAGCATTTAGCTTATACCTCTCCAGATCGTTGGTTTGAATCTAACACAACCACAAAGATGGTGAACCAGAATTTTACAAATGTGAGTAAAGTTACGCCAGAACCTAGTTGGTACAAACAAGCCTGGAAAGACCGTTATCCAGATTCCCTACATGGCAGTTGTATGCCGAGTTGTGCACCGAATTGTACAGATGATCAATGTGTCCCGGTGTGGAATGCATTCCGCGCGGCAAACCCTGGGCCAAATGGGAGTCCGACGCAGGACATAGGTGTCCCTAACATGACGGCATTTCCAGGAAATCAGCGTCGTTATTTTGAAGCTAATCGAGGCGGTCTCAGCGGAACGGGAACCGGCTGGACCGGGGCAGGTAACGAATTTGTGATTTTTGCAACTCGCTTTTTCGAGACCAATTTCGGCGCCGTTACAATTTTACCAGAAGAAACCAACGGGTTGAATGGTGCGTTGGTGATTTTTGATGGCCTAGTAGAGCACGATGATCTACCGTCATCAAAATACCATCAGGGCGGCGATCAGCGGTTGGGTGAAGTCACTTCGTTTTCCAGCAATAGTATTGCGGGGCAAGATTTGGCTCCTGTCTCGGGCCCTAATGGCATCATTGATGCTGCTGGGCCTTATGCCGGGGCTGGTAACGGAAACCTGAATACGGATGCCGGTAACGTACTTTCAATGGAGTTAATGACTTGGCGTTGGGAACCACCATTTAACGATGGCAAAGCCTGGGAGGGGCAAGCGTACAGGCTCTATGATAGACCTAATCCGTTCCATCCGTACGCCGGACAGTTTGGTGAAGGGTTGGGCTTCCGCGATTTCAATTTGGATGGTCTTCTGGACCAAGGAGAAGTGCGTCCAGTTGGTTCCGAAAATTACTTAGTTGATCCTTTCATACAATTTGCACGTATACCTGGGACACAAACGGCCTATCCATTCAATCGTCAACGAATACTGGAGGAATGTGTCGAGTCGCTGGACAGCATTATCGACTTTGATCTTTTCGTTGACAGCAATGCGCTAGATGCGGCTAATTGTGCTGGAACTATACGACCAGCTTTTGCACCAGATCAATTCGGCGGTGGGTTTGTGAGCCCTGAGGGTGCGGTATCCGGTATAGTGTTGTTACCAAACGGATCACATTTATTAAGAGATTTTTTGACTGCACCGCTGTTCTACTCTATGCACAATGAGGATAGCACCAACCCTAGTACGGCGGTCTCCTCAGAATTGAATTGGAATTTAGCTTTCCATGATCTTGTCATTGAGTTGGCTCCAGGTGGCGCAGCCAATGACCAAAAAGTTGCCTATGCTGCTCACGAGTATTTGCATTCCTGGGAAAATTATCCTGATTTGTACGACTACGATATATTTCTTCCTAATAGTGCGGGTGCCAAAATTAACGCGCCTGCTGGCGGTTGGGATATCATGGCTGTTTCAGGGATTACTACGCAAGGTTATGTTCATCCTTCACCAATACTGAAGGAAAGTCCTTGTAGTAAATGGATTGAACCTGTTGATCTGACCACGATACTTACGCCGGGTGTTAACCAGCGCGTCACGCTACCACCTTCGGAATTTGTACGTGATGAAAGTCACTTTTTCCTAGAAAACGAAGATATTCCAGGTGAACGGTATTATTTCTGGTCAGTCGGAAGTGGACTTAATAGGAACATGCCAGGCTCGGGTATGCTTATTCAGCATACTGATGTTGGTGGTAATCCTGAGGCGTTACCTTCGGGCCAACAAAGCGCGACTAGGTTTCAATTTCTGATTGTTCAAGCCGACGGGTTGAGGCAGCTTGAGGACGGTACAACGCCTAACGGTGATGCCGGTGATCCGTTCCCGGGCAGCACCGACAATACGTCGTTTACCTGTGATACGACGCCGCCTAGTCAGTGGTACACGTTCAATACATGCACCGGATTATCCGTCACGGATATTCAAGTGGACGGCAACGGCTCTGCTAGTGGTGTGTTTAATTTGGTTCCGACTAGCATTCCTAGTCTGAGATTTTTACAGCCCGCAGGCGGCGCTACCAATGGTAGCGGTGTCTTTTCAATTCGTATCAAAGTGGCGGATTCCTTCGGTGGAACGACCGTGCGTTTGTACTATACGACTAACAAAAACAATGTCTCCATTGGAAGCAATTTCATTGGCCAATTTAAGACGACCACGCCGGGTACCAATGAGTTTGATGTTGATTGGGACATTAACGGGTTGGCTGATGGCCAATACTTCGTGTTTGCGGAGTTAGCCCCGGGCGCTGGTGCGGATGGCACGGAAAAACCGAACACCTCGCCGCGTAATGGCCGAAACAATAAGGGTGATGGCTTCCTTTCTGTGGACAATGTGAATATCGTGGGTCACAAGGCCCGTTTTGAAACATGGGTGGTTCGGGCGACCAATGCTGCGGGGACCGATTGGGTCGTCAATAGCTCACTTTCTCAGCCTGATGTCGGCCTGTGTGTTGGCGGTAGCAATGCTGGCGCAGTGTGTGATGTGGACGCCGATTGTACGAGCAGCAACTGCGATAATGATCGTTTCGCACATGCAACCACTGGCGTGCAGTACACGTCCATCAATGGTGAAGTTAAGTTTACGATTCATGCGGGAGCTATTCCTTTTACGGTTGACGATACGATAGCCTTTAGTACGACAGGGATCACTGCCGCTAGTGCGCCGGTCACAATTCTTGGCGGGGCTATCTCTGATGACCCCATTGCGATTATCAAGGCTACCCCGCTTTCTGGTAAGTCGCCGCTGACGGTCGCATTTGATGGTCGACAATCTAAGGATCCACGGGCCAGTCAGCCTCTCACGTTCAGTTGGGATTTTGGCGATGGTAGTGCCACGTCATCCGGCTCTATTGCAGGGCACACCTATACGGGGGCACAAACTTTTACGGCGACGCTTACGGTCACTAATTCGCAAACCGCTCGTACGGGTGTGGCTAGTGTTGATATTGTATTGACTAATAATTCGCCAAATGCGCAGATGTCGGCATCGCCGTTGAGTGGTCCTGCGCCGCTGAGTATCGGTTTCAGTTCCGCTGGTACATCTGACAACGAATCTGCGCTGTCAGAACTGGTGTTTGAATGGGATTTCGGTGATGGCCAAACTTCCGGAACAGGTGTTCCGGGTGAGTTTACTTCTGTAAATCATATTTACTTTGACGAAGGCGACTTTACGGCGTCTCTCACGGTGACTGATCCAGGTGGAAAGCGTGACACTGTTACGCTAGACGTACTGGTGGGCAATACAAGGCCAGTGGCGGCTATCACAACGTCGTTGTTGCTCGGTTCAGACCCGCTACGGGTTACCTTTGACGCGACGGGTTCAACGGATGCTGATGGTGACAATCTTACAGTTGTGTGGACGTTTGATGTGAACACACCTTCGAATACGATCACTCAGGATTTATCGGCGATTGCTGATGATGCGGATGGTTCGGTTGAACATACATATCGCACAACAGCAGGTCAGTCGTCGGCGAGCTTTACGGCTACGGCGGTGATTACGGATGCTCGGGGGGCGTCGGTGAAGACGAGCTTTAATATCGTCGTCAATGAAGCGCCGTTTGGTGCGGATCAGCCAAGAGCGCGGTTTAAGATTACGCCGAATCCACCGTTGCTTGGTGTATCATTTGTCGCTGATGCTTCGGCGTCTTTTGATAGTCCGGACCCGAATGTTGCATTGACCACATACAATTGGAATTGGGGTGATCTTTCCACCAGTAGCGGTAAGATCGTCAACCACACATATGCGTTGCCTGGTCGTTTTCCTATTACGCTTTCGGTGACGGATACAGATGGAAACGTGAATAGCAACACCCAAATTGTCTCAGTTGCTGCTGGCGATGGAGAGGATTCTGACAACCGTGACCCTGTGGCAATCATTGGTACAGGCCCGCGTTCGGGAAGTGCGCCATTGAGAATAGAGTTTAACGGTCTGAATTCGTTCGATCTTGATGGTGATCCACTTGAATACACTTGGCAGTTCCATTTTGATGGTACGCTCATAGCTACGCAGACTGGGCCTATCGTGACAGAAACCTTTACATTTGCTGGCACGTTTTCGGTGACGCTATTGGTGAGCGATGGTCGAGGTGGGCTAGGTATAAGCAACGCACGGATAATAGAAGTGGACCCTCGCGTGGGTGCGCCTGGTCCAGATGATCCTGGACCGACCCAGCCAACGCCAGACGGTACGCCTGGTTCTACGCCGGGCATTTGCGGTTTGGGTATGGTTACCAGCATGTTTGGCTCTCTTGTTGGGCTGCTGGGCATGATGGTTTCGCGGCGGCGTAGTTTTTGGTCATAAAAAGGCCATCATAAGTAAATCAACACACATCGCCCTGGTCTGATCTTTATTGATTAGGCCAGGGCGTTTTAATTTCTGGGGAGTTGGATATAATCCCCGGCGTGGATACGTTGCCCCAGACATCTCAATTGCCATCTGGATTCAATCGCCGCTGGCTAGGCGTCTGGCTTTCGCCCGCGCTGGCACTGTCGGCATCGCTAGTACTTTTTATATGCGAGCAGCCTCATCGATGTTGTTCCGTCTTATCAAACGGTGCTGCGCAGCGGGCCGTGTCCTGGGCTGCGGTTTCTCCTATGCTAACTTGTGTCGCCACATGCGATTGCGTTGATGACGTGAAGGTGACGCCTCAATCGTTGCTCGGGCCTAGCGGTCGTAGTTCGGGGTCTATAGCCGTCGCTGCTTCCCGTCAAATATTTCTCGCTCACATTGGCGGGCTGTACGGCCCGTGACCTGCTTGCCTGCCCATCGCCGCGTCGTTTTATTGTAGCCACGTCGTTCACTTAGGCTAAGAATTGAATTGTATTACGTAAGTTAGGGTAGTCGTATGTCAGTAGGTACGCTCACATCATCGATGATAAAATCGGTGAAATCGCTTCCACGAAAAATATTCGGTACACGTAACGATCGGCTGTTGAAAGTTTACCATCGCCATACTCCGGAGATCGGTGATTTTGAGGCACAAGTTTCCGGAGATTTCGACCAGCGCTTCGCTGCAGCCTTGGCCAATGAATCAACAGATGATTTGTCCGATGAGCAGGTGATTGCTTTACAGCAGCGGATACGGGTCGATGAAAGTGCAGACCTACGTCAGCGCTGCGAAAATCTACGAGAACGTATCACGCCAGAAATGAGCCCACTCGAATCGTGGTGGCATGCCGTACCTGAAGAAAAACTTCAGGATAGCTATCTCAAAGAAGAGTATCGCAAGCGGTTCGCGATATTTTTAGAATCGCTGGATCGCGAAGATATTATCGCGGAATCTTTTGCCGTTTTGCGAGAAGCCTCTCGCAGGGCACAACAGCATCGTCACTTTGATAGCCAACTTATCGGTGGTCGTGTTCTTTTTGAAGGTAAAATCGCCGAAATGAAAACCGGCGAAGGTAAGACTATCGTCTGCCATTTAGCGGCTTTTGTTCGTGTGCTTTGTGGGCACAAAGTGCATGTGGTGACGGTTAACGACTATCTGGTCCAACGAGATGCTGAGTTTGCGGCTCCCATTTTTGAGCTGCTGGGGATCACGGTGGGGTTCATCCAATCGCAACTTGACCCGTCCGGTCGTGAGGGGATGCGTCAGCATGCTTATAGCTGTGATGTGACCTATGGAACCAATAGCGAGTTTGGATTCGATTATCTTCGCGACAATATGAAAACGCGCTACGAGGATCAAGTTCAAGGCCCGCTCGATTTTGTTATTGTGGACGAAGTCGACTCCATTCTTATCGACGAAGCGAGAACGCCGCTTATTATTTCCGGCCCTGCGGAGGACGACGTCACGCGTTACGGTCGGTCTAATCATGTGGCTGAGGAGCTGGTCAGGCGCCAGGTCGCCTGGGATCGCAAAGTTCGCGCGACGGTAAGTCGGTACGATGGCCAGGCGCGTGGTATTCCCAAGCTAGACGACGCGATGAATATTCTTGGCTATAAAAAGAAACAAGCTTCATCAGCTAAGGACGATAGCGACGGCGATAACAAAGAAGATGCCGCCAAGGCGACACCAGAAAAGTTTCTTCTTGGTCCAGACTTTCTTACGGACGATCAAGTTGAAGCCATTCAGATTTATGAAAATGACATATTGCAAATCCCTCCTGCAGAGCAATATCGACGCTATTTTATCACACAACTAGAGCGTAAACAGGTTGGCTTGACCCACGAAGGGGTGACCATTGCCCAGGAATTGTTGGACATGGGTAGCCTGTATAGCGGCGCTAACATGGAATGGCCTCACTTAATTGAAAATGCCTTACGGGCCCACAAAGTGTATCAACGAGATACGGACTACGTCGTGCAAGATGGCGAAGTTATTATCGTCGATCAGTTCACGGGCAGGCTCATGCACGGACGGCAGTGGTCGGATGGATTGCACCAGTCAGTAGAGGCTCGAGAACATGTTCAGGTTAAAGAGGAAACGCAGACGCTAGCTACGATTACAATTCAAAACTTTATTAAGCTATACAAAACTAAGGCTGGCATGACTGGTACTGCGCTGACTGAAGCTTCCGAGTTTGACAAGATTTATCAACTTGAAGTGATCGAAATCCCTACGAATCGCCCGGTCAATCGCGTAGATCATAATGATAAAATGTATCGTGACGTCGACGAAAAATATAATGCCATCGTCGAAGAAATTCGAGAAATTCATCGACGCGGTCGGCCGGCGGATCCTTTTTTGATGGCTGACGTGCTGACTGCGTTAAAACCGATCATGAAGCGACAAGATCAGGACACTAGCAAACTCGAAGAAGCCTTGAGGCAATTTAACAATGCAGAGCTTGGTGATCGAAAAGTTATTCAGTTTATGGTTGAAACTTACGACGATTGCATGGGTGACATCGCCCGTGGACGACCTGTGCTTGTGGGTACGACGAGCGTTGAGAATTCTGAAAAACTATCCAATTTGTTGAGTAGCCGTTACGGCATTGACCATGAGGTGCTCAATGCGAAAAACCATTCGCGCGAGGCGGATATTGTTGCGAAAGCTGGTTTTTCCGCTATTCCGGATAAAGGCCCGGACCGCACACCACTGGGCAACGTGACTATCGCCACCAACATGGCTGGGCGTGGTACGGATATCAAACTTGGGCCTGATGTGGTCTACAAAACATGTAAGGTACCTGAAGCACTTCCTGATGGCGTGTCTGCGAGCAAATTGTATCCGGCTAATTCGACTAAATGTTGTATCAACTGCCTGGAATACGATGCGGCGACGAATTGCGCCCACTGCTACAAGCCTAAGCTTGATCCTCGCTTTCCGGAGCTAGGCCGCAAAGTCTGTTCGCTGAATGTGCCATGTGGTTTGCACATTATCGCGACGGAGCGTCACGAATCGCGCCGAATTGATAATCAGCTTCGAGGACGCTCGGGGCGTCAAGGCGATCCTGGCTCGTCTCGATTTTCACTATCGTTAGCCGACGAGTTGCTGAAATTGTTCATGTCCGATTGGATGCTCAAGATGATGGAACGCCTGGGCTTCACCGACGGGTCGAGCCTGGAAGACAAACGTCTGACCAAGGGTATCGAACGCGCGCAGCGAAAGGTCGAGGAGCGTAATTTCTCGATGCGCAAGCATCTGCTCGAATGGGACGAGCCGATGGACTTCCAGCGTAAAGAATTTTATTCGTCTAGGCAGCGTATTCTTGAGAAACGAGATCTGCCCGGATTAATTTTTAATACGACAATAGATTCTATCGTAGCTACGCTCGACCAGTTTCTTGGCGGCGGGTATATGCGTTTGTGTATTGCTGAGTGGTGTCGATCGCATTTCAATATTGTGATTGAGGAGGATCGTATCGACGACAGCGATCTCGAATCGTCACAGAAAAGTGTTCGCGGTAAAGCGATAGACGATGCGACGGACGAAATACGTACTTCGCTCGGTGAATACATTGATCCGGATGAATCGCCTAATACCTGGGATGTTGGCGGCTTGTTGCATTGGGCGCAGCGATCCTACAAGGTTTCCTTATCGCAAAATCAAATGCGCAAGATGGAGCCACGCGACATTGAAGATGCTTTGTGTGAGGCCGCCCGACAGCATTTTAATGATCTCGACCTGAGCGGATTATCTATCTTTGTGGACCCGCGCTACCCTTATCGCGCGCTAGCCGATTGGTCGCATAGCAAGTTCGACATCAAGCTTGACGAAAACGAGTTAGCCGAGATGCCAATTGATGAAATCCGCGAGCTAGTTGAGACCCGCGTGCAGCAGGCTTACGAGCATCGTCAATTATCTTACCCTGTTGAGTGGTGTATGGAACGCGCTTTTAGTGATGCGAATCCAAATCCCGATTCAGCGCCAGCGTTAGTTATGGATTGGGCCAATGCCAAGTACGATGCGGGTTGGGCGATCGAAGATGTGCAAGGGCTAAAACCGCTGGCTATTCAAGAAAAACTTTTGGATGTTGCCAAAGCCTATCGAGATACAGGATTAGCCCGGCAAGTTGATGAGCAGGTTGCGCGTGGCGATGAAGCGTCTGTGGTCGCGTGGGCCAAGCAGCGTTTTGGTGCTGCATGGAATCAAGCGCAATTTGATAATGATTCATCCGATCTATCAGAAGCGATTCTAAAGCAAGGGCACGAAATGCTTCGTTGGGAGCTCACCCGATTAGAGCAATTTGTATTGTTGCGTATTTACGATCAAGCATGGAAAGATCATCTGCTCGAAATGGATCATCTCAAAAGCTCGATCATGCAACGGCCATTGGGCGGCGACCAATCGCATCCACAGAGTCAATATTCAATCGAAGGGCGCGATCTGTTTCGTCAAATGTGGGTTCGCATCGCCAATCGCGTAACGGATGTGATTTTCAAAGTCCGGGCCACGACGTCGCCGCAAGAAACCGCGCATACTAGCGCAGAATCCCAACGCATGACGTTTGGCCACGCTGATTCGACGGGGGCAGGATTTAGTGGTGCGTCTCGTGACGAATCCGCCGCAATGAAAGCTCAAGGCGCGGAGGCCAAGACTGAACCTATTCGTCGTGAGGAGCCAAAAATTAAGCGGAATGATCCGTGCCCATGCGGCAGCGGGAAAAAATATAAGCAGTGTCACGGTAGAAATCCATAATGTATAGTGACAAAGACGTGGCGGTCGTTATGGGCTGACACGAATAGGTTTGCCGCGGCGAAAAAGCTGCAGGCGTCGCGAAAGCTCGACTAGAAGTCGGTCTTCATCGTGCTGCTTTGCGATAAGCATAGCCCGTTCTATGACACTGATCGCCTGATCGAATTGCTGGGTCTCAGCTAACGCGGTTGAAAGGGTCATTAGGGCCACTGGATTGTTAGGAGTCGACTGACATACGGATGACGCCAGCTTAGTAGCTTCATCGCCATTGCGAATCTCATCGTCAGGATGCATAGATAATATATTCGCCAAGTATATTTTTACCGTCGTAATTTCTGGATGACGGCGCACGGTATCGTACAATATGACGACAGCATCTTTGGTGCGATTTTCCCCTAGCAGTAATTGTGCCAGCGAAAAAGAGGCCCGCGCACGATTGGGGTCAATGCGTAATGAGGCAAAATATAGCTGGATGGCTACATCGGTATGTCCTGCACTACGTTGTAAATCACCGTAATGATGTAGGGCGACGACTTCTTCAGGATCAATCGCCAACGCCCGTTGATAATGCGTTGCTGCCAATTCCGGCATCAGCCGACCCGTGAGCGCATCCGCATAATTGGTGTGGGCGATGGCACAATTAGGGCGAATCGTTATCCCGCGATGCCATAGGGACAAGTCAGTGTTCCAGTAGTAACTTTGCACGATGGTAGCTTGGGTCAAGATTGTAAAAATGCTCACCAATATTAGCGTCGCAAGATACCGTGCTTGGCGTTTATTTCGCCACCAAAGAGAAGAAATAATGCGCAGTACGCCAGCCCCCGCCAAAACAGCAAAACCCATGCACGAAAAATAGCTATAACGATCCGCGACGAGTTGTGGGCCACTTTGCGCAATACCTAGGACTGGCGCAACGCCTATGACATAGACTGTGAGTGCCGCTAGAGCGCCGGGGATTTTTTTACGCAGAACCATAGCAGCTATGAAAATCGAGATCACTAAGAGACCGCTCACCCAAAACATCGAGCCAAGTAGTATCTCTCTCGCCGGAATTGGATACAAAGGCCCGAGACCAAACGGCAGCAGTGTCTTGTGTAAGTAAAACAATAGCCCATAACACGATTGCGCCAGTCTAGCTAGTGCGTCATGATGCCCAAGGGTATAAAGGGCGCCTCCTTCTTCTTGGGCAATAATCGCACGCACGCCTGCTAATATCGAAAACAACAGAAAAGGAATTTTTTCGATGATCATTTGGCGTATTTGGATGTGCTGATGATGGGCTCGCGCAATGTGTCGTCTTAGCGGGTATCGATCGATTACAAGAAGCACCAGCGGTAAGGTCATGCCCGAGGCTTTGGCCAGCAGCGATACAACACAGCAGACTAAGGATAAAAGGAACATGATGCGTGGGAGCGATTTTGATTGATTCGTCGAGAAGTGATGCGTTTCGTCATGCAAGGCCACGTACCGTAAATAGCACCACACTGATGCCACATAGAAAAATCCGCTGAGCACGTCTCGGCGTTCGGCAATCCAGGCCACTGATTCGACGCGCAGCGGATGTACCGCAAACCATAGGGCCGCCGCACCAGCAGCGATAATGATTCGATGGTTCCGAAGATCTAACGATCGTTCGTTGGCTTCCCATATCAGTCGTCTAGCTACGAAATAAAAGGCCAATGCGGTCAAGCAGTGCCATTGCACATTGGTCAGATGATAGAGAAATGCGTCAGGCCCCCATAGGGCATAATCGACGGTATAACTCCACCAGGTCAGGGGCTGAAAGTGCCCACTGAACGACGTGGTCCACATCCACTTCACGTTTTCCCATGAGATCGACGCGATGTGATTGTTGTATGAAACAAGTTTATCGTCGTCCCATTCGACATAACCAGCCATCAGTGCCGGCAGGTAGGCCATGATGATAATTAGTACGAGCACCGCAGGCGTTGCATATCTCCACCAAGACGAGCGATCAAATCGATTCTCAAGGCGAAAAGTACGTATAGAGCCGCTCTGCGAGAGCAGGGGATCGGTTGACGATGGAACAGCTAGGTCAAAAGGGTCGGCGTTTGTCACATGGATATAATAGGGCGGAATGCCAGCATCGCCAAGATGGGGCGTATTATGGTAGAATTGGTTGGCTGATTACCAGCTTACAACAATGATGGTATTACAGTGCTAGCCGTTGGAGTAGTGCTAATGCATATAAGAATATTATCAGGTGTTGTCCTACTACTAGTTTCTGGATGCGGCTTCGCCCACCGATTGCCATTACATTCTGATTATCAAGCCATTCGTTTAAATCGTCCTTGCCCGGCTAAGTATGACCAAAGCGACTCCACCGCTGAATCGAGAATTTTGGATTGGGGGAATTCTACCGGCGCTACCGAATCAATTGGCGTGATTGTTGACGGTGATAGGATTGTGAGAAGCAAAAAATATCAGGTGGAAGGTGAGGCGGGATCGCTATTGTTCTTAATGTACAAGAGGTTAAAAAAGACAGAATGGGAGATCGCTATCAATGAGTCCACTCAGAAAAAAATATTTCAAGCATTGCGAAACGGTAGCAAACGGTTGCAATTCGTAGGCAACGATCACGATTTGGAAGCGTTGTTGCAATACGTAGAGGCCCATGGCGACATTACAAACCGCTCGTTTCGCTTGCAGCAAGCGAGATACACAGAGTTTTTCCCTATGGCCTGTTCCGAGCATTGGCAGTTGGAATGGTCGGAGGCCAATACTATAAAAATCGTGATCGAAGCTAGTAAAGACATTTCTCTAGTAGTCTGGGCGATGCATGGTTGGGGAAGTTGGTTTATCACGGGATCATCACATTGAGATTGCCGGGATTTTCTCACGTCGAATTGGCCACGCTGCCCCCCACAAGCCAAAGTTGTAGGAGCGAGTTGGCCGACTTATACTTCATAGATGTATCGTGCGATTTGTTCCATAGGCTAGGTTGTTGTTGCGAGGTTTGTTGTTGATGAACAAAATGTATGTGTTGCGACTCTTACCCTTGCTCGCGTTTTGTATTGGTGGGTGTAGCACGACGGAATTGATATGGAATCCGTTTGAGCTTGAAACCATCATTCCCTTTGCTGGTAAGCCTGTTCACATTGCGATCGCTGACGCCAATAGCGGTATTTTTGATGCCAACGACTGGGCGTTAACAAAACACCAATCTCCGTGGAATTTGTTGCGGCAGGAAATTTCGACTGATTTGCTTCGTACTGTTACTATTGAGCCGCTCAAACCGTTTCAAATCACAGCCATGTTACAGTCGGGCAGATGTCAATATGCTATTCTAAGTCGGGCGGATGTTGCCGAGCACTTAGCCAGCAATCAAGATGTCAACATCTTGGCTAGTGGTAAGGTGTTAAGTCGACAAGGCGTACTCGTCGCTAATGCTAAAAGTGGCATCACTTCTCTTACCGCGTTAAAGAAAAAGCAGTTTGCGTTCGGCTCGCGTCGTGATCCGGTTCTATTTTTCGACGCGCTGAGGGTGTTGGATGAAGCTGGGGTCTCGCCGTCTGACATTAAACAAGAATTTGCGATCACAGGTTTTGAGGGATCGTTGCAAAATCATATTTCCTCGCGCGAGGCCGCCAAGGAGATTGTCTATCGGCCTGGTACGCCAGCCGGTGTTATCGAGGCGACCGAATACGATGCCTATCCTGAGACCGGCGGCATTTGGCTGCCGATATTATTCACGTTCAGTAAGGACCAGTTTGTAGAGCTTGGCCGCACGGATGTAATTAGAACAGAAAGCATTCCCGATGCGGTGTTCGTAGCTAGTGCTTTGGCGGACAAACGCACTACGGACAAAATACGACGGTTATTGCTTTCGCTTCATGAACGCAACGTTGAAGCGGTTTATTCGTTGGGGTTTTCTAAGTTTGAAGAAGTGAAAAGTGAATAAGCAGCCTACCTACTTCCAGGGGAAAGCGATGTACGATCGAGGAAGATCATGATGCCACGTAGACAACTAATTTTCACAACTGGCTCTATTCTAATTGGCCTTACTGCGTCTCTGTCCTTAGCCCAGGATAAGAAGACCGAGGACGTGCCTGCGCCTGAGTCGGCGATACGTCAGTTGATAGATCAACTTGGCGACGCGAGTTTTGAGGTGCGTGTAGAGGCTACGCGGCGCATTTGCAAAATGGGTTTAGTGGCAAGTGAACATCTCAAACAAGCCGTGGCTACCGGGCAGGCAGAGGTTTCTTTACGGGCTAAGCATCTCCTCGAAACGCTAGACGCACTTATGTTCAGTGGCGTTGAAGTGACGTTAGCAGTTTCTGATTCGACAGTGCGCTGGCATGAATCCGTAGACATTACCATGACCTTCACAAACCGTGCGACGGTGCCTGCACGCGTTCCTTTTGAGCTAGGTGCGCAATCTTTTGCTAAGAGTTTAGAAGGGCGACAGGTTGGTGACATGTTGGACGCTGCGGAATACTTGCGCATCACTGCTCCGGACGGTTCGGAGGTCAATATTATTCTTGACGACATTTCGGAACATCCCGACGTGACCAACGTCGTCGAGCATCGTGTGCAGGGCGGTGCGGTCAGTACGTTGGCACCGGGGGAAAAGGTTGCACTCACGCTTCGCGGCTTTAATCGAGAATGGGCACGATATCCGTTGTACGAAAAGGGGACGTACCGCATTGTTTTCGATTACACGCCTCAGTGGAGCGATGATTCACTACTAGCTGAAAAGGTGGGGCGGGTGGTGAGCAACGAGGTTCAGGTAAACATTTCCGAAGCCGCGCCGTCTTCTGTGTCTCGTCATCAGATTATGGGCGCTTTCACGGTTTCCTTAGAAAACGAGCAGGTCGTCGCGCGGGCACATTGTAAATCCGATAAGCCCATATTTATTAATCAGAATTTTGGCACGCGATTGCCTTTGTCTCAGGCTCGCTGGGAGTTTAGTACAACGACTAAGGCCATCGAAATTCCCGTGTCGCCAACTTTTGATACTTTTGATCCTAATCTGGTCAAGAAAGTTGGTGTTGGAGAGTCGATAGTCATCGCCAAGATTTCACGCCAATCCTTGCAAGATTGGCTGGTTCAGCGAAATGCTTCTCTAGACGAACCAGGTGCAAAGGTATGTTTTACTTACGCCAATTGGTGTAATCGTTCTTGGCAATTACGCGAACAGGTCCGTTCTAACAAGGATGGGGCTAAGCCGCCGATAGCTAACGTCGCATTACCACGCCGCATCCTATCAGCAAGGCATGCGAGTAAGTCGATAGCTTTGACGGAGGCGAATTAATAGATCGTAGTTAGTCATCAGGCGAATCGTCAATGAACTAAATCTTTATCGTTCACGGCTAACATAGGTAGACTGTCCCACTCATGACGCAAGACACGCGAACATCTGGTTCAAGCACAACATCTGATGCTGCGCAAGACCCCTTTGCGTATTCGCGCATGTCATTTGGCGATCATCTCGATGAATTGCGTCGTAGTCTTATTCGTGCACTTATTGGTGTGTTGTTAGCCGCGATCCTAGCCTTTACGATCGGCGATCACATACTCGAGATAGTCATAAAACCGTTGCTTACCGTGCAATACGCCAACGGGCTTCAACCTAGCTTGACCGTCCTTTCTCCAATGGGCGGGTTCACGGCTTATTTGAAAATTTCTTTTTTGTCGGGTTTGATTATCTCGATGCCCTGGGTGCTCTATCAATTATGGTCGTTCATCGCTTCGGGTTTGCATAGCCACGAAAGGCGATTCGTACGCACGCTCGCCCCAGCTTCGCTTGGTCTTTTTGTGGTTGGGGTTTTGTTTCTTTATTATATAGTCTTGCCGGTCGTCCTACATTTTTTCATCACCTTCAACGGTAGCTTTGGCCTGCCGGATTTAGAGCTTTCTCGATTCGAGCAGATGGTTCTACCTCAGCATGTCGAGGCGCCTTCAATCGGTGATGTCGCCCGTCCGGGAACTATGTCGGCATTAACGGCTGACCCGCCAATGCCCAAGCCAGGTGATTGGTGGATCAATACCACCACCCGTCGCATCATGTTCAAAACAGCCACGGATATTTGGTCCGTTCCCTTACAGCAAGGGGCGTTAGCTGCACCCATGTCCAGCCAATTTGCCCTGGACTCTTATATTTCTTTCGTGCTTATGCTCGCGTTGGCCTTTGGTATCGCGTTTGAGACGCCAATCGCGGTCTTTTTTCTCTCTTGGTCGGGTATTGTTCCCATTCAGACCATGAAGAAAGGCCGACGCTATGTCTTATTATCCATGATATTCGTTGCAGCTGTCCTTACCCCGCCCGATGTCATCAGCCAGATGTTGCTCGCCGGGCCAATGTATCTTCTATTCGAAGTTGGGCTTCTCGTATCCAAGTTCACCCAACGACGATAAATTTCTCGTCCCAGTGAAGCCATTTCACCGTGTCAGCTTGCATAATACCTTCAAAGAACCTACGCTGGCTAGCTTGCGTATTTTGCGGGCTAGAAACGGGTTACGAGCGGATTAAATCGTGTCTCGTCAGGCCGTGCTATCAAATAAAAAGTCGTTGCATAGAACTAATATGACGCGGTCGATAGCTATCAAGTAGAGGGATGTCGTTGACAACCAGAACAAAACGATTGGCTGTGCGTGGTCAGCGGACCCGCAATCGCCTCGCAAGCCTCATTGCTCGCGTCGGCTTTGGCGACGAATATTTCCTCGTTATCGTATCCATTTTTATCGGTGCCTTGACCGGCGTCTTTGCGCATCTGTTTTATAACTTGATCGAAGCCGCCCACGGTTTCGCTTATGGTCACGGCGACACCGCAGGCCTGTATCATGGCCGAATTTGGATGCTAATTCTTCTTCCCGCCGCTGGGGGGTTAGCCGTCGGCATTATCACCGTTGCATTTGCCAAAGAAGCCAAAGGTCACGGCGTCCCCGAAGTCATGGACGCCATGTCGCGAAAATCCGGCATCATCCGAGGTCGCGTTGCCGCAGCGAAAGCCGTAGCCTCTGCGCTAACGATTGGAACAGGAGGCTCGGCTGGTACCGAGGGGCCGATTGTCCAGATTGGCGCGGCTATTGGCAGTCGTATCGGTCAATTTTTGCATATTCATCCTCGGCAAATGGGCATCGTCGTCGCTTGCGGAGTATCCGCTGGCATCTCGGCTATTTTTAACGCCCCCATCGCTGGCGTGATGTTTGCCCTTGAAATTTTTCTTCGCGATTTTACTTTCAAAACTTTTTCCCCCATCGTCTTCAGTAGCGTTATTAGCTGTTCTATCATGCACGCGCTTCGTGCAGAAGACACGGCTATTTTTGAGGTCAACACCCTACGCAAAGTTGGCTATCTTTTTTCGGGACATGAATTACCGTTTTTCCTTATACTGGGCGTTCTCTCTGCGATAGCTGCCGTAATATTTATTCGGGCACTTTATCTCACTGAAGATTTTTCCGACTGGCTTCGCGTACCCGACGCCATCAAGCCAGCCATTGGTGCAGCCCTACTTGGTACATGCGGCGCGATATACGTCACTGTATCTCACAACGATGCCGTCCCGAAATTTTTTGGTAATGGATATCCTGCTATTAATTTTCTCTTAGAGCCGAGCGTATTAACCAGTTCCGTCGGTTGGCTGCTTTTGTTATTTGTCCTAAAAGCAATGGCCACTTGCTTCACGCTGGGTAGCGGTGGGTCTGGTGGTGTCTTTGCGCCGTCGCTAATGCTCGGAGCCACGCTCGGCGCGGCCTTCGGCATGACCCTGACTTGGTTGGGTTGGATTGACTCTTCAGCGGTTAGCGCCTACGCGCTGGTGGGGATGGCTGCCCTCGTCGCAGGAACCACCCATGCGCCACTCACAGCCATCGTCATGCTTTATGAAATCACCCGTGAACCAAAGGTGGTATTGCCAGTCATGTTCGCGGCAATCGTAGCTACAGCTGGTGCGCAGTTAATGCTGCGAGACAGTATTTATACGCTAAAATTACGACGACGCGGCGTCCGTGTAGGTTCCGTTACCGATCTAACAATCCTTCGAAGAGTTACTGTGTCGGACGTACGCCGTATCGACGCGGAGTTTGTTCATCCTGCAGACCCGCTACAAAGTCTGCTAGATTTAGCGGGTAAAACTGAGGCTACGGATTTTGTTGTCGTTGACGATAACGATGCGTTGCTGGGCATGGTAACCGGTCGAGATATTCGCACGGCGCTATTACAACCAGAGGCTGTGTCGCTGCTAATCGTTCAAGAACTTATGCGTACAGGCCTGTCACCTGTCACACCAGACGAAACGCTGGACGTTGTTTTGGACAAATTCGCTAGAAGCGATGTCGAGTCTCTTCCCGTAGTCGGCGATTTAGAAACCGGCCCGGTCATGGGCCTCATAACCCGCCGCGCCGTCATGCACAGCTATCAGCAAGAGCTAGACCGCCAGTCCCAATAATAGCTAGGGCGAAATCGACGGGCGTGAATTCCGAATAACCCATATTTCATAGCCTCACGCATTCCATTCACAGACATTATCGGCGGAAAATTTCGCTTTGTTAAAGTGTAAAGCTAGCCAATCAACACTTGTAATTGAGGGGGGGATTTTGGTACGCTGTTGACGAGTCTAATATTCTACGTCGTGGAAAGTTGGTGACGCAATATCGGATTTCTCTGCCCATGAAAAGCTGCTCGATAGTAAAAGGGAATCTAACGAATAGCACAATCTGGGTTGTGTGCGTTTTGTTTTGGCTAGCTACCGCTGCGCAGGCTGGCGTGGTATATGTAGACCAAAATGCAACCCCCCTGATACGCGACGGTCTTACTTGGTGTTCCGCCTTCGCAACACTTGGTCCCGCTTTAGATGTTGCTGTCAATGCTGGTGACTCGATCATTGAAATACGTATAGCCCAAGGGGTTTACACGCCACCTCCGACTACTCTCCCGGATGCCCGAGATGCCACGGTGCAACTCATTAATGACGTATCATTAATAGGGGGATATGCCGGATGTCGCGGCGCGAGACCTGATGATCGTGATATCACGCGCTACGAAACTATTATCACCGGCGACCAAAACCTAGACGACGCATTGATGGAGTTTGGCGATAACAGTTTTCATGTGATCACCGGCAATGGTACCAATGCCTCAGCCGTGATCGATGGCTTTACTATCACCGGCGGATTTGCTCATGGAGATAGTCGACCCGCGCCACGAACCGGTGGTCGCAACATCGGTGCGGGGATGGTCAATGACAGTGGAAGCCCCACAGTACGAAACTGTATTTTTCAAGGCAACAAGGCCGAGATCGGCGGGGGGATGAAAAATCGTAACAGTAGTGTGATTGTTATTAACGCTATTTTTCGTGACAACGATGCGTCATTTTTTAATTTAAGCGGCGGTAACGGCGGCGGTATGGACAATGAAAACAGCACACCCACTATCATCAATTGCACCTTCGTGGGCAACACCTCCGGCGGCACGGGAGGGGGGATGTGCGTGCTGGGCAGCGACGTTACCATTTACAATAGCATCTTCTGGGATAACACCGCTCCCGGACCGCAAGACGAGACTGCAGAAATTTCAGTGTCCTTCGACAGCACCATTACAGTTACGAATTCCTGTATTCAAGACATAAACCCCGATGACGCCTCGGTCGCATACGGAGGAACTGCCAATGGCAACATCGATGACGACCCGTTGTTCGTGAGTCTGCTAGACGATTTACACCTAACCGCCAATTCGCCATGCCGGGATACGGGCGATCAAAATTTTCTCTTACCCTATGTAGTCACTGATCTTGATGGTCACGCCAGAATTTTGTGCCAAGACGTTGACATGGGGGCGTATGAATCTGGCATTGGCGATCAGAACTGCGATACAATAATAAACTTGGCTGATTTTTCCGCCTGGCTCACATGTATGAATGGGCCAGCTCCCTCCAAGACGCTGATATCTTGTCAAGCCTACGATTACGCTTCTGATAGTGACGTAGACTTATTGGATTACGCCGCCTTCCAACAATCAGTCACCGCAGCAAACTAAGAATACTCGTCCGCTGATCCGTCCATAGCGTAACATTTCGGTCGCTATGCAAAGTCTGCCAACGATCCATCGCCTTTAATGGGGCAAGCTGATCATATGCGTGGGCCATCACAACATATTCCGCTGACAGTCGCCCCGCGTTATCCGGATCAGTATAATCCACCGCGTCTTGCTTGCTCAGACCGACCATGCCGGCGTCCTCAGCCAGGCTCGCAAGCAACGGTATCAGGTCAAGATAGCGATTCGAAACATGGAAGGCCATCACGCCATTGGGCTTCAGTTTTTTGAGATACAATTGCAGTGCCTCTCGCGTTAACAGGTGTGCCGGGATGGCGTCAGAGCTAAATGCATCCAATATCAATATGTCAAAAGAGTCATCCGCTTCACGCGCCATGGTCAATCGACCGTCACCGAGCACCACATCACACGTCCCCTCACTATCCGCAAGAAATGTAAAATAGTTGGGATCGCGGGCAATGCGTTCTACGTCAGGGTCGATCTCATAAAACCGAAACGACTGCCCCGCCTTAGCATAAGCCGCTATCGCCCCTGCCCCCAGACCAATGATTCCTACGTGCGTTTTTGGGGCCGTTGGTACGATGGTTTTGAATACGTCTCCCAATGGACCACTACGATGATAATACGCCAATGGCTCACCACGCCGCGCATCATCCGTAAACTGCATCCCGTGGTTGGTCGTCCCATGAATAAGTTTATGTACGCCGCCATCATGCTCAGCCACCACGCGTTTCACGCCAAAAAAGTTTCGACAAGCCTCCATCGGTTGCCCTTGCTCCAGCGAGCGATACGCGCCTACTGTCGCGAAAAACACCCCAATTCCCAGTGCAAATCGAATCGGCCTTTCCTTGAAGGCAAAGCAGACTATCGCGAGCGGCGCAAACAACGCAAACCACACCGCCCAAACTGGCGTATCCGACGCACTACGTAAGCAATAAGTCAAACCCACAGCCAGCCCCACCAACAGCAATGGCTGCGTCACATCGTTGAAATCGAAGGCGCGATCGCTTTCACGCGATGTCAATTTCGGCAACAATAAACAGGCAAACATCACAGCCAAGGGATATTCCACAATGCCAGAGAATATGGATGGCGCGACCAATGCATTAAACACGCCACCCAACACACCGCCGAATGACATCCAAAGATAAAATTCGGTCAGATGATTAGCCGCTGGCCTGCTCTGTGCTAATCGTCCATGACAAACGAGCGTCGCTACAAAAAACGCAGCTAAATGAATCGCAATAGTTATCCAATGCAACTTTGGAAATTCCACAAAAGTAAATACCACCAACGGAATTAGTAAGTACGGCATCAGCGTAGCTGCACGGGAGTGCGAAATGATCGGCTTACGCGAAAATACAATCACGAACGTTAATAGATACAGGGCCAAGGGAAGCACCCATAGCAGCGGAATCGGCGCTAGGTTACTCGTGATATGCGTCGTCACGCCTAACATTAAACTAGAAGGCACGAACGCCGCGAATATCCAAAAACCACGTATACGCCAATCGATAGACGAAGCCTGTGTTTGTTTTTCATTACGTACCAACTCATCACTTGGCGCCGTCTCCGACTGTGAACGAATAACGAGCCATGCACAAACTACGATCATCACGATAAGCACGCCGTAACCAACCCGCCAAACTTCGCTCTGCCCAGACAGCGTCATCAGAGGTTCAAGCCAGAGCGGATAGGCCAACAGCGCGAGCAAGCTGCCCGCATTACTAGCCCCATATAAAAAATACGGGTCTTTCGCGGCTGGGTGCCCGCTGACGGCAAACCATTTTTGCAATAATGGACCAGTCGTGGACACTACGAAAAAGGGCAATCCCACTACCATCAATAATTTCATCAATAGCCAACCGACCGGATGCACCTCGGCCGACGGGGCATCAGAATGACTAATCGTGATGGGTAACACTAAGACTGGCAGACAAATTACCAGCAGATGCGCAACCGCCTGTTTTCGCACACCCAGCCACGACGTCGTCACATGGCTATAAGCATAACCCACGAGCAGTACCGCCTGGAAAAACAACATGCACGTATTCCAAGTGGCTGGCGTTCCACCAAACAACGGCAAGATCATCTTTCCCACCATAGGCTGAACCAAAAAAAGCAACATCGCACTAGCAAAGAGAGTTATTGCGAAGGTCCAGAGAATAGCTGCTTGCGCCGGATGAGCGGCCGATAATTCATTTTGAGTTGTACGAATTGAATCAGTCGTCAATAGCCTATGAGATTCACTGGACGCGTCTGTAACGGCACCAACTATAGTTGTTGCTGTAGTGTCGCAGGTGTCAGTAAATCCCGTCACAGCTGTAGGCTCCGCCTGAGAGGGAGGCTGTACATCGGGCGGCAACATCGGTTCTACGGGGGCTGGCGGTTTCATATAGCATATAGATCGGCCGGTGATGCTATCAACCATAGGGCCAAGCATGTAGACTTGATCTGCCAGGAGACGGCCTCTAATACGCCTTGTATTGTAGCGTATTCGATAGAATTACCGGACGCAAAAATGACTCATGAACACTAGCCACTATGTCCAAGAAATCGCTTCTGAGTTTTGGTAATAAAAAAGCCTCCTGAAGCGACCTTGACTATGAGAAGCGTGATATGAGAAAGTAGCAGCTTACCCGTGTTTCGCATCGTGCCCCGATACGCACATCGCACATGTTCTCGTCACGCACAAGAACAGTCTAATCACGAGCTACTCGGCCATGCTAGTGCTATGTCTGCTGTTGTTTTAGAAACCGATTGTACACCCAAGCAAAGATGGCGCCTCCGATTGCACCATCAGGTACCGCCCAGGCCAAGCCGATGAAGCTGCCCACCGGCGATACGTCATACCCACGATAAAACGCGCTTAACCAGTTCAGGATAGATGCGTTTTCGCCCCAGGCGATTAGCCACCATGTCATGAAAAATAGTGCCGCGCCCCATAGCAAACCGGCTGTCATCGCAAATGCTCGAATGCTTAATTTGTTCATCGCTATTCTCCTGGTGAGAAATATCTATGGTCATATGACGGCGTAAAGCACTTCCCGTGGCTGGCCTTCGCGCCGAAGGCTCAGCCCGCGCGAGACGTTCTCTGAGCCTACAAACAGAATTGATGTTATGTCGTCGCCTTGTCGTCCGACTGCCCAATCACGAACACTCGGTTCTTCCCTGCTCGTTTCGCCGCTAGCAGTGCATCATCAGCTTTTTTGAGCAGTTCGACTCTTGTATTACCGTCCCAGGGATAAGTCGCTAGCCCGCCGCTGATCGTAATCTTCCCGCCACCTTTTTCGGTCACATTGGGAATATCAACATTTCGCAGCGATTCTTTGAAACGGTCTAGCACCGCATGGGCATGTTGTAACTGAGAGGAACCCGCCTCTCGCGAGCCATCGGCATCCCAAAAGACTACCGCAAATTCGTCCCCGCCATAGCGCGTGACGATGTCTTGGTCGCGCGAGTTTTTCCGGAATAATTCGCCGACGATTTTAATCACCGTATCACCGGCATCATGACCAAACTTATCGTTATAGCCTTTGAAGTCGTCCACATCGAATAGCAGCACCGTTACCGGAAATCGCTTGGTAGTTGCTTCGAGCAGAATCGCGTCCAATCGCTCGTATAAATATCGACGGTTAGGCAGCCCGCTACATTGATCCGTCACAGCTAGCCGTTGCCAGTGCCGCTGTTGTGACGCTGTAGCAATCACTTGTCGAATTATCCGGGCATATTGGGTGAGCGCTTCCATGTCATCAGGTGTGTAGGCACCATCTATGCGGGCACTCAAAGCAATCTGCCCCATAGGTCCGGCCTCGTCGCCATGATTAAGCGGTACGCTCAACACCGGCTTAGTCACCGCTTCACCAGCCGTGGCCATCGCACCATCCACTACAAGCATTACGCCAGTCGCGCCCAACGCCTCCTTAACCAAGCCCGCAGCCTGATTTAGCAGCGATTTTGGTGAATCGGACAAGTTAGCAAACAGGTCAGCCAAATGCATCAACGGTTCGACTATAGAATTCGTCGTTGGGATAGTCATATCGCCCGTCGCTTCGCCACAATCCGACTCAATACCCAATGCCTGTTCGAGTTCGGCCCCGAAAAATGGAAAGAGAAGATAATCGTCCGCGCCCCCAGTCATCGCCTGTCGCGCAGCGGGTTCAGCCGGGACACGACAACAAAGCACGACCTTCGCTTCGCAGCCAGCGGCATCTCTTAGGCCTGTAACGGCATTGGATAACTGAGCCTGAGAAGGTTCAACGTAAACCAAAACCGCCTGCACAGGCTGACGGGCCACCTCGGCGATACCTTTAAGATAAGTATCAGAAATCGACACCGACCAATTAGACAGACGGCGCTGCACCTGATCTACCAATCCGACCGGTGCCCATTTTGCACCAACGATCAGTAAGCGATCTTGCGTGTGCGGATCATAATTCACGTGATTCGTAGTGATCATTTATAGCGTTCCTAGCTACGCGCCCTCATGATCGCCTTGCGGCTGATCTTCAAGCGGTTCTGTATTTTCAATTTCGCCAATGAGCGCACGTAACTCTTCAGGGGATAGCAAAGGCTGATGTTTCGGTCGCCCGGCGAATGGCGGTTTTGCTCCCTCGCCATTGCCCTTCGCCCGGTTTGGGTTCACGGCTTCAGCAGAAGGCGGGGGGGCTGCTGCAGGTTGTTGAGGCCCAGCAGCGCGTTGAGGTGGCGCAGACCGCTGAGGAGGCGCAGGCCGACGATCCCACGGAACCTGGACAGGCCCGATCAAATCGTCCTCTTCTTCGTCCTCGATATACTCATCATCGGTCGTTTCGTCGATAGCCTCAGCCGATGTATCAACCTCGGACTCATCGAGAATCGTGGGCTGAGTCTCTGCTGGTTTAACCAGCTTGGGCATAACCGGCTCAGTTGTCTTAGCTATTGCCGCCGCCTGTCGCTGTTCACCAATTACGTTCTCTGCAATCGCAGTTTCAACAATAGTCTCAGGTTCTGATGAAGTTAAAGACCCATTGATAGCTAATCGTAGTGCGGCGAACACCTCGTCAGTAAGCTCGCCCGTCGCCCCGTGGGCTATAGCCCGCTGCACGCTACCCGAGTCGCCATAACAGCTATAAACATACACCCCGTGCAGGCCAGCATAGTCCGATGTCAAGGTGAAAAATTCGTGCTCGGCTAATACCAATTCATCCACGCAAACAATGACCCCTACAAACGGAGCCGACTCTGGCGTGCGCACTGTGTTTGAAGCGTTGTCTGTCTCAGAAGAGTGAGCTTGCTCACCGTGGCACGCCCGTGTTAACCAAGCTAAGCCAAGATAAACATCAAGCTGATGCTCATCCGAAATGTTCAATAGCCTTAGTCCAACCGAAACGCTATCCTCACCCGTCCCGTCGCATAGCGACGGGCCAATATGAAGCACATGAAAGGGACGAAGCCCGTTATCTCGATCCGCCGACTGTCTCATGAAGGCACCGTGAAAGGTGAAACGATTCTTTCTTCCCTCGAACGCAAGTCCCCAACCAGTTTAGGACGTTGTTTTACCCCCGTCAATTTCCACCCATTCTCGGACCATGAAACACCTGTCATGCAGGCTAAAGTTGTGTCGCTGCCAAGCAGATTCAGACATTTTCCTATAGTTTCCAGGACGTCCGCGAAATCAGGAATCATGCTAGACCGAGCAGAACTGCGCCCGTGAGAAAGTGGCCTCTTCAAGCATCAACGAAGTGAGCGTTCCCTAATCAAGGTGAGTATCATCGATTCCCAATGTCTAAAAAAGAAGGACACAAGGCCACTGGACTATTCAAGCTACTCGATACCAGCGTATACGGGCAATAATCGGTTGATTTCATTCACACACTTATGCGCTAAATGTTGATTCCCCAACCAGTAGCCTGGGCATTTCAACAATTTTCTGCCGTCATGGCCTATGATGCTGAATCGACCTGAAAGCCAGCCATACTTAGCTTTCGCTAGGCGTGACCAGGGGATAAGGTCGCAACGAAATCTGGGGTCATCAAAGTGAACGCCGTGCCGGTTCAAAGTCAGAATATGCGGCGAGCCGACGTCTCTAAACAGGCGATAGATTGACGGCAGCATACAAATGCCAACTAAAAGGAAAAGCGTATAATCGTCTTGTTTTATCCCAGTACGTCGTGTGCCGACGAAGAACATAAGAAGCAATAAGAATCCAAGCTCTAGCTGACGGTACTCCCATTTGCTCGCCTGCAACTTGATGGTCATGGCGTGAGGATCGTAATCCATGCCACACTCCGGACATGTATGCAGTTCGGGAAGCCCAGCCAACGAATAGTTACACTTCGGGCAACTACGTTCTTCGCTATTTGTCCGTCTACTCATCCTAGTTTAGCCAAGTAGATGGGGATGAATGCCCGTTGCTCCTTTGCGTTAGCTGGGCTAGTCTCAAGACGACGCTCGATAATCTAACCCAGGAGTAACGGGCTTTCATCCCCATCTACAGGGATGGCCATACAATCAAACCGACACACCCTGTGTCAATAAGCGAACGAAGGGTACCGGCACTAACTTCGCTATGACAATACCTATAGGCCATCATCCTGCTAGTTTTAATCCTTGTCGTTCTTACTAGATCTTCCCGGTCTATACCCTGTGTCGGAGCCTTGTCGCTTGTTTCTGCTGATGCGTTGTTTGGGCATACGGCGGCGGGAATGGACGTGGTCGTTGCTGGGGGAATCTGACTGGGCTTGGGCGCGGCGGGCTTCTATGGCTTGTCGAGGGGCGTTTGACGGGATGAGGCAATCGCAGCCTCCGCCTACTAGGTCCATGCGTCCGGCTTGGGATAGGGCTTTTCGCACGAGGAAATAATTCTCTGGCTTAAAAAACTGCATCAGCGCCCGTTGTAATTTTCGATCGCGCAAGAGCTTGGCTACGTAAACCTCTTTTTTGGTGATGGGGTCGATGCCAGTGTGGTACATGCACGCAGCGATGTCCATGGGTGCGGGGATAAAATCCTGCACTTGGTCGGGGCGATAGCCATTATGCTTGAGGAATAGGGCTAACTCTATCATGGCATGGACGTCGCTACCTGGATGGGCTGAGATGAAATACGGGACTAGATATTGCTCCTTACCGGCGTCGTCTGACATGGTTTTGAACGACTCGGCGAATTTGTCAAAGTTTGCAATTTTTGGGCGTTTCATGAAATCTAGTGTCGCATCGTTGGCATTTTCTGGGGCGACTTTGAGATGGCCTCCGACGTGATGAGTTACCAATTCTTTCATATATTCTGGTGAATGTTGGGCTAGGTCCATGCGCACGCCGCTGGCGATTAAAACTTTCTTAACCCCCTCTTGCTCTCGCGACTGTTTCATCACCTTGATTAGCGACGAATGATCGGTATCTAATAACGAACAAATTTTCGGGTGAACGCAGGAGAGTCGGCGGCAGATGGATTCAATTTCGGGGTCTTTGCAACGCATTTTGTACATATTTGCGGTTGGGCCTCCGATATCGCTGACGGTGCCTTTGAATGCTTTGTCATGGCCCATCTTGGCGACCTCGCCGACGATCGATTCTTCGCTGCGAGACTGAATGATGCGGCCTTGGTGGGCGGTGATGGAGCAGTACGTGCAGCCGCCGAAGCATCCGCGCATGATAGTGACGGAATCTTTTACAACCTGAAGCGCGGGGATGGCTCCGGTGTAACTCGGGTGCGCTTTTCGGGTATAAGGGAGATCGTAAAAGGAATCCATGGCCTGGTCTGATTCTGGTAAGCGCGGCGGGGTGCAGACCACGGCTTGGCGGTCGTGATATTGCACCAGGGTGCGGGCGTTGTAGGGATTGCTTTCGTGGTGAATGATTCGTGTGGCCTCGGCGAAAGCATGTTTATCGCTTTTCGATTCTTCAAACGTAGGTAGCACGCGAACCTGGGGTCCGGATGGCGGCGTCTCGCTGGCACCCATGAGATAGGCTACGCCGCGCATATCGCGCAAATCGTTGACCGATTCACCGTCGCGGAGACGTTGGGCGATTTCGAGAATGGACGACTCGCCCATGCCATAGGCGACGAGGTCTGCTTTAGCGTCCATGAGTATTGATCGGCGAACGGTATCGCTCCAATAGTCGTAGTGCGCGACGCGTCGGAGGCTGGCCTCTACCCCGCCGGCGATGATGGGCACGCCCTTATACGCCTCCCGCGCGCGCTGGCAGTAGGCTAGTGTGGCCCGGTCTGGACGAAGTCCGATTTTTCCGCCTGGGGAATAAGCGTCGTCGTTGCGCACTTTCCGGCTGGCGGTGTAATGGTTTATCATGGAGTCCATATTGCCGGCGCTGATGGCGTAGAAGAGCTTGGGCTTACCGAATGTCTTCCAAGGCTCGCAACTATGCCAGTCTGGCTGAGCGACGATACCCACGGTGAAACCTGCAGCTTCTAATACGCGACTGAGAATGGCGGTGGCAAAGCTGGGATGGTCGACATAGGCGTCGCCGGTCACGAATACCACATCAACCTCGTCCCATCCCCGCTGTTGGGCCTCGGCTAGGCTCATGGGTAGTGGTTTGGCGGTTGATAAACTCGACACGTTTAGATGAACTAGCGGTGTGGGATTAAACGCACCGGGCGTGGCGCAACTTACCATTGGATTGCCTCTCGATAGCTTCCAGTCTACGCCAGGATCAGCCCGGGCATGCGCTGGAAGAACCCTTGAATCTCACGGCTGGTCGGCACTCATCACAAATGAATGGCTCAGCCGTTTCTGATGTGCATGTTATAGCAAAATGATGGGCATTTGGGTAGCGTAAGGCGCATCTCGACGATATGATGCCCCGCTTGGTTGAATATATGGCCGAATTGCGGACCTAGATCGGTTTAACGGCTATTTTGATGATTCGAAAGCGTACCGTCAACAAGTATTGATTAGCAAGGAGAGACCTCGTGCCGGATGTGACAACGCCTGATCTATATGAAATCGAATCTTTACTATCGGACGAAGAGCGGGCCGTGCGCGATGCGGTGGGACGCTTCGTCGATGACAAGGTTTTACCTATCATCGCTGACTGCTTCGAACACGAGCGATTCCCCTCCGAATTAATTCCCGAAATGGCTGAGCTTGGATTGTTTGGGCCTACGCTAACGGATTATGGTTGTGCGGGCGTTGGTAATGTGTCGTATGGCCTGATGATGCAAGAACTGGAGCGCGGCGATAGTGGCATTAGAAGTTTCGCGTCCGTGCAAAGCGGTTTGGTCATGTACCCTATCCATACATATGGCTCAGATGAACAGAAAAAACGCTGGCTTCCGGACATGGCCAAGGCAAAAGCGATCGGATGTTTCGGTCTCACTGAGCCAGATGGCGGTAGTGATCCGGGTACCATGAAAACCCACGCGGTCAAACAAGGCGGCGACTGGGTGCTCAATGGCGCGAAGATGTGGATCACCAGCGGTACGGTTGCGGATGTGGCTGTCGTGTGGGCGCAAACTGATGATGGCATTCGAGGCTTTCTCGTCGAAAAAGGAACGCCTGGATATACCTCACGCGACATTAAGCGGAAGTTTTCTTTGCGAGCATCTATTACGAGTGAATTGTTTTTTGATAATTGTAAAATTCCTGCGGAAAACCAACTGCCCTTAGCGAAGGGACTGGGAGCACCGCTGGGTTGCCTGACGCAGGCGCGATATGGTATCGCTTGGGGTGGCTTGGGGGCGGCTATGGCGTGTTATCGAGAGGCGCTGGCTTTCGCTAAAGAACGCATTCTCTTTGGCTCGCCACTGGCAGCTAAACAAACGATTCAAATTCGCCTGGCGGATATGCTGCGACAAATAGTGACGGGCCAACTTCTCGTGCTGCAACTTGGACGACTCAAAGATGCGGGAACGATGCACCACTCGCAGGTGTCGCTAGCTAAGTGGAATAATGTTCGCGTGGGTATGGATGTCGCCCGCGATGCCCGCGATATGCTTGGGGCTGGCGGTATTAGCGTGGAATGTTGCCCTATTCGACATATGCTGAACCTTGAAAGTGTTATCACCTACGAAGGCACCGAGTCGATCCATCAGCTAATCGTGGGCCGGGAGATTACGGGTATCGCATCGTTCTAGTGGATGAACCTGTTGGCGAAGTGGCGCGATAAACGAGAATGCAACTATGCCTACAGCTTCTACAGAAAAACGCTCGACTCGCTATGACCTGAACCGGGCAAAGGTTGTGGATGAGAATTTTGTCGCCTATGTGCAATCGTGCATCCATAAAGGTGATTGGCCTGTACCCCCACTGCTAGACAAACCGATTGTGCCGCAAAGTGAGATTACCGGGCAGGATGTCATTCAGATATTTGAATCGCAAGCGACCTCTCGATTAATCGACATCGTCGCCAGGCAGATGCGGGCTAGAAACGAAGGCTATTATACCATTGGCAGCTCGGGCCATGAAGGTAACGCACTCGTTGGTCGCCTTACGCGATATACCGATATAGCTTTCTTGCACTATCGCTCTGGCGCGTTCATGTGTGAGCGAGCCCGACAATTACCGAACATTGATTTTATTCGTAACACCATATTAGGCATCGCTGCGGCAAGAGAAGACCCGGTGGCTGGTGGACGTCATAAAGTTTGGGGGTCGCTGGAGTTAAACGTTCCGCCGCAGACTTCCACTATTGCTTCACATTTACCCAAAGCGGTTGGCACGGCTATGTCTATCGCACGGGCGAAGCGTCTTGGGGCGAATGGGCATCGACCTGGAGATATGATTGTGGTGTGCAATTTCGGAGACGCCTCCGCTAATCACGCCACCGCCCAGACGGCTTTTAATGCGGCCGCGAGCGCGGCTCATCAAAGATTACCCGTTCCCATTTTGTTTGTGTGCGAGGATAACGGTGTAGGTATTAGTGTTGGCACGCCGCCCCAATGGATCGAGTCTCAATTCCGTGCGCGCCATGGGCTTACTTATTTTCAGGCAAATGGCCTGGATGTTGTTGAGGCTTATTCAACTGTTGAGAAGGCTATTGATTATTGCCGCGAGAAACGTAGGCCGGTTTTTCTACATCTGAAAACAGTGCGATTGATGGGGCATGCAGGGACGGACCCTGAAACGGAATACCACTCTTGGGCTACGATTGAAGGTAACGAAGCCAAAGACCCGCTGCTACGCACGGCTCAGTATGCGATTGAGCTTGGTTTGATGACGCCGACGGAAACGCTTTATCGCTACGAGTCGATACGAAATCGTATCGTAAGCGAGGCCCATGCGGCTGCGAAGTCGCCCAAGCTAATCGATAGTCAGGATGTCTTGAAGGCACTGGCACCGTTATCGCTGGGCGCGGTGGGCCTTGAAGCTACGCGGTGTCCAGACCACGAGGCGCGGGTCGAAATATTTGGCGGCGAGCCACTGCTTCCCGAACTGCGTCCGCCTAAGCCAATGCCTGTACTTATCAATTGGGGTCTGCATGATATACTTATCAAATACCCACAGTCTATTATCTTTGGTGAAGATGTCGCCAAAAAAGGCGGCGTCTATTACGTGACGAAAGAGCTGACCAAAAAATTCGGCGTCGGTCGGGTGTTCAATACGCTGCTGGACGAGACAACTTTTCTCGGTCTGTGTATCGGGGCAGCCCACGTTGGCCTGCTTCCCATACCTGAAATTCAATACTTGGCGTATTATCATAATGCTCAGGATCAAATTCGCGGCGAGGCAGCGTCGCTGCAATTTTTCTCGAACGATCAGTTTCGCAACCCGATGGTTATACGCATCGCTGGCTGGGCGTATCAAAAAGGGTTCGGCGGGCATTTCCACAATGATAATAGCATCGCGGCCTTGCGCGACGTGCCCGGACTTATTATCGCCACGCCTTCTCGGGGCGACGATGCGGTTAAAATGATGCGTACCTGCATGGCGCTGGCGGCGGTCGATGGGCGGGTGGTCGCGTTTATTGAACCGATTGCATTGTACAAAGAGAAAAATCTGCATGAAGACAAAGATCAGGGGTGGATTTTTTCTTACCCGAAGCCAGATGAGGCTATCCCGCTGGGTTCCGGCGCGATTTACCATGAAGACGCTACCGATATGACGATTCTCACGTTCGCTAATGGCACGCACATGTCACTACGTGCGGCTAAGATTTTGCGTGATAAGCATAATATTCGTGCGCGGGTGGTAGATTTACGTTGGCTTAGCCCTCTCAACGAAACGTTTATCATCGAACAATCGCTGGCTACGGGTAATGTGTTGGTCGTAGATGAGGGGCGTCGTAGTGGTAGCGTCGGCGAAGCTATTCTCGCATTGCTTATGGAATCGTGTTCGCGTAAGGTTCACGCTAGGCGAATTAACGCGCTGGACACGTTCATTCCGCTGGGTCCAGCGGCTGACTATGTGCTGCCTACTATGCCAGATGTCGTCACGGCGGCGGTGGATTTGATGAAAACATCTCACTAGAAAGTTTTAGATTGGAAGTGCCAATATTGCGGCACCCAACACACCACTTTCGTCGCCGTCTGGCATGTTAATGATACGGGGCATGGCAAGTTTTTTTTCGACGAAGGCTTTTTCCACATTTTGTAAAACGGTATCGATCATCGCTGGCCAGTGAGTGGGCACGCCGCCGCCAATGCTTATTAGCTCCGGCTGTAATTCGCGACTAATCGAGCATAGCGCACATATAATTGACATCGCAACTTCTTGGCCAAGCGATCGACACCAGGCATCCCCTCGCATATAGGCTACTTGCAATACAGATATGCTAGGCGACAATCCGTGATCTTCAATCATGCGTAGTAGCACCTTACCGGAAGCGATGGTTTCCAAACAACCGTGCAAGCCGCAAGTGCATGGTCTTGCAGACGCAGTGTGATCGACCACGAGCAACCGCAAATGCTCGCAGCCTATTCGCACCAATGGCACAATCTTACCGTCCATAACGCAGCTACATGCTACGCCGGTTCCAAAACGAAGATGCACAAAACGCTTTGGCTTTGGTGATAGCTGAGTATAGACTCCCCAGGTTGCAGCTTCAGCATCCGTCATTAGTTTCACAGGAAGCCCGGCTTTCCGGGACAATTCAGCGCGAAGCGCGACGCCTTCTAAATATGAGACGTTAATCGAACGTAGGAGCATGCCTTTTTTTTCATCTAGAATGCCCGGTAGTCCTATGCCGATACTAGCGACACGCGATCGGCACTGGTTATAGTCGCAAAGCTGGTTGATTGTATTGCTTAGCCAATCAAGAAATTGATTTCCATTAGAAAAGGCATGGGTGGGCGTTCGGCGTAGTCCTTCTAACACACGCAGCCCATCGACTACGCCCACGCGAACTTGCGTACCGCCGACATCGATTCCAATGGTTAACGGCGCGCGGCCTGACGGGGTTGAATGGTTCTGATTCACAACAACCTACACGCTCCACTATCTTTGACTAACAGTGCGGGTAAAGCATGCTTCTAAGGCATTCGAGAGGCTACGGCAGGCTCACGAACCGGCCTATGAAGCGACGGTAATACGCCCTGCCGCAGCGCTTGCCGGGAAGCACTTTGCTCATTTTTAATGGGATAGCCACGATCGTCCCGACGTTCATACAGAGAATTATAGGCGAATGCTGCTACGTGTTTAAGGGTCAATCTAGCCAGGCGAACTTGTTCGCGAACTAACTCCGGTGATCGCTTATCGAACATCACGCCCATTACCACTGGCACACGGAGACCCATGCCAGCCCACGCATCTAAGCGCCGTTGAAAAGTGCGCAGGTCCGCGTCGTAGTTCATGGGAAACACTGCATCAAGCAAGCCCAGCGCTAGCCAAGCTTCTACGTTTTGAAAATGAAGTCTCCGTGCCCGGTCTGGATGAGCACCCACTGCGGCTGTTAGCTTCAAACGCGGATTTGTATTCGTACACATCTGACGAATATCTTTGACCAAGTGTGTCACCTGCTCGCTGCGCCATTGGCCCCACTGGTTGGGAGATTGTTCAGGCGTCTTGCCAGTATCTTGCTTGAACAACATGAGTGTGCGCGGGTCGCGAGGAAAATCCGGAACTGTCGCCCCTTTGGCATAGGCCTTATTCCATTCGTTGGGGAAACGGATGTAGTCCATATGTAACCCATCAACCTGATAGCCCGCCACGATTTCTTTTATGACAGCCACTAAATATCGTCGCACTTCTGGCAAACAGGGATTCAAATTGTTGTACCATCCCAGCGGTTCACGCCGGCCGTGGGCATCGCGCCAAAACCAATCCGAGTGGGTGTGATACAATTGCCGGGCGTTGGTCGGCGGCTTATCACCACGCCAACCTGGCATGACATTTACCCAGGCATGAATCGATAACCCTCGTTCGTGGGCTTCGTGGGTGGCTATCAACAACGGGTCGAAACCAGGGTCACGTCCACCAAGCTCATCCGCCCAAGGCTCAAGTTTGGAGCGGTAGAACGCTGTGCCGTGGCCTCGCACTTGAAACATGACGGTATTGAACCCGCCAGCAGCAGCGTTATCCATGACCTTAGCGATATCTCGAGGCGATTTGTAGTCCCATCGAGTCACCCAAATAGCGCGAATCGACGAGTCCATTCTGCGTGTATTAGAGGTCCATCCTGGCTTACTTTGGCAACCAGATAACAAAGAAGCAGCCAGGACGGCCATGGTAATGCCAAGTAACCTTTGCCTGGGTGGGTGAATCATCGTTATGCTGCCCCTTCTGTTAATTGAAACCAATCCATGCAACGCCGGGCTAACTTTTCTTTGCTACTATGGAAAAGCATAGCGCATCTTAGTGAGCCCTTCAACAGCATCGGCCATGATTGCTTCATCTCGCCAATCGCCCCACTGGAGCAGCCATCATGGCCTCCTTCTAGGGAGACTTGGCTGGTTATCGATAGCTTTGTCAGCAGGCAATTAATGCGCGGCTTCTTCCGAAATTTCCACACAAAACGGCGTCGCAGCCCGGGCAATATTGGGGTGCGATAAAAACTGTCAGCACAGCCCATATGGCCCTTATTTATTAATGACCAAATGTTCACGATCTCCCGTGCGGTAACACGATTTCCCTAACACGCCCGCCGCTAAAAATGAAAGCAAAACTGTCCGAATCTTGTCTCGATAATTCGTCGATGTTTTCGCTACGGCGGCCGTGCGCAATCCTCTAGTTCTATGAGGATGTAGCGTGGGCGCTTTGAGTGAGCGTCACGTTTTCCAGGCTTGGCGGGATTGCCCCGGCACGCTCAGTTTGGAATTACGAAATAGATGTCAATCGTATAAGGCGTCATTAGTCTTACAGGGTCCGTTTAGCAGGAGAATTCGAAGATGAGAATAGGATCGAAAAACACGTTGTTCGCGCTGTCCGCGAGCGCAATTGCTGTAATCGGTATCGCCGGTTGCAGCATTTTTCATCCCAGTACGCTCACGCCGACTGGTATGATCGTTCGCACCCATGCCAAGCCTGTTAACACAGGGTATCACGGCGATTGGGATCCAAACGCTGTTCAAGTTACATTAGACCGCGTTGAAGACACGACACCTGTCAGCACGAATCAGGTATACGTCGCGACCATTACAGACAATAACGGCACACCTTTGGCTGGCCGTCGCATTGAATGGATGATCGCAGAAGGCGGTATCGGCGATATCGTCGAAATCGATGAAACTGGTCTGAGCGATGGTCGTGGTTATAAGGTCAACAACCAGTATGCTATCTCGCACACAAACTTCTTCGATCACGTCTTGGATCGTGGCACTGATGACCCATCAGACGACATCTACATGCGAGCCGGTCAGTCTTGGTGTGTGATCTCTTCACCAACTGAAGGTACAACCCACCTGACAGCTTTCGCCCCTGCTATTTACAGTTGGGAAAACAACCGAGTCCTAGCTACGCACAACTGGTATGACGTGAACTGGGATACACCTAAGGCCTCGACTGATGCCACTGGTACGTCGAACACGTTCTCGACTTACGTTTACAAGCACTCAAACGGTGAGCCCCTACAGGATTACATCGTTCGCTACGAAATCCTCAATGGCCCATCTGGTAGCTTCAACAGTGGATCTGGACAGACCGTTGAAGTTCGCACGGACGCTGGCGGTATTGCCACCGCAACCATCGCTCAGGACACACCATTTGAAGGCACAAACGACATCAAAGTAACTGTCGTTCGCCCTGGCGACATTGGGTGCTGCAGCCCAACGGTTAAGATTGCTGAAGCGATGACTCAGGAGACTTGGATCGGCCCTAAGATTCACTTGACCAAGTCGGCTCCTTCACAGGTAAACTGTGGCGAGCAGTTCATCATTCCAATCACAGTATCTAACACCTCCATGGTAGATGCCCACAATGTTATGGTTAACAATCCATTGCCAAGCGGTTTGGAATATGTTTCCAGCTCTCCAGCGGGTTCCTTCTCTGGCGGCAATATCAATTGGACACTTGGCACGCTACCAGCCGGTAGTCAGCAGACTATCAACTTAACTGTCAGCGCAAGCCCAACGGGACAATTCGGCAGCTACGCCGAGGCCAATGCTGACCAGAACATTTCAGATCGTGACTTTGCAGAGACATACGTGGTTTGTCCTCAAATCTCGCTCACTTGTAATGCCCCAGCTGAAGTGTCCGCTTGTGACATGATCAACTACTCCATCACTGTTCGCAACAATGGAACGGGTATAGCTGAAAATGTTCAGATATCTGACAAGATTGCTCAGGGTTTGATCCCAACCTATGGCCAAAACGACCAGTCGTTTAACGTTGGTACACTGTCACCAGGTGAGTCGCAAACATTCACCATCGAGGCTAAGCCACAAAGCGCAGGCTCATTTGTAAGTTCTGCTGTTGCTACGGCTAGCGGTGGTCTTATTGCAGAAGATTCAGCTACGACCATGGTGAATCAGCCAAGACTATCGATCACTAAGTCTGGTCCAGATGAGCGATATCTAGGCCGAACTGCTGAATTCGATATCACTGTAACCAATACCAGTGATACACCTGCGATCAACACGACGATTACGGATTCAGTACCGACTAGCATGTCGTTTGTCAGTGCCGACAATAATGGTTCATTCTCAGGTGGTCAAGTTCGTTGGAACATCTCGAGTCTGGCACCAGGCGAAAGCAAGACTGTTTCGCACAAGCTGCGTGCAACAGGCAGCGGCGTCGCGCGCAGTACCGCTTTTGTGAAGTCGGAATGTGCTGATGGTTCTGCAAGCAGCGAAACCAACATCATCGGTATTGGCACTATGTTAGTAGAAGTTAAAGACACTGAAGACCCCATCGAGGTAGGCGATAACCAGACCTACGAAATCACAATCAAGAATCAAGGCTCCGCGCCTTTGACTTCGCTTCAGGTAGTTTGCGAAATGCCAAATGGTCAGCAATTCGTTCAAGGGTCTGGTCCTACCAATGCCCAAAACGCTGGTCAAAAAATCAATTTTGCTCAGATGCGTACACTTGGACCACAGCAGCTGGCAACCTTCCAGGTAACCGTCAAGGCCACGCAAAAGGGTGATGTTCGCTTCAAGGTTTGGGTCACCACAGACCAGACTCCAGAGCCTGTCATGGAGACCGAAAGCACGTTTATGTACTAACAACGTGTCCTCTTAGCCTCTTACGGGGGGACGTCGGCATAACCGCTTGGCGTCCCCCCTTTTTTCTTTCATCCATCGATTCGAATGTTGCCGATCCAAATTGCATGGCAGGAGATTTATAATAATGAAACGTAACACGTTGACGCAGTTCATCGCCCTATCTTGTTACAGCCTTTCGCTTGTAGGTTGCGCGTCTTCCAGCGTTTCGTTCCAGACGTCGAAGTCGCGTGTGGTGCGACATCCACAGCAGCAAGAGAAAGTTGAAGGCGTGAAATTTGAGTCTTCGGTGACGACCAAAGGTCTCGGCGGCCAACAGCTCATATACCAAGTTACGCTGCAAGATAAATCCGGTCGCCCCATTCGTTCACACGATGGCCGATACCAGAGCAAAGCGGGTGAAGTGGCCGCTGCCCGAAGCTTCTTCGTAAGCTATCCGTTACAAGCATTCGGCGACCTGAAAGTTACGCTCCCAGCCGACCAGTTTGAAGTGCGCCACTATCAATTACCCGTATCAGCTAAGTTTGGCATTTACACTGTGACCGGCGAAGAATTAGCCAGCGCCAAGTGTAGCGTGCCCGCGGCGGAGTTGTTGGCTACGCCTTAGTCCGAATACATAAATTACTGAACTGGCAACATAGATTTGCACAATGGTTCAAGTACTTGGGTAAACGAGCGATTACCTGAGGGCGCATATCAGCCCGCGTAATGACTGCACCTTTCGATTTTGCGTATAACTGCCACACAAGACCGCCAACCATTTTCTCCCAACGTCGAAGCCATATTTTATAGCGCCGCCACAACCCAAATCACCCATTCGTTGCTCCGATAACGTCTCGACTAGAACATTTTTTTAATTTTATTCGCACCTTTTTTATTTTTTTCTTACTTCGTTCTAGTTAGCGGACATATACCCCTAGCCTCTGCTTGCGCCAATTTTTATCGGATACAAGCTCAAGACTAAATCCGTGAGATTCTCCTTCAGGGAGATGTCTGGTTCGATATTGATCCGGTTTTATGAGAAACTATACGTAGGGGGGTCTATACTCCGAAAGACGCGACCGCAAGGATTCCGCTATCGTCGCGCGAGAGAGGGAAGGATGCGCGCAACACTGCTACAATGGAAACGCTCGAAGTCTATCAACATGTGCGCCTACGCGCTCACATTGTATTGTACCCTATCGATTGGCCCTTCTACCCTCAATGCATTAGACGATACAACTGACAACACGCAAGTACTACGCTCCGTAGAAAAAGCCTTTACGCAACTAGCCGATAAAACGCGCCGCGGCGTCGTAGCTATTGTGACTTATCAATCTGAACCATCCGCGGATGGCAACCAAAGTTCTGATATTCTTAATCAGGGTAGCGGATTCATAATTGATACAAATGGCCTGATCGTTACGAACCATCACGTCGTCGCAAATGCAGGAGCTATTACCGTAATTCTATCAGACGGCACGCGTCATATCGCGACCATCGTCGCGAGCGACTACCGTTCCGACTTGTCCGTACTCAGTATACCGCAGCAGAATCTAGAAGCCGCAGTATTAAGCGACTTATCACACCTAACTGTTGGGCAATGGGCGTTTGTCGTTGGTAACCCCTACGGGCTCGCAGTGAATGACGGGCATGCCCTATTCACAGCGGGCGTCGTCTCTGGTATTGGACAATCTCTTGCAGGTCTGTTCGAAGAAGACGACGACCGCTACCTGGGCAATATGATCGAAACAGACATTTATTTAAAACCTGGTTACAGTGGTGGTCCGATGTTCAACATCGACGGTGAAATTATTGGTATCGCCACAGCCGTCTTGACCAAAGAAGGCCAAGCCCCTACCGGGTTCGCCATCCCCATGACACAACAAACTAAGGGCATACTAACGACGCTGAGCCAAGGGATTTCTATTCAGTATGGCACCATGGGCGCACACAGTCGCACCGTTGCAGAAAAGGAAGCGAAAGCGCTAGGCTTGACGCAACTCGGTGGTGCGATGATTACTAAGGTGGCAGGCGGAGGCTCTAAGAACCCCTCGGCCCGCGCAGGCCTGCGTCGGCGAGATATCATTACGCAGTTTGGTGACCACAAAATAAACAACGCCGACCAACTGCTTGACGTAGCAGCGGCTACGCCAGTCGGTGAAGAGATTGAAATAACTTTTTATCGAAAAGGCGAGGCTCAAAAGACATCAATTAAATTAGTAGATCGTAGAGAAATGAATAACGACCGCCCACGCGACAGCGGTCCTCGCGTCGCGGTACACATGCTAACTTGGCATGGTTGTCTTCTTATAGAGGCTACAGAATACTATCGTGACCTGCACAATCTCCCGCGCGAGGTGCAAGGTTTGTATATTAGCCAGATTCAGCCTAATACCCTAGCGGCGATGAGCAGTCTCCGGACTCAGGTGTTTATCACGAAATATAATGGTAACAATATCACGACGATCAATTCGTTTCTCGATGTTGATGACCAAGTTAAACATGGCATCGCGCGCATAGAACTCTCAAACGGCGAAGTGGTAAACGTGAACACGGCGATGCACGAAAACGTCCTAGCTACACATTAATATTAATACCCAAAGAAACCGCGGGCCTTTAGCCTGCGCGGAGCCACGAACGCAGTCTATATCCGAAAATTCCACCCCTTCCTTTTTAGACATCGAGAGTCGAAGATCCAGAAGTGCCAACATGTCGTCACTAATAGGTATGCGCCGTAGGGCAAGTCGTGAACCTGCTTGGACTATTACTGTTTAGATAGTCATACGTTTTGCGATTCTATTGTACATAACAGACGATTCCCCTTGTTAGCGAGCGAAGGTGGTATGTGCTTCGACAGTTTAATCAGGTCAACCTTCCGCCAGTAGGCGAAAGAACGACCGTACCCTACCTAGCAATCGAGATGTCATACATATCATGACCTACTTGTGTCGTGCCGATGCTCTTCTGCGTAATTCCGCGCTAATGAATTCCTGGATCTCGCCGTCCAATACGCCTTGTGTGTTCGATGTAGTCAGCCCAGTACGGGCATCTTTCACACGTTGTTCGGGATACAAAAAATAACTGCGTATCGAGTTTCCCCAGCCGATCTGTCCTTTCTCGTTATACGCTTTGCACAGTTCGCTATCTCGCTTGGCCTGCTCCATTTGAAAAAGCCGTGACAAGAGCATCTTCCGAGCCGTCGCCCGGTTTTTATGTTGCGATCGCTGGCTTTGACATTGCGCAATAATATTCGTAGCTAAATGCGTCAACCGAACAGCCGAGGAAGTTTTGTTGACGTGTTGCCCGCCCTTGCCACTCGCGCGATAGGTATCCTCGCGCACCTCTTGGTCCCAATCGACGTCGATTTCTATTGTGTCTAACTCCGGCTGAACATCAACAGAGGCGAAACTCGTCTCACGTTTACCTTGAGCGCTAAACGGTGATATACGCACCAGCCTGTGTACACCGATCTCGCATGAAAGATAGCCATATGCGTAGGGCCCTTTGACCAACAGACTGCAAGATTGGATACCCGCGGCCTCGCCATATCGCATCGATAATTCTTCCACGCTATATCCGTTGCGCTCAAAATATCGCAAATACAGACGAAGCAGCATCTCCGCCCAGTCGCACGCATCATCCCCCCCCGTGCCGGCTTGGATATTAAAATAGCAGTTACTGGAATCAGTAGGCCCGGAAAGCAGTGTCAATAATTCGACCCGATCAAGCTCTTGTGCAAGCTGAGTTAATCCCTGGTCAAGCTCATCGCGAACTTCCGCATCGTCACCCTCTAGCAATAGCGACAACATGGCGTCCAAATCTTCGTGCAACGCTGTAAGCTTGCGTACGGGATCAACCTTAGCGTTTAGGGCTTTTAGTCGCCCGACGGTAGCCTGTGCGGCTTCGGGGTTGTCCCAAAAATTAGGGGCAGCCATTTCCTGTTCTACAGAGGCGAGTGAAGTGACTTGCGTGGGATAGTCAAAGAGAGTCCCGGATAGCGACAATCCGGGCCAAAAGGTCATTCAGCGTAGCCGTGGGATTTTCATGCAACATAAGAGTCTACCTCGTTCGATCTTTCAATTCGCCGATGCGTGATATTTACAATTATTCATCCACGCGAACTATCGACATGATAATAACATCTTCCACGGGTTGCGAAACCTCGCCAGAAATAATCGTACTGTCCGTCCGCGCCATCGCAGCTATCGCGTCGACCACATCAGTCCCGTCGATGATCTGCCCAAAGGCGGTGAATCCCTGACCATCGAGAAAGCCGTTGTCCGCAAGATTGATAAATATCTGCGACGTACCGCTATCGGGATTGCCGCCATTCAGCGCGAGAGCCACCGAATACAATGTGCTGTTGGTCAACGCTGCACGGGCTTCCGATACAACAGGGTCGCGCGTGGGGTCTTTTTTCACCAATTCGTCACCCATCCGCTCAAAACCACCACCCTGCAATACAAACGGATCACACGCTCCAGTATCTGCATTGTTTGTGCAAGCATTCCGATGAAAAACCGTCGACGTATAGAAACCTTCATCCGCATAACGCAAAAAGTTTACCGTATGCCCCGGGGCTAGCGAAGCATCCATTTCCATAGTGAACGCGCCGAAATTAGTCGTGATCAAAACCTGAGGCGACAAGTCGGCCACGGAAACAAACGAAAATTCGCGCGTAACCTCAACATCACTGCCACCTGACCCAGGCAATGTCACCACAGCCTGCCCCAAAATCGTATCCGCACGATCAGCCATGAATTGTGGCGTTAGCGACGTCGCATCATCAAAAACTCCACCACCCCCCGTCAAAGACCACAATATCGTCGCCCCCGTCACGTCCGAATCGATCATGGCTGACAGGGTAACAGGCTCACCAATCACGGCTAGCTCTGGTACGGTAATCGTTACGTCGCCGCTAATCTCGACCGTCACAAAATCATTCGAGGTCGTTTCCGCGCTATCTACC
>JAJDDW010000034.1 GCA_029260115.1 Phycisphaerae bacterium | reverse complement strand
GGAGAGTACAAAATATGCGAAATTATTATTGACAACGTACAGCCTCTTCATGGATACACGCTGCCGCTGGAGACCTGCCTGCGCGGACTTGACGGATGTTAAGGTATGACGGGTATCCTGATTACGACGGATGATGGGAATATCGAATCCTATTTTGTTTCAGTATGCTGATCTGACCAACAAAAAAAGCCCCCGCTTCCTTCAATAAGAAAACGGGGGCCGAGCAATCATCATCATATCGAGGAGCGGGCACGATTATCATCGTGTCGCTGCATCCTCGGTCTTACCAGCGACGGACGCGACGCTGCATGAAGCCCAAAGCGAGTAGGCCAAACAGCATAGTCGGAATCGTCGCCACACTCATCGTGCCACACAGCGGATTTGGGCTTGCGCCACCATCCGGAACATTTTGACCTGGCGCAGGGTCACCCGGTGCGCCGTCTTGACCAGCTTCACCCTGTGGTCCCGCTGGACCAGCTGGTCCTGGGGCTCCCTGTTCGCCTTGTGGTCCGATTGGTCCTGGAATATCTTCACCATCTTCTCCTGCAGGCCCCCGCGGACCTCCTGGACCTTGCGGACCTTGAACACCTGTACCCGAAGATGGAGGAGGAGGTGGTGTAAAAATCATATCGAGGGCGTTGATTTCGCCGTCGCAATCGAAGCCTAGGTCATCACCAGAAACAAGTAATTCGTTGGTGCCGTCGCATGGTGAGAAGTAGACGTTTGTCCCCTCATAGCAACCACCCTCTTCATCATCAACTGCGGTTCCAGAAAGACCAAAAGCGGCATCTTTTTCAAGCGAAAATGCCACACCTAAGACGCCATCTTTGACAATCATAACAAGACCATCAATTTGTGTGTCGTCGACGTCGTCGTCGTCAAGGCCGAGTTCAGCCGCATACTTAAATACTTGTGGCGGATCTGAAGGAGAATACACCACTAGAACGTCCGATTCAGAATTTGCAAATTCATCATCATCTGTCGTAAAATACACGGGGAATGTATGGTCATTCACGAAATCTACGACCGTATCGCCCCGGAATACAGGATAAAATTGTTCAGAAGCGGTTCCCATGACGAGGGCGTCCATATTGGGGCTTTCGTTGGGCTGATAGCCCATGCGCCAACCTTCTATGGCCAAATCGTTGGAGCCTTCTCGGGTAGAGCTGTACACATTGGCAGATCTTTGGCCGCTTCCACTAGCTAAATCTGCACCGGTATCCGGTACGTCCGCACTGCCGGTTCCTGAATCGACAGAAAAATAAACCAGACTATCATCATCAAACACACGCGCTGGCCCAAAAGTAGCCGACATTAATTCAAACTCACCATCATCCATGTTAAACGTCAGACCATCAACGCCAATGGTCGCGCGAGGCGCACCATTATAAAGTTGGCCGCGACGCTTCCCTGGATCAAAGGGAAGACCTTCTTGACCGCCACCATACGCCGAATGAGCTACCGGCACGAGTGCGTCAGCATCAACGATGGTAAGCGTATAGTCGCCTGAATCACTGCCTTGATCATCCTCAATTGTTGTGTCAGGCGCAGCCCCAACGATGAGTTGGCCACCCAAATTAAGGTCTACGATTACTGCATCGCTATCTGACAAACCGATTGGTTCATTGTCATAATAAGTCACAGCCACATAATAAGTTCCTGTCATAGGTAGCCTGACGCTTGCGATCAACGGATCATTACCCATCGTGTCATCATTATGAGCGATCAAACGACCATCTGGCGTAAACAAGGCTAGGCCCGTATCTACGTCATCAAGTCCGCCTCTTTCCTGGCCATGATTAATACCAAGGGCTACCCATTGGTTCAAGGTTCCAGTGAAGGAATAAAAATCGATGTCATCTTCGTCAGTCGTAGATATCCAACCGTCTACGACCAATGGCGTATCACCTAACGCGCCTACACTTTGAGCCGTAGTCGTCGTGTCATTAACACCCGACACATCCGACGCTTCCGCTTCAGGCACAGCCTGAACCATGGCCGGGCTGAGCATCAACCCTAAAACCAACATTGCGAAACTAAGATACTTTCTCATGATCTTCTCCTAATATGAACCAACAACGGATTGTAATTTTCGATTTAGTCTGGCCATCTACGATAACAAACAATCGACGCGCAGAAGCTATATCCCTATTTTTTGAAACCGTACCGATCTCCGCGCATCATTCGCCGCCTCGATAACGGCGCAACTCTCTGAATTACCATCCTTGGACGCACGACACAGCAAACTCAACCAAAAGGTGGCCCTACCTTCTATACGGAAAGTCTGTCGCGCAGAGACGCGAAATAGCGGTGGTAGTATAGAGAAATGAAGCTGTATTGGCAATGTTCAACTTGCGCAGAATATGCTTAAGTTGCGTCGTTAGGCTCTGAGTAATTTAGTACTTTACGTTAAGCCAACTGAAAGCACGTTATAGGACCACGTCTCGCCAAATTGGGAACTCAGGCGGTTTAGGTATTCGAGATGCGGTTCGATTTCTTGGATAAGATTACGGTGCTCGCTGTCGCGATTAGCAAGGCCATGACTATCAAACCCCATGTCGATGCCGCTGGCGCAGGAGGCGCAGTAAAGTCTATCACCAGTTGGGGACGATCAGCTAACGCGCAGTCGGTGCCAGCGGTATCATCACACTCGTGCGTATCGAAACGCTTATCTGTCCCACCAGCGTTTTCATCACCCACTAGAATCCATCCGAAATTTTGCGCGGGTGTGTTTAGCCAGGATTGCACATCGGCTACTAACTCCGGAGTTGAATTCCAGGTGTAAACGCCTTCAGCATCAACGGTTTGCATAGCACTAACGGTTGGGTCGAAATCACCGCCCGGTGTGGTCCAAAAGGAGCTTGAAAAAAACGTGTGTATCCATGTCGCATCACCAGTGGCAGATGGCCCACCTGCGCCTTGACCACTCCCTGCCAACGAAGCACCTTCGCCCCAATCGGCGAGTAAGCGATGAAGCGTAACCTCCTGGGCATCCGAGCTTTCACGAGATAACGTCAAGGTAAGAGACACGCTATTGATTACAGAACCAGCGGGAATGCTGCCTGCGATGTCATAGGCCATAACCGCTCGGTCTATTTTGCCGTTATTTTTTTTACCCGTAAAACAATGTTCACCTGCCCCATTACTCAGCGCACCGCCAGCGTCCTCATATAGCGTGTTGTCTTTAGATGAAGTTAACGTGACGACATCTGCACGCACAGCAAATGGACACGCGGTTAATGTCACTAGCATCGCAACGATGTGGAATAAACGTGGTGACGTCAACAAAGTGGCTCGACAATTTGTCTCACTGTTCACATGCAACATTAGACCGCTCCCTTAACATTGGCCACATCATTAATCCTACACATGTTACCAAGTGCAGCTACCTAAGTCACTGTGTATAACGTTTTTTTGAGGCGGGGATTCTCGGACGCTGTAAACTTGCACTATTATAGATCGCCCAAGACACATTGAAGATCGTGCACAGCTATGATTAAGTCTGACAGTTCAGCGTCTTGCATATTTATTATACGTGAACCGGCATCTCTTGGCCAGGCTAGCACATTTTGTAGCATGCCTTGCAGCCCCATTACATGTCGACCAATCGTATCGGCGGTCGAACCATTTTCGGGTGTTAGCTGACCTTCATGTCGCTGAAGAAATCTCATGAAGCTCTGGCTGCCACTCAGCCAGGATGAGGCGACATTGATTGACGCATCCCACGATTCATGACTGACAGTAGCTTGTCGCAGCCAGTGTTCTGCGGCTGAAGCGGCGACCAGCACGCCGAATCTATCTCCCACAGCGGGCGACCATGCTTGCTTCAAATGGGTCATGGACATGTCGAACAACGAATTTGCATCAGGCGTCACCGGCTCGTTGGTTTCGATCACGTAGACTTGTAACGGCGGACGTGAAAGAGTTTCAGGCTCAGGCGATGAATCGGCCTCGCTTAATAACCCCGGAAAGGCCGGGCCTGCTGCACATACTCCCTGGCTACAAATTTGATTCAAAATCCCCCACCCGCCTTGCAGACCGGTCCAACCTTGCCATGCGAGAACCGATTGCCCGTTTTCAATCGCCCGCTCGATATGAGGAAGATACGAAGCTGCAAAATGCTGCTCAAAGGCTTCGGCTTGCTCAAGCCCTCTAGCCGCTTCTGGAGGATGAAGATCGCGCACGGTAATTCCGAATAGTTGGCATGCCTGTGGCAAAAAAGCATCTCTAGCAAGGCTGGGCCAACGAGGTGCTGGGACGTCCGCAGAAGCACAAATCATCAACGGTAAGCCTAGCACCGCGTGGAGGTCGTCTGGGGCCACAGAATGCCCGCTGGTACGCATCAAGTAATGTAGCACCCCAGTAAGCGAAAACGAAACGTCTTGGATGTCACATGCAGTTGTATTCATAAGCACACGGGCCATTGTAACGTCATGCTACAGGCCTACGCAAGAATACCCGCCGGTCATTCAATTTCATTGACGCCACAATGGCTCAGCGCTACTATCCAATCAGCTAACGTTATATAGAGAGGAAATTCGTGAATCAGGCCAAAACCGTCGGTGAACTCAAGCGCAACGAATACCATAGCCGCAGCGTCAAGCAGGAGATGCGGGAAAACCTGATCGAGCGTCTTCGTCGAAAAGAACCCATTTTCCCTGGTATCATCGGCTTCGACGATACGGTTATTCCGCAAATCGTGAACGCGATACTTAGTAAGCACGACATCCTATTCCTGGGATTGCGTGGCCAGGCTAAGACACGCATCATACGCCTTCTTCCTTTGCTGCTTGATGAGTGGATGCCCACGCTGGCGGGAAGCGATCTGTCGGATTGCCCGATCAACCCGCAACTCACCTCTAATCAGCGCATCCTTCAGGAGCAAGGAAACGACGCAGCTATCAAATGGATTCATCGTAGCGAACGATTTCACGAAAAGCTAGCTACGCCCGATGTAACGATCGCGGATTTGATCGGTGAGATAGACTTAGTCAAACACGCCGAAGGTAGACACTTAGCCGACGAAGGTGTCATTCACTTTGGTCTGATCCCGCGAACAAACCGAGGCATCTTCGCGATTAACGAACTGCCGGATTTAGCCCCGCGCATTCAAGTCGGCCTGTTTAATGCATTGGAAGAGCGCGACGTGCAAATTCGTGGCTTTCCAGTGCGTCTGCCCTTGGATATTTGCATGGCATTTACAGCTAACCCGGAAGACTATACGAATCGTGGACGAATTGTTACACCGCTTAAAGATCGTATCGGTTCCGTCATTCGTACACACTATCCACGCGATAGAAAAGATGCGATTGAAATCACGCGAGAAAATGCTTGGCTTGATCGACACGATTCAGACCAGCGTATCGATATCCCGTGTTATATGCTCGAAATTGTCGAAGAGGTGGCCCGCCTGGCCCGTGTTAGTCCGCACGTTAATCAGCAATCCGGCGTGTCTGCAAGAACCTCCATCGCCAATGCCGAATTGCTCATAGCCAATGCCGAACGGCGATGCCTCGCGCATGGCGAAACGCACGTCGTGCCACGCATTACCGATTTGCATTATCTCGCCGCAGGGTGTCGAGGAAAATTTGAATTGCTCTTGGCTGAAAATGAACAAGCGGAAGATAAACTCATCGCGTCCATCATCGGCGAAGCGGTAAAGACTGTATTCAAAGACTATAGCGACGTTGCGGATCTTTCTGATGTTATTGACGCCTTCGCAGACAACAACGTCTCGATCGAAATCGGTGATGATGTATCAACAGATCAATTGGTCGAGGCGATCGATCAGATTAGCGGATTGAAAAAAATCGCGGTAGCAGTAGCCACCGAAGCTCAGGCAAAATTTGAAAAGCCTGGGCATCTAGCCGCGGCGGCGGAATTTATCCTTGAATCGTTGTATGTAAGTGACCGGCTGAGCAAATATGCTTATCAGGGCAAGTGTTTTTTCAAGAGATGATGTGCCCGCGTACATGATCCAAGCCTGAATCGCGAGCGACGAGTGTGCACGAGCAGGGTTTGTGTTGCGGACGTCTTACTTGGCTGTAGCGTACCTGGCGATTTGAAGACACGGGTCGTTGTCGCTCGCCGCTCGGAGTAACGGGTAGCGTGTTCTCTTAATGGCGAAAGTTCGGAGCGTTAGTTTCGATGCGATATGTATATCAACAATGGGACGGTCAGCCGTTCCCCACGCAACAGCACTTGCAGCTCTTCGATAACTTCATGGAGTATATTTTAGAGTATGGGCAGGATGCGCTCGAGGCGCTTAAGGAAATAGCCGACGACCCAGAACAGCGAAAAATCATCGATCAATGGATTGAGGAAGGGATGCTTGATAAGGTCGGCGTCGATTTCCGCCTCACACCACAGGCGATTAACAGCTTGCAACGTAAGGCGCTCATGGAAGTCTTTGAGCAGTTGAATGGTCGAGCTGCGGGCGGTCATGATGCCAACGAAATTGGGCGCGGCGGTGAGCGCGTCGAAGGTTCGCGACCTTATACGTTCGGAGATTCGGTTTCTGAATTGGACATGGCTGACACCCTGAGAAACGCGGTGAAGCGCAATGGCCCCACGCTGCCGTTGTCGTTGCACGAGAGCGATTTTTCCGTTCATGCCGCAGAAGCGACGGGTACTTGTAGCACGGTCATTCTCCTGGACATGTCAGGGTCGATGAGCCGTTGGCATCGGTTCGCACACGCTAAGCGGTGTGCCATGTCTTTGTTCGCGCTCATTCGTCAGCGGTTTCCCACCGACACCGTCGACATCGTAGGCTTTGCCTCTGGGGCTGAGATAATCGCACAGTGCAAACTTCCCCTAGCTACACCCAAGCAGGTATCGCTGTTCGACCCCGAAGTACACATGCGCGTACCACTCGCACAACTGGACCAGGCCCCTCAACACTTTACTAATTTGCACATGGGTTTAATGACTGCCCGTCAGCTTTTGGCCCGTCGTGGTGGGGATAACAAGCAGGTTTTCATCATCACAGACGGTCAGCCCACCGCCCATGTGGATAGCGGCGAGGTAGTTTTGCAATATCCGCCCGAACAGGAAACCGCGGTCGTGACACTTTCTGAGGCATTCTCGCTGTCCAAATTGGGTATTCGTCTTTCGACCTTTGCGTTGGTCGAAGATTACCATGACATGGGCTGGGTTAGCTTTGTTGACCAACTAGCAAAACTGACACGAGGCGTCGCTTTCTACTGCGCGAGTGGCAACCTCGCATCTTGTGTTGTGGAGTCCTACCTGTCAGGCCGTCGACGTCGCACTTTTTCTTCGTAGGCAATCGACCTAAGGGAGAAACATTTATCCGGGAAAATGGGCTGTGTAGCACGAGATACGAATATGTTATCGGCACCAAGGAACCGTTGCGCGCTATTCGAGTTAGCCATGGAAAAGACAAAACTGAGCTAAATCAGTCGTCGATAACAGAGGAGAGCAAGTTTAGCGTATGTGATGCTTGTGTGATGTCACCCATTTAACAAGACGGAACTGGACATGGCAGAACAAACAATATCCAACGACCCTATCGCATCCGAACTCGTCCGCGAAGACGCTTCATTCGCTGAAATCGTCGTTCAATTCGTAGAAGGATTGGACGGTCGCGTGACCAACATGGAAGAAGCGATAGGTACTCAGGATTTTGAAAGCCTGCGCGTGACAGCCCACCAGCTAAAAGGTAGCGGCGCGGGTTATGGCTATCCTATCTTGACAGAGAAAGCCGCACTGCTTGAAGATGCAGCGAAAGGGAAAGACGGTTACGTCTGCCAATCACTTGTCAGTGAAATACGCACGCTGAGTGCGCGCGTTGTCGTCGGCCCGTAATCGCCAAACATCAGGATCTTGGCGCACACACTGTTTACATCAACCACCCAACGAAACAATATCGCGTCTAAATCCGCGGTCCGGCGGCGGCGATGGCTTCAGACAAGTTTTCAATATTCTTCACATTTTCTGCGAATAGAGAAGCTAGTTCTTTGGCTTTATTGTCGTAAGCTTGAGGGTCGGCCCAGGTGAGTCGTGGCGTTAGCACCTCAGATGGCACGCCAGGACAGGATGCTGGTGTCGCAACGCCAAAAATGGGGTCAGCAACAAACTCTACATTGTCGAGCTTGCCAGAGATCGCGGCCTTGACCATGGCACGTGTGTGGGACAAGTTCATGCGTTTGCCCACGCCATTCCCCCCTCCAGTCCAGCCAGTGTTTACCAACCAACATTTGACGTCGTATCGCGCGACCCGCTCACCGAGCATAGCCGCATAACGCTGTGGCGGTAGCGGCAAGAATGGCTCGCCAAAGCAAGAGCTAAACGTCGCCTGTGGTTCTGTTACCCCCTCTTCTGTACCAGCCACCTTGGCTGTATATCCGGCCAGGAAGTGATACATGGTCTGCTCAGGCGTGAGCCTTGAAATTGGTGGTAACACGCCGAACGCATCACAAGTTAGAAACACCACATTTTTCGGATGCCCGCCCGTACTAGGGATCACCGCGTTGTCGATGTATTCAAGAGGATAAGCTACCCGCGTATTTTCAGTCAGTGTAGTGGCATCATAGTCGATGTCCCTCGTCGCATCGTCCATGATTACGTTTTCGAGTACGGAACCAAACTTGATGGCGTTATAAATTTGAGGCTCTGTCTCGGGCGATAACTTAATGCACTTGGCATAACAGCCTCCCTCAATATTGAACACACCTCGATCGCTCCAACCATGCTCATCATCACCGATCAGGTTTCTTTCGGGATCAGCAGAGAGTGTGGTTTTTCCCGTGCCGCTCAATCCGAAAAACAGAGCGGTGTCGCCGTTAGCACCAATGTTCGCGGAGCAGTGCATGCTCAATACGCCGGCGGTGGGCAACAGGTAATTCATGATCGAAAAAATGCTTTTCTTAATTTCGCCAGCATAGGCAGTGCCACCGATGAGCACTAGCCCTTTAGCAAAATTGATCACGACAAACGTTTCAGAATTTGTGCCATCAACGGTAGGGTCAGCCATGCAACTTGGCGCGCAGAGTATTGTAAATTTTGGCTGGTGATTTTTTGTCGAGCCAAACGGCAGACGAATAAACAACTGTGCGGCAAAAAGATTATGCCAAGCAGTTTCAGTGACGACGCGAATGGGTATCTGCGTTTGTTCGTCTGCACCGGCAGCCATATCTCGGACAAAAAGTTTTCGGCCTCGATAGTGATCGATGACGCGGCGATGCAAGCCATCAAACTGCGCCTCGGACATGCCCTTGTTCACCTTTCCCCAACCAATGTCTGCTTCGGTGGAGCTTTCTCGAACAATAAATTTATCTTTGGGGGCCCGGCCAGTATGTTTACCTGTATCACAAACAATCGCGCCACTAGCAGCGAGACGTCCTTCGCCAGCGCATATCGCTATCTCATATAATTCAGCAGCCGATAGATTCCAATAGACCTCGCCCGGCTGTTCTATACCATGCACATCAAGGCCGTGTTGGCTGGGATTGTAACCGTGTGTCGTCACGAAATATTCTCCATTCAGCGTAAGATACCCTTGTACCCGCTCTGTCATCACGTACAGAGCGGCGTAGTCTAGCACTCCCGCCACCGGGTACAATGGTAAATAGTGGACATTTCGGCGTCTTTAACTGCTTGCCTTGAGCATGATTCGAAAATTATGCGGAACCAAGATTCTAGCTACCTAGAATTCAATCATCTCAAGACTGAGTCGCTAGAACATTTCAATCATCGTCGCCACGTAGAATGCCCTAGCAAATGGCGGACCAGACTCGCTAACGGGGCTATTTTTGAGTAGTGTGGACCGCTGTAACGAGCATGCGTACGAACCGAAGATGGCTACTCTTTGAAAAAAGGACTCCAAAATGACAGCAAAATCACTATATTTTCGACTCTACATCATAGCCTTGTATAGCTGTGTTTTTGTATCGTGTGTGCCGGTCGTCACTACCGAAGCCCCAACCGGCGCAACAGGCGACGATCAAGACACAACGGATACTACAGGTAGCACTGATACCACCAATCTTGCAGTATTCTCCGACCCAGATTCTGAGTTTACGACGATGGATGTGCTCGATATCGACGATCAAATCGTGCGGTTTGATACTCAGGCTAAGACACTGGTATGGGCTGAGGACGGTAGCAGTTTTGATGATTGGCAAGTAGACGGCAATCGTCTTAGTCGAGTCACGGCTGGGGCATTCCAGGTGCGATTCGGGATGGTCGATGGGGTTCAGCATGCCTATTTCACGGAAATTGTGCCTGCAACCATTTGCAATATCGAAGTGGTCGAAGGGATTTTTTCAATTTCAGCCACGCAGACGACCGTGCCCCAATAGCAATTTGGTGCTAACCAATCGTGATCGGCGGGTAAGGCTGGATATTACTCGTCTGGATGGCCATTGGTCGTGCAAGACCATAGTTCATCAGACATGAGCGTGGGCTTGCCGTCTCGCCCGACACAGGCGAGCGTCGAGGCAGCTTCGGTGGTTCGCTGGCCAGTTACCGCCATGTGATATGTGTGGTCCACACGTGTTCGTGTGGTGCGGACGACCTCGGCAGTCACTCGGACGAGGTCGTCGTAGCGGATGGGGCGCAAATATCTACAGCTACATTTGTAGACAACGAAAAAAGTTCCCGCAGCTTCTAGGTCTCGATACCGGAATCCATTTTGCTTGAGCAGCTCGGTGCGGACCATCTCGAAATATTCCCAATATCGGCCATGATGCAGATAGCCCATCGCGTCGCATTCTGCATAGCGTACACGGACATCAATCTTACATTCGCCGACCGCTTGGCTACGCTTCTCATCACCCATACTAATGTTCCCTAAATATCACACTGCGTCATTTTTGAGTTAACAGCTTGGCTTCGCAATACCATGCGAACAAACTCAAGACGAAACTAACACATGAATGTTCAAGCCATCCGTCAGCTTGCGGCATCATACCCTGATAAACAAATTCTCAAAGCCGAGAAAATGGCCAAGCCTCCCTGTTGCTGTATCGAGGTAAATAGGTAAGAATCTTGACGAATGTAGTTGAGTCTTATTTTCAACCACGGAGACCCAAACATGTTTCGTCATCCATTCTATTGTTTCTCTCTGATCGGCATTTATGGAACGCTGTGTACTTATCCAAGTATGACTTTAGGACAAGATGCCGATGCACCTATAGCCGACAAGACCTTGTCAACAAAGAAGGTGAATCATCCAAAGTTCTTAAATCTGCGCTACGACGAGGATTTTAGCTACCTCGACGATGCCGCGTATGAATATGAGCCTGACCTGTTCGATCCGTTAAAAAACATCGACCTAGGCAACGATTGGAACCTGACGCTCGGCGGCGAATTTCGATTTCGCATGGAATCGGAAACCAATAAGGGTTTTGGTGCGACCGAACCGGCTAATGATACTTTCCAGTTGTATCGTTACATGCTCCACGCCGATTTCAAGTATCGCAAGTTGATGCGGGTATTCGTGCAAGGTGTCGCAGCCTTCGACGAAGATCGTGACTTAGCCCTTCGCGGTATTGACGAGAATAAATGGGATTTACAACAGCTATTCGTTGATCTTCGTGTGCTTGGCGAAGACTTGCCATTGACACTACGCGTAGGACGGCAAGATTTGTCATACGGTAATCAGCGCTTTGTTTCGCCCCTTGAATGGGCCAATACGCGACGACGATTTGATGGCGTCAAATTGTTTGCCAAGGGTAAGACCTGGGACGTGGACATGTTCTTCGTTAAACCTGTCATCGTGCAACGCAAGCAGCATGATCGTTACAACGAAGATTTTGATTTCTACGGCGCGTATGTAACTTACAAAGGCATCCCCAATCACGGCTTAGACATGTTTGCTTTCGCGATTAACAACACCAACAAGACCGTTAACCCAAATGGTAAAGTCGGGGACACAACGCGATATACGCTCGGCGCACGATTTTGGGGCAAGCACGGACCTTTGGACTGTGAAGCTGAAATAGCCGGTCAATGGGGTACGTGGGCAGGCGACACGATTCAAGCTTGGAGCTGGACCATCGACGGCGGCTACACCTTCGCAGAAGTCGATTGGAAGCCGCGTGTTGGCGTTGGTTTCGACTGGGCGAGCGGTGACGAAAACGCCTTCGATGGAAAAGTCGGCACGTTTGACCAACTCTTCCCGCTGGGTCACAAGTATCTAGGTTTTATGGATCTGATCGGACGACAAAATGTCAATGCCGTCAACGTAAACCTAACCGCTTGGCCAATAGCGAAAAAGGTTCAGGCTAGAGTGGCCTATCACACTTTTTGGCTCAACGACGAACACGATGCGATTTATAGCGCAGGTGGCGGTGCTGGTCGTCGTGATATTTTCGGCAACAGTGGCCGAGAAATTGGTCACGAACTCGATCTCACGGTGGCGCTCAAAATGGATAAGTACCAATCGATGCTGTTTGGCTATTCCCACTTCTGGGATAGTACCGTCATAGAGCAGACCGGACCAAGCCAGGACGCCAATCTTTTTTATGTACAATACCAGATGAAATTCTAGCACAATCTGTATTTTGTGTATCGATCAATAACAAATATTCCACGAAAGCGTGTCGCAATAACGCAGGATACCATAACTGCAGGGTAAACAGCCCTAACTATCATCCACGCTTCGGTGTCGTCATTTTTATGCCGACGATGCCGAATCATTTTTTCATGTCATGCCCCCGTCATTTACTCACGGCATAGCAAGCCCTAGTTTAACTGAATTGCGCCAAGAAATAGTTGCGGCATACGCCATATCTAGTTCCGTCCATAGTTTAGCATCTAAACTGTTAAGCTGCTTGTCGCCATGAGGAGACAGACAATTCGAAGGAGGTCTCTCATGCGACCGCTATTGTCAACATGAACGATGTCTTTGTCTCGCCCATAACGGCTAGCGGGCCCGATGAATACGTCGTCGATTTGGCTTATGACCTGGCCCTCGACAATGGCGGTTCGGTATTTCAACCGACAGACGCCCCAGCAGATCTAGCTGATGGTATCTACAATTTGGTTGTCGATGTATGCCAAACTGTATACGACTACAATAGTAATAGTGTTCTTGACAAATGTGACATTAGTGGTGACACCTGCGAGGACTGCAATGCGAATGGGATCTCAGTTGAGTGTGACGGTAGCTGTGATCCATAGTTTTTCAAGACGCAACACACTGGTGAATCTCGTCCTACTTTAGCCATGTGCATTGCAAAGGCGACACCGCTAGAATTTGAGCGACTATGCTGCGCCGTCTTGGTTACTTGGCGGTCAAATTTCCTCCTGATTTACGCTCACTTTCAGGGAGCGTGGCCGCCCATTTTGTAGCCATGCGCCGAACTGATTCGTCGGTATCCAGCGTGTGTAACTGTTCGTGTGTCACCCAGGCTAATTCGTGCGATTCATCTGAAACGGTATAAGTGTCATTACCCTCGACGCGAAACAGGAATCGCACGTCGTAGTGCCAATGCGCTGGCTCTTGGCCATGCGGCGGAATTTGGTGGATGTCTAAGTCGAAAATTTCCTCTGACACTGCTCGAATGTTTTCAATGCCAGACTCCTCCCGCGCCTCGCGTAAGGCGACGGCTAAGACATCCCAATCTCCATCCGCATGACCGCCCAGTTGCAGCCACTTGTTAAGCTTGCGGTGATGGGTGAGCAACGCGCGATGACCTTCACTGCTTAATAGCCAGGCGGAGCCGGTGAGATGGCCGATCGCAAGATGGCGATGAAAGCAATCCGGGTTACCTTGGACGAATGATATCATGCGGTTTCGCGCTCCAAGCTCGGAAGCGTCCGACGGATGATAGTTGCGTAGTTTGTCTAATAAGTTGTCTCGATGCACGAAATAGTTTCCTTAGATAAAATTTTTGTGCAAACCGTCTGAATAATTAGTCTTCATCACGCTTGTAAAAACAATAGTCCCGATCCAAGCACAGCTACCACCGCACCGCCTATGGCCCGCATGCTGAGTTTTTCCTTATGAATGAGAACCGCAAACGGCAGAATAAACAGTGGTGTTAACGAACACAGTGTTTGGGCAATTCCCAGCGGCGCACGATCTGAAGCGACTAAGGACATCCACACACCAAGGAACGGGCCAACGACCGCGCCGCAACAGGCGAACAGGACGCCTGCGTATTTCGACCCGCTACGCGGAAACGCATCGACATTTTTAGTTCGACGTCGCCCTCGACTTTGATAGATTATGATGATAGGGACCATACCAATCGCAGCGAAACACATGCGAATCAGAGTGGCGGTCAGCGGCGGAATGTGCTGATCGGCCTCAAGCCAACCATGCCCCATGCCTTTTTTGCTCAGCATTAACCCACCAGCTTGACACATGGCGCCGATCAACGCAAACACGTAGCCACGAATCCTTCGGGGGAAATTTCCGGTCGTGACTTTTGGTCTTTCTAATACGACCCAACCAACGCCTGCGACGGTGAGGCCAATGCCAAGCAAGGCTGTGGCTGGCAAAGTTTCGCTCAGGGCTAACCAACCGAAGAGCATGGCCCATATCGGTGAGGTCGTCATCACCAACAGAGAAAGCCTAGGACCGATTTCTACGAACGCGGTGAATAGTGCTTGGTCGCCAATGCTAAGCCCGATCAGGCCTGAAATCGCGAGATATACTACCTGTTCGCTTTGGGCATGGGGTATCCAATAGCCATTGAGAAGGCGGTGAGTCGTAGCGAGTAAACCGATGGCGAAGATAATGCGTATGGAATTGAGAACGGTTGTCCCCAAACGACGTCCACCCGCCGCAAAAAATAGCGAAGTCGCCGTCCAGAGCAAAGCCGTCGTGATCCCGGCTGCGTGACCGGTAAAAGCTCCAAAGTCAATCTCCATCGCTTGCATCATAGCGAGACGATTGTAGTCGGATAGAGGCGCGTGCGAATACTGCGGCCCAACGTAGCTAACATTACAAATGCTTCAGAAAGTAACTAACGATCCGCTGGTTAATTTGTTTCGTCACATTGGGGTCAGCTACCATGTGGGTGAAATCGGATAGCGGTAGGAAGTCGTGTTCTTTACCAGCTCGGAATAGCTCGTTGGACATCTTCAAGCTGTGCATGAAATACACGTTATCGTCAGCCGTGCCGTGAATGATGAGTAACGGACGCCGCAGTTTTCCCGTATGCGAAAGTACTGACGCGGCCTCGTATCCAATTTTATTTTCATCCGGCAGGCCCATGTATCTTTCGGTATAATGCGTGTCGTAATCAAGCCAATCGCAAACCGGTGCACCGGCGACCCCTGCTTTATAAATGTCTGGCCTTTGCATGACCGCCATGGCTGAGAAATAGCCACCGAACGACCAGCCATATACACCCACACGCGACAAATCCAGTTCCGCATACTTCTTGCCGAGCGCTTGCAAACCTTCAACCTGATCGTTTAGTGGAATGTCGATAACATTGTTCTTGATCACACGTTCCCAGGCTCGTCCGCGTGAGGGCGTGCCACGGACGTCCATCGTCACGACGACAAATCCGTGGTCAGCTAACCATTGCTGCAATAGGTAGTTATTCGGATTCGCCTGCACCGTTTGTGCATGTGGCCCGCCATAAACATACACGATCACGGGATACTTTTTACCGCTACTAAAATTGCGAGGGCGAATTATCGCAGCTCTAAAACCTTGCTTATGATCAACGGTCGTAAACTCAACGCACGGCATAAACGGCGGCTTTTCTGCTACGCTATGCAATACGCCTAACTCTCGGCCATCCAAAGTTCGCACCGCCTGCTGTTGGCTACCATCAATTAAATTTTCGTTATGGACATACACGGCACATTGATTGTCCTTAGCAAATGACGCGCCATGCAAGCCAGCGGAGGTAGTTAGCCGTTCCAGGATTGATGGCCCATCGCTCATACTCACACGATATAAATGCGCCTGAATGGAATCGTGCGTGCCTGCCAAATATATTTGATCGTGATTTTGGTCATAATGAAGAAACCTTTTCAGTGAAAACTCCGGGGGCGTAAGGCTTTTAATCAATAGTCCAACGCGATCGCGCATTTCTAATTGCCACGCACCACTGCGTTCAGACGTCCAAAGAAAGCGCTGGCCGTCTGGTAGCCAATACGGCATGGACTGATCCAGATTAATCCAGGCATCATCACGCTCGACTAGCAACGTGGCCGAATTCCCGGTAGTTGAATCAATCGCGAGTAACTGCTCTTCCGTTTGTTCGCGATTTTGAACGAGAATCGTTAGCGGCGCGTTATCCTGCCAGCGCACGTTCGCAAGGTACGGGTACGCCTCGACATGCCACTTTACCCAAACGGAATCCCCGCCCGCGACAGGCAACACTGCGAGCTTTACTTTCGCATTCTCTTTCCCCGGACGCGGGTATGGCCAAGTGTGTGGCGAAAGACTCGGATGCGCGGCATCAGCTATATGAAAGGTTTCAACACTAGAAGTATCTGTCTGTTGATACGCAATAAAACGACTGTCCGGCGACCACCAATACCCGCGGAATCGCCCCATTTCTTCTTGGGCTACAAACTCTGATAGGCCATTGGTGATCGAATCACCAGCGCCAGTTGTTAGCTTTCTCTCGACCCCAGATGTCACATTAATGACATAAACCTCGCCATTACGCACGCACGACACATGTCTTCCATCTGGCGAAAATTGTGGATCAATCGGAAAACCCGCATCACTCTCAAGCTCTCTAATTTTCTGCGTCTGCCGATTGACCACAAATAATCTACCCGATAGGGGCACGAGGATTTTTGAGCCATCTTTGCTTAGATGATACGTTGCGATGCCGCGTGCGGTCATGCGCATACGCTCTCGACGCGCTCGCTCCTCCACTGAAAGCTCTTCGGCTGCCCCGTGTAGAATTTGCTCCGAGGTTAGAATTTTTTTCTCTTCTCCAGTATCCACGTCAAACGAATACAAATCACGTACAAAGCTTCGCGACCCCGAACGCAAAAACAAAACTTCATGCCCATCCGGCGTTACTGTAATCGAAGTCGGATGCCCTAACGAAAAACGTCTGGTAGCTGCAAATGATTCCAGAAACTTATCATCTGCGACCGACGTAAATTTGTTATGGCTCATACTCATCCCACCGTTTTGATTGGCACAACCGATCGTGCCGAAGCCCCACGCGAACATAGCTATTAACAAAAAACTTTTACGTTGTACGATCGTCATGCTTATCCTTTTCCTCTCGAACGAGTCCAATTAATACGCTATCAGGCTGTGGGGAAACCGGCACATCGGCTGTCACAGGCTCCAGTTTTTTGCCCGCTTGAATTACGAACAGCGGGATTGCATCCTCACCATTTTGCTTCTGGTAAGCTGCATAGTCAAACTGTTCGGAAATTTTCGTGGCCTTGATCTCGTGCGATGACGCAAAACGGCTGGCTAACCCTGCGAGGGAAACTTCCTTCGACCACAGCCTTCGTCCTCTTAAATAACTGTGCCTTTCGTCCTTATTGTCGCTTTTCCGAGCCATGACCTGAAAGCAATTTTCCTTACCAAAAATTCGCGCGAATCGTCGAACCGTTAATATGTTCACCCAATCATTTGGCGTCGATGCGATTAACTTTCCCAAGCCACCTAACTCTATTTTGTCAAGCACATGCTCAGCTAAAATGCTACCATGAAAAGTAGGTAGACCAGCCATACGGGCTTGCTTGATGTTGTCTCGGTTGGCGTCCACTAGCAACACACGAAATCCCTGACGTTGTAAGACGATGGCTATTTCACGCACCCAACTTTGCGCACCAACGAATAGTACACCCTGCGGATTTGACTCCGCCACGCCCAATCGGTGGGCTAACATGGGGGCAGTGATTCCATATATCGCGACTGTAGTAATGATGGTCAAGAATGTGATTGGCACCAACACTTCCGCCCCGTCCATGCCCTGAGCTTCCAAGCGTATCGCAAACACTGACGCGACCGCAGCCGCGACGATGCCACGCGGCGCCATCCATGACAAGAAGACGCGCTGCCTAAAATTCAGAGACTTACCCATCGTCGAAATAAACACCGCCGCAGGTCGTGCCACAAAAATGAGCGCCAACACAAAACCAACTTCGCGCCAACCAAAATTAGACAATACGTCCGGGTCCAAACGAGCGGCTAACACGATAAACAATATCGACAACAACAATACCTGAAGATTTTCTTTGAATTCGACAATATGTTCTATTTCAACTTTCTTTTGATTCGCCAGCACGAATCCCATGACAGTAACAGCCAGCAATCCAGATTCATGTTGTACGGCATCCGCTAAAGTGAAGGAAGCCATAACAAGCATCGCCGCAAACGCGCTTTGTAAATGGTCTGCCACCCAATATCGTTTGAGCAAAAGGATCATCAGGCCCGCAGCGAATAAGCCCAATCCGCCGCCGACAAATATCGTCTTCAACAAAGCGAAGACTATGTGCATCGAGGCTTCCTTGGCTTCACCGATGACCAGCACCTCAAAAATGATCACGGTAAGCAATGCGCCGATCGGGTCAATGACGATGCCCTCCCACCGCAGTGCCGGACCAACGTCACCAGTTGGCCTAATATGTCGTAACATGGGGCCTATGACCGTTGGGCCTGTGACGACCAAAATTGCGGCTAGCAATGCGGACAAGGAAATGCCTAGACCAAGGATATAATGTGACGCAGCCGCAGTGATTACCCACGTAATCGCGGCTCCGATGGTCACTAAATTGCGAACTATTCCGCCGACTTTCGGCAGTTCGCTAATCTTTAAAGTCAGTCCGCCTTCAAAAAGAATCAACGCGACAGACAAAGAAACGAACGGCGGCAGCAGCTCCCCAAACAGTGCATCTGGTTTTAGCCAACCGGTTACCGGTCCAGCTAGCAATCCGCCTGTCAAAAGCAAGAGGATAGAAGGCAACCCCACGCGCCAAGCAACCCATTGAGCCGCAATGCCTAATACGACGATACCCGCTAACTGCATGAGACCAGATTCAGGCAAAGCTTACCCTCTCGAAATGTTGATGCTTACTCTAAGTGGATGAGTCATTGGAAGACCGCTGCGAACGTGGCGATGACTCGATGACCACAGGGCCTGGCTTATTCGTTGGCTTACCATACATTTTTTCAAACAATTCTGCAGCATACGTCACACCAACAGCATGAGGATCAGCCGGAAATCTTTCTATTTCTTCGGCCCCTGCGCCATCGCCCCGCCCCGCTCGCTGCATCCAAACGGTGGTCGTAGGATAGGCGAACTCAACGCCAAGACGCTTGGCTAAGCGCATGATGTCTAAGAACAGATTGTGTCGCTCTCGCAATTCCGTACTCCAGTCTGGGACATCAAAAAAAGCATACAACAGCACATCAAGCGAGGAGGCAGCAAATTGATTGAAGTAAACCTGATAATAATCTTTCCGCGTATAAGGATGCAGTCGCAACAATTCGCGAATACCCTCGCAAAACGCATCTATCTTTTCCGGCGGCGTGCTATACGTGAGCGATAGCATGATGCGCACCCGACGGAATCTACGAGCGCCGTAGTTATCGACGCTCATGTTAATCATTTTTGCATTTGGCACGGTGATCACGGAATTATAAAACGTGCGTACCCGGGTAGAACGAAAACCTACGCGTTCAACCGTACCTTCGACTTCGCCCATGACGATCCAGTCGCCAATACCGAATGGCCGATCGAACAAGACCGTGATCGAACCGAAGAAGTTACCTATCGTATCTTGCGCGGCAAAGGCCAACGCAACACCACCGACGCCCAACGCCCCTAGTAGTGTCGTCAACTCTTGTCCCATCCATTGCAGGACAAAAATCAGCGTGACCACAACGACGAGTACGCGCAGTATTTTTCGCAACATCGGAATCAGAACGTCATCGAAGCGCGTCAGATGAACTGCCTGAGTAGACGCGATCTTACCCCCGATGATGTCTACTACCCGATAGCCAACCCACACCGTCGTCAAACCTAACGCAAGTTTTAGCCCACGCGTCAACACGCCCAGTAATTGCTCCGGCAACGCCAAAAACCGAATCGCGTAGAACCAGACCAATACTGTCAACACCGCGCCGATAGAGCGAGCAGTCAGCCGCCGAGCTGTCGCCTCTAAAAGTAGACCCTGCCGTTGCAGCCAATTACGCAGCACAATCGCAGCGATAGAAGCTGCAATTAGTTGGATCAACCAACCAAGAGGTATGAACAAAAATAGCGCACACCACTTCCACAACGTTAAGCCAAGAAAATCCTCGCGCAATCGAGGCGGCATTATGCGCTCCAACCGCATGGTCAGCGACAACGATTCCTCAACGCCCGCATCGCGTAGCGTTTGCACGATTTGTTGACCCTCGAATTCGCTGTACATCTCATCGACGGCATCCAAAGTTTGCGGCGTGATTCGCCATTCACCTTTTAGAGGGGTATATCGCCAGTCCTTTGGCAAACTAGACGCTTCCGCGATACGCGATAGTGCGATACGCGAGACCCCGTCACTCGACTGATACCAAACATATGTATCGCCAGCGGGATCATCTGGAATATTAAGCAGAACCACTTCCTTGATTTTATCCAACACATTTTTAAGTTTGATGGCTATTTCTTTACCGCGCACATTCCACACTTCTACATCTCGGCCTGTTGGGTCTAAGAAGTACAAAGCGGTTTCCGTATCTTGCGGCGTCGCATTCATCGCCTTGAGAAAGCCACCCATCGCCGCCCGCGCAGATCGCCGGGCAGTTGGCACATCTGATTCTGTAGCCTCTTCTGGTTTAGCGGTATTGGCCACCGATTGTTCAAACGAAGCTATCGACGACAACGTCTGCGGTGTGAATAACCAGGCACTAGAAACTGGATCAATCGCTAAGACAATTTGTGCGCCAGCGATCCCCTTATCGCCTGCCTCAAACGAGTAGACAGTATGCGTCAGCGTTTCAGGCTTCTCTGGTATGTCGTCAAGGCGTACCCCAGCCTTATCCACAATGGTATACAAACGTGTGGCTAATCGCTGCGCACGCTCTGACTTATCTGCGCCATCGCCTTCAAGCTCGGAAAGATTCAAACATTGAATCGCGTCGTTGATACGCTCAGGACGTTCCCCGGCCGCGTCCTGCATCGCTAATAGAAAAGTCTGCATCGTCGCACGCGGATTACTAAGATCAAGCGTGCGCCGGGGTTTGATTTGATTCTCGGCCTTCTTATCAGGCGCCTTTGGGGTGACCACAGTCTTAGTGCCTGTGCCGTCCTTTTTTGCAGTGTCACCATCCTGTGCGAACGTAATTGACCCCGTCCAGGTCAACATGATCACAAATATACCGCAACACCATCGAGCATTATGTTTAGTAGGCCGTATCATGGGCGGCACTCTACAGCAACTGGGCGTGACTAGCTAGCGGAGACTTGTTAGGAATCTAAGCGATGGGGCCGTGACAGTATCGGCAGCTTCGATTCATATGGCGGACGAACGTCTGTCCCTCACCCTTCGGAAGTACCCAAAGAATGGGGCGCCCTCCGCGTTTAGCGAAAATCTATCAAGCTCCGAGCGTCGTCATTCCCGCGCAGACGGGAATGACGGAAATTTTGTACATCCGATTTGCACATCCGGGAGGTAAATACCGTATGTTCTCCAGCTGCTGCTTACCCATGCCAACCTACGCGAAGCATCTGCCCAATGCATGATAACAGAATCTGCAACGATTCCGTCAGCCTTACATTTGCGCGAATCTAATACGCAAACTTGGCAATACAGCCATCCTGGACACCGCCAAAAGTTGCCTGCCCGGCATTGAGCCTTGGCCAATTCGTCGATGTGGTATGGCCAACGACGTAGACATTGCCATTGTCATCCGTCGTCGCGCTTCGGCCATAATCGACATTGCTGCCGCCTAGATAAGTCACGTAATCAACTGAGGATAAATCACCAGCCAATAAGGCACCGAAGAAATCACCTTTGGTTCCACCGTTGCCCTGGTATGCATCATTCGTGATGGGGAAGTCATCAGAGTACGTCGCCCCAGCCACGAATAAACGACCGTCAGGTAAGACTGATACGCCTTCGATCCCATCACCGTAGCGACCACCAAGATAAGTACCAGCTAACAAAGTAGAACCGTTGGCCGAAATTTTCACAATAAAGCCATCGCCGGAATAATTCGTACCACTGCCAGCCCCAGACACGCCCACGCCGCCATATGTCCTTTGAAATGCGCCGATTGTCGTAGGGAAGTTAGTGGACTTAGTTGTCGCAGCGACATAAGCATTACCCGCAGCATCCAGTGCCAAGCCATGCGTTTCGGTAAACTCAACACCGGAACCGCCGATGTAGGTGCCAAAAAGCAGTTGCGTTCCGTTAGCTGAAAACTTGGCTAAGAAAACATCCCCCGCGCCATTGAAGGTGGTGTCATAGGCCCCTGCCGTCGTTGGGATATTTGTAGAATTCGTATACCCTAAAACGTAAGGTTGACCAGCAGCATCTACACGAATACTCGGCGTACCCACGTCGTTACCGGAACCTCCTAGATAACTAGCCCATACTACTTGCTTCGCATCGGCAGACAATTTCGCCACCACGCCATCCCGAGAACCACCAGGGCTCGTTTGAAACGCACCGGCTGTCACATGAGGATTGGTACGCGTCAGTGCCGTCAACGCGACATAAACAAAACCCTGACTGTCAATATCAAAATCCCGAATAAACGCACGATCATCGTCGCCAAAATAGGTAGACCAGACTAAACTGGAACCATCGGGCGACAATTTCGAGACAAAACCATCTTGAGCGCCGTATTTCGCATTCGGATCGACATCACCTGCAAAATTGGGCTGCAAAACCCCGCTTGTCGTGGGGAATCCCGCCCCCGCTCTACCACCCACATATACAAAGCCTGCTTGATCTACTTCAATCGCGTAAGCCCGATCGTAATTTGGCCCGCCTAGCAGTGTGGACCAAACGATACTGCCGGTTGGCGAGAGTTTGGTCACAAATACATCATGCACCAGCGAGCCAGCGGTGTTCAATGTCCGGTCATAGGCGCCAGGTGTGGTAGGAAAATCCGAAGATTTTGTGCCCCCGGTAACATAAATAAACCCGGCAGCGTCCACGCAAACATCACGAACCGAATCGTCGCTGCTTCCGCCTAAGTAGGTCGAAAAGTTTAAGGTCAAGTTTTGCGACACGGCATTGACAGTAATCGTCACCTGTCCAGTATTGGAATTCGACACGCCGTCATTCGCTCTGAACGTAAACGTGTCTGTACCAGAAAAACCAGACGTTGGCGTATAAACCACCGTCGCACTGCTTGTTGCACTGTTGTCCATGACACCAAGCACACCGTTGGCTGGACCTGCGACAACACTAAATGTTAGGTCATCGCCATTGGAATCGATACCAGTTAGCGTCAACGTCTTAGCCGTGCCCTGATTGGTCGTAGCGTTTTGATTGCTGACCGTTGGCGCCGCTGAATCGCAAACGCCATCGCCATTGACATCATTCTCAACTTGGCCACAACCACATACGCCGGCCAGCGTTTTATTGGCATCCTTAGGGCACTCGTCGTTACAATCCAGTGCCCCATCTCCGTCACCATCTACATCAGCCGCGCCGCAACCACAGACGCCCGGCAACGTTTTATTGGCGTCCGCAGGGCACATATCGTTACAGTCTAACGAACCGTCTCCGTCCGTATCGACATCCAATAGGCCGCAACCGCATATCCCTACTACGATCTTGTTCGCATCAGAAGGACACGCATCATTGCAGTCGGGCGTGCCATCACTGTCGGCATCAGTATCTGCTACCCCACAACCACATTGACCTGGCGTACTCTTATTGGGATCACTGGGACACAGATCGGTACAATCTGCTGAGCCGTCAGCGTTCGCATCAACATCCGAAACACCACAGCCACACGTGCCCGGATCACTCTTGCCAGGATCATTGGGACATGCGTCGTTACAATCCAGCACGCTATCACCGTCCGAATCGGCATCGGCCACCCCGCATCCGCATTGCCCGGGATCAGTTTTACTCGCATCACCGGGACAACCGTCTGTCACGCTCGCTTCGACCGTTACAATGACTAAATCCTGGGCAATTTGGCTACCTTCAGAAGCGATCAGCTCGAAAGTTAATAGATCTGTCGTTGTTACATGCGGCGCGACAAAAGTAGCCACATCGTTCGTAAACCCAGTGAGAGTCACCGGCGTGCCAGACACCTGGGTCCATAAATAGGATAGCGCCCCACTCGTGCTATTGCTTTGACTACCATCCAAAGTAACCGTATCTCCGATAGCTACCGTCTGATCTGCGCCCGCGTAAACGGCTAAGCTATTAGACGTATTATCCAGCCGGTTCAATATGTCTACAAAAACAATATCTTCAACAACACTGACACCGTTACTCACAGCAAGTTTGAATTGTACAGTCTCGTCTTCATCCACTAGTGGCGCAGCAAAACTCGCTACCGTACCGTTCGCATTAGCTAGACTTACAGGCTGTCCACCTATTTGCGTCCATCGAAAAAGTAGCGGCGCATTAGCTGGGTCGTTGCTGTTTGATCCGTCTATCAGTACAAAATCACCTTCAAGCGTTACCTGATTGGGCCCGGCATCAGAAACCGGCGGCGAGCCAGGAGTCGTAACGTCTATTTCCAACGTAAGCGTGGCCATTACGTTGTCGTTCCGATCAAAGACAGTCACCGTAATCGTATACAAACCCGCGTTAGGAAAAACGCGACGCTGCCTCATGCCGCCGAAGATCTCACCAGTTCCGAAATCCCATTCATACCTAAAATCATTCAATGCGACGCGACGCTTTGATGAGACATCAATTTGCCATAGACCATCAATCACATCGTCCGCTTTGGCGAACAGTGTCAGGTCGTCGTCATCCGCCCCATTACCAGCTGCGCCAATAACGTCTGAACTTCCACTCAACGCGGGATCAGAACTTGTTTCGCTCGTATTCGTCGTTTGACCTGTCCCACTTGCGGAAATTTCTGTCGTAGCACTACACGCCCCCAATGCCAGCAGACATCCAGACAACAACAAAATATAGGTGCGGTACAAAGACTTGGAAACAACTCTCAATTGACGAACGATCACGGCAGCCCCCCCAGGTAATTAAAAGCCGAATCGAAATCCTTCAGGCCGTAAGACTTTATCGCGTGAGCAGCAAGTTGGCCTCTGAGGGCGTGCATGCTTATGGCCGAACACTTCCTGGAAACGACACCTATAAGTGACATCCCCAGTCGTAAGGTTAAGATAGGTTGACTGCATCGCCATGTAAAACTCTAACTTTTATACGATTCATGCGACTTAAACCGGTCCCATATCTAAATCACTTAACGCGAACCATCCTATAGCTACGCCGCTCAACCCATTATAGGCACTGGCTTCAAAACAAAAACAGATTTGAATCAACTTTATTCTTGGTTGGCGTATTAGCTGTCGTGCATGATCGAAAAGTGTACATTCTCACTGACAAGTTGCGACAATTTCTCGGTATTACAATCGTCCATTAGCCCGGTTTGTACAGGCAGAGATACCAAATGGCAGATACGGGTCGATGCATCACTAATCAATATTAACCACCTGCAACCCGGATTACACTGTCTTCAGGGCAGCCTACTTAACGCATCGCTATATAATAGGACACGCGTAAGCCGTCGCTTACCCGTGCTACCCGGCAGTCGATAACTGATTGCGTACTATTTGTCATGAGATCGCGATGATGCGCCGACAAATTGAACGACCTTCGATCGACCCGCGCACCGTGCAAATTACTTGCATTTGCCTAACGTAACCGACTTGATTTTTTCTCGTTCTTCAAGAAAGCGCAGTCAGACTGACCGCCTTGCAGCACACATGTACCATCTGCGTGCGCACCACATTGTAAACAGTAATGCTCAAATTTTTTATCCGCCCTAGAAATAGCTGAGCTGATAGAATACATAGTAGCGACCCACGTATTGGCCTCCCCATTCCCAGCATACTTGAGCGCAGTCCGTACCAACTGACGCTGCTCTTTCACAACGGACTGAAATGCCGTTTTCCCCAGCTTGGTCAACCCAATATACACTTCCCGACGATCGGCTGATTTGGATTTTTTCGCCACTAACTTTGATCGATGCATAGCCGAGATGATTTGACTAACCGCAGGTTTAGTCACCCCCAAAAATCTAGCCACTTGGCTAGGCGTCTGATCACCTTGCGCGTTTAGAAGCCGCAAGACTTGAACTTTTGACCCGCCTATAGACTCCCCGACCACCGTCGAGATATTACTCGACTCAAGCACGCGCTCAGTCGCCCGTAACAGGATCAACATGGCTTTGAGAATACTATCAATTTCCGCAACACCCACCGCTGCTCGTGCACCCATGGTTGGCTCCAAAATATGCCTAATCTTTTCTATTACCTGCAAAATTGGTTGGGGGTAAGAGTATTTGCTATTACCCGACCTCTAAGTGCTTCCTGCTGCCGTCGTTGATAGGTTGAGACGCCCCAAACGTCCCGCTCGGTCAACCAGACCATTCCGCATACCGGCAGACTAAAAGCCCTTAGGCAACGCAGTGTAGGGAATCCTGCGCTTCGATGCAAGTCGATTTATCTCATCCATACTTGTCCATTTGCAATTTCTTGTTTATAAACTTTGGCTAACGCTGACACGGGCAAGTGGCGGAATGGCAGACGCCGGGGACTTAAAATCCCCTGTCCTGAAAGGGACGTGCGGGTTCGACTCCCGCCTTGCCCAGTTTGTTAAAGAAAACATTTGCGCATTCTATAAAAGACGCGAATTAGCAATAGACATGATCATGGCTATTCCAGATGCCAGCTAGGATGTCATCCTGAAAATTTAATGAACAAAAGTAACCCCCTTATCATTGGCATTGGCGAGTTACTTTGGGATTGCTTTGGTAACGAAAAAAGGCCAGGCGGCGCTCCTTCTAACGTAGCTTATCATGCCAATCAACTTGGACTTGAAAGTTTTATTATATCGGGTGTTGGCGTAGACTCATTAGGGGACGACCTCCTGCGTGCGATCCAATCGAACGGACTAAATATTTCATGCATACAACGCGACCCCATTCACCCAACAGGTTGCGTCACTGTGGATACTTCAGACCCAGATCATCCTAATTATACGATCCACGAAAACGCCGCTTGGGACTACATTCAATTTGATAACCAGTTGGCCTCGGAATTCTCACGAGCCGACGCGCTCTGTTTCGGGACATTGGCACAGCGATGTGAAACCTCACGATCTACGATTAGGCAAACGATCCAGGCGACGCCTCAAGCCATGATTGTGTATGACGTCAATCTTCGGCCACCTTGGCTGGACATTGACTGGATCATGCAATCATTGACCCTGGCGCATGTCATCAAACTCAACGCTGACGAGGTTGTGACACTGTGCCAGCTATTGAATTTAACTTTTTCTGACCATGCATCATTCGCCGCGCATCTAATCAAGGAATTTAACGCGACACATGTGTTCATCACCAAAGCAGAAGATGGCTGTTTCGCCGCGAACGAAAACGAAGTTGCAGAAATACCGGGAAAGACTATCTGCGTAGCTGACGCCGTCGGCGCAGGAGACGCTTTCACTGCCGCGCTAATTTATGGCTTATTGAAGCAAGCTGGTCTGGAAGAAATTGCAGCATTTGCCAACAATGTAGGTTCGCTGGTCGCTTCCAAGGCTGGTGCGATGCCGAATTTATCTTCGGATTTCGACACGCTAAAAGAGCAATACCAAATCAGCTAACATGGCCATGCATCGCCATTAACCGATCACGCTTAACTACATGCACGACCACTTGTGGTTAATTATCCTCGAACGTCTGCCGATCGAGATTAACACTACCATCCGCTACTGCCTCAGGCAGGCCGCATTCTTCTTGTAGCTTAATTTCCTCTGGCGCGCCGGATACAATTTCTATGGACTTATCGCCCTGCATCCGCATATAAGCAGCTACATAAGAAGCGGCACTCCATGCTTGGAATGCTTTCCCCATAGGCTCGCCACTCGTACCGTGTGCCCATTCGGTAAATTCCCATTCCTGATCGGTTCCAGCACGACAAAGTTTCGCCAAGCTTTCGAGCGCTTCTTGGGCGTGCTTTTTTTTACCAATACGGAGAAGAAAACGCACCCACAACCCGCCGACAAAAGGCCAGATGCCGCCGTTATGATAATGACCTGGTAGGTTTTGAAGATTGACCAGGAAGTAATCACGCCAATCGGGGTCGCCGGGCCTAATCGCCGGATATAACACACGCACGGGATATGGCTTATCAATGCCAATCTGACGCAAAAATCGCCATACTCTTTCAGACCGCTCTTCATCCAAAATGCCGTATAGCGAAGCTATAATATTAGCGTACACATCACAGCGCCAACTAAATCCAAACGGCGTAATCTGTGCGATCAAGTAACGTGATCTTCCCAACGCGAATTGCGTACTGGCAAAAGATACGGGCTGATCCCTGTTGGTTTCAGGCCTGGGCCAAAACTGGTCGTTAAGGATATTTCGAATTCTAGCCGCACGATTGATGTAGCGGTCTACAGGCCGATTATTTAGCTTACGCAGTTCGATAAAATCAACATTCGCGCGATACCAAAGCACTTCGTCATATAGCACGTTGTAGGATCGCGGGAAAAGGTCTGTCCAATCTGAGGCTTCAGGAATTTCTAGCAGCCCGCAGTTGTTTGAGTCGTGGGCACGAAGCCATTTCATGGAACGATGCAATTTGTCGAAATGCGTCGTAGCAAACTCGACATCGCCGGTGGCCCGCACATAATTCCAAGCCGCGATAATAATCCAAAGCGAGCCATCGATGCCCGCAATATTGCCTACGCCGCCATACTCAGGATGGCCGGTTTTAATATCTACATAATTAGGCAGATGTCCATCGCGCGTCTGGGCTTTGAGAATGGTTTCCAAGGAGCGCTTAGCACATTGCGTCAGCTCCTTATCTTCCAACGGCAAGACCCAAATCGCAGACATAGCCGCATCCCGCGCCCATACACTCCGATAGTTACTATTCGGATCCGTATCGTGCTGTTGACTACACGCAGTAAACCCGAGGTCCGTTACGTTAAGACGAAGAACATCCTTCGCCTTCTCAAATGCTTCATCAATCACATGCATTTAATTCACTGCTTCCATGAGCCAATAGTTTAGGCCTTGCACCACACCATCCGCACAAGGTTTCGTCGCATGAAACAGACCAGGCCGATGATAGTCGACCAGCTCTGGCTGGGCATTCGCCACAATGATTCCATGCAGCCCTAGTCGAAACATCGGAAGATCGTTGCCCGAATCACCACAAACAATGATCTTATTGTGGGATATATCCAATCGTTCAGCGATGTGCAGTGTAGCTGCCCCTTTGTTTACGCCTTCGGGCATGATATCAAGGTCACGACCGGAGCTATACACTATATCCGCGTGAATCCCCTTAAATTTTAGCGTCTTACGCAGGGCATTAAGCTGAGTAGCATCAGCCCCATGAAGGAAATAGCTCACTTTTCCGGGAGACTGACATGCCTGAGGTTGATCGACGAGACGAGGGAATGATCGCAAGGCATCTCGCACATCGCCAGCATGAAAATCCTGCAAGACGCGCCGCTGCCATGGTTTATCAATCTCGCCGGATGGATAGTCGCGGATCTCGCTACCCACGCCGCAAATTATCGCATCGGGCGCGGGGAGATGGTGTTCGTGGATTGACTCAACCAACGAATAAAAAAAACGGCCCGATGCGTACACCAGCTTGAGTGAATCGCGATGTTCTGCGATAAATTCGCCAAACCGTCGGGTGCCATCCTCGTCGCCAAGTAGCGTGCCGTCTACGTCACTGACAACCAGGCTTCGTTCCATTTCAAACCTACCTCCACATCCCGCTTTGCAGATGATTCGTTAGTCGCAGCACCCATGCCCTGAAGCATGATAATAAATTGTTGGGCAATACCCATCCACGTAAAGCGAGCACGGGCTTTTTGAGAACCATACTTGCTCAACTGCTTAGAAACACGATCGTGCGTCAACACTGCAGCCATCGCATGACCATAGGCCTCCGTATCAAACGGATTTGCATACACGGCCTCTAACCCCCAAACAATTTCTTCCCAAAGCCCACCTTCCGTCGTCACAATCGTCGGCGTACCACAGGCCATCGCCTCAACCGCGGTCATGCCGAACGGCTCGTATCGACTGCTCAACGCAAAAACGTCAGCGACGCGATAATAGTCAGGAAGTTCAGCGTCAGAAATATGGTCGGCAAATTTTACATGTTCGCTAATACCCAGCTCATCGACCAACGCCTTCAGCTCGGCTATCTGCTCTTCCTCTCGCGCGGTCGGCTGCGTAGAACCGATGGCTAGCAGCAGCGTGGTATCGCTCACACGCTTTAGCACATGAGGCATCGCTTGAATAAGCAAATCATAGCCTTTATTGTGGGCCATCCGTCCCAAGGCAAGAACCACGCGTCCCTTCAAACCGAATTCCAGCTTAAGCGCATCACGCGACGCCTGCGAAATCGGGAAGAATCGTGAGTCATCAAAACCCGGTGGCACGACCGCAATTTTTTCTTTTGGCACACCGTATTCATCGGCGCGCAGAATATCCCGCTGCTGAGGCGTAGTAGCCAGCAAGGTATCGCACGCTTCGTAGATGTTATTTTCTTCGCGAATGCGCTGCGTAAAATTGTACTTACGTTCGAGGTCCGCAGCTTGGCCATCCATGTTGTCACGTTTCCACGAGCCAATCGAATGCGGCGTATGTACGTGAGGAATGTCCAATTGCGTAGCCAACAACTGGCCAGCTAAGCCGGCATCCCAATAGTGACTATTGATATAGCTATAATCCACGTCCCCATCGCGAACGAATCTCATCACATGGCCCACCCATTCAGGCATGTGCTCGCACAATATTTCCTTGGGGATGAACTTATCGCCACCGCAAGAGAACCGAAGCACGCGTACGCGGTTGGAAAGTCGTTCTTCAGCAGGCTGGCCTTCAAACTGTCGCGTGAGGATGTCAACATGGTAGCCAAGCCGGCCTAGACATCGGCTGAGTTCTAGTACATACACAACTTGTCCGCCCGTATCCGGCTTTCCGAGCTGCGGCGTCGCGCCTACATACCCATGAGTTGAGATCATCATAATGCGCGGTTTGCCAGCCATACTTGTCCTCCCGTTGGGTGATTATCCCCACGTCAATGAACCAAGAATCAGCCATACGCGTAGGTGCTATACCTAACTATATGCGCAGCCTCATCAAAAGCGACCTACTAATCTATCGGCGGGGACAAAGCGCATCTGATTTATCGGCACAATATCAGATATGCCACCCAAGCGGATGACCGTCGTATGCTGTATCGTTGGTGCCGAAGTGAGGACGTTATTAGGTAGGCTTGTTTGCTATTGAGACAAACATGCGATGCAGTTATCGGACGACACGAACCTCTGTTAGGGCGCGTGACAGTATTGCGGGTATCCTATTCTTGGGTACCTCAGAATGGTAGATGACAGTCGATCACACCCCCGTGCCCCACACAACAGGCATTGAAGCCGTCGAAAATGTCATGCACTCATGTACGAAGCTGGAACACGCTAACTTGACAAATAACGGCCCTGGTGGCGTAATGATGATGAGTAAGTTGGTTCGTGGCGCGGAACTGCTTGCAGGTAAATCCGCCGATAATATAACTTAATCAAACCAAATGCTTCACAGCATTATGGGCTGCGCTCAGGGCCAACATCATGATGACACGGATGGTCAATTCAAGCTTGCAAACGCTACTGGACTACCTAGACAATCTCACGCATCGCGCAACCGTTGACGCTTTGCAATCGAAGCTGCTCGCACTCAATGTTACCGCAGACGAAGTTCGGGAGTATGCCCGCTTCGGCGAAGATCGTTATTTACGTAATCTCATTTGTGCGGGCGAGTATTACCACGCATTGATTCTTTGCTGGCGAAGTGGTCAGCGCAGCCCGATCCACAATCACGCTCACTCAACCTGCGGCTTGCGGGTGTTACAAGGTATAGCTACGGAAACGGCTTTTGAAACCACTCCCTGCGGGCAAGTCAAAGCCGTATCATCCTTTGATCGTAACGCTGGCCAAGTTTGCGTCTCGCAAGATGCGGACATTCATCAAGTATCCAATCTGCAATCAGCCGGGCAGGATTTAATCACGCTACACATTTATTCGCCACCGCTTCTTAGAATGGATACCTATTCTCTGACTAGTGCAGGCATTGGCGAGTTTCGGCCGGAAGTTCTTCAGCACGCTTTTGGGAGTGGTATTTAACCTTGACTTCCCAAGCCCCTCAAGCTCCCGCTTCGCCATCGGCCAATCGCAACGTGCCAAGCACAGCCTTTGCCGAATCGCTAAGTGCTGACGCTTTTCTATCACTAGGTTCTATGGAAGGCGTTTACGAACCTGTAGTAGCCGCCGCTGCGCCAGCGATTCCCATTCCCACTGCCCCAGCCCTGCCAAAATTAGCCCCGGGCTATATCTTAGCCGCCGGGGTCACGATACTTAGTTATTTAATACACAAACTTCCCATAGCCCCCTTTTCCATTAAGGGCGAAGGTGGATTGCGGCATCCCATTAGCGCGACAATCATAGCCATCCTGGTCGGACTACTCTTTCGCAATGTGCTCGCACTGCCAGACTCGGTGAAGGTCGGCTGCAAACACATTATCAAAAAGATAATCCCGATCGCAATTGTCTTTACTGGCGCGAAGCTAAATTTAGCGAACATCGCAGCCATCGGTTTCCCCGTGTTTATGGTGACCATATTGTGTATTTTGTTCGCTATCGGCGCTGCGTTTTATATTGGCAAACTGCTGAAATTAAACTGGAAGACTTCGCTACTCTTGGGCGCTGGCACCGGCATTTGCGGAAACAGCGCCATCGTCGCAGTGGCACCGCTTATCGAAGCCGAGGAAGACGACCTTGTTCTCTCGATTGGGGCCATCAATTTGTTTGGTCTATTAGCCATGCTCATTTGGCCATTGATCGGCACAGCGATCGGCATCAGCGATCAAGCATTTGGCGTGTGGTCCGGGACATCGATTCACGCCGTACCGCAGGTTGTCGCAGCCGGGTTCGCTTTTAGTTCCGAAGCTGGGACTTTGGCTACGCTGGTCAAGCTCGTGCGCGTGACGATGCTCGCACCGATGGTATTCATCCTAGCCATCGTCTACGCCAAGCACCACCAATCAGCCAACACGCCGGACAAAGCGTTCACCGTGCGATACACACGCCTGGTGCCGTGGTTCGTCTGGGGCTTTGTCATTTTAGCGTTACTCAACACAATGGGCTTAATGCCCACGTTGCACTTTGAACCGGGCAGCGCTTTAGTTACGGCTAGTGGCGGTATGGACGTGTCGTTGCAGAATATCTTCTCCGACATTGGCAAAGCCCTACTCACCCTGGCCATGGCTGCGATTGGGCTGGAAGTTTGCCTACGTCATCTGGTCAGCGTCGGCAGCCGGACCATCCAAGCAGGCCTACTGGCTACGGTCGCACTAGGTGCGGCGAGTCTAGGACTGATTACCATTTTCCTATAAGTATTTTGCACTCGTTTTTTAGGGGGCGGATAAATTTTCGCACGATCAAACGTAATCTCCACGAGCCGCATGCTTCAGCTTGCGCGGAGTCCGATGCGCTGTAAGCATTCAAAAATTCATTGTCGTAGCTGTAGAAAGCATGACTTAGTGCCTCGTGAATGTCATTAGCATAGGTCATGCTGTTGCATGACTGATCAGCTTTTCTGCTTACTAACAAAAGTGCGCGGTGAAAGTCATTGAATGTCCATCATCGACTCCCCCGCGTCCCATGGACACGGGGCACCCGGCCATTTTGGCTGGGTGGCCCATGTCCTTCTTTTTGGACATGGGGGAGTCGATGATCGACGTAGTGCCATATCCACGACATAGAGAAGTCATGAAAAAATACGAGGTTGCGGATGGTAAAAACTCACCAATCTTTTGATGTTGTATTTTGCATGCTATCCTCGTCTCCCCTTCCTCAAAACGAGATGACCCCGCCCGCCAGAAAAGTGCTTGATTGATTGTTAACGCTGACATAAAGGGTTGAGCGTTGATCATCGACTCCCCCGCGTCCCAAAGACACGGGCCACCCGGCCATTTTGAAGATAAATGGCGATAAACAGGACGTTCAATCCTGCGTATAACAGGTTTTTAGTACTTGAAATGTTGCTCTCGATTCGTATAGAATGGCTGTCATGTACTCATAATCGAATTATGGCTCGAATCAGGGGTGGGAATGGATGTTGATAAGCAAGTCCTTTAGTTTATTGAGTTTAACGGTTGTGGCCATAGCATGTATTTGCGGCACTGAGTCACAGGCCCAAAGCTCACCGTTGAAAGAAAAAATCAACGCAAAGGCCGATTCTTCGAACGAGCAGATTGTTTTGGATGTTGATGCTAGTGTTGGTTGCACGTTTCCACCGGTTCCCGCAAATCCGGATCCAATCGATGGCAGTGTCACATTGACCGTCGATACGGGTCTAGCGTGGAACATGGCTGCCAGCTCATCTGGAGATAGGATTTCGAATATTCGAACGACCCTGGACGCCATCATCGCTCGTAGCGGTATTCTTCAAGGGCCAATTGTTGTCGGCTCTCAAGTTTTGAATACTGAGACTGACCAATCTGTAATTAACCAAAATACATTAACAAAACCTGAAGAAGTATCTAGCCTGTTGTACGCGACTGATTTAGGAGTCGCCGCAAGCTCGATGCTTAATGTCGCAGTGTTAGGCTCAGATTTTACTTTTACTCTTGAGGACATACAGTCCAAGCTCCTGGCTACCGGGCAATTCAACACAGTCAGCATTATCAACCTGCGTGTAGTTACACCATTGCTATCGGAGCTACAAGCATTCGACGCAGTACAAGTATTTAGCGATTTTAATTACTTGAATTCTCAGGAATTGGGAAACAACATGGCGGATTATGTGGACAGCGATGGCGGTGTTGTATGTATGATGTTAGAGGTCGGTAGTGGTAATGGAGAGATTGCTAACACGTCACGAATGATGCAAAGTCGTTGGAATAACGACGGTTACTACGCTATACCGCGCGGGGGGCATGTGGCTGAAGACCGTGGCACATTGGGAACGGTCTATGATGCTAACCATCCGATTATAGAGGGCGTATCCACATTTGACGGAGGCCGATTCCGTACATTTACATATGACATTTCTCCGGGTTCGATTCGTGTCGCGGATTGGTCGGACGGTCGTCCGTTGGTTGTGACAAAGACAATTGGCGGCAAGCGGCGTGCGGACTTGGCCTTTTATCCCTCTTCGATTGGGAATGGCTGGGATCCTGCTACCGATGGCGCGGTGCTAATGGCTAACGCGCTTACTTTCGTGAGTAGTCCTGCGGACCCATGCTATGCTACATACGATGTTCTATTTGATACCAATGCTACTCCCACGGCTGCGGTTTGTAATGACACGGAATTGCCCGCCTGTGATCCCGGGGCCTTGGCTTCTGACACTACCTATTACTGGCAGGTCATTGCGAAGAATCCGGCTGGCGAAACGGCTGGTCCGGTCTGGTCATTTACGACGGTAGCCGACTGTGATCTTGATGACACTCCAGACGCCACTGACAACTGCCCTACTGTGCCTAATGCGGATCAGGCTGATGCCGACATGAACGGCTTTGGCGATTTATGTGACGGCCCTAACGATGCGGATCATGACGGTGATGTTGATGGTAACGATGCTTCGGACCTGGCCGGATACCTGTTCGGCCCAGACGTGGTAGTGAGCCAGGCTTGCCAAGATGTCCACGATAACGACTTGGACGCAGATGTAGACCTCGTTGATTGGGCTGCTTTTCAGCGGGCATTTACTGGGGCGATAGCCTCGCCGTGCGATTAGATGACACCGGCCAGGTGGTCCATGCCCTTCTTATGGACATGGGGGAGTCCATGATCGTCGCAGTGCCATATTCACGACATAAATAAGCTATGACGTAATACGAGGTCGCGGATGGTAAAAGCTCACCAATCTCTTGATGTTGTTTTTCCATGCGATCATCGTCTCCCCCTCCTCAAAACGAAATGACTCCGCCGTTAAGAAAAGAGCGTGATTGATTGTTAACACTGGTATAAAGGGTTGAGCATTGATCATCGACTCCCCCCACGTCCGAAACCCACCAGCTTATTGCAAATGGGCTTCCCATATTTTTCTGTAGCGTGCTTCCAGGCGGTCTTGATTGAAGCCGAACATGCGGCAGAGCTTGCGTTGTAGCAATAGCCAAAAGCCGTATCGCCTTGCGGTGAATAGCTTTTTCTTGAACCAGTGATCGCAGCTGAGCATAAAATTACGCACTGTGCCCAACCGCTGAGGCTCGAACTCTAGCTCGTAACCCATACTCGTTAGCATAGGGCCAGCTACGGCTTCTGCGATGGCTTTTTCCTTGGCTGGGATGCGCTGCTTCCATACGTGGACCTTGCTGGGATCGGGCAAGCTATAACTGGAGTTGTCGCTATAGGACATCATTTTTTCATCGTAATTCGTCCCCAGATATTCACAGATGCGGGCCAGCTCATTCTTCGCATCACCGATCAGCGAATCGTAGTGCACAACGAGAAAGTTTTTCTCGGGGATTACCGACTTTAGCAACGCAACTTGTTGCATGGTGCATAGCCATTGCTTAGCACCGGCATACATATTACCTGCCCAGCCCATGGCACAAATAGAGCGTGAGACCGCCCTGCCGTCGCGCAGCATGTGGATGTATTTTGCGTTGGGAAAAATTTTTGGAAGATGGTGAAAATCTCGATGCACCGTCGCCCCGATGATTTTTTTCCCAGATTGAGTTGCCCTTTCTTCGTAAAAAAATTGGACGGCCTCTTGATACGTCTGATCTGTTCGGGGCAAGGTGAGATTGATATGTGTGAAATGCCAATCCTTTTGAAGCTCGTCTAGCCAAGGTGTTTGAACCAAGTTGGCCGGTTCGTCGTCGAAGGCCACCATGAACTCGCTGTCGTACATGCAGGAAATGTCCGGGTGGTGATCTAACATCAACCGAAGCAGCGTGGTGCCCGAACGGACAGAACCCACGACGACAAACTGTTGAGAAGAATCATCCATCCGAATAGTCCTTACGAGCCTGGCAGCTATCTGGTCTTTGGATCGTACCTCCCGCGCTCCATACGTGAGATCGTACTCAATTATTATCGGCTGGCCATTGATCCAGGTCGAATTGCTGATCGGGTAAATAATCGACAATAACCCACCTGATATGGCCCCTCATCGGCGCAAAATGGCACATGACGCGTGCATCTGGTGCCTCGGAATACTCATGGCAAGCGAGAAGTACGATGCCTGGCCAATCTAGGAAGTCTGGATGAGGATGCAGGCGAATGAGCTTGCCGAAATTCTGCCCTGACTTCGGGCCGAGGTCGACAAACCAAAATATTCCCACACCGGCTACGAATACGGTATCATCTCGGGCAAGATAGACTTGAGATTTGACGAAGTGGATTTGGCGAGGAATTGTCATGATTAACATTTGCATCATGTCCGGGCATGAAGGGCAGTTGAGGTCGGAGAAGAAGTTCTATCTGACCCTCATGGGACAATGCACACTAGTTAGGCCTACCATCGCTCAAATGATCATGGATCAGCGTGGCCGAGAACGGAATAGCAATCAATCGCCCGCACCGAAATTTTTTCTAACAATTATGGGCAATACAGAATTGACATGCCCTACGTTAACGCAGGAATATCTTGACCTTCGTGAGATGATCGACAGCGGCAGTTTCTCCCTCCACAACTGGGAGCAGACTTTGATCGAGTTGACAAACGTGGATCACGCGATCGCGTCGTTTACGCTCATGGGCCAATTTGATGAGAGCGGCCTGCCTTCTGAAAATGATGAAGTGGACGGGTTAGCCCTTCATCGTCATTTGGGCAATCTGTGCGAGGAGTCACTTAACATCCTCCAGTCCGGCGTTGGCCTAGGCGGTGCGGAGCGACGTACCATCATCTATCGCGCACTCGTAGCAGACGTTGAATCCGAGGAAACAGTCTCTCGGCAAATTGCGTAATAGCCAATCGGCTCTAATTAACGATATATCAGCAATTCCAAGACACCGCCCAGTCGAAAACGCTGCGGTATAGTTGCCTAACGCATAACACGCCTATATTCTCTCTATCGTCTAGCGTTGAAATCTCGCAGTGACGGGCTAACCACGCCCGCCGAATCGAGCCATGCGCTTTTCAGGAGAGGTGCCCGAGTGGCTGAAGGGGCTGGTTTCGAAAACCAGTGTGCGGGTAACTGTACCGGGGGTTCGAATCCCCCCCTCTCCGATTTTCTCACACATGTAATGCAGATGCTTAATCTTTAATTATGCTTGTTTTCTAGGCATTCATTATCGATGACGGATGATTGTCACTGGAAACTCTATTCACCCTACCCGGATAGTTTGCCCCCTTTAGGGCAACTTGTCCATGAGCCTGACCATATTGTAGCGCGGGGGACATTAATGGAAAATGACAGCAGCCTCAGACCGATCTTCCGCCTAGATTAAGGCTTGTTTGAACGATTCGCAGGTGTCGCGCATTTGGTCATCTTCATATAGGCCGGCCTGCCAGCGATACCCCAAGCTGTCACCTTCACGCCGTGGGATTAAATGAAAATGTACATGGTTCACCACTTGGCCTGCAACTTCGCCGTTATTTTGCAACACGTTAAATCCTGCCGCGCCGGTAACTTTCAACAAGGTCCGCCCCAATTTCGGCAATAGACGACCCACGTCAGCGGCTACGCTATCAGATAAATCGACAAGTTGGTTAACATGAACTTTTGGAATAACTAGCAAATGCCCTGAGGCTAATGGATTAACGTCCAGAATAGCGACGGCGCAATGATCTTCAAAAATAATCGAGGCGGGGATCTGTCGCTGAATAATTTTGCAGAAAATACAATCAGAGGGTTGCGCAGCCATGCTCAGCTCTCACCATTTATGATTAGCAACGCAAAGCGAAGAACCTCCGAGCTATAACAGACCAAGACGATGAAACAGCCTAGCGCTCACGCTAGGCGTCGTCGCCTGGAGCATCACTAGCTGGTGCACTGGTCGGAGCGGCTTTCGCCGGCGCTGATTTACCCCAACTCTTAGTCGCTTTAATCGCCGCAGCATAACGGGAATTAATTCGGCGACGTCGCGCTGTTGGGTTTGGCTTAGCTAAGGAAGTTGGTGCTTCCTCGCCACCGACAAGCTGAATGATCGCAAGCTGTGTTGAGTCACCAATCCGGTGCTTAAACAAACGGATTATTCTGGTATAACCCCCTGGACGAGATTCATAAGTAGGCGCGATGGTCTCAACCAAACGATGGATGACAGACTCTCCCGTAAATACCAAACGCCCCTTTGGCTCACCGGTTCGGTATCGACGACCACTAGCCATGCGTAACGATTTCGAACGCTGTGCATCTGACATCGCAGCATAATCAAGCCGATGCTCTGCAGGGATGATGCTACGGTCGCTCAATTCTTGATGAAGCTTGCGCCGCATACGCAACGATCCAGGTTTATCTGACGCAGCGGCCATTTTACGCACTTTTATCGCCACAGTTAGCAACTGCTCAAAGAATGGCTGCAACGTTTTTGCTTTGGCGATCGTAGTCGTGATCTGTCCATGCTCAATGAGACTCTGAGCCATATTACGAAGCATTGCTTTGCGATGCTCGGAGGTTCGATTAAGTTTTCGAAGGTGAATACGATGTCGCATAGTGCCAAACCTCTTACAAATCTCAAAAAAACGTTACGCAAAAACGGAAACTATCAGTCTAATCATTCATTGTGAACGCGGTCATCGGACCAGATGCAGCATCGTCGGGTGTACCAGGATTCGCTGATGTATTCGCCGAAACTTCATCGGCAAAACCAACACCTAATGAAGCCGTCGTACCAGGCGCGGGCGGGTCTTTAGGAATCATGCCTAAATGCAAACCAAGCTGCGTTAATTCCCGTTGAACTTCATGCAATGAAGTTTTACCAAAGCTACGTAACCGATTTAAGTCACCTTCGGTATATTGAACCAATTGTCGCAGTGTGGTGATACGACCAGCCTCTAAGCAATTGCCGGAACGCACCGAAAGACTCAGTGTTGATACTGGCCGATCCAACAACTCATCTAACGATTTATCGCCAGTCGCACTCGCGGCGACCTCACCAAGATCCGGCATATCGACCATATCGTCGCCAAGCTCTTGATACATCACGATAGGATTAAGATGCTTACGCAAAATCATCGCAGCTTCTACCAGCGCATCTTCCGGAAGAATTGAACCATCGGTCCAAACTTCAAGAATCAAGCGATCGTAATTGGTACGCTGACCAACGCGAATATCTTCGGTGTTATATCTAACACGTAGGATCGGCGAAAATACGGCGTCAACAGGAATAACGCCCACCTCTTGTTCTGGCGAACGATTTTCTTTTGCCGTCGCATATCCTCGCCCAGTTTCGACGGTGAATTCAGCGCGGAATTTCATGTCCGTCGAGAGTGTTGCGATCACATGCTCAGGATTCATGATCTTCACAGAAGCGTCGGTGACAATATCACCAGCCTTAACAACACCAGCTGTCGTTCGCTCTACGGTGATCGTTTTAGGCTCCTCGCCATCGTAACTAACAACGATACCCTTGATATTAAGGATGACGTCTACGACATCTTCCATGACGCCGTCAACCAAGGCGAATTCATGAGCAACGCCGTCTATTTTGACGGACGTAATCGCAGAACCTTCGAGACTCGAAAGGAGCACCCGCCGAAGCGAATTGCCTATCGTGGTTCCGTAACCCTGCTCAAACGGTTCAATGGTAAAACGCGCGTACGATTCGTTGCTAACCGCTTCGTCACGACGAATACGGCCCGGCAACTCTAATCCTCGCCAGCGAATACGCATTGGGATGACCTCCACCCGACATATTGCGGGACTAAATCGACGGACACCCAAGCCCGCCAATCGAATATTAAACAATCGGTACCTACCGACTACACATTTCGATGATCAGCTGTTCTTCTACCGGAATTTGTACATCTTCCCGAGTAGGTAACGCTGTGATATTTCCTTCTAACGTCTTGGTATCAATAGTTAACCAAGACTGTAGCGTCGGCGCGCCGTCTCCAACATTCGCCTTCACCATATTTTGACTGCGCTCCGCTGGCTTAACGCCAATGGTATCGCCTTGACGTACAAGGTAACTCGGGCGATTGAGTCGTCGGCCATTGACATAAAAATGCCCATGAGCAATGGAGGCTCGTGCCGCTCGATGTGAAGGCGAAAAGCCAAGCTTCCACACGACGTTATCAAAACGACGCTCCAAGAATGACAGAAGCGCCTCGCCGGTATTAACCTTACTACGCTCAGCCGCACGGAAATAGATCATGAACTGACGTTCCAGAACGCCATAATAACGCTTGACCTTCTGCTTTTCGCGCAGACGGACAACGTAATCTTTACCTTTACGTCGTCGCCAACCATGCATGCCTGGCGGCTTAGCCCGCCACTGCTTTTCCATTGCGCATTTCGCGGTTTCGCAACGCGCGCCTTTGAGCATCAACTTGATACCCTCTCGGCGGCAAAGTCTACAGACTGGTCCGATGTATCTACCCATGTCTTACGCCTAAACAATTCCTAGCACTAAATTCAATTCTACACTTCATCACAGCATCAGCGAACTGACACTGATACTGATACAAAAAACTATACACGCCGACGCTTGGCCGGACGACATCCGTTATGCGGCAACGGTGTCACATCTTCTATCGAATGAATGCGAAGTCCAGCACCCTGCAACGCTGTGATCGCAGAATCGCGACCGCCGCCCGGGCCTTTAACACGAACTTCTACTTCCTGCATACCACATTTTCTAGCGGTATGAGCCGCTTGCTCACAAGCACGTTGAGCCGCAAAGGGTGTACTCTTTCGAGTACCTTTGAAACCAACTGTACCCGCTGATGCGCGACATACCACTTCGCCATTAACATCTGTAATGGTGACCAACGTGTTGTTGAACGAAGCTTTGATATGAACAATGCCCCGCGCCACATTACGCCGTACTTTACGTTTTCCACCTGATCGCTTAGCCACAGATTAAATCCTTCATGAATTAGCGTAATTCTTTAACGCTCTTCTTGCCAGCTACGGTCTTCTTCGGTCCCTTACGCGTTCGAGCATTGGTACGCGTTCGCTGCCCACGAACAGGCAGATGCGCACGATGCCGAGAACCGCGATAACACTTAATATCACGGAGTCTAGCAATGTTCTGCTGAACCGCCCGCCGCAATTGGCCTTCAACTTGAAGACTACGATCAATGACAGCCGCAATATGCGTGACCTGCTCGTCAGTCAAATCTTTGGCCGGCGTACCGACTTCAATCTGAACCTCGTTGAGAATGTCCAACGCAATCTTAGGCCCCACGCCATGAATGTAGCGTAATGAATACTCAATGCGCTTATTCGGGGGAATATCGACACCGGCAATACGTGGCATAATCCGCTCCCTTTAGCCTTGACGCTGCTTATGACGAGGGTTCGTGCATACCACACGCACGACGCCCTTACGTTTAATAATTTTACAGTTTTCGCAAATTCTCTTCACGCTAGCACGTACTTTCATGGTCTCATTCCTTCGCTCAAACCTGCAACAACCATAACGGTCAATGACCATCCGTTAGGAGGTCCGCCCCTGATTTTGTCACAGCTAACGTATGTTCAAAATGGGCACAAAACTTACGATCGCGTGTTACCACGACCCACCCATCCTTATCACCAAATTCTACCGCAGAAGAACCCATATTGACCATAGGCTCGACGGCTATGACCATATTTTCCTGCAACTCGAAATCTGGCTGCTTTTGCCGTTTATCCCAATAGTTGGGCACCTTAGGTTCCTCATGAAGGTCTCGGCCAATACCATGGCCAACAAATTCACGAACTACAGAGAAACCCTCACTCTCAACATAGGACTGAATCTCGCGAGCAACCTCACTCCACATGCGACCAGGCCTAATGCCCTCGATAGCCACCGCGAGTGATTGTTTCGTCACATTCAACAGGCGCTGAACTTCTGGTGTAATCATTCCGACTGCAAATGTCGAGGCCGAATCACCACAATAACCTGCCAGCTTCACACCACAGTCGATACCCACGATGTCGCCGTCTTGAAGTGGCTTATCATTGGGAACGCCGTGAACTAATTCTTCGTTAACACTAGTGCACAAAGCCGCAGGAAACGGAAACTTCGCCTGCGGGTTTTCAACACCCTTAAACAGCGCCGTGCCACCGGAATCTGCAATGTAGGCTTCAGCCAGTTCGTTTAGCTGGGCCGTCGTGATGCCAGGCTTCACATGCTCGTGCATCATCGACAATACATCGTGAACCACCCGGCCTGCGGATCTCATCAGCTCAATCTCGCGGGAGCTTTTCAATATGATGCCGCTTTGTTGCATCTGGCTACCGGGTCGTCGCTCTTTCATGGCTTCACTTGTCACTAGCAACTAAAGACCATATTCAAGACAATACTTCACACACGACCTAGTGGTCGCAAAACATTTACTGCGTTAAGAACGAGCGCCTTTGATCGGTCCTTCTGAACCGAGGAAACCGTCGTAATTTCGCATCGTCAGGTTAGCTTCAATACGCTGAACCAAATCTAGCGTCACGCTGACAACAATAAGCAAACCAGTACCACCCAACAACGAGGACACCATAAATGGTACGCTCATGGACTTAGCAACTAGTGTAGGAATAATCGCGATCAATGCTAAGAAGCCAGCACCAACATAGGTGATTCTTCCCATTACACGCTCCAGATAATCTGCGGTACGCTTGCCGGGTCGAAGTCCCGGAATAAAGCTGCCGTAGTCTCTTAGGTTATTAGCCATCTCCTTGGGGCGAAATTGAACCGTTGTCCAAAAATAGGCGAAGAAGTAAATCACGACGATATAACATACCGTGTAGATAAAACCGTTAAGTTGAAATTCTTGTTGTAAACTAAACCAGAAACTATTAGGCCATCGACCTGCGAACATACCGAATATGATGCCAGGAAATATCATCATCGAACTGGCAAAAATGATGGGCATAACACCACCATGATTGACGCGTAGCGGAAGATAATGACGCTGTCCGCCATAAACACGCCTTCCGCGAGTTTGCTTCGCTTGTTGAATCGGGATACGTCGCTGGGCCTGGGTAATCAAAATAGCACCGGCTACCACACAGACGAACATAAGCATCAATAGCATAACCTTAGGCACGTCCATTTGTCCCGGGGCAGCCGCACCTTGGAAAGTGATATTTTGCTGCACATACATGACGGCAGTTGGAATATTTGAGACGATACCAGCCATGATAATTAATGATATACCATTGCCAATACCGTACTCATCTATTTGCTCACCAAGCCACATCAAAAAGACCGTGCCACTGGTTAGCATGAGTAATGACAAAATCATGTATCCAAATGTCATGCCCAAAAACGAACCTTGGAAACTCTGGAATATCAAGTTAGAGCTGGACAGATATTTCATCCAAAACATAGCCTGAATAAGGCAAAGACCAACTGTAGCATAGCGGGTATATTCTTGGATTTTCTTTCGCCCGCTATCGCCTTCTTGCGAAAGCTTTTCAAATGCTGGTACAACAGTAACCAGCAATTGAAAAATAATAGAGGCCGATATATATGGCATAATGCCAAGACCGAAGATCGTACTTTGCGTAAGATTACCACCTGTAAAAATCTGGAAGTAATCGAGCAAGCCGCCAGCATTGCCACTGGAATTAGCCGTCATAGCCGCCTGGTCTACACCAGGAACGGGAACGCAAAAACCAATGCGATAGGCTGCCAACATCCCAAGCGTAAACAGGATCTTGTTGCGCAGTTCAGGAATCTTGAAAATGTTGATAAATGTTGAAAACATATCTTATTCTAAGTTCCTAGCAGCTTTAGTTTCGTAACTTAGTCACAGTAGCTTTTCCACCAGCCGCTTCGATTTTTTGTTTAGCAGAGTCACTATACTTAGCGACATCAACGTTTAATTTCTTCTTGAGTTCGCCAGTTCCGAGAACTTTGACAGGAAAACGCAAATTGCGAACCAAGCCAACTTCTATCAGCGACTGAGGCGTCACGTGGGCATTTGATTCAAACCGCTCTTCCAAAGATTCTACATTCACAACGCTATATCGAATCGTGAAGTTAGCGTTGTTAAAACCGCGCTTCGGCAAGCGACGGAACATAGGCATTTGGCCACCTTCAGATTGCCCACGCGTCTTGGAACCACTGCGCTGACCGAAACCCTTATGGCCTCGACCACAGGTCTTTCCAGACCCTGAACCATTTCCGCGGCCAACACGCTTACGACGCTTATGGCCTCCTGCAATTTTTGTAATTTCAGTGATATTCATGCTTTAGTAGCCTGACTTGCTATGGTGACGTTGCGTAGTCGCTCTACTTGCTCACGACCAATAAGCTGCTCTAGTCCATTAATCGTCGCACGTACTAAGTTCTTGGGTGTATTTGAGCCATAACTTTTAGTTAGAATGTCATGCACGCCAACTAGTTCTAGGACGGCGCGAACCGAACCGCCGGCGATAACACCTGTTCCGGGACGCGCAGGTACCATAACAACCTTACTAGCCCCATATCGCCCTACCACTCGATGAGGAATAGTGCCACCATCAAGCGAATAACGTTTCAATTTGGCATTGGCTATTTTACGGCCTTTGTCCACCGAACTCGGCACCTCACGTGCTTTTCCATATCCCACGCCAACGCTACCCTGCCGGTCACCTACCACAACGAGGGAACCGAAACTAAAGCGGCGTCCGCCACGAACCACGCATGAGCACCGATAGATGCGCACAACATTATCGTCATGCTCACTACTCTCGGACCGACTTACTCTTTTATCTTGCATACTATTCGTCTCGACAGCTCACTGACCACAATAGGCCGCCATGGCTGATATACGATCTAGAATTTTAATCCAGCTTCACGAGCAGCATCAGCCAAGGCCTTGATGCGTCCATGATACTGATACCCATTTCGATCGAAGCTTACACACGCAATATTTTTGTCTAACGCAGTCTTCGCTAAGGCAGCCCCGACAACTTTCGCCGCAACTTTGCCACCGCCATTAGGAATAACATCGCGAATATCTTTTGCCTTCGTGCTGGCAGCACACAAGGTGACACCTCTTTCGTCATCGATAATCTGCGCATAAATATGGCTATTCGAACGAAATACCGTGAGACGCGGACATTCCGCTGACCCACGTATTCGCTTAGTCAAGCCACGCTTGCGGCGAATTCTGCGACGAACTCGTATTACTACACCTTCCATAGCATACTGCCTGATTCAAAAAGACCAATCGTTATCTATCGACTTAGCTACTTAGAGCCTTACCTTGCTTACGACGTACTTGCTCGCCCTTATAGCGAATTCCTTTGCCCTTATATGGTTCTGTCTTTCGCAGAGCACGAATTTCAGCCGCAAACTGACCAACCTGCTGCTTATCTGTACCTCGAATGGTCAGCGCTGCAGGTTCAGTATCACCACGGGCTGCTTCTTTATCTACAACAACTTCAACACCTGTAGGTACCGGCAATTCAAACTGCGAGCCTTTACCGCGGTTTCGCCCAGTAAATCCGACATTCAAGTGCAATGTCTTGCCCTGCAACTTACAGTTATAACCTGTACCATAAATTTCAAGTTGCTTTTCAAAGCCATTAGTGACGCCTTCGACCATGTTCGCGATTAACGCCCGAACCAGACCATGATTACATCGGCTCTGCTTGGTGTCGTCCACTCGGCTTACACTGACTATTTTTCCGGAATCATCATAGTCAACGATGGCAGAATGTGGCACCGTAAGATTGCTAGTGCCTTTTGGCCCAGTGACTGAGACATCACGTCTGTTCACTTTGACCGAGACACCGGCAGGTAGTGCAATGGGTTTTGCTCCAACACGCGACATAACTGAATTCCTGGTTCGCAGAACCTAATCAAACACACACCAAGGCCAATAACCGACACACAAAAACGTATCAATATACCGTGCACAATAATTCGCCGCCGACTTTCTTCTCGCGACAGCCTCGATCACTAAGCACGCCACTACTCGTCGACAATATCGCTACACCCAATCCGTCTAATACGCGAGGTATTTCATCCACACCTCGGTATTCCCGACGACCAGGCGACGAACATCGCTGAATTTTATGGATGACATCTTCGCCACGCGCACCATATTTCAGGTTGATACGCAGCTGACCTTGTTTGTTGTCTTCGATGACATCAAAATCATTAATATAGCCTTCATCTTTAAGCACCAAGGCTATACCCACCTTGAGCTTGGATGAAGGTATCGAAACAGCGCTTCGTCGCACCCGAGCGGCGTTACGAATGCGTGTTAACATATCTGCGATCGGATCAGACCACATCTAATGAATCCTTAATGTACAGCCGCACTGGATTGCAGCTGAACCAAACAACAAACAAATAGAAACAAACTATACTACCAACTCGCCTTACGCACTCCGGGAATCATGCCTTCCAGGGCAAGACCGCGGAAACAAATGCGACACAGACGAAATTTTCTATATACAGCACGTGCCCGCCCACATAGTTCGCAACGGCGAATGGTACGACACTGAAATTTTGGAGCCTTGTGAGCTTTAATGACCCAGGTTTTTGTTGCCATAACTAAGACTGCTCTTCCGTAATTCGAAACGGCATGCCCAGCTTCGTGAGCAGTGCTTTACCGTGTAAATCGTTTTGGGCGGTTGTCACAAACGTAATATTCATCCCTTGACTGGATGTGATGCTCGCAACATCAATTTCCGGAAATACCGACTGATCAGCTACACCCATCGAATAATTGCCTCGACCATCAAAACTACGAGGATTAAGCCCACGAAAGTCACGAAATCGGGGAATCGTGGTCTGAATCAACCGGTCAATAAATTCATACATCCTCGCACCGCGAAGCGTAACTTGACAGCCCACTTCCATACCCGCACGAAGCTTAAAATTAGAAACACTTTTTCGGGCGCGGCGTAAGGCCGGCTTTTGACCCGTAATCTTCGTAAGATCGTCAACGGCAGTCCCCAAGCGAGTTTTATCTATCTGCGGCGAACCAGTCCCCATGGACACAACCACTTTTGTCAAACGTGGAATTGCCATGCAGTTGGTAACGCCAAGCTCCGCTTGCAGCTCGGGGAGAATCTCAGTTTTATATCTTTCTAACAACCTAACCATGAGCACCGCACTCCACTATCATCTTATCTGAACATACCTGTAGATTATTTGGATTTATCAGGCCTTGTAATTACATTAATAACCGTTCCACCTACAGTCATTCGCGTTTTTGCGGTTATCCTACCGGCATCATTCATTGTCACGTCATACCGTGTTCTTTTACCACGGCCACTGGCACTGTCATAAAGCAACACATTGGACAAGTGAATCGCAGCCTCTTTTTGCACGCGACCACCCTGAGGGTTCTTGCGTGTAGGGCGTACATGGCGAAACACCAGATTGACACCCTCAATGACAACTGTGCCGCGATCAGTATCAATACGCATCACTTTACCGCGTGCGCCGCGATGGTCACCGGAAATAACCTGGACCAGATCGTTTTTGCGAATATGAGTTTTCATAATACGTAACCAGCAAAAGTCTCTTTAGCGAGCGATTAAATTAAACCACTTCCTCTGCCAAAGAAATAATCTTCATAAAATTCTTTTCTCGCAGCTCACGAGCCACCGCACCGAAAATTCGTGTGCCCCTTGGCTCGTCTTTTTCATCGATCAGTACGACAGCATTACTATCGAACTTTACATAACTGCCATCAACACGTCTTGTAGCCATCTTAGTACGAACCACAACGGCACGAGCTTTACGACGCTTGGAACGATCTTTACGATCTGCCCCGCCAGCAAAATCGCTATTGGGTAGCGATTTTTTAACCGCAACGAGTACAATATCCCCGATCTTGGCGTGCTTAAGACGCTTGCTACCGCCTTTACGGGCTGTACTACCTTTATAGACATTAAAAACCATCGCGGTTTTAGCTCCGCTATTGTCAGTAACATCTACAACTGTTTGTAATTGAATCATAATTCAAGTCTCACGACGATAATACGTCGAAAAAGGCAATCAGGTCATAAACTTACGCCGAGCGTACAATACGTCTGAGCACCCAACACTTCGTCTTTGACATTCTTCGACACGACATCACTTCCACCATATCACCTACTGATGCTTGATTGTCACCGTCGTGCGTACTAAGCGTCGTTCGGCGTTTTAAATACTTACCATATTTCGGATGACGAACCATATAATCGAATCGTACACGAATCGACTTGTCGCCACTCTTAGCCACCACAGTCCCCATTCGCAGCTCACGCTTGCCACGGGTTGGTTTAGCCTCAGTTTTTACCTGCTCAGTCATCAAGTTTTGCATCCTTACATGCGACACCTTTAGTGCCGTCATATCAGCGATTATCCTACGTCTCGTATGCCGCGATTATGTAGCACTGTCATCATGCGGGCGATATCGCGCCTTGCGTGTTTAATCTGGTGCGGGTTTTCAAGTTTTTCAGTGACAGCCTGGGATCGCAGCTCAAACACATGCTGCTGCACACGCTGAACTTCGTGCTTTAGCTCATCAGTCTTCATGTCACGAATTTCTGAAATTTTCATCAGCTCGAAACCTCTGCCAAATACTAGCAAATTATGCAAATCAAATTTAGCGACAACTAGCCACTAAAGCCCAAGACGCCTTTTCACAAATCGGCATCGATACGGCATCTTATGAGCCACGCGAGCCAATGCCTCTCGGGCCAACTCTTCTTTGACACCGGCAATTTCAAACATGATCGTCCCTTCACGGACACATGCTACCCAAAATTCCGGATCACCTTTACCTTTACCCATTCGCGTTTCCAACGGCTTCGATGAAACCGGCTTATGTGGAAAGATGCGAACATATATTTTTCCTTCGCGACGGAGAAAGTGTGTCGCAGCGATTCTACCAGCCTCAATTTGGCGAGCCGTGATCCATCCGGGATGCAATGACTGTAGCCCATATTCGCCATAAGCTGGCGAATTACCACTTGTCGCTTGACCGCGAATCTTACCACGGTGACTCTTTCGCCACTTAACTCGTTTTGGCATCATCGCCATGACCAACTACTCCGTACTACGCTTTAGCGTCTCAACTATTCAATTACCCACGTTTACCGCGGCGTCTGCCACGATTCGTAGGCGAATTCTCATCAACTTCCAGCACAGCTTCTTCGCCATACCGACCCAGGTTAACCCATACCTTGATACCAATCGCGCCATATGTCGTGCGACAAGTAGCCGTACCATAGTCGATATGAGCCTGCAACGTATGCAAAGGGACCGAACCTTGAATCTGCTTTTCGCGGCGGGCCATCTCAGCGCCGCCAAGCCGACCAGAACAAGTAATCTTTACGCCCTTAGCACCCGTAGCCATCGCCGCTTCAGCCCGCATTTTCATCACGCGACGGAAAGCGCCACGTTTTTTCAACTGCTCGGATACCGCCTCAGCGATAAGCGTTGCGTTGCCATCCGGCACTTTGATTTCAATAATGTTAAGAGAGATTTTTCGATCGATAAGATCTTCCAAAGACTCCCTGAGCTTATCAACTTCAGCCCCCTTAGGCCCAATGACCAATCCGGGACGAGCGGTATGTAAGAGTACGCGGACATCATCGCGCGTTCGCTCAATCTCAATTTTCGCAACCGCCGCGTACGGGGGTTTCCTATTCAACCGATCATCAACAAACCGGCGAATACGCTGGTCCTCAATCAGGAAATCGGCGTAGGCCGCCTTTGGCGCAAACCATCGCGAACGCCACCCCTCGGTGATACCTACGCGAAATCCAGTTGGATGGACTTTTTGACCCACAATTAACTCCTGTAGAACTCGTGACGAATAACTTACTCGTTAGCGTTCCGCTACTGTTACAATAATATGGCTAGTACGCTTAGCTATCGGATGCGCACGCCCTCTATCCTTTGGATGCCAACGTCGATAATACGGACCGCCATCGACGCGAGCCTCAACAATTTTCAATCGACGCATGTCGGCCTCTTGCTCATCCGCATTAACCATCGCAGACTTGAGCACGTTTCGAACCATATATGCCGCCCGACGTGTGTTAAAATCTAGTTGGTGTATCGCATCTTCGCACGGCATGCCTCGGATAAGGTCAATCACTAACCTAACTTTCCGCGGACCGATGCGGGCGAATTTATGCTGCGCTGACCACTGCTTTAATGTTGCCATGGGTTCATACCACCCGAATCAAATCGAATAAAACTTTATACCAAACTAACATAAAGCCGACTTCAAGCCGACACCAACCGACCAACACGCCGCCAGGACATCTAAGCCCTGGGCTACCCAGGCGCGCCGGGCGAAATTATTATTTCTTGCCTTTACCATGCCCGCGAAACGTCCGCGTCGGACTAAATTCGCCAAGCTTATGGCCAACCATATCTTCAGAAACATACACTTGGTAAAATTGCCTACCATTATGTACGTCGAACTTATGGCCTACAAACTCAGGCACAATCGTACAACGCCGAGCCCATGTCTTAATAGGCACAGTTGAACCGCTGCTTTTCAGGTTCATTACCTTCTTGAAGAGTTTCTCTTCAACAAAAGGCCCTTTTTTTTGCGAACGAGCCATGGCTCAACCCTTATCTCAAACCGTCATGGCAAAAACCACCAATGACGTGTGCTGCCGTTCGACGTACCACGTCGCGTACAACCACTACCCAAGCTATTTATTTATTAACCGCCGGCAACTGTCCGTACCGTTTACTCTTTCTACGACGCAAAATACGCTTATTCGACACTTTCGAAGGAGAACGTGTTCTTCCACCCTTAGCAAGAACGCCCGTAGGACTACATGGATGACGGCCACCACCGCTTCTACCCTCACCACCACCTAGCGGGTGAGCCACAGGGTTTTTCGCCGTACCACGCACATGCGGACGACGCCCACGGTGCCGCGTGCGTCCAGCTTTTCCCCATCGCAGGTTCTGATGTTCGACGTTGCCAATCTGGCCAATCGTCGCGCGACATTCTACTCGAATTTCGCGCGTCTCGCCGGAAGGAAGCACTATGGTCGCCCAATCGTCATTCCTCGCCATCAAGCGAGCCACACCGCCAGCAGTTCTTACAAGTTTGCCGCCCTGACCAACATTCATCTCAATGTTATGAACATCCAAGCCAGGCGGGATATTTTTAAGTGGCATGGCGTTGCCAATTTTAGGTTCAACACCCGCGCCGCTTTCAATTACGTCGCCAGCCTTCAAACCCAATGGAGATAGAATATACCGCTTTTCGCCATCAGAGTATTCAATCAGCGCAATATGACAACTGCGATTCGGATCATATTCGACAGACTTCACGTTACCGACAAAGCCATCTTTTGACCGCTTAAAGTCAATACGTCGATATATACGACGTGCGCCACCACCACGACCACGAGCTGTGATTTTACCGTGATGATTACGTCCACCCGTTTTGCGAATACGCTCACAAAGTGACTTCTCAGGCTTATTACCTTTAGTCGTCAACTCTGCAAAGTCATTCACCGAAGAGGCACGACGCCCAGGTGAAGTCGGTTTATATTTTCTAATTCCCATCGCTATTACCTAGTTAAACTATCTTCATCCTAGAACAAGTCGATATGGCATTCCGCTCGGAGTACCACAACCGCTTTTTTCCAGTCAGGCGTTTTTCCCGTTTTATATTTCACACGTCGCTCTTTACCTTTGCGATTACAAGTGCGAACAGACAAAACTTTTACACCGTATATTTTTTCTACTGCTAATCTAATCTGCGGCTTGGTCGCAGCAGGGTCAACTTGGAAAGCATAGGCACCGCCTCGCGCGGGCATAGATTTCGTAGCCTCGTGCGACTGCCCTGACTGATGCGTACCCTTCTCTGTGACAAGAGGCCGCCGAATTATACGAAACACATTCATCCTGATACCTAGTTCTTTCCAGCACCATCCGCCAAATCACCACGAGTGGGATCAGACAGGAGGTCGAAAGCTTGCTTCGTCATAACCACGCATTCTCGACGCAATATGTCATACGCATTCAAGTCTGCAACCAGCCGCATATCAGCGTTGGTTATATTGCGACCCGACAAGATAATGTTGCGATCCGCATCGTGCATAGCCAAGATACAACCCTTGCCTATCCCGATCGCCGTCAACATCGTCGCCAATGCTTTAGTCCTTGGCTGATCGCACTGAAGCCCATCAACCACCATAACTTTTTCTGACTGAATCTTAGCCAGTAACGCACTATCACGTGCCAAACGCTTCATTTTTTTAGGCAGGACCAATGATCGACGAGGTTCGGTTGTCGCAAAAGCACGACCGCCACCTCGACGTATTGGCGTGCTAGACATACCTGCACGAGCATTACCCGTCCCTTTTTGCCGGTACATCTTTTTTGTCGAAGCTACAACATCACTGCGGCGCTTCGTACGCGCACTATACTGACGCTTATGCGCGAGATAGGCGACTACGGCCTGCTTTAGAAGCATAGGCCGAACCTTGCCACCGAGGACTGCGGGATCTATCTCCGCCTCCCCAATCTTGTCGCCCTTCATATTATAAACTGGTACAGCCAGCATTAAAATCTATCCCTTTTTCTTTGCTCGACGAATCTCAACCAATGAACCAGCAGGACCAGGGACACTTCCAAGCACGATCATCAGATCGTTCTCTGTATCAACCTTAAGAACCTGCATCGATTGTGCAGTGCAACGAACATAGCCCATACGACCAGCCATTCGTTTACCCTTTTTTACCGCGCGACCAGTACCAGCATTAGCGCTACCGCCAATACCACCAGCTGAACGATGCTTTCGCTCGACACCATGGCTAGCTTCTTTGCCACCAAATCCATGACGCTTCATAACGCCTGCAAAACCCTTGCCCTTGGTAACGCCTGATACATCGATGTAGTTAATATCTTCAGTGCCAAATGTTTCAAGATTGATAACATCACCAATGGCTATTTCTGTAGCTTCAGCAATTCTAAATTCTCTTACATTACACTTAGGCCCAGTCTTAGCCTTAGCAGCATGACCAATGTGCGGCATAGTGGCACGGTGTGGCTTCTTATCGCCGAAACCCAGCTGTAGTGCATCGTAGCCATCAACTTTTTTGGTCTTGACCTGCAATACAACACACGGTCCAGCCTTAATGACTGTGACCGGAAGCATCGCACCTAGTTCGGTGATGATGTTCGTCATGCCAACTTTTGTACCAAGCAGTCCCGGTATCATGGACCCTTACCTCTATATCACTCACTATAATTTAGTGAGTCGGTTACTCATATCACTCGTGCGATAAGCTCACACGACAGTTATATCAAAAGCGGTGGAGTCGTTAGGCCAGTGACAACATCTTGGCCCCACGAAAAAACCCGCCTACGTTTTGATCTTCACAAAAACGCCTGCGGGCACCTGTATACGATTGATCGCTTCGACCGTTCGCGCTGTCGGTTCGCTTATATCGATGATACGCTTATGCGTTCTCATCTCAAACTGCTCACGCGACTTCTTGTCAATAAATGGACCGCGCAGCACGGTATATCTTTCGATACGCGTCGGCAACGGTATCGGGCCGTGAACCTTAGCACTCGTGCGTTTGGCTTGCTCTACAATCTCACGCGCCGCAGCGTCTAACGCTCGCGTGTCGTAGGCTTCCATCCGAATTCTAATTCTTGCCTTGCTGCTCACTTACTGTAACCCTTTACACGCTGATGCGTAGTCCTTTACAAAATCCGCCCCGCACGGGCAGAAGGAATAGCATACGGCCACGCTCAGTGTTGTCAACGGGGTTTATTCCAATTTTATTGCCAAACGTAAATTCTTGCCATTGATTTGATTTGAAGCTTGATTTTAAGCATAAACGCAACTTCTGCGCTTTTGCTAAATTCCAGCCATCTTTTCCAAGCAACCAAAAACTTACCAGGCGATAAAAAACAATCGCGAGCAGTTGCCAACCCCTAATAATCGAATTAATGCTATTATCGCTGCGATTTCTTACAGAAAATGGAAAATCCCTATCCAACCAGCGATTTCGTTTCAACATCGCTGACCGGTGCATAATGCGAGGGTTTCATAGTCGAAGTGGCCCGCCCCTGAGATAAGCTTCTGAGTCTGGTCACATAGCCAAACATCTGCGAAAGTGGCACATCTGCCGAAATAACGCGTTCAGAGCCGCGTATATCAGTTTTTCTCACCTCAGCCCCACGGGAGTTCAAATCAGCCATGATTTGCCCGAAATAGTCGTCTGATGTGACCACCTCGACGGCCATAATGGGCTGCAATAGCTTGGGGGTTGCTAACTCCATGGCATGATAAAAGGCGATGCGGGCAGCGTTCTCAAAGGATAATTCCGAATTCGTCTGGTCGTTTTTAACGTAATCCAGCACATCCACATGCCAGTCAATAACAGGATATCCGCCTAAAATACCGCTCTGAGAGGCATCCGCAATCCCTTGCTCGATAGCCTTGACGTATTCAGGCAAAAGACCTGACCTATCGGCCGTCCAAGATACTAGCGGCTCACCCTCGCCAGATCCTGTAGGCATGTGCCTAAGGTCGAGGCGCAGACTGGCAAAATGGTCGCGTCCGCCTACGTTGCGCTCGAATTGCCCCTGGCCTATCGCAGATTGGCTCACCGTTTCTCGGAAAGACACCCGTGGCTTACCTACCCGTGCCTCCACATTCAGGTCCGCTCGCAGACGTTGAACCATGACCTCCAGATGGAGTTCGCCCATACCTGATAGCAAAGTCTGCCCGGTCTCCTCATTCGTAGTCACGGATAGCGTGGGGTCTTGTCGAACCAATGATCGCAACGAAAGCATGAGTTTATCGCGGTCTTTTGCTGATACTGGCTCGATGGCCACGCTGATGACGGTTTCGGGGAAGTCGATAGACTCCAACAGCACCGGCCTGCGAGGATCTGAAAACGTATGGCCTGTCAGCGCATGCTTCGGACCGACAATAGCGACGATGTCGCCGGCCTTCGCCTCGTCAAGTTGATCGCGACGCTTGGCGAACATACGAAATATGCGCGTGATATTTTCTTTGTCGCCAGTCGAGCTATTTTGCACGCGCGAGCTGGCCTTGAGCGTACCGGAATAAATTCTGATGTAATACAAATCGACCGGCTTTTCAGCGACAATCTTGAAAATCAATCCGGCGAACGCATCGCTAGGATTACAATGCAGCGTGTGCGTTACGTCTGCTATTTTAGGGTCGCGCGCGATAATCGGAGGCACGTCTAAAGGACTGGGTAGATAATGGATCACAGCGTCCAGCATGCGTTGTACGCCAATATAACGCAGCGAACTACCACAGAGTACTGGTACCAGATCGCGACATATGGTAGCCTCTCTAATCGCTTCGTGTATCTGGGCCGAGGTAAACGTCTCGTCAGCAAGGAACTTCTCCATACGAGCGTCAGAAGTTTCGGCGACAACCTCTAAAATTTCCTGGTGAAGCAGTTCGCATGATTCCATCATCGCGTCAGGGATGGCAGACTCGGTGATCTTTGCCCCCATGGCTTCAGGCTCGAAACAAAGCGCTTTCATTTCGATAAGATCGACCAATCCCACAAAATCCGGGCCGGCGCCGATAGGCGTCTGCAAGACCAGCAAATGCGCACCCAGGCGATCACGGATCGATTGGACCGCGTTTTCAAAGTCCGCGCCAATTCGATCCATCTTATTCATAAAACATATGCGGGGAACGTGATAACGATCAGCTTGTCGCCACACGGTTTCGGACTGGGCCTCGACACCTTCTTTGGCATCAAACACCGCAACCATACCATCGAGCACCCGCAAGGATCGTTCAACCTCAGCCGTGAAATCTACATGGCCTGGTGTATCGATTAGATTGATGGTGTGATCGCGCCAAGGACAGCTCACCGCCGCAGAGAAAATGGTAATCCCGCGCTTTTGTTCCTGTTCGTCGAAGTCGGTCGTCGTGGTACCGTGGTCCACCTCACCCATGCGATGAACCTGGCCAGTGTAGAATAAGACGCGTTCGGTAGTCGTGGTCTTACCCGCGTCGATGTGAGCGGCTATGCCAATATTTCGGATTGTCGACAGGTCTGATTTCATGACCAATCATTTCCTAGAGAAACTTCAGAAGACAAAACCACCACCTCAAGATCATCGCTTCGAGACCTTCAAATCGAGCCGCAAGCTTTAGCTTGCGTGGCCCCACGAATCTTGTCAGCGATCATATAGTACTATTGACACCACAACATCCTTTCGGGAAGCATGTTATGGCTCTCCCAGCGTTGCAAGTATTATACCGTCTAACATAAAGATAACGCCACGCCATTTCCGCGCCTTTCGTAAGCGCTTCCTCACCAACAAAAGAACAAGCCCACCCGCAGATGCAGATGGGCTAGGTTCGATTATATCGCGATGCGTGAATTACCAGGCAAAGTGCGAGAACGCTTTATTTGCCTCAGCCATGCGGTGTACATTATCCCGCTGCGTGACGGCTACCCCTTCATTCTTGAACGCGTCCATAAGTTCCTGCGCCAAAGAAATCTTGATTGAGCGACCAGACTTTGCCCGAACCGCCGTACGAAGCCAACGAATAGCTAAGGTCTGCTGTCGCGTTCGATTGACAGGCATGGGCACCTGATAGTTACTACCACCAACACGCTTGGAGCGTACCTCCACGTTTGGCTTGCAATTATTTAGTGCGGTCTCGAATACTTCGAGAGGCGGCACGTCCTTGATGCGTTTTTCAATGATATCCAGCGCGCTATAGACGACGTCAGTCGCGATCGATTTCTTGCCGTCCCACATCATGCAGTTGATAAACTTGGACACAAGTAAGCTGTTGTACCGCGTATCTGGTTTCAACTGCTCAGCCGATTTTGTCCATTTTTTGTATGCCATCGCTTCGATTACTTCCCTTGGCTGAGCGAAATCACCATCACATGATGATACGCGGCCTTCTTAAATTCTAAACCTATATCTGATATCTGATTCAATTCAGCGTTACACATCACTACGAAAACGCCGTCCATTTTGTAAACATTTAACCAAGGTCACCGCAAATAGAAGCTGCACGAATGATTTCGCGGCGAAAGGCCAAAAACCCGTCTGCAACGCGACGACCCATCCAGTTCCAAACCCATCCCAAAGTAACGAAGCGCCCATCGCCTGCCATGCGATGCCACAGGCAAAAATAACGACTGTGCCACATGCCCCAGCTAAGAATAGCCGAGTAACTGATACCGGGCGACGCCTCGTAGTCATACTAATCAACCATGCGGCTGCGACAAAGCCAATGAGATACCCGCCAGTGATACCGAAAAGGCCCGCTGAAAAAGCAAAAACGGGCAAGCCAGCAAGACCAGCTAGCAAATACAACCCCGTCGCAGAAACCGCCTGCTTAGGCGTAAGCAAAAAGCCCGCGAGCAGCACAGCCAGCGACTGCAACGTCAGCGGAACAACTGTACCGGGCACTGGTATTTTAACCTGAGCAGACAAACACAATCCAATGAAGGCAAGACCAATCTTAACTGGCGTACTCAGACTTCGCAGCCTGACCGCATCAAGGTTGACATCATTTGTAATTGTCGTGCGCATATTAGCCATGTTCATTCCTGATAACACAAACGCTATTTTACTTACGTCGCTTCACGCCGTACTTACTTCGGCTTCGATTACGAGGATGTCCTTCTTTGTCATTCTCCACGCCAGAGCTATCAAGCGTACCGCGGACAATATGGTAACGTACACCAGGTAAGTCTCTAACCCTGCCGCCACGAATGAGTACGATTGAGTGCTCCTGCAGGTTGTGGTCGATACCCGGAATATAGGCACTGACCTCTCTACCATTAGTCAAGCGTACCCTGGCTACTTTACGAAGCGCAGAGTTCGGCTTTTTCGGTGTCTGCGTCTTAACGAGCAGACAGACGCCCTGCCGATGCGGACATTTATCCATGTCGCGTACTTTGGATTTATTCACCACTGTACGTCGACCTTTGCGAACAAGCTGATTAATCGTTGGCATCTGTTTCCTACTTTACATATCACGGACAAGCGTAGTTCACCTACGCATAGAAAATTCTTATGTAATCACTCACAATGGGTTCGATTAGTCACCCATATCTACTTCGCTACCTGACGTCGGAGCCGTCAAACCCACCGTTGGAGCCATAGCCGTCAACGCCTCCAACGTCGAAGCAGGACTCACCTGCTCTTGTACCAGCGAGACCGAAGGTACATCAGCTATCTCTGAAGGTAGCGGTAACGGCTCGCCAATATGTTTTACCCGCACCCGTTGGTATGGCGGAAAGCCCGAACCAGCAGGAATCAGATGGCCAAGTATGACGTTTTCTTTCAATCCTCGCAACTCATCAACATATCCGCCCAAGGCAGCCTCGGTGAGCACCTTGGTGGTTTCCTGGAAGGAGGCCGATGAAATGAAGGATTCACTACTTAAACTGGCCTTGGTCACACCCAGCAACATAGTCGTTCCAGTGGCCGGTTTAGGCTTTTTGCCCTTGGCCCGTTCACCACCAACTTCGTCCATCGTCTCATTTATTTCCGCCAGCTCTGATTTGGTCAATACCTGACCAACTAGAAGCTCAGAGTCGCCAGGATTGCTGATTACCAAGCTCTTAGAGAGTTTGGCATTTTCCCCTCGGAAACGGATTTTAGCCACCATTTCGCCCGGTAGGAAGGCAGAATCGCCCGGTTCATCAACCTTAACCTTACCAAGCATTTGGCTGATAATTACTTCCACGTGCTTATCGTTAATAGTTACATTCTGGCTACGATACACCGCCTGAATCTCACCTAGCAGGTATTCCTGAAGTGCATGCTCGCCCTTAATACGCAATATATCATGTGGAATGAGCGGGCCATCAATAAGCGGGTCACCGGCCTCAATAATATCCCCGGTGTGAACCAGAAGGTGCTTGTCCTGAGGTACATGGTGCTCCTTCTCCATACCGCCTTCGCTCTTGACAGCAATAGTCATTTTACCACGACGCTTGTCTGGACGAATTTCTACAACGCCGGAAATCTCAGCCATGACCGCAGGCTCTTTGGGACGTCGCGCTTCGAACACTTCGGTAACACGTGGCAGGCCACCCGTAATATCTTGGGTACCACCGATGCCACGAGGCTGACGCGCTAGCTCCATACCAGGTAAAATATCCTGCCCTTCAACTACCTCAATACGCGCCTTAGCCGGCAAGTAATGGTAGTCGAGCACCGTGCCATTTTTATCTTCAATAATAATTTGCGGATGCTTTTCGCCCTTATGTTCAACCACAACGAACTTCTCGCTACCGGCCTCTTGCTCAGCCCGCACCGTTTCGCCTTCGGCCACATCCTGAAAACGAACAATACCGCCGACTTCCGCGAGAATAGGCGTCATGTGAGCATCCCACTCACACAATTGCTCTCCGCGTGACACGGATTGTCCATCTTTCACATTGAGGTAAGCACCATAAGGAATCTTGTCGCGCGTTAGCTCACGCCCTTTTTCGTCAACAACGATAATCTCGCCATTTCGCTTTAGCGCCACGATCCGCGTCTCGCCATCAGGCAATGGTACTTCTACCGAGTTCACTTCGTAGTAGGAGACTTTACCCTTCTGCGTGGCTTTGATTGTGTTTTCTGATGCAGCTTTTTGAGCCACACCACCAGTATGAAAAGTACGCATCGTTAATTGCGTGCCTGGCTCACCAATCGACTGAGCACCGATGATGCCCACAGCCATACCTTTTTCAACTAGGCGACCGCTGGACATATCCATGCCATAACATAGCGCACACATACCATGCGGGGCGTCACACGTGAGAGGGCTACGGACACGAATCATGTCCAAACCTAATTCCTCAATCCGCATTGCAACGTCAAGGGTAATGATTTCATTTTCACCCACGACAAGCTCGTCGGTTACAGGATTACGTATATCGTCCCTAGCCACACGACCAATAATACTTTCGTGCAAGGCAATATCGACTTGGTCACCCTTATACAGGGCTTCCTTGGTTACGCCGTTGATGGTGCCGCATTCTGTAATAGTCACAATCACATTTTGGGCCACGTCGGCTAGCTTTCGTGTCAAATACCCGGAGTCAGCCGTTTTTAGTGCCGTATCCGCCAAGCCCTTACGAGCACCGTGTGTCGAACTAAAATATTCTAGAACAGACAATCCTTCGCGGAAATTAGCCTTAATAGGCGTCTCAATGATCTCACCAGATGGCTTAGCCATGAGCGCACGCATACCGGAAAGTTGTCGAATTTGATCCACACTTCCACGCGCACCTGACTCGGTCATTAAGAAGATGGGGTTCAAATATGTTGACGCACCCGCGTCACCCTTTGACTTATAGATGCCATCCTTGTCGCGGAAGTCCTGCTTGAGTTCGGCCATCATAGCCGCAGTCACTAATTCGCGGGCATGAATCCAAACGTCGATAATTTGGTTGTATCGCTCGAGGCGTGTCAGGCTACCGTCAGCGAATGCTTTTTCAATTTTATCGACGCTAGACTGAGCCACGTCAATAATCTTACCCTTGGCTTTGGGAATACGCATATCGGTGATGCCAATTGAAAGACCGGCCAACGTACTATAATTAAAGCCTAGTGTTTTAATGTCATCCAAAACGTTAATCGTAAACGAGCGACCAAGACGATTGTGACAGTCTGCCACCACGCGAACTAAGCCCTTCTGCGATAGAGCGCAGTTATAATAAGGCATGCCGTCGGCTAAAATATCGTCGAAAATCAAACGCCCGACAGTTGTGGTAATGCGGCCATTGGCCGGCGCAGGCTCTGCAGCGCCTTTAGCGGTATTTACCACCTCTTTATTGTCAATGCGTACGACGATACGGTCATGAATGCCAAGACGCTTCAGATCGTGTGCCATAAACGCTTCGGTTCGCGTAGCAAAACGAGGAATGTCTTTCTCTTCAGTATCAGGCGTCACATGGCCTGTCGTCAGATAGAAAGCCCCCATCACGATGTCCTGCGTCGGAGACATGATCGGACTGCCATTCGCCGGGCTGAAAATGTTACTTGTAGACATCATCAACACATGTGTCTCGACCTGGGCTTCAACTGACAGTGGCAAGTGAACAGCCATCTGGTCACCATCGAAGTCGGCATTGAACCCACGACAAACCAATGGGTGCAATTTGATAGCGTTTCCTTCTACCAACTTAGGCTCAAAAGCCTGAATACCCATACGGTGCAACGTCGGTGCACGATTCAACATGACCGGATGCTGGTAGATCACCTCTTCGAGAATATCCCAAATCGCTTGATCGCGACGCTCTAACATTTTCTTAGCAGACTTAATCGTATCAGCTAAGCCACGTTCTTTGAGCTTGCGAATGATGAATGGCTGATACAATTCTAACGCGATCTTTTTAGGCAATCCGCATTGGTGGAGTTTTAAGGTAGGCCCCACGACGATCACGCTACGTGCAGAATAATCCACACGCTTACCGAGAAGATTCTCACGAAAACGACCTTGCTTACCCTTGATCATATCCGTCAAGGATTTCAATGGTCGATTACTTGAACCGAGCACAGGTCGGCGACATCGGCCATTATCAAAGAGCGCGTCCACAGCTTGCTGCAACATGCGCTTTTCGTTTTGGATAATAACTTCAGGCGCATTTAGATCGACAAGCTTTTTCAGTCGACTATTGCGGTTGATGATTCGGCGGTACAAATCGTTGAGATCGCTCGTCGCAAAGTTGCCGCTATCAAGCAGTACCAGCGGGCGCAAATCCGGAGGAATGACCGGAATCACCTCAAGAATCATCCAAGAAATATCGTTGGGCGAATTGCGGGCAGACTCTACGATTTTAAGCCGCTTGGCTAAATCTTTTTCGCGCTGCTTGCTGCCAGTCTTTGCCAGTTCGTCCCGTAACTGAATGGAGACCGCAGGCAGATCAAGCTGGCTCAGCAATATCATGACGGCCTCGGCACCCATCATCGCCTTGAATGAACTGCCGTAATCGTGTAACGCTGCGCGGTATTCTTCTTCAGTTAGCAGCTGCTTATTTTTAAGAGGCGTATCGCCTGGATCGACGACGATGTAATCTTGAAAATAAATCACTTTCTCAAGACTGGTTGTCTTTACATCCAGCAAAGCGCCAAGGCGCGAGGGCATGGATTTGAAGAACCAGATGTGCAGCACCGGGGCAGCTAAATTGATGTGCCCCATGCGTTTACGGCGCACGCGTGAATGCGTCACCTTCACGCCGCAGCGATCACAAATAATGCCCTTGTGTTTAGTGCCTTTGAACTTGCCGCACGCACACTCCCAGTCACGCTCAGGCCCAAAGATGCGTTCGCAAAACAAACCATCTTTTTCAGGCCTATACGTACGGTAGTTGATCGTTTCCGGCTTTTTCACTTCGCCAAAAGACCAACTCCTAATGTCGTTAGGCGAGGCCAAAGTGATGTTAACGCGACTATAGTCGTTAACGCGATCGTAAATACTATCTAGCATCTTATTCGGCGTCCTATGTTGGAACTATTCCTGGATGCCCATTGAGCAGTCGCCTTGTGGCAACAGCTCATTCATAACGGCTACGATTAATGCTCTAACAAACAATCAATTTCAACTTAAACAAGCGATTTCTTAACGAAGCACATCATTAAACACGGCTCTTTTCTAATTGGATGTTTAGACACAAACCGCGTATTTCATTGCAAAGCACATCAAACGAAACCGGCGTACCAGCTTCAAGCGTGTTTTTACCCTTGACCATACTTTCGTAAATCTTCGTACGACCCTCAACATCATCGCTTTTGACGGTAAGCAACTCTTGGAGCACATGCGCAGCGCCGTAAGCTTCCAAACCCCAAACTTCCATCTCGCCAAAGCGCTGTCCACCAGTTCTCGCCTTACCACCCAACGGCTGCTGCGTGATTAAGCTGTACGGACCAGTCGCACGAGCATGGATTTTATCATCTACCAGGTGATGCAGTTTGAGCATGTAGATGTAACCTACGGTCACCTTCTGATCCAAACGCTCACCAGTTCGGCCATCGTAGACCGTAATCTTACCGCCATAAGGAAGCCGCGATAACAAGTCGCCGCGACGTCCCGCGCCAGAGATAAACTCAGGGTCTTTGGATCCCTTTTCAACAAATTCGTTGGCTTCGGCGATGGCAGAATGAATTTCTTCTTCGTGAGCGCCGTCGAATACCGGGGTGACCGCCTGGAAGCCAAGCACCTTAGCAGCCCAGCCAAGATGAGTCTCAAGAATTTGCCCCACATTCATACGCGACGGAACACCAAGAGGATTCAGCATGATGTCAAGCGGTGTACCATCATCAAGGAATGGCATATCTTCTTCAGGCAAAATGCGGGCGATGACACCCTTATTGCCATGGCGACCAGCCATCTTATCACCAACGGATATAGCCCGCTTAGTCGCAACCCAAACTTTGACCATTTCCAAAACGCCAGAGGGTAGCTCATCGCCCCGCTTCATCTGGGCGGACTTTCGTTCTAGCTCTTCCTGGATCACACCTAAGCGATGCCAATACGGATCAACTAATTTCAGATAATCACCACGTTCAGCAGCGGGCGAAATCCATTTCAAATCGCGGGCAATAACATGCTGGTCAAACACATCAATCTGCTCAAGAACCACTTCGTCAAGATCACTATACCCAACTTTTTGTCGCGTATTTGGATCGATCATAGGAGCGCCCATCTTCTGCTCAATTTCCATACACATTTGTTTGAACAGTGAGATGATTTTGGTATTTTCGCCCTGTTTATAGTCCTCAATTTCCTGCTTCAACTGCTGCTTTTGCTCATCAGTCATGTGTACGCGACGACTAAACTTCTTAGCCGCGATGACAATGCCTTCTTCGCTCGCAGAAATTTCTAAGGAATCATTTTTGACATCTTCACCCGCACGACCAAAAATGGCATGAAGCAATTTTTCTTCAGGACTTAACTCACTCTTGGACTTAGGACTCACCTTGCCAACAAGAATGTCACCCTGCTGCACGCGTGTGCCAATACGCACAACGCCATGCTCGTCGAGGTTGGCCAGCGCTCGCTCAGAGACGTTGGGAATATCGTTAGTGAATTCCTCACGGCCAAGCTTGGTATCACGTACTTCAATATCGTACACGTCAATGTGAATACTAGTCAGTGCATCATTGCGGACTAAATTACTTGAAATGATGATGGCATCTTCAAAGTTATTGCCATCAAAAGTCATAAAACCGACGAGGAGATTCTTACCCAACGAGAGCTCGCCATTCACAGTGGCTGGCCCATCGGCAATGACGTCTCCCACTTCGACCATATCCCCCATACGCACGAGCGGCTTTTGGTTCATACAGGTTCGCTCGTTCAAACCTTGAAATTTTCTCAGGCTATAGTCTTCAGTGCCATCGATGACAATTCGATACGAGTCTACATGCGTCACTTTCCCGCGCGTTCGGGCACGCACCACCATACCGCTGCTCTTGGCCACTTCTTTTTCCATACCTGTAGCCACGAATGGCACTTCGGGCTTGAGCAATGGCACCGCTTGACGCTGCATATTGGAACCCATCAATGCGCGGTTCGCGTCGTCATGCTCTAGGAATGGAATCAACGAAGCCGAGACTCCAATCGTTTGCTTGGGAGAGATGTCAACATACGTCACCTTTTCATAAGGCAACTGACTAAGCTCGCCGTGGGCACGCACGATTAAGACTTCGTCACGTAGCATATCGGTATCTGGATCGACCGCTTCTGGCGGTGCGAGTATTTCGCGCATTTCCTCATCAGCACGTAAGTACGTTGACTCCCCCAATACTCTCGAACCACTTTTAACTTTGCGATATGGCGTAATAAGGAAGCCATAATCGTCCACCTGGCTATAAATCCCCAACGAGGCGATCAAACCGATATTGGTACCTTCAGGCGTTTCAATCGGACAGATGCGGCCGTAATGGCTAATGTGAACGTCACGCACTTCAAAACCAGCCCGCTTACGATTCAGACCACCAGGGCCAAGGGCAGATAAACGACGTTCGTGGGTAAGCTGAGAAAGCGGGTTTGTCTGGTCAACAACCTGAGACAATTCACCTCGGCCAAAGAAGAGATCAATTGACGAACTGACCGATTTGCTATTGATTAATTCCGCAACCCGCCCGACTTGGTCAGGGTCTTTCATACTCATGCGTTCTTGGACCGTGCGACGCAACTTTAGGAAGCCTTTACGCATTTCATCTGCACACAACTCATCCAATGTCCGAAGTCGACGATTACCCAGATGATCGATGTCATCCACCGCAAATGCCGATTCTCCTGTACGCAGCTTGAGCAAATACCTTAAGCAGTTAACGAAGTCTTCTACGGTCAACACCATCGCACCGCCATCACCGGAAATTTCAAATTTTCGATTAAGTCTAAATCGTCCAACTTTACCAAGCCGATAACGATTTTCGTCGTAAAATTTTTCGGTAAACAGTTTCCTGGCCTTGTCCAACTGAGGCGGATTACCCGGTCGCAACCGCGTATATATTTTAAGCATAGCCTCTTCGTGCGAGCGGCTACTATCCTCGGCCAAGGTATTGACCATCAAGGGGTCTTTGACTTCCGCAATAACATTGAGCGATCGAATCGAAGATTCTTGGATGCGTTCTAATGCGTCACCAAACTGGCATCCCGCCTGCACGATAACTTCTTCGGTATCTTCATCAACAATCGTAGAAACACTGTACATATCTGGGGACAATTGCGTCGCCCGTACAGATTTCGTTTTGTAGAACTCACCGACGATAGCCTCATCGGAGGAAAACTTGGGATCCATCGCACGAAGAAAAGTGGTCGCCGGTAGCTTGCTAGATTGGTCGATCCGAACGACGAGAATATCTCTTTTAGTTACTTCAATTTCGAGCCAGCTACCGCGCTCAGGAATAATTCTACAAGAGTGTAACGCGCGATCACCTTCGGTTTGAGCTTTGATGAAATCCACACCTGGCGAGCGGTGTAATTGCGAAACTATTACACGCTCAGAGCCGTTGATGATGTACTCGCCGCCACCGATCATAATCGGTAGATCGCCGAGATATACGAGGTCTTCTTGTATCTCATCGCTATCACGACGAACCAAACGAAGTCGGACGCGAAACGGCAGACCATAAGTCAATCGCAATTCACGACATTCATCGGGCGTATAACGAGGCTGGCCCAACTCGTAGCTAATATAGTGCAACGAAAGCTTGCCGTCGTAGCTTTCAATAGGAAACATTTCGCGAAGCAATGCTTCAAGACCTATGGCATCCCGTTTGTCCGGTGCCACATCCTGCTGAAGGAATTTCGCATAGGCGCGAACTTGAACGCCGACCAAATCAGGCACCGGCATTGAATCGCCCACTTTGGAGAAATTTCTAATTGGAAGCGCGACAGTCATAATTCACTCCCCGGACATGAAGCGTCCGTTCCACGGATACACCCATAACGCCACAATCGCACGAATGCAGCGCTGGCGCAGGTCATGTTACTGGGGACTAAAAAATCCGCCGGCAGAGCATCCGTTAGGCCAGCGGTCCCATACGCGCTGGCCGATCTCGCTCTACGACTGGTGTGTCTATAACTTTGGGCGGCCACGAACGGCAAGCAAGGCCTCCGGGCGGGTCAACCCGCAACAAAGCTTGATGAGGCTTGACCATCCAAGCCCCATATCTATACGAAAAAACCGACTACTTGATGCTTGCGGCACCGCCGGCTTCTTCGATTTCGCCCTTGAGCTTCTCAGCTTCTTCTTTAGAGACGCCCTCTTTAAGTGCCTTAGGACAGCTCTCGACCAGTTCCTTCGCCTCTTTCAAGCCGAGACCAGTCAACGAGCGAACGACCTTAATTACCTGAATCTTCTTATCGCCGAAGCTTTCAAGAACTAAGTCAAACGCGGTCTTCTCTTCGGCAGCTTCCGCACCGCCACCACCGCCAGCCATGACAACTGCGCCGCCTCCGGCAGGCTCGATGCCATGATTGTCCTTCAAGCAGTCGACTAGCGACTGTGCGTCTTTTACTGTTAAGCCTACCAATTGATCGGCGAGCGATGTAATTGCAGCTGAGAATTCTTTTGCTGGTGCGTCTGCCATAATGTCCACTTCCTCTATCATCGTTAATCGCTACGCCAATAGGCGACCCGCCCGTTGCAGGTCATTTCATTTGCCAAAGCAAACCAGTTAGCTAGCTATCCAAAATCAATCCGTAAAACAAATCTTCAATCGCATACCATCACATTACATGATGCATACGAATATATTATTATTCTTTGTCCGCGATTGCCTTGAGACAACCGGCAATTTTGCCTTGCGGAGAACTCAAACAACCGGCCATCGCGCGACCAGGCGAGGCGACCAACATAGCGATTTCACCAAGCAACTCCAAACGGCCCTTCATCGTCGCTAATTGTGCGACGGTAAGCAGTTCGGGATCGCCATCAAGTAGCGCATGTTTTAGTGTGAGCGTATCAAACTTCTTGGCCGCTACAGCCAATGCTTTAGCTGCTTCAATCAGCGAAGAAGAACTAACCACAATCGCACAAGGGCCAACCAACGCATTGCCAAGTGGCTCGAGCGGAGTATCACGCATGGCCGCTCTGGCTAAACTATTCTTAACGACCCGAACCTCGGCAGAAGCTTCACGAAGCACATGACGCAAGTCCTCTTGCTGAAGGACGTCCATACCGGTCATATCAACCACGCACGCGCCATCGGTTTCCGCGTAGCGGTTGCGGTAGACGTCAGTTATCATGGCCTTGATGCTTTTACTCATCGCACGATTCCAATCTAAATAACCCTAAAAGCTGCGAAAAAATTACGCAGCGTCATCTATTGTCACTGACGGCGTTCTGGTTGCCGACAAACAAACTCGCTTAATGTAATGACCTTTCGCGGCCGGCGGCTTGACACTCTTAATGTGCTTCACAACCGCTTCTGCGTTTTCTTTAAGGTCCTCAACCGAAAAACTTACTTTTCCAATGGGGAGGTGTATATTGCCTCCATCGTCGTTGCGGAACTCAAGACGCCCCGCAGTAAATTCTCTCACGGCGGTCTCAACTTCAGGGGTCACCGTGCCGGCCTTGGGCGTTGGCATTTTACCTTGCGGGCCCAAAATTCGGCCAAGCTTGCCAACCCTTCCCATCATGGAAGGATGCGCAATCGCGACATCAAAATCTAACCAGCCATCTTGAATTTTCTGAACCAACTCATCAACACCCACCTCAATAGCGCCGGCAGCCTTGGCCGATTCAGCCATTTCGCCTTCGCAAAATGCGATGACTCGGCGCGTTTTGCCTATGCCTTTAGGCAGCGACATGGCACCACGCACCATTTGGTCGGCGTGCTTAGGGTCTATACCCAGGTGCATGACAATTTCAACGGTCTGATCAATTTTCTTACGCTTACGACCATTTTTATAACTACGGTCTGACCCAACATCAGCCATCTCTTTGATCTTGGCTAGTCCTATGTCAAAAGTCACGGCTGCGGATTCATCACCACGCAGTTTGTCTTGTTTGTTATATAGAACACTTCGTTTCGGCATTCGATCCACTCCACGATCTTATCGGCTAGAGAACTAGTCTGCGATATCAATACCCATCGAGCGTGCGGTACCCGCTACGACTCGCTCAGCCGCTTCGACCGAATTGGAATTAAGGTCCGGCATTTTCTTGTTTGCAATCTCACGTAATTGCTCACGCGTTACTGAACCAACTTTAGTTTTATGAGGCACACCACTACCCTTCTCAACGCCAGCGGCAGCTTTTAGCAGTACGGCAGCGGGAGGGCTTTTCACTTCATAGGTAAACGAACGGTCGGCATAAACGCTGATGACCACAGTAACAGGCATACCGTTCAAATCGCCAGTTGAGGCGTTGAACTGCTGCACAAACTGACCAATGTTGACACCATGCTGACCCAAAGCAGGTCC
>JAJDDW010000033.1 GCA_029260115.1 Phycisphaerae bacterium | reverse complement strand
GGGGACAGGACTCGAACCTGTGACCTCCGGGTTATGAGCCCGACGAGCTGCCAACTGCTCTACCCCGCATCAGGGACAGGGAGGGTACGAAATCCTGGCTGACTCGTCAAGGTGCTAAATTCCATGATCGCGTTGTCCATCAATATCACTGCCAAATGTCACCGAATCGGTTCACCCCTTGGCTGGACTGCAGAAAAGCTTACAGTAGGGCGTATCGCCATAGCAGCGCACGTCCACATCGTGTGGGTCTAGTGCTTTGAAACCCTTGCGATACGCGACAGTTTTGCTCGAGGATTAGATTTATGAACGTCATGGTAATTGGGGGCGGTGGTCGCGAACATGCGATGGCCTGGTGTCTGACTAAGTCGCCGCGAGTGCGAGAAATCATCTGTGTACCGGGTAACGCGGGCACGATGGGCATAGCCACGAATGTGGACGCAGATATATCAGACCATGCAGCCCTCATCGAATTAGTCGAAAAACACAACGTCTCTCTCACCATTGTAGGCCCTGAAGTGCCGCTATGTGCTGGTATTGTAGACGATTTCCACAAAGCGGGGCTACGTATTGTCGGCCCTACTGCCGCAGCGGCTAGGATAGAAGGCGATAAAGCCTACGCAAAAAAAATCATGAAAGCCGCTCATATTCCTACGGCTGAAGCTCGTGTTTTTGACCGTGTTGAGGACGCTAAGTTATACGTCGAAGCCCGTGAGCATGGCTTTGTCGTGAAGGCCTCTGGCCTCGCCGCCGGAAAGGGCGTTTTTGTTTGCGAAAATAACGAGCAAGGCCTGCAAGCCGTCGAGCAGATCATGGTGGATCGAGCTTTTGGCAAAGCCGGCGACAAAATCATTGTCGAAGAATTATTAAAAGGGCAGGAGCTTTCCGTCTTCGCACTGGTCGAGGGGCGAACGATTTATATGTTGGCCACTGCCCAGGACCACAAGGCTATTGGCGACGGAGACGTTGGGCCTAATACCGGCGGCATGGGGGCATATAGCCCAGCGCCAATCGCCACACCATCAATCATGGCCACCGTTGAGCGTGACATTCTAGTGCCACTCGTAGACGCCATGAACAACGACGGGTCGCCATATCGCGGCATCCTATACGCTGGTCTCATGCTAACGCCGGGCGGTCCGAAGGTGCTTGAATTTAACTGCAGACTAGGCGACCCAGAAGCCCAAGCAGTCCTCATGAGATTGGAAAGCGACATACTAGATATTTTTGAGGCATTAGCTGACGGAGACATTTCCAAGTTAGGTATTCGATGGAATCCTCAGCCGGCAGTTTGCGTTGTGATGACCGCACAAGGATACCCCGGTCCATACGAACAGGGCCAGACTATCGAGGGATTGGATTCAGTGGCTGAGCTTGCGCATGTGCAAGTTTTTCAAGCTGGGACAAAACAAATCGAGCAGTATACCGTAACCAGCGGCGGCCGTGTGTTGGGCGTAACAGCAATGGGACCAGACATTCGCGTCGCCAAAAGCCGAGCCTACCAAGCCGTAGAAAAAATTCACTTCAACGGCGCTTATTACCGACGTGACATCGCTGACAAAGCCATCGCCGCCAAGTCAACCAGCTAGCCAATTAGCTTCGGCAAACCGAGAGGCTTAGCGTCGTACCGCGATAGCGCGCAGCCCAAAAACGATTACAGTAATGATGGGCCACAAAAGTGTTGGAAAATAGCATGCCGGGCAGACGACATCTCGAGTCATCCACCCGGCATTGAGGCGATATTGTCGGTGCATAATTAGATTAGAGCACATTCCGTCGTTACGACTGAACTTTAATGCTCCTAGGCAATACCTGCTTAGCCTTAGGCAGTTCGATCTTCAATACTCCGTTGTTGAGACCAGCACTCACCGACTCTGCATCAATCTCAATGGGAAGTTTGATGACGCGGACAAATTCGCCCGTCACGCATTCCTGCTTGAGAAATGAGATGCCCTCAGTACAATTCCGTCGTTGCCCCTTAATAGTCAATTCATTATCCAGTACGAGCACTTCGAGGTTCTCCATGGCTACACCAGGAAGTTCTGCTTCAACAAACACGGTTGTTTCGTCCTGCCATACATTCAAGGCTGGCGTGGTCATCTTATCTTCCTGAAACGTGCCGCAGCCAGTAACCAAATCACCAAACAATCGATCAAATTCATTGCAGATACGTGTCGCCGGAATGGCACTCTTTAGTCTAATCATCATCGTTTTCTCCTTTTATGTTAGTCTATACAACAAACTACAAAACCAAACAACTGACCTCCAGCACCCCGTGCGGACACGCTGCAGTGCCATGATGTTGTCTATCAAAGCGTCTCGCTTCGATCTTTCCAACCGAAGAGATGCAAAGCGTGTGCCAGATGCGGCGCGTATGCCGAATTGTCGCTAAATCGTTTAAAATACAGGAGTTACAACTATAATAACTATTAACACAATATCCAAAATTGCCAAAATGACACGACAAAATTGGCAGTTGGCAGATTCTGTTCTAAGTGTAATTTGGGATGGAAGGGCTAGCTCTCTAAAGGCGCGGGTTGGTCGCTCAATACCTCAAGCCCAACAATCGTAACATCGTCGCTGGGGTTAAGTGACCCTTTATCGTCATCAAGAAGTGTTTCAACATGATGTACAAGATCATCGATATGGCGACAGGCCGACGTTTCGAATACCCGCTGAAACGCTGTTGTGTCCAGCGCTTCGCTTCCATCCCCCTGGAACGCAAGCTCCATACCATCTGTATAAATGAGCAACTTATCTCCAGGGTGAAGATGCGTTTCAACCATAGGAAATTCTTGGTCATTCATTATACCAAGCAACCCACCGGTAGACTTGATTTCCGTAATCAAACCATCGGGCGAAATCAGCAATGGGTAAGGATGCCCGCCGCGAGCAATTTGTAGCGCCATGGTTCGATGGTCAATGATGCCGCAGCATGCGGTGACAAATTGACAATTCGGCAACGATTGATCGGCCAGCGCATCATTCAATATCGACATCGTTTGCCCAGGGTCAAGCACTCGGTAATCACTCCCATTTACTTCCTTAGTCACGATGGAGCGCTTCACAAACATCGTCAGCAAGCTTGCCGCAACGCCATGTCCAACCGCATCAGCTACATAAAATGCCGTGTGATGTTCGTCTACTCGGAAAATATCAAAAATATCGCCGGAAACCCAAGAAGCAGGGCGATACGTGGAGGCGAATCGAAGATTACCAATGGTATGTTGCGATTCAGGCAGAAAATCCCGCTGCAAACGCGAGGCTAACCTCATTTCTTGATCCAGCTCGCGAAAATGATCATCGATCCGTTTACTCATCCGCTCCATCGAGCGGAGTTCTTGCTCTACTTGCCGAAGATGTTTGTTATATCGTTGTATCATCGCAAACCGGCCTTGAAGCTCGTCTGCGGAAATATCGGAGGTGATAAACTCTACAAAATCGCCCTCGGAATCTGTTTGCGAAGTGTCTGCGGGGTCCACGATGATCAGCGTCGCAATCTGCTTACTGTCCGCAAGCCGAAGCAGTTGATTACGAGCCATACTGCCAGAGCTATCTTGACTGGTATGTTGCGAACCCGTCATGAAAATCGCGTCAACATCGCCAAGGCGCGTCTGGCTCAATGCTTCCGTATAGCCCGAAGCCGTGGAAAGCTCCCAATGGGCATGGGCCAATGCGCCTGACACGGACGTAGGTATATTACGAGTGGCTTCTTGGACGACAATCGCGCGCATAAGATGATCCAACTACGACAACATCAGGTACTAGCCAGCTTGCGCAACGCAGCTACATGTCACCAATAGCGGGGGCATTTTTTGCATTAAGTTGCGAGCCGGACAGTGATCCGTCGGTAGGTTATGGCTTGCGCTTTAAGACCGAGTTGGGAAGCTTGAGCTTCGTTCCTTTTCGGACGTCCAAAGCTGTCAAACGCCCGCCATTAAACTCGATAGCATAGCGGTAGGGGGCGTCGGGCGGATACTGATGAGTACGGTCATCAAGAGGGACCATCGTGTACATGCTCACGACAATGCCTTCACTATCGACATAAGCGATGTCGAGCGGAATGATCGTGTTTTTCATCCAAAAGCTACCGCGCACCGAGTGATCAAAGACAAAAATCATGCCCCGTTCGGTCCCATCCGATAACGGAGCCATTTGCTCGGTAGTTATAAACATCAACCCGCGGGCGCGTTCCTCAGAATCATTGGCTACCCACAATTCAAAAGCTTGATCGCTTATCGACATACTCACCGTACCAAGCTTATCAAGCTCGTTAGGCTCCGTAGGTGCGCATCCCATCATCAGAAAAGTCATCATAGGTATGATCAACCTCTGCATATGCTTCGTACTCATCTCAGCCACTCCCACTATACAACGAAGCCATCGCTCGCCCCTAAAGCTATCGCTTGACGTTGATGCTATCGCTTACAACCGAGCCGGACCATCTGTTCAGGCTTGCCTTGCTTGATAGATAATGGCGCGTATATCGTACGTCCTTTATCGCTAGCATGCACAGCCAAAACTGAAGCAACAGCATAACAGCCCAATAAGCCGCATAGACACGCGGATGGTCCGGTATATCGACCACATAAATCCCCAACACAAACATGACTGCTATTACGCAGCCCATAGCCGCCCCAAGCGGTCTCCATGGGCGAGGTGAATGAATCGTCCGCATTAGGCTTCGGCGTTGCACCCAAGGCCGAACGACGTACACGATGATCCCAACGGCTCCCACGATCAAGATTAAGCCTGAGAAGAGGAACTTAAACAAAGCCACCGGCCATCTCCACTACAGATGCGCGCGCATGGTCCTCATGCACGTCTACAACCATATTCTAGCGGGATATTTCGAGACGCCAAATAGACTAAGCGATTTATGTTAGGAAAGGCGTGATTATCGGGCAATAAGAGCTGTTTCGTTATTTCCTATTCGAGCCGGGGGCTTTAGCTTGCGCGGATTTCGGATAGTAATAGACAGGAAATTGTCATCAAAACAAGATGCGCTGTCGCTATAAAAACTAAAACAGTGGATACAAAAACGGCGCGAGCGGTGAAGAGCTTGCGAAGACCAACAACGCGCCCACAACCAGCAGCACCATAATCAGAGGAATCAGCCACCACTTCTTTTCCTGCTTAATAAACAATAGGAATTCTTTAACGAGTGATTGCTTAGCCATAGTCCTAATCTCTTAAAAAAGCCTGCAGTGGGCAAGCCGTAACAGAACATACATACCGTCATTCCCGTGTAGGCGGGAATCCAGTCTTAACCCGTTATGACTCTGCGCTAGATTCCCGCCTACGCGGGAATGACTCAGAACCATCCACCATGCACGTTTCACCAATACACACTATCGACTTCCAGCCTGATGCTCCAATAGCGACGGCGCTTCAAGTTCGATACTACGCTTCATCCCAGCTTCATAGTCCACCGGGCTAGGCTTTTCGGTAACAATATAATCACCAGCCACCAACGCATCGATGCCCGTATTCACAAATGTATGATACGCATCTTCCGGCGTACATACGATAGGCTCACCACGCACATTGAACGACGTATTGATAACCACCGGCACGCCCGTTAGCTCACCGAACTTCTTAATCAGATCGTAATATCGGCCATTATCCTCGGCCGTCACCGTCTGCACGCGTCCCGTACCATCTTTATGCGTAACCGCCGGAATAATTTCCCGCTTTTCCTCTCGAACTTTGGGCACAAGTAGCATGTATGGTGCGTCCATGCCTTCTGGCATTTCAAAATATTCGTGGGCACATTCTTTAAGGATAGCCGGGGCAAATGGGCGAAACGCTTCGCGGAATTTCACCTTCGCGTTTATAATGTCCTTCATTTTCTCGCTACGTGCATCTGCAATGATCGACCGCGCCCCCAGCGCCCGAGGCCCAAACTCTAATCGACCCTGATACCAGCCGATGACTTTGCCATCCACAAGCATTTGAGCCGTCTTCGTAATCAGTTCATCCTCACTACCGCAAAGCTCATACTGAGCGCCCGCCCGATCCAATGCAGTCTTGATTTCGTCGTTGGTAAACTCAGGTCCCCAAAGGGCATGTGTCATCTTAAAAGTGCGCGGATTATTCAGTACCGTATTGTAAATATAAAACGCGGTCCCCAAGGCGCCACCGGAATCACCGGCCGCAGGCTGAATGAAAATCTCATCGAAGTCGGTCTCTTGCAAAATACGCCAGTTAGCGACGCAGTTCAGACCAACGCCACCCGCTAAACACAGCTTTTTCATGCCCGTTTCGCGTTGTACATGGTTGGCCAACTTGACCATGATTTCCTCGACAACTTTTTGCCCTGAGTGGGCTATGTCTCGATGAAAATCGTCGAGTTCCGTTTCTGAAGGACGCTGAGGCCGACCGAAAAGCTCAGCCCATTTCCCGCTAATTGTGTCGGTAGTCGAGTATGTGTGGGCGAAGTAATCAAGATTCAAACGGATGCTGCCGTCGTCTTTAATATCCACAATTTTATGAAATTGATCGACATAAGTAGGCTTGCCATACGGGGCGAGGCCCATGACTTTCCACTCGGCATCGTTCACTCGAAAGCCAAGGTATGCGGTGATCGCTGAAAAAAGAAGCCCGACAGAATGTGGAAATCGCATCTCCTGCCGCTCTTCAATCTGGTTGCCTCGGCCAATGCCCCAGCCCGTCGTCGTCCACTCGCCCACACCGTCCGCCGTGATAATCGCAGCCTCTTCGAACGGGGAAACAAGAAACGCACTGGCCGCGTGGGATAGGTGATGCTGACAATATAAGATCTCTTTATCAATCCCCAGATTTTTCTGAATTTCTTTGCCAATGTGCAAGCGGTGAGAAAACCACAAAGGAATCGCCTTTAACCAAGCCTTATAGCTCTTTGGCCAAGTGGCAAGAATACACTCTAAAATGCGGTTGAATTTGACCATCGGTTTTTCGTAAAAACCAATATGATCAACTTGGTCGATGGTAATACCAGCCTCTTTGAGGCAATATTCAATAGCCAGCGATGGGAAATCGCTGTAGTGCTTCTTGCGATTGAATCGCTCCTCTTCCGCTGCGGCGACTAACTTACCGTCAACGACAAGGGCTGCGCCAGAGTCATGGTAGTAACAGGATATGCCTAGAACGATCAAAATCGGATTCCTCTTGATGCTTAGTTACGATCTCACTAGAACGGGCGACGCATACGCTCAATCGTTGGTTCGTAAGGTTTGTAATTTTCCCAATAGGTCTCTTTACCTTCAGTTTTCGTACGCAACGGGTCAGACCGCCGAACGAGAATGGCAAAGACCGGAAGCAAAAAAAAATATAGAACGCTAAGCACCAAGGTGCTCATGAACAGGCCGACGGGTGTAGCGATGGTCATCCAGGTCACATAAACCGGCTTAGCAACGGCGGGCATGCCATGACCTAGAATTGCAAGAAACAAACCCAAGCCGACAAAAATAATAGCTGTCAACTGGCCGCGAGATCCCGACCACTGTAGGACGCTGGAATCTCCCGATCGAATCCAAGGCAACACCCACAATAGAATCGCCAATGTGCCAAAGCCTATGATCATAGCTGAGCCAAACTTCTTTAGGTCTTGGGGAGTCGGATTTTTATTAACCGTAAACATACGCACACGTTTCCAATATTTAGGATACTACCCTGCCGCTAAAGTCGAACGCTAGTGACTCACTATTCGCTAAATAGCTCAGCCGCGTCGAGTTTCTTGAACAGTATGACTGCCTCGCCCAATAGCTGACCATCTGACAATTGGCTAACCGCAGACGACCACGCACAATATGTATCGTCTAGATTGAGCATTCCAGCACATTTTTTAGCCGTTGATGGTAAGAATGGGGCAATAAGCGTCGCCATCGTCCGACACGTCTGGAGGCACACATTTATCGCCCGTCCACAGGCCGCCATATCGGTCTTTCGAGATAAGAACGGCTTGGTCTGGTCAAAATATCCATTCCCAGCCCTTGCTAACACCATCACTTCGCCCATGGCCGCCTTGAATTGGCACGCATCGAGCAAGTTGCCCACCGTATCCATCGTGGTGCGACATAGCTCAATTTGGGCATGATCCACGTCGTCTCGCTGGCCTGCCGCTGGAACCTTACCCTCGAAATATCGATGAGCGAACGTCGTGGTACGGTTGTAGAAATTGCCCAGCGCGTTTACCAGCTCGCCATTATTGCGTGCCACAAAATCATCAATATCAAAGGTCGTCCTGGCAGACTCCGGCGCGACAACCGTCAAATAATAGCGAAGCGGATCCGGATCAAACTTTTTCAGATAATCCTCAATCCAAACGGCGTTGCCTCGACTCTTACTTATTTTTTCCTCGTCCAGACCAGGAAATTTGATATTCATAAACGAGTTCGACACCACGTTATGCGGCATCTGATACTCACCGCGTTCGCCCTGAATACTCTCGCTATCATGCGTAGCTAGCACCATCGCAGGCCAAGTTATCGCGTGAAACACGATATTATCCTCACCGATAAAATGAACGATTTTGCAATCCGGGTCTTTCCACCATCGCGCGTAGTCGCCCGCATCTTCACCAAGCTTTTCGCAAAGGGCCGCCGTGAATGACACATAACCAATAGGCGCATCGAACCAAACATAAAGCGACTTTCCCTCGGCATCGGGATCATCAAGCGGAACTGGCACGCCCCAAGTGAGGTCGCGCGTCATGGCCCGCTCAGGCAGGCCATCGGCCTCGATACGTCCCAACGATTGGTTGATAACAATCGCCCGCCAAGTAGCCCCCTCCGTTTGACCATCCTTTTTTCCCGCTAGCCAAGTAGTTAGTTTAGGCTGTAATTGATCGAGCCTTAGAAACCAGTGAATAGTCTCGCGTAATTCTGGCGTTGTCTCCGTGAGCACACTAATTGGCTTTATAAGTGAAATTTGATCCAGCGCTCGGCCGCAGCCTTCGCATTGGTCTCCGAAGGCTTTATCTGATCCGCAGTGTGGACAAGTGCCGCGAACAAATCGATCCGGTAAGAATTGCTCAGCCTCGACATCAAAAAGCTGCTTCCCGGATTTTTTGGTAAACATGCCCTTTTCGTGAATCTTCAGGAAGAAGTCTTGGCTAAATTTTTCATGATTGGCGACAAATTCAGGCTGGTGTGTCCCGCCGTAGATATCGAATTTTATACCCAATCCTAAAAAATCAGTTTGCTGAGATTTGTTAAAATGCGCCGTCAACTCAGCCACATCTCGACCCTGTTGCCGGGCGGTACGCAAAGCGGCCACGCCATTATCGTCGCTACCGCAGATGAATCGAACCTCGTTACCGCTGGCCCGCAGGTATCGCGTATAGGTATCGGCTGGCAAATACGCCCCGGCAATATGACCAACATGCAGTCGACCATTGGAGTACGGCAGGGCGGCGGTGATGAGAAATCTACGTTTTGACATAAGGTTAATATCGCTATCAACACAGGTAATACACATTGGCGAGATGCAATAAAGCGATCTCAACGAGGCGGGATTGTAAGCGAAAGGGTTGCCTTTACAAGAAAAACAAGCAGAATCGAGCGGAATTAGTCGATACGGAGATTGTCTTTGACGGTATCGGACGTGTAAGGCTATAATTACGCGAGGCAGGGTGGCCCCGCGCTGGCGGTCCGATCGCTTTAGGAGCTAGTTATGCTGGCAAATCAAATACATAGTCTCGCATTCGGGCTGCCTGGCGGCATGGAATGGATAATCATTGCCATCGTGGCCTTGTTGATCTTCGGTCGGCGATTGCCAGATGTCGCGAGAAACCTGGGAAAAAGTATCGTTGAATTCAAAAAGGGTATCAAAGACGTCAAGTCTGACATCGACGAATCGGCCCGGCTTGAAGGCACACCACCACCAAAGATCGATGACCAGTCCAACAACCAACATCCAGCCTAGTTATTTCTCAAATGGTTTTCGACGTTGTCCAACCCATTTTGGAAGGGCTCCCTAAACGAATCGTCGAATGAGTAGACATTTTCGAAATCTGCCATCGTATCGTCGGACTGTTTCTGCATCATATCAAGCTCGATAAAACCAAACACGATTCGACCGAAATCCTGCGTTCTCGTGATGTTCCAGGTGGCTAATACCGTCTGGGCTAACATACCCCATCGCACGATGGCGAAATCTCGCAAGCCCCAGCAAAGCTGTTTACCATCCACATGACGGTTCAAGTTATCGTACCCACCAGCTTCATCGATGACTTCAAGTATGTTTTCAGGTAGCTCGCCCCCGTGATACATCGCAATGAGATCGTTCCAATCGATCTGCTTCATCATGAGATAATGTTGCAGCTTACGATGGGCATCAGATTCCGTGCCGTGTATGCGCTCCGCTGCAAAGCCTAGCGCGTCGCGCACAAAAAGAAAGGCCTCCCCAGGATAGCGATCTACGTGCTCGACGAGGTCTTCCAATGTTTTACTATTATCGCCTACCATAACTTCGCTCAAAAAAAACCCCTGAAAAAGTAAGCTACTAACCTCTGGGCTAAGAATTATCTGGCCCCGCTGGCCGAGCCGGACCGGAACCTCCAGCAGGTCCGTCCGATGGTCCTTTAGGTTTGCGCCGTCGTCTACGACGTGCCCGGCGTTTCTGAGTACTTTCCTCTTGGTTATCCTCGCCGACTGGCGTAGCGTTGTCAGGTGTTCCCGCTGATGTTGCTGATTCGTCAACTTTTTTGTCCTGCCCACTGTTGGGTCGGTCGCCATTGCGCTGACCGGCACGATCTTCAGGTTTTCGAGGTTCGGGTCGTGGCTGTGGTTTATCTTGGCGTCCTCCTGCAGGTCGGCCTGTTCGAGCATGGGGCGCTCGATCAGGTTGACGCTCCTGTGGTGGCGGCGGCTTGACGTTGATTTCTTCAATGTCTTCAGCTACTACGGTGATGTATTGATTTTCATCCGTTCTGATTTGAACTAGTTGCGTCAATATCTGACGATTGACGACGACACCTTCCCCGTGGGCAGTGCGGATACGGACGCCGTTTCTGGGTATCGTTTTGTCCATTTCTTCGTAGCCAACGTGCTCATATCGCAAGCAACATTTGAGCCTGCCGCATCGGCCCGAAACTTGAGAAGGGTCCAGTGTGGCTTTCTGCTGCTTGGCCATCCGCATACTGACGGGACGTAGGGTTTTTAAGAAAACCTTACAGCAAACTTCCCGGCCACAGGTTTCGTAATCAGCTAGCAGCCTGGCTTCGTCTCGTGCGCCAATCTGACGCATTTCGATGCGTGTGCGGTATTCCAGGGCTAGGTCTTTGACCATATTTCGAAAATCGACACGCTCGGCTGCGGAAAAGAAAAAGATGATCCGCTCGCCCCCAAACATGGCTTCACAATCGATCACATGAAGCGGCAGCTTATGCTTATTGGCTAACTGCTGGCAGAATTTTCGTTGTTGGAGCGAAGTTTGCTGGATGTGGGCATATTCCGCCAGATCGGCAGCTGTGGCTTCTCTGAGAATTCGACCGGCATCAAAAATGAAAGAGTCCTCGCCGCATCGCGATACCCAATCTTTCATTTGTTCGCGGGTTACTGATTTTGAACAGCCATGACACGTTTGTGACACTTGCTCGCCAATCTCGATCCCGCGACGGGTTTGAATGACGACCTTCGCGCCGCAACTGAATTTCATGTCTGGCGCGTGAGAATATTCCCCAATGTATCGCATATACCCAAAACGCACGGCTGTCGTAGGGTAAATTTTTTCCAGCCCATTGCCGCAGCTTCCACCTTCACCAGCAGAGCCGCTGCCACAAGAGCCGCAACCGCCGTGGAGCTGGCTCTTGTTCGACGGTGTGTCTTCGGCATACTGCTCAAGATTGATCATCTGTTGGACCATAAATTACACCAATATATTGGGCAAATAATTAATTGCTGTCGTCAGATCAAACAGCTTCACGAATGTAGCCATAGTCGATCGCAACAGGATATTACAGCTGCTACCATTACTGTCGACTTAGGTCGTTATTAGTTTGTCGATAGCCGTTTGGAAGTCTTTTTGACTCCGCAAACCAACAAACTTTTCTGCGATCTCGCCTTTATGGAAAAGTATCACAGTGGGGATGGCGCTAATTTGAAATTGAAGCGAGACTTCCCGATTGGCATCCGTATCGATTTTGCCAACTTTCGCCTTACCCTCGTAATGGGTGGCCAGTTCGTCAATGACGGGGCCTAACGCTTTACACGGGCCGCACCACTCCGCCCAAAAGTCTACTAGCACGGGCTGCTCGGACTTGACAACTTCTTGTTCAAAATTTTCGTCGGTAAATTGTAGTGTGTTGACTCCGGCCATGACGCCTCCTTTATGCACTATAGAAAATCGAGATTCCGTCCTCCCGGATTGTAAAGACGTCACAATGGAAGGTCAAACAACCCAAAGCATTAGGCTAGGCTTGCCAATGCGGCAAGCGCCGCTGCCTCATGGGCGCGGTTCAGAAAGACGGCCATCATTATTGCCTACATTATTAGGCAATATCCTGTGAGGCTTCTGTTTTTCGTACCCGAGGCTTAGACTTCCATCTCCGGTGTAGCCACCAGTATTGGCTAGGCTCTTCCCTTATGACTGTTTCCAAGGCAGAAGTATAGGTCTGCGTGATCCAGCGTAGCGGATCGGGTTTATCGCGCCATTCTTCAGGTAAAATGATACGGGCTATGCCAACTTCATATTGGGCATGATCTCCCAAGCGGCGACCGTAGCCAACTGCGATCGGGCGGTTAGTGGACATCGCTAGTAGGCCTATGGATTTATAGGTGGAGGCCGGTTGGCCGAAGAAATCCACGAACACGCCTTTCCGCCCGGCATCTTGATCGGCGACGAATCCCACTAGCGAACCTTCTTCGAGTAAAGTACTAACTTCTGCGGATGCCCCTTTCTTATTCAAAAGTTTCATGCCTCTAATCTGTCTGCTTCGCACGAGAAAATTATTGATATAAAAATTGTCTACAGGTCTCATGACGGAAACCATGGGATAGCCTACCGCAGCTAGTAAATGCCCCATAATCTCAAAGCTGCCGTAATGTCCAGTGATCAGAATCGCGCCTCGATTTGCAAGCAGCGTTCGCATCAATTCATCCACCTGATGAAGCTGGATATATCTTGGCCAAGTAGAAGTCGTAATCATCCTGGGCACACACACCGCTTCGATAGCAAACATAACTACGTTTGCCAACGATTTTTCGGCTAGTTTTCTGATTTTCTCATCCGAAAGTTCGTCTCCATATGCGTGTTTCAGACCAGCAATGGCACGTTCACGGTGTCTGGGCATGACGCGGATCCAAAAACGGGCGAGCAAACGGGCCGTACGTAGGTTCCACTCGATAGGGAACATCTGAACCACGCAGAATGCGACCCGAACCAGGGCGTATAACAACCATGCTTTGAAGCCTGTTTTGCTTTTCATTACATCGATCGTAGCATGATCGCGCCAATGCTTCTATAAGAAGAACGTGGCAGGTGATTGCACCGGCGGGCGAAGTGAGCGATCATCCGACGATAAACGGGTCGATTTTGCCCCCAAACAAGGGAAACAGGTTAGTGTCAGACGAGGCCGATAATCGACCATCTTTCATGATTGACCAGCTTGATTATGAGCTGCCAGAAGCCTTGATCGCTCAATCTCCCACGCCAAATCGTACAGATGCCCGGCTTTTAGTGGTCGAGCGGGCCACGGGACAACTGACGGACTCGACCATGGCTGAGCTGCCGAATTGGCTGGCGCCCGGCGATTTAATGGTACTTAACGATACGAAAGTTCTACCAGCGAAGTTTTTGGCTAGGCGTCAGACCGGCAGGGCGATACCCGGCCTATTCCTCGAAGAGGGGGAGACTGGCACGTGGGTCGTTCTGTTGCAAGGGTCGAGAAAGCTGCAAACTGGAGAAACGCTCACGCTGGAATCCCACGGCGACGTAAGCCCAGATCGACTCAGGCAGATGCTACTACAAGAATCGCAGGGGCAAGGACATTGGCTGGTGTCCATATCGCCGAAAGGGCCTGCCGAAGATATTTTGGATCAAATTGGTCGCCCGCCTTTGCCGCCTTATATTCGGCGTGATATTGAAGACGATCGCGACGAGGTTGATGTGGGTCGCTACCAAACCGTGTTTGCGAGAAATCCTGGGGCGATAGCTGCGCCGACTGCTGGGCTTCATCTTACGCATGAGCTTCTTACGCAATGTAAAGATAATGATATTACGACGGCGTTCGTAACGCTGCATGTTGGCCTGGGGACATTCAAACCCATCACGGTGGATGACCTTGCGTCACATATGATGCACGCTGAGAAGTATGACATTTCTGCTGATGTTGTTGAGGCGATTGTCGCACGTCGTCGCGCGGGCGGGCGTGTTGGGGCTGTTGGCACAACATCCGTGCGGGTACTTGAAACTGCGGCCGCGTTGGCCAAAGCGGACTCATGCCTTGAGCCTGGCAGCGGCGAGACGCGGGCGTTTATCTATCCGCCTTATCGATTTCGAGTGGTAGACTTTTTACTGACAAATTTTCATTTGCCACGTAGCACACTGTTGGCGTTAGTTATGGCCCTGGCGGGTGAATCACTGACGAGGAAGGCCTATGGATATGCTGTTGAAAAAGAGTATCGATTTTTCAGTTATGGTGATGCGATGTTGATTTTGTAGGTGAGGGTAGTGAAGAGTTGCTGTTGTTTTTAAGGCATACTTTAGACACGGATAAGCTGCTGCTTACCCATGCCACCCGACAGCGGGAACCCTTCCTTTTCGGGTATGACAATTGTTAGTGGTGGGGTGGCTTTGGAGATTGAAAAGTTTTGATTTGGTTAGTAATGCTCATTGGCGTGATGGCCGGGGTTGTCGGCGGGTTTCTCGGAACTGGCGGAAGCATTGTCATGATCCCGATGATGACCGAGTTCCTCGGGCCTAATCAGCATCTATACCAAGCCACGGCCATGATCATGAATTTCAGCGTCGTGGTCCCTGCGGTCATGCACCATTGGCGGGTTGGCGCGGTTCATTGGCACGTCGTAAAACGATGTGCACCGTTAGCCGTGCTCGCGGTGGTGGCTGGGGTTGGCTTGAGCGAACAAGGCATCTTCTCCGGTCGTGGTGAAGCGAATTTACGGATGTCTTTTGGTATATTCCTGTTGGTTAACGCTGTGATAGAACTATGGCGTGCCCGCAAACAAGCCATTACTGTCATTGATGAAAACGCTGGGGAATGCGAAGTTAATAATGTGGCGATTTCTTGGAAACGGGCCGCGGTCATCGCGTTGCCAATGGGCCTGGTCGCTGGGTTTCTCGGCGTAGGTGGCGGGGTGGTCGCAGTCCCTCTGCAGCGCAGTTTACTCGGTATAGGCATTCGCTCAGCTATCGCGAATTCCGCAGCTTTGATTGTCACGACTAGCTTTCTCGGTGCCAGTTACAAAAATTTCACATACCAGCAATTCCACGGCGATTGGTCACAGCCAGTAAAATTGGCCGTCTTGCTCATCCCCGGAGCCATCGTGGGAAGCATGATAGGCAGTCGGCTAACCCACCGATTGCCACAAAAATGGGTAAAAGCGGCCTTTATCTTGCTACTAATGGCGGCGGGGGTCCGTATGATTTTTCGGGCCTGGTTTGACCTCTCATGAACCCGACTCACCTCTGCGCCCTGCGCGCGCCGATGAACGGGGCAGGTGAGTGGCTACGTTTTGTGCTAGGCCCATGACGATTTCCTCTGGTTTTGGTTGATTAGCTATGAACAATAGACGCGTACGACGCTGGACGGCTGCAATGGCAAGTCTAGCTATGTTCAATGTGTACGGTGGGACAGGTTGTGCGTCTGGGCGTGACTTCCGTGAGGCGGCGCTGCCACTAGTCGAAAGCGGCGTAACGGATGTAATCAATGGCTTCGTCGATGGTTTTTTCGCTGCTATCGCTGTTGAAACGCCGAACACGAATTAGTGGCCGGGTCTGTATTAGTGAGCGTAATTCTCGTTACACCAGCGGATTCTTGATTTCCAGACGCAGCAAACGTCTTCGCGGGCCATGACCGCCGAAAGCGTGATGCTCTTCACCAATCTCGCAAAATCCTACCCGTAAATAACATCTGATAGCTGGTAGATTATCTGGAAAGACGATGAGCGAAATTCGGTCCGCGCCCATTTCATGCCAGCCCGTCTGACAAATAGCATCGACAAAATGACGCCCCAGCCCGCGATGTCGATAGAGAGGATCAATCACGACGTGACCGACCCAAAGATGGCCTGGTTCCTTCATCATGGGATTAAGCTCGCCATATGCGATTGGCAGCGGGTTTGATTTAATGGCTCCCAATAACCGCCGGCCATGCGGTCGTACCCAACCGACGACCTTCGCCGCAGTGAGTGGAGGCTGGGTGCTGGGTGCGAGCCAAGCAAGCTGCCGATCGTCAGGAATCCAGCTGGCTATGGTCGGTGCGTAGAGGTTATCAAAGGGGATCAAGCTAAGTGGCTGGGGTTTAGGCGAGGGTGCTATGCTCACAGTGCTACCTCGACAAGAATCGGTTCGTTGAAGCCCACAGGAAGGGGCCACTATTGCCCGGAACTGGATTCGAACCAGCACGTCCGTAATTAGACACAAGCACCTCAAGCTTGCGCGTCTGCCAATTCCGCCACCCGGGCTTAGTGGTCGCGGATTCTAACTGACTCACCGTTATCTCGCAACGCCCGCTAGCACAAAACTCACGAGACTTATTTATTGGCTGACGACGTTTTCCATTGCCCGAAAATTTGTCTATCATGCACGCATGGCCATTCTTGCGATTAACAATGTGACGCGGCAATTTGGGACTCAAGTGGTCCTTGATGGTGCAACTTTTGAAGTCGAAACAGGAGATATTGTCGGTCTGATCGGGGCTAACGGGTCGGGTAAAACAACCCTTCTTCGTATGTTGGCCGGGATGGATAAGCCGGACACCGGCGATATTATCCAGGCGAGAGGCCTGAGCGTCGGTCTGCTTGCCCAAGAGCCTGTGCTCGACTTGAAGCGCACGCTGCATGACGAGGTAGCCGTCGCATTTGAGGAGTTGCTTGCCTTGGAGCATAAGCTTCAGACCATATCCGAGGAAATGGGTGAGTGCGACGACGATGGGCGCATGGCTGAGCTGATGAAATCTTATGATAAGGTGCATCATAAGTTTATCGCCAGCGGCGGCGAGAAATTTGAGGCAAAACTTCACGAAGTTCTTGGCGGGCTGGGATTCTCCCTGGCGGAATATGGTCGAAAGATGAGCGAATTCTCCGGTGGGCAGCGATGTCGGGCTGCATTGGCGAGATTGCTGCTGACGGACAGTTCCTTTCTATTGCTAGATGAGCCGACGAATCACCTGGACATCGACGCGGTGCGCTGGCTGGAATATTACCTGGGCAGGCATCCTGGCGGTGCGATGGTCGTTTCCCATGATCGTTATTTGCTGGACCGGGTATGTACACGTATTGTCGAATTAGAGAATGGCAAGACGAACAGCTTTACGGGGAATTATTCCGCGTTTGCAAGTACCAAAGAGCTCCGTTTACTCACGCAAGAACGCCAGTTTGAAAAAGATAAAACATTTATCGAAAAAGAAAGAGCTTTCATCGCAAAGCACCTTTCCGGGCAGCGGACCAAGGAGGCTCAAGGGCGGCGCACAAGGCTTAATCGTCGGCTCGGTGAGGGTGAATTTGTCACTGAAGTAGACAAGAGCAAGCGGTCTGCCCGCATCGCATTTCGTACAAGCCAGACCCACGATAGCGGCGTTGTGTTGCGATGCGACGAGCTAGCTTTTTCTTATGACAAGTTGGCGCCCTTGTTTTCCGATCTTTCTTTTCAGCTTTACGGCAGTGAGCGACTTGGCATTACCGGGGCGAATGGGTGCGGGAAGACGACGCTGCTACGCATCTTGATATCCCAGCTCACGCCCACCGAAGGAACGCTTAGTTACGAGCAGAAAGTTTCTATTGGATACTTCAGCCAGGAATCGTTTCATCTTGACCCAAAACGTACCATGATAGAGGAGATTCGCTCCGTAAAATCTCAGCTAACCGAGGAGGCTGCCCGCACGTTCATGGGCCAGTTTCTCTTTAGTGGGCAAGACGTTTTCAAACCAATGGGATTACTGTCCGGTGGAGAGCAGTCGCGGGTGCGATTAGCTTCGCTCATCCTGGAACAGCCTGACTTGCTCATCCTGGACGAGCCGACCAATCACTTGGACATCGCATCCCGAGAAGCGCTAGAGCGAACGCTTCAGGATTTTCCTGGAACAATTATTGTCGTTAGCCATGACCGCTATTTTTTGGATCAAATCGCTTCGCGCATGCTCGTCTTCCGCGTGGATGGCTACGAAAATTTAGTGGGGAATTATTCGGAGTGCGTAGCGCAGATAGACGAGAAGAAAGCCAAGCTGGCGGCGCAGGCTAAGCAATCGTCGTCCGGGAAAGGTAATGCGGCAACTAAGAAAAATCGTAAATCAGCCGTGGCTAAGTCCGATCCCAAGATTAGGTTAACCGCACAATACGACCATCTTACGGGCGATCAGTTGGAAGCGATGGTGATGGAAAAAGAGGTGGCTATCGCGCAGCTAAACGCACGTTTTGGCGACGCAGATGTCCATAAAAACCCAGACATGTTAGGCGAACTTCAAGAAGAGTTGACCGCCTTGGAAGCGGAGTTTTCAGTCTTAGATCAAGCTTGGCAAGAACGGGCGGACGCGTAAACATCAAAATCATTTAATCATGGCAGGAGATAGTATGGGCTTAGATATAACTAAATTGCGAAAGCTGGTTGCGATCGATGAAAATGATCCATTGAGTCGTTTCGCACTTGGGCAGGCGTTGTTTCGAGAGGGAAGCGACGAAGCTATAGTCGAGGCGGTAGGGCACCTACAGTTCACTAACGAAAAAGATACCGAACATTTAGCCACCTATCACATGCTCGGGCAGGCCCTCCTTAAACTTGGTCGACATGACGAAGCAAAGCAGGTGCTGCATGCGGGATGCGAAAAAGCTAAGCACGTGGGTGATTGCATGGGCAAAGACCTCGGCCCCGCGATGGAAGAGATGCTCGCCGCGATGTAATTAGCACGCCCGCGTGCCAAAGCCGTAGCAGCAGTCTGGCTTGATAGGCGGACGAGCGTGTCTGGGATTTGGGCTAGGCTTATCGCTTGGCGAGTGGCCTGGTGATATCCGCCGGTATGTGCTGAATCAATACGAAAGGCTGAAAGTTAGCCGGCAACATGAGAATCATTTTGTGCAGCGTAGCTGGTCCACCTACGCTGATGCCTATGGCTACTACGAAATTTTCGGCATGCACAATGGCGATGCGCGGACGAATGATTTTCGTGCCACAGCCTTGGTCGAGTTTCGATCTGCTGGATGCGAAGGCCGCTCGTACCGTGTTGATTACTTTATCTAACCGCGTTTATGGTAGGCTACTACCGTCCCATACCTCGTATATGCCTGCGCCCTGAAGAAGATCCACTAGGCGTAATAGGTCAGCCGCGCTGGTGTTGCCATTGCGGTCCATATCGCTGTCTGTTAATGGCAACGATAAGCTGTCTAACGATATAGCCAATGCGATAAGGTCGTTGGGGTTCGTCGTGCCATCGCGATCGACATCTCCGGGTAGGAAGCCTAGTTCGACTCCGATACCGCTTAGTGTGTGCGTGATCGTCGTTCGAGCACCAGGATTAATCGGGGCAGATAGTGCAACTCGAATTTCTCCGCCAAGCTGCTTCTCAGCCGTGTCTGGTGTTGGGGCGATGCCCATTCCGCCCACCTGCAACGTCGCGAAATCACCAGGCATAGGCGTGACGCAGCCTGGGAAGTCATTAAAAGTATACTCAATCGAGTGAACGCCTGTCACGTTAGAGCCATCAGGTTCGGTTGGCTGCAATACATCAACAAAACCGGCTGCTGGGTCAGACGTATTCAGTGTGATAGCTGCTTCACACGTTGCGCAGTCGCTAGGAATAATAGTAGTGACGAGCACACTATCCGGATCTCCCCCGAGCGGCTTGAACAGGCCCAGTGTGGCATCGCCGGTCGTCGGACAAGTATCTGAAACAAAACGGAAATTATAGGCCGTACCCCAGCGCAGCGCATTCGCGAATGGATCAATGGCCTGTGTATCTGTGGACCATTGAAGTGATCCGCTTGTTTCTAGGGACGTCCAATCGACGCTGCTATAAGGTGAGTTGGAGTGGGAATCAATGTCATGAAAGCCTGTACTCAGAACCGTGGCGCCGGATGGTATGGGCACCGAAAAGGCGCGTCCGCTACGGTCGGAATTCATATTTTGGATGGCGTATTCGTAGTGCCACGTTCCGTCACCGATGGCGGTTGCCTTAGCCGCGACTAAGAATCGACCATCGTTGACCACGTCAACCGCTTGAATGTCTACAGATGGGTCAAAATCTTGCCAAGCCTGGATAGCAGACTTCATCTGTTGCGTAGGCGTCAGGCTAATCGAAGAAAAATTAAAAAACGTTGGAATTGATTCGCTTAGTGCATATTCCCGATACGAAATATTGTTGTCGTCATTCTGCGCGTTCGCGTCGTCAGCTGAAACGTAATGCCCCTCGGCTATGTAATGGCTGTTGGGGTTCAGGGCTGGACTGAGATCGTCATCGTGGAGTTGTATACGTCGCGTAATGGTAGTGGGCGAATCTACGTTGCTGCTGCACGGAAAGCATAAATCTGGCGCAGGGGTGCAATCATTGCTTATGGCATCGCGCTGGTCCCAACAGGCAAACAAACCTGTGACGGGATTCACCTCATAACGAGGGCCAAGATTACCTTGAAAGCCGTTTAAGGTCGCCGAATAGGAATCGGAGCAGTTGACGCCTAGGTAATTTACGCCAGCACTAATATCGCAGAACGTACCGGGCGCATTACACAGACCACCCGAACCGGATGCAAATCCGTGTTTCACCCAACTCATCCCGATTTGCTCAAGGCTGCTAGGTCGGATCACGATACCGTTGCCATCCAGTCGCTCTTCGTTGTAGCGATACACGTTTTGTGCGATGACTGGATGTCGCTGTTCGTCCTGTGGACCGTCTTCGCGACTAAACCAAGCAGCTGGCATATCTCCGATATTACAACTTGTAGTGCCTATCGAAAATGAGGTTATTCCTAGCGCATCATCTCTTCCATTCTTTATTAAGTTTTGAAGATCAAAAACAATCAAATCGGGACCATTTTTGCATGTTCCTTCACTCAAATCGCAGACTTGTCCAGCGGCGCAGTCAGTATCCATCGTGCATGCGCCAGCAGCTTTGGCTGAAATTTTGCCGGTAGATGTTTTACTGAAGCTATCGATGGAGAACCGTGTCGATTTACCTTCCTCAATAAACTCCAACTCCGCAATAAGACTGGCTATACAAGTGCCTTGATATCGAGAAGCTCCCAACGCCGCAGCCGAGCTTCGCGCTAAGCAAAGTTCACCGGTAATCGTGGCTCGTGCTGTCGCGACATCCTCGTCGATTATATCAGGCAAGAAATCAAATTCGATGGTATCATCCGCATTCCCAGGATTAGATGCTGTAACATACCAAAAGCCATTGTCTCGCGCTTCAATTGAAAGTGTGCCTATTTGGTAAAACGACTTTTGCGTGTTGAGGAAAAAAGCGCCACGCGTATCTATCACCCCTTGAGGTCTGTCGTATTGTGATGCTTGATTTGTAAGTTGGAGGTTAGATCCGGGAAGTATAGGGAAAATAATCTGCGATGGCTCATTGGCAGATGCTTGCTCAACTCCGGATGGAACGTTCCAGCCGAGTTCATCCAATATACCCTCATGGAAGGTGAGCGTAAGCGATCCCTCTTGATGAATGCCGACCGCGATATCGGGACTCTTCGCCTTCGCCATGAGATTGGCACTGAGTAATTCAACGATACAGATCGTCAAAAACGCACAACATGGAAAGACTACGAACGATCTGCATGATCGGCTTAACATTATTGGATGGCTCCCTTCCGCTTATGGATCAAAGCGGTTTTCCCCTGCTATCTATCTCCCCACTAAACGCCTCACGATTATACATCCAGCCCGCGACAGTCTCCACTACCCTTGTTGAATTAGAAAAAATGTTGGTTATCGGCCTCAAAAGTGCTATCTGTCTTTGGCACAGCGGACATGATGACCCATATCATATGCGGTCACGACACCTGCTGCTGATGGCCATGATTTGGCATATGTCTCGTCGATTGATCTGCGGTTCCTGATGATAGAATAGTAGTTTGCATGTTAGGCACTAAACACAAGGCGTCCGATAGCGTTGGGCACCGACTAACTGATCTCTGATATGATAAATCTATATTGGAGAGCTGATCCCAAAAAGCAGCCTAGATTATTCGTGCCATACGTCTCGATGACGCGCATGTGACGGACATTTTCGATAAACTAGAAGCTGAATAAGATTAGGCCACAGCGCGAAACGGGAACCGTTCTAAAACGTAAATCACGCGGCTAGGGCAGGCGTATAATCCTCCAAGACGTATCATCAAGCCCACGATTATAGGATTTCGTCCATGAAAAGGGTGGAAATGTGTGCAGACTGAGATTCGAGGTCATGCCGATTTTCATTGACATTTCACAGTCTAATCGCTAGCATGCCTAACGATGTGTCTAGCTAAAAGTATAAATAGATTGATGGCCGAACAGGGCCGTGTATGCCGCGTTTCCGGTGGGTCAAGGTGCGCTTGTTGTTGCTGTTATTGCATACTCGCAAGAGGAGCAAGCTGAGCCTGGGCATTGGCGATTGTGAACATTTGATCAAACCAGCCCGCAGGTTCGCTCCTGTGGGCTTTTTTGTTGGATTGTAAACGGAGTGTCAGTAGTGAATTTACCGATTCTTAATAAAGATTTGTCTACGCTGATAACCGAAGACATGTCGACTGATGAATTCATTGCCTGGACGTTAACCCGTTTCGCCCATCAGCGACTGGTACTCACCTCATCGTTTGGTATGGAAGGCTGCGCGCTAATCGACATGTACGCAAAGCATGGTGTACCGCTGACCGTGATTTATCTGGATACCATGTTTTTCTTTCCAGAGTCATACAAATTGCGCGATACCCTTATCGAGAAATACCCGCATGTAGATTTTGTAAATCGCGGCACGGACTTAACACCTGATCAGCAAGCGAAAAAATTTGGCGATAAGCTCTGGGAGCGAGACCCCGATCTCTGTTGCCGACTTCGTAAAGTTGACCCTATGTACACCGTCATGGGCGAAGTCGATGTCTGGATCACCGGCCTACGAAGAAGTCAGTCAGCCACCCGGGCCAACCTAAAGATGATCGAGTGGGATTGGCGATACCAACTTATTAAGATTAGTCCGCTTGTGAAATGGGAACGAGAAGATATCTGGGCCTACATACAAGAAAACAAGGTTCCCTATAATGAATTGCACGAAAAAGGCTATCCGACTGTCGGATGTACGCATTGTACCAAGATGGTCCCTGGCTCTACCATTGGCGAATACTCGCGCAAAGGGCGCTGGAGCGATATGGACAAAACAGAGTGCGGGTTACATGGCGGCGAAGGCATTTAGCTACGCGGCGCGAGTAAGAAACTTGGGAACGTTGATCTTCACCTACTGATATTGAGTATGTTGTGATGGGTTGTACAGTCCAACTCCAAGCCGACAATGGTTCCACCTATATGAGCGAACCTACGATCGATAGGCTGCTATATCTGGGTATCACACACCAATCTGCGCCTTTGGCCATTCGAGAATTGCTTCATACAGATCAAGATATTTGGCATGAATTTATGACGGCACCAAATCATCTAGAACCAACCAGCTTGCTCGTGTTGTCCACTTGTGATCGGTTTGAGATATATGCCTTGTCCAGCCGAGAATCATTAAACGACTGGCTAGCGGCCATTGCTCGTGTATTTGGCCTTTCGCCATCTTGCCTCGCGCCTTACACCAGATCATTAACGGGTGACCACGCGGCTAGGCACTTGCTCCGCGTGACGGCTGGCATGGAATCTCGAATCATCGGCGAACCGCATATATTATCTCAATTGCGGCAAGCCTTTGATCAAGCAAAAAAAATCGGCACAGTTGGCGCTACGCTTTCCGCGCTATGCCGCTCAGCCATTCACACCGGTAAGCGCGTGCGTAAAGAAACCGACATCAATGGGCACCGCCAATCGATAGTCTCGCTTACGCTACAAGATATGCAGCGCACCCTCCACCGATTACAAAATAGTCGCATTGCTATCGTAGGGACAGGCACTCTAGCCAGCGGGTTCGTCGCCGCGCTCAAAGATGAACCAACTCGTCTTGTCGTGGTTAGCGACAGTCTTGATCGTGCACAAACGCTAGCCAGCACCGCCAACGCCTTGGCATGGACACGCGAAGAATTTCTGAACCAGTTACCCGCGATAGACATAGTCGTCATGTGTACAACCTGTTCGTCATACATACTAGATACGACAATGCTAGCCTCGGCGGCATTGGGCGATTTATCTATATGGGATCTTTCATCGCCTAGGGCGGTCGAACCGTCGGTGGGCCATTTGTATAGTGTTTGTCTGACTCACCTAGACGATCTCGTTCAAAATTTACCGGATCGACCGCAGGGGCAGCGCGACTGCGAAGATATTGTTCAGCAAGAGTTGTCTCGATTAATCGACTGGTCCAATCATCGCCGCGCTGCGCCGAAAATATCGCGTCTCATAAAAACCACTCGGCACCAAGCCAGCCAGGACGGCCAGGTCATCGATACCCGTCGGCTTCATCATCAAATCATGAGACTTAAGCAAGAGGCTGCCGCTTGATAACGTTTCGCCTATCACCAAACGTGTGTCTATGAACCGACATCTCTTTGAAATTGTTACCGACTTATGACTTGCCCGGCCAACGATAAAATAGCCTTAATACTAGCCGCGCACGGGTCAACGCTTGAGCCGGACGTCAACGCGGGAATTCAAACGCTTACTGATCAAGTTCGTGCCAAGAGCGAGTTCGATGAAGTGATCGCAGCGTTCCATCAGGGCGAGCCTCGTTTTTGTGAGGTTCTTGATCGAGTGAACGCAGATCGAGTTTTCGTAGTCCCGTTGATGACCAGCGAAGGATATTACGCGACAGAGAAACTCCCCGCTGCGCTAGCCCAGAATGCTCGATTTGAGAAAGTGAAGTTAATACAAACTCGACCCGTGGGCACGCATCCCGCGTTAGCAGCTACCTTGGCGCAGCGTGCTCAGCGCCTAGCATTAAATCACGAAGTAGATACGGCTGAGTTGACCATCGCGTTAGTCGGACATGGCACGCCAAGAAACGCAGCCAGTCGTTACGCGACGGAAACCGCCGCCGTCTCGGTGAGTGAACTATTACCCCACGCGCAGCTGCTCACGGCATACCTCGACGATCAGCCGCCGATTGAAACTATAATGCAACGTGCGATATATCAATCGGTGATCGTAATTCCGTTCTTGATCGGCGGGGGGGCACACACTGTGCGCGATCTTCCCGTTCGGCTAGGGTTATTGAATGAAATTAGCGAAAACACATCAGTTATAGGCTCCGTAGATGGCAAGCAGGTCATGATCGACGTTCCCGTCGGGCAGTACGCAGAAATAATCGATTGGGTGATTCAGTTAGCGGCTCAAGCAGCAGAGGCAACATAATGGCTAACGACCTTGGTATGGTATTTCTCGTCGGTGTTGGCCCTGGTGATCCCGATTTAATTACCCTTCGCGGACACAAGTTACTCTGCGAGGCGGATGTCGTTTTATATGATCGTCTCGTAGCCCGCGAAATAATTTCTCAAGCGGCACCCCATGCTGAAATTATTGACGTTGGTAAAAAGCCAGGTGCTTCCCAGGGGCAACAAGCTGACATTCATGCATTGTTGATCGAGCGCGCCAAGGCCGGCCAGCGTGTCGTGCGATTGCAAGGCGGCGATCCATTTGTTTTTGGCAGAGGCTTCGAAGAGTTGGCTGCTTGTTACGAAGCTGGCGTGCCATGTGTTATCGTACCCGGCATTTCCAGTGCCTTAGCAGGTCCAAGCGCAGCGTTAATTCCCATCACCCACCGCGGGCTAGCTCGGACGGTGGGCATCATCACCGGCCGGTCTGCAACAACGGGCGCTAGCGAAATTGATTTTCGATCCTTAGCTACGCTGGATACCGTGGTCATCATGATGGGGCGGGCCAACTTACCCGCGTTAGCCCAAGGCCTAATCGCTGAAGGGCGATGTGCAAACACGCCCGCCGCTTGTATCGAGTGGGCAACTACCCCTCGCCAACGTGTCATACGCGCGACCCTCGCCACGCTGCCTGACGAAGCGGAGCGGCAGAAAATTTCTTCACCCGTCATTACGGTTATCGGGAAAGTCGTCGCACTGCACGAAGATATGCAAGCCAAAGCCGCGTCACCATTATTCGGGAAACGCATTATTACCACCCGCCCTGTGTTTGGCGTCAGCACCTTGAATCAACGGCTATCTGCTTATGGAGTGACAGTCATCTCCTGCCCGCTAATCGAGATACAACATATGTCCGAAGGGTCCGAGCTAGATGAAAATCTCCGAAACTTAGCAGATTACGATTGGGTCTTATTCACTTCTGTCTATGGCGTGGAAGCTTTTTGGCGGGCGCTACAGCGACACGGTTTAGACGCCCGTGTGCTTGGCGGAAAACGAATAGCTGTGGTTGGGGCCGCTACAAAAGCCTACCTGTACGAGCGAGGCCGAATCGTCGCGGACGTAGTTCCCGAGCATTACACCGCCGAGTCATTAGTCCATGCCTTGGGTGAGATCGACGCGCCGAAAGTCCGACGTCTATTTTATCCTCGGTCTGATAAAGCTGGTTCGACGCTCGTAGAAAAGCTGCGCCAGCGCGGCGTGGACGTAGACGATGTGATCGCCTATGAAAATCGACCGGTCATGCCTACGCCCAGTCAGCGCATCGCATTTGAGCAGGGCGCAAACGTCATCACTTTCGCCAGCCCCACAGCTGTGCGTCGTTTTGCGGAACTAAACATTTCAATGAATCAAGCGAAAGTGGCCTGCATCGGACCAGTCACAGCACAAGCGGCAAAAAAAGCTGGTATGAAGGTAGCTATTGAAGCCACGCAACAAACCGAGTACGCCCTAGCGGAGGCGATTGTTGACTATTTTCAATAGAAGGACAGGCTATTGCAAAATTTAAGCGTCTATTTTCTACACGCCAAGGAGATTAATGCGATCGCATACAATGGATCGATTTAACATGGAACGTTCGATTGAAATCCTGATAGCCTTGTCATTACTGACCATGGGAGCGTCCCACATACTTCAACCACGCGCGTGGGCCGAGTTCTTTATCGACCTCCGGGAGCGGGGCAACGTAGGGGTATTGTGGACCGCATTCCTTCATTTTCCGGTGGGTGTGATAGTCGTTGCTTTCCACCCCGTTTGGTCTGGCATACCGCTATTGGTGACACTTCTAGGCTGCGGCTGGACGTTGAAAGGGGTGATTTATTTTTGCTTTCCAAGTATAGGCCAACGGCAACTTGCTCGCGTGTCATTAGACCGAGCAGGGATGTTTGCCATTCCTGGTGTGATGATGGTACTACTTAGCGCAGTTGTGATCTACGGTCTATGGCAGGGTTAAACGCCGCGCTGAGATGTCGCATTCGATTGCCCACGATTAGCATTAGCAGAATTCCGCAGTCACCCACACGTCTAACGCCTATAATAACGAGGCTAGTGTCTGCTTGGTTTCGGTCAATGAGGTATAATATCCGAGAGTGGATAGTCGATAAGATAATGTTGGGATCATAAACAAAGGCGGCAGAAAGTGACAACTATGCGAAGTTCCAAAATGGGCATCATCGTGGGCGGCGGTCCGGCTCCCGGTATTAACGGCGTCATCGGCGCAGCGGCCATTGAAGCGATCAACAACGGCTTAAAGGTATTTGGTTTCTACGACGGGTTCTCTCATTTAGCCGACCCGGATTTTGATCCCGATGAGCATGTCAAAGAGCTAACCATCTCAGACATGGCCCGTATCCATTTTGGCGGCGGGTCTATATTGCGAACCGCGCGGACTAGCCTGTTGGATGCGGACAAACTGTCTACCTCAGTTCGAGCGCAGCCTGACCCGGTCAAAGCTGGCCGTGTGTGCGATCGACTGAAGTCCCTCGGTATTACTCATTTACTAACGATTGGCGGCGACGATACCGCATTAAGCGCTCGCTTCGTTTCCGAGGTTTCAGGTGGCAGTATTCAGGTTGTCCACGTGCCCAAGACCATCGACAACGACTTACCATTGCCCGGTGACATCCCTACTTTCGGCTTCGCAACCGCCCGCCATCTCGGTTCTGAGCTTGTCGCTAATCTGATGGAAGACTCCAGAACGACCCGGCGATGGTACATCGTAGTCACGATGGGTAGAAATGCCGGTTACTTGGCACTAGGTATCGGCAAAGCCGCAGGGGCTACACTGACGATTATTCCCGAAGAATTCCCTGAATCCACTAGCATAAAACAATTGGCTGACATCTTAGAACTAGCCATACTCAAGCGACGTGTCATGGGCCGACATGACGGCGTGGCTGTATTGGCGGAAGGCCTTGCTTATAAGCTTGGCGACCAAAAAGAGCTGGAAACCCTCCTAGGCCGAGAAGTCCCGGTAGATGCCGCAGGACATGTGCGACTCGCAGAAGTTCCGCTTGGTCAACTTCTCAAAGAGGAATTGCTTAGGCGATTCAAACAGCGAAACGATACCCCAACAATCGTATATCAGAATCTTGGCTACGAATTGCGCTGCGCCAGACCCGCCTCATCCGACATGGCCTACACCCGAGATTTGGGGCACGGTGGTGTCAGGTTATTGCTAGATTCAACGACTGATTTACCACCCGGCGTGATGGTAACATTGCAGGGCGGCAATTTAGTGCCCGTGCCATTCGAAGATATGATCGATCCAACAACAAACCGAACGCGCGTCCGCACCGTAGACTTGGAAAGCTACACCTATAAAGTCGCTCGCGCCTACATGATCCGACCAGAGCAAGTAGACTTTGAGTCACCCTCAACACTCGCTGCCTTAGCCCACGAAGCGAAGATGACCCCGTTCCAATTCCGTGAACGATATGAAGGTGTGGTTGGCAAAGCATTTCGAAATCGAGAAACTGGCGTCTCTGCAGACAGTCTGGTCCTGTCGTCAGCCGAGACACTTGCAACGTAAAATCCAAGCGATCTGTCAGACATCCCACTATAGATGCTGAGACATAAATACCGAGCAAAGTGTCACATTGACGACATAGCTATGTCTAAGTAGGCTATTGTCTGTGCTCACCTCTATAGGGTAATTTTGTTGCTAATTCCGTCGAATTAACCTAATCTTAGCATTTGTCTTGACGCGGCGTTTAAATAAGGCGTATTCTCCATGGAACGGTCCCTTACATGGTTCATACTTAAGATACGAGGACATATGACTATGTCCGAGCCTTTTGTTGATTAAATTAGAATAGGTCTCAATGATGAACCAAACTATTATTCTATGCGGCGTGACACGTGTAATCGATCAAGAATTTCGTCAATTGTTTGACGGAGCGAGCGTGTGTTTCAATAACGTAACACCAGACAAGGTGGACAACGGTGATGACGGGCAGGTGTCGCCTGGGTGCCTCATCATAGGCGAATCGGTTAGCGCCGTTGACGTGATACAAATCCTTGAGCAGCTAATTCAGACCGAGTCATGCCTCGTGCCCGTGGTCGTGGCCGAAAATCCAGACATCGCATTCGTGGTTCGCGCCATGCGGCTGGGTGCTCTGAATGTCGTTCCTACTTGCGAGTCAACAGCGTCCCTAAAAGAGACTGTAGACGAAGCGATTAATCTTTCCTCGCAGCGCCTATCTGATGTAACGCGACGCAAGGAAATCGTTTCTCGCATCGACAAATTAAGTGCCCGCCAAAAAGAGGTCATGGCCTTCGTCGTAGACGGAGCTTCAAATAAAACGATCGCTGCTGAGCTGCATCTGAGCCCTAAAACAATCGAAGTCCACCGTGCTAGTGTTATGCGAAAAATGAAGGCCCGGTCACTTCCCGACTTGGTCAAGTTCTCGCTGACACAATATACAATGCCGCACAGCGCCGTCGCGCTAGCCTCGCCTATTCCAGCGGTGCTGCCTGCGTCGAAGGTTTTTGAGCAGTAGCTGATGCCAGTTTGTCCCTACGGGGCCTGTCCATTAAAAACGATACCCGCTCTTGGTCGCGAGGTGCGAGTACGCGCTGCAAAATTCGTTTCGCATCGCGTAAATCCGTCCGCCGCGATAAGTGCGTAAGTAAGACCTGAGCATCGGGGACAGCCTCTAACACTTTGTGCAAGTCATCAATATGAATGTGCCTACCAGCCACCGCCCGACCACGATGTTCCGGATCAAAAAAAGTGCATTCAACAAGTAGGGCCGGACTACGACGCACAAAATCGTGATCGAGAAATCGGCCTAGCCCGGTGTCACCGGTACAGGTCAAAATTGGTATCTCAACGCGATGCTGAATGTTGATCCCCTGCTTTTTCAATGCCACAAGTTCTGGCCCAGTCTTACCGACATACTCGTCTTTAAGTTTGTGGCGCACATCGATGAGCGTATAGCCCAGCGCCCCAGCCGCGTGATTCACGTCGAATGGCCTGACCGTAAGATTGCGTTTGATCTCGACATCTTCCAAGGATTCAACGCCAACAATTTGTCCCGGCGAATGATGACCTTCAATTTCCGACCATACATCCATTAACCGTTGAACAGATTGGGCCAAGCTGCGATGAAGTATCACGCGCCCCGGCGCGTTACCTATGAAGCCGCGCTGCGATAGGTAATAAGCAAGCCCAGCCGCGTGGTCCATGTGCCCATGAGTCAAGCACAGATTGTTAATCGAAATGATCTCACGCGGTGCCCGGCCAACATCAAACACCACATCCAGTTCCGGCGCAGCGATGACCGTCTCTTCGCCAGCGAGCGAGAATCCTTGAATCTCTATGCCGTTTAATAATTTCTTAACCAACCTGCCCATATAGTCTCGCACATCTATCTAGATCAAGCTCTAGTTGAGCTAGGGCTATTCTATGTTAGCGTCCCCCCACAAGCACCGCTTATCTTAGCCGAGCACCTCGCGACCAAAAGCGATCAACCTCTATGCAAAGATAGAGCCTGTTCCGGGGGAGCAGAAAGTTACGCCACTTAGACGAAAGCGGCAATAGCGATACCAACTCAGAAGCCTAAATGGGCATATACGGATAAGATTCGGCCCGAGACTTTGCGGAAACGTGGTCATGGCTGTCGATCGAAGGGATATAGTTGACATCCAACAACCAAGGCCGTTACGCTAGACTCGTGGCGACATATGTGCGGTATTGGCCCACACGGAAATATCCCAAGGCAATCGAGCCGCGCGCCATTGAGGGATGCTTGTATTATGCTGTGTCCATCCTGTAAAGATACGAACAACAAAGTGATCGATTCCAGGCTGACCGAAGGTGGTGGTGTGATTCGCCGCCGCCGCGTTTGTGCCTCTTGTGATCGAAGGTTCACGACCAAAGAGCGGGTCGAGCAGGAACTTCGACTGACGGTACGTAAAGCCAATGGTCAGCGTGTCCCCTACCAAAGAGACAATGTTTACAGCGGCGTCGAGCGGGCATGTTTTAAGCTTAATATCACTGAGGATCAAATCCAGCAACTGGTCGATCATGTTGATGAAGAGCTATTTGCCAATCACGACCGCGATGTGACGACCGAACAAATCGGCGCGTATGTCGGCCTACACCTTCGACGTCTCAATCAAATCGCCTACGTTCGATTTATGAGCGTGCATCGCAAGTTCAAGACCATTGAGCAGTTTGTTGATGAAATTACCGACGTGAAATTACGTGTCGCTCAAGATAGTCCCAGTCAGCAAGATTTATTTGGGTAAATAAATTGCTTTAGCCAGCAGTGAAGCTATCTGGTCAATGTAACCAATAAAACACCTGTTATCGCCAGCGTCGCTGATATCGCCTTGCGCATTGTAAAAGATTCTTTTAGTACGACAGTGGCTAAGATGATGGCAAATATGCTTGAGGTCTGATTCAAGGCCGCCGCGATACTGGCTTTGGCATACTTAAAGCCTGCGATCCAGAATATCAATGCCACGTACGTACCAAGTATTGACGCTGGAATGCTAACGCGCCAATAGGCATTAGGAAGAAACACGCTAAAGTGTTTACGACGATTGGGAGATGCCAGTGATAACATCAACAAGACGACCGCTCCGGCGGCCAAGCGAATGGTCGTAGCCCAGATGAGCGGGAATTGCTGCATTTCCAAAACCGGCTTGGCGAGTACTATCCCAAAGGCCATCAGCAGCATGGCGATGATACCCCACATAAAGCCCAGGCTCAGTTGCTTTCGAGTTTGTCCTGCGGGGGGGGCATGGCGCGTCGATAGCAGCACGGCTGAGACGATTAAACCAGCGCCGAAGTATTGAGGCCAGTGTAAATCCTCTGATAGCATGATGATCGCGCAGAAGATAACAGCCGGGCTATAAGCACATTCGACTATCGACATCAAGCTGACACCCAACCGATTCAACGCGAATAGGAAGGCCGTATCTGCTAAGGCGATCCCTAAAATCCCGCTTATGCATAGCAATAGGATGTCTGGAGTTTCAAATGATGCGACATCGCCGCCATCGTGACGCAAGAAGAGCAATGTCAATCCGAGCAACAGCAAACCGACGATATTTTTGAACAAATTCAACGGTAGGGGGGATACATTTTCGCCGCAACGCTTGAACAGTACGAGCGCGCATGCCCATGATAAAGCGGAAATCAGTGCATACATGCGTCCGGCGAATTCGGTTTCCATAGACGAGCATCATACTCGACAACCGGATGGTTGCTATCCGAACGGTCGTTCATACGAGCTATTTAGCATGAGCCATTCATAAGCCCGTGCGCCATATGCCCGCTTCATGCTGTATGTCGCGCATCAGGTTGATTCTGGAAATTCCACCAACCAGAGCCGATAACCACTAGATGCTGATAGCTTGTCTGTAATGTGCATAATCTTCACGAGAATGTAACTTTTGAGACGAATGGGCTTGCTTTCCCCCTTCAAGAACATCGAAAATTTAGTATAATCATGTAGAGGTGATTGCCATCGCGAGACGCACATTTTGTGTGGCACGCAATACTGTTTTTTGGGCTTAGAGTATTTTTTAGGTTGAACGTAATGAATTTGTATCGAATTGCATTGATGACGATTTGTTGTTTGACGCTAACTTCTGTTACGGTGCATGCTGGTTCGCAGCAGTTGGAGACCGTAGAAAAAGAGCTCATAGCGAATTGGAAGAATCTGAAAAACTTGTCAGCTACGTTACGTATTCAAGCTGATATATATAATAAATTTGGACGAGTAACCAGCGACGGGGTTGGGAATTTTGCGATCGATCGCAACAAGGGTAAAGAAAGATTTTATAAACAAATAAAAACAACGACGACCAACGTGTTTAACACTAAGCCATTAAGCACTGAATCTGCCGGGATTTCTGTGACTATTGATGACGTTACACAATCCATGGCGGATTCAATGGATACTAAATACATCATCCGTAAAAAGGCTGAGTACAATGACCGTCGCGACGCCCCGACACTGCTTGCTTTTTTACACAAAGTCGGAACGGTGAATCTTCTTGAATCCAAATCACTTGATGGACGCAAGGTACACGTTATCGAATCGAAGTATACATCACTAGATAATTTAATCACACGAATCGTGGTTCACTTCGATGATCAAACCGGCGTGGCTACTCGAATCACTACCTACGACATCAACAACACGTCCGTCAATATCTCCACGCTGACGATTACATCTGAAAACAAGGGAGTTTTGGAGAGCTTATTCGAGTTGCCGACGAGTGAGGACGCAATCCTGATCGACGAGACAAAAAACGAAAAAGCCTTGCCTACAAAATAATATATCCCTTACACGTACCGGAAGGGTTAGCGACGAGGTCAATGCTTGGCCCAGTTTGTTGCGAGTATCGCATATAGTAAACCCTTACCCTAGAAGGAGCAGCGGATGAAATATGTAGCCGCATTGGTCATCGCGTTGGTACTTAATGCCTCTGCGAATTTGCTAATGAAACTAGGCATGAAAGCCGTGCAGGCAGGCGGCGGTGTCCTCAAAGATGGCCCGCTTGGGGCAGTCCTGGTCGTACTAACCACGCCGACACTAATCATCGGACTAACCTGTTTTGGCCTTAACGCTGCCTTTTACATGTACGCCTTGCAAAGCGATACGCTCAAAATTAGTGTCGCCTATCCCGTGATGGTCGGCGGCGGGTTCGCACTCATTGCCATTATCGCCCGATTGCATCCTGCCCTAGCCGAGAAGCTTAATAGTGGCCAGCTGGTCGGTATCGCGCTGGTTTTAATTGGCGTCATCGTTATTGCTATGCAAACGAAAGCAGATAGTGCTTAACATAGTAAAAAATGCAGCAAGATCAAAAAAGTAAGGTATTGGTCACGCAGACCGGGTTTCACGGGTAATCCTAAGCTTACCCGTGTCATGCAAAGTTATTGAATGATCTCAACGCAATAGAACATAGGATTCGAAAATGCCCGAACTAATGGAGCCAACCGTCGGCACAATGAAAGCGATAGCTTATCGTGATAAACGCAGAGAGGCGATGCAACAGATCGAATCGTGTGAGATTCTCGCCGGCGTAGGCCTGGCCAACGAAGATCGTCCCGCCAACAATCGGCAAGTGACGATTCTCGATCATAAAGCTTGGCTAGTATCATGCCAAAAGGTCGGCACCAACCTATCTTGGCTATTACGTAGAGCGAACTTCTTAGTAGAAGGTCTCGATTTACAAGACACCGTTGGCTGTACACTGGCTATCGGCGGCGGGGCACGCATTATTATTCGAGGAGAAACCAAACCTTGCGCCTTAATGGACTATCAACACCAAGGCCTTCGCGAGGCGCTCAAACCAGAATGGCGGGGCGGGGTTTTTGGCGAAGTGTTAGATGGTGCGATTGTGAGTGTGGGCGATAAAGTTACGCTGCGCCGCGACTAAGTTCAAATCATCGTTTTGATATGCTGATAAATAGCCCGCGTCGCGGTTGAACGGTTGAGCGTATAAAAATGGATGCCAGCAACGCCTTGTTCGATAAGCTTAATGCATTGCTGGGTGGCGTGATAAGTCCCGATATGGCGAACCGCTTCCGCGTCGTCCTCAACGGCTTCGATTTTACGAAGCAGTTCCTGGGGAATCACAGTACCGCACATCTGCGTAAATCGTTTTACCTGGCCTACGCTTAGGATGGGCATAATGCCAGCTATGATAGGCAAGTTGATACCAGCTTTTTCCATGCGATCACGGAAGGAGAAAAATAAATCGTTATCGAAAAAAAGTTGGGTGATAAGAAAATTGACGCCACAGTCTACTTTACGTTTAAGATTAAATAAGTCCGCTTCAGGATTCGCCGCCTCTGGATGCACTTCTGGGTAGCAAGCCGCACCGATACAAAGATCGCATCGATCGCGAATAAAGCTGACCAGATCATTGGCGTATTGAAATCCGCCTTCGACGGCTTCGAATGATTCTTGCCCTTTAGGCGGGTCGCCACGTAGCGCCAGAACATTTTCGACACCATGTTGCCGCAGATCATCGACAATGCTGCCAAGCTCCGCCTTGGCTGAACCCACGCACGTGAGATGGGCCATCGCTTCCATGCCGATGTCCGTCTTAATACGCTGTACCAAGTTAAGGGTCTTTTCTCGCGTGCCCCCAGCCGCACCACACGTCACAGAAACATAGGTCGGCTTCAAAGGCTTAAGGGATTCGATCGTCCGATACAAATCCCAGAAGCCTATTTCATCCTTGGGGGGGAAAAATTCGAAGGAAAGGGCTGGTTTCTTTTCCTTGAGAAGCTCGTCGATGCGCATAGCAGGTCTTTCAAATGGACGCGGCAGGATTCGAACCTGCGAAGGCTTTCGCCAACGGGTTTACAGCCCGTCCCCTTTAGCCACTCGGGCACACGTCCTCCATCAACCCGAGGCTAGGAGGGCAATCCCTCAGCATTATCGAGTAGAAGTCCGAAGGTTCTACAAGAAGATGGTTAAGTTGACAAGCTTCGGGCAGCTAGAGCGGTAAAGAAATCCTCCGCCGCCCTTACCAATAGTACATATCTAACGATCAGCTCGTTTGAACCAAAAAGTCAAACAGACCGAACAGCAAAGCCAGTACAAATGCGGTGATACCTACAAATAAATTCATGCTAACTCACTCCTAAACAAGTCATTAACTCGGTCTACATCGGTGCGAAAATTTCTTAAGGCGCCGTCTGGACCAACCAGGATAACGTGGCCACGAAAATAATAACGAAAAATAGAATACTTCCAAGCGTCAGGTCGAACATGTCCCTACCTTTCAATATGAACCAACCGTCTACTAAACGTATACATATCGCACTATATTCATCGGTGTTAAGACGCTGGTCCGTAGAGTCTAAAAAGAAGCACATAGACCACGACGCCCGTGACGCACACATAGAGCCATATGGGTAGCGTCCAGCGGGCCAGCCGGCGATGTTTGTCGATCTTACCGTTAAGTCCCATTACGAGCGTCCAGGACGCGAGTACAGGCACTGTCGCGGCTAGCACAACATGGGTGATCAGTATGACGAAATATACCGGTCTGATCCAGCCTTGGCCCCCGAAACGCTTTTCTTGACCACAAAATCGGTAGGTTAGATACGAAATCAGAAATAGTACCGACACCCCAAAGGCTGAGAGCATGAGGCGTTTGTGAGCGGTAATGCGCCCTTTTTTCATGCAGCCATAGCCGGTCACCAGCAAAACGAAGCTGATGCTGTTTAGGGTCGCATTCAGTGCAGGTAGATCGTTTAATTCGATCATTCTGACGGCGTCTCGGCTTGTAACTTTTCAAGATCGTGAAGAATAAGTCTTTTACTGGCCGGAAGCATGCCGTCTCGAACCGCGCGAATTTTTCCATCTCGATCCACGATGACCATATAATTGCTATGCTGGATCGGCTCTTCATCGCTAGCTGGCATGACCGTTTGCATGAAACCGTGCCGCATCAGATTGTGTATCTCATCTTGGCTGTCTCCAGTCAAGAAATGCCACATAGCCGGTTCCGCATTGTACCGCTTCGCAAAAACTCCCAATTTAGCCGGTGTGTCGTATTTCGGGTCGATGGAAATAGAAACCAACTGCACGGCACTAGCCTTTTCTCTTAGGGCATATTGTATGCTTCTCATGCGGGCGCTAAGTTCTTGGCAAGGGCCTGAGCATCTGGTGAAGACAAAATTCGCGACCCAAGGCTGGCCCACAAAATCATCGTTGGTGATAGTCTTGCCAGTGATGTCAATCAGTGAAAATGGCGGTACGTCTCCCAAGACGGCCAATGGCGTGTTATCGAGCGGTGGCTGGGCACTGTTCCACGCCCAGATGAATGCGATGGTCGGCAAAATTATCGCTAAGCCTATCGCAACCATTTTATTATCACGCCGCGCAGGAGAGCCCGTGATGTCACTGCTTTCATCAAACGTTTTCGATGGTTCTTCTAGTGTGAGCATATTACGCTTTCCGAGAAATCATACGCTGTGCCATAGCCACTGCTACTACCGCGAACGCACAACTAACTACCCAGGACATTAGCAGTGACGGATGTTGCGAACCAGGAAGTTCACTTCCCGTGTACAAGGCATACCGCAAGGTGGCGACGCCGTATGTTAGTGGATTGATAGCCATGATCCAACCAATCCACGAGGACGCGCCGCTCGCGGGGAAAAATGCGCCGGATAGCAGCCACATGGGCATAAGAAAAAGATTCATGATCGCATGAAATCCTTGCACAGAGTCCATTGGCCAAGCGATCAAAACACCGACGGCGCTTAACCCGATGGCCATTATTAGCAGAGCTACGAAAGCTAACAGAATGCCCATAAGCGAAATGTGGATGCCAGCAAGCGGAATTAATAGCATAAACACCAACGCCTGACCGACGGCGAGGGTGGTACTGCCGAATACTTTTCCTAATACGATGGCCGTGCGACTGACCGGCGCGGCTAAGACGGCCTGCATGAAGCCTTCACGTTTATCCTCGATGATCGATATAGTCGCGAAGATAGCCGTAAACAGTACGATTAGTGCCAGCATGCCGGGGAATGAGTATTCCATATAATTGATCGATTGGTCCATAGCCGGCAATTTGAAAGAATTTCGCAACCCCGAACCGAGCAATAACCAAAAAACGACCGGCGTGCCGAATGCGCCTACAACACGTCCACGTTGTCGGAGGAATCGCACCACTTCCCGCCGCCATAGCGATACGGCGGGTAGTAGCCAAAGATGTCCACGTTGTTCGTTCAATGCTGTTGGGCTCCGACTGGTTTTTGTTCGTGCCTAGAAAGATGATGGCCAGTGAGGTGTAGGAATACATCGTCTAGCGTAGGTTTTCCGACAGTGACACTGTCAATTTCATTTGGCAAGGCTTCAATTAACTCCGGAACAAATTCATGGCCTAGGTCTCGTTCAATACGCACACCGCCGTCAATCAATTCTACCTTCCCGCCAAACTTTTCTACGATTCGCTCGTACATCGCTGGGGCATCTTTGCCCGTCACTGAAATAACGTCGCCGCCGATCGCTCGTTTGAGGGCCGAGGGGGTGTCCAGAGCGATCAACTTTCCGTTATCTAGGAAGGCTACGGTGTCGCAACGGTCGGCCTCGTCCATTAAGTGGGTTGTGACCAGTGTGGTGACGCCCTGAGAATTACTGAGTTTTTCTAAATAACTGAATAGACCAAGCCGGGCTGCGGGGTCTAGCCCCGTGCTAGGTTCGTCGAGAATGAGAACGCGAGGATGATGGAGGTTTGCCTTGGCTAACTCGACGCGGCGCTTGAGACCGCCCGACAACGTGGCTACAAAGTCTTTGGCACGGTCCGCAATATCGAACTCGCCCATCACGTCCCGGCAGCGTTTTCCCAGCGATAAGCCACTTAGGCCATACATGTGTCCTTGGTGGGTGAGGTTTTCCAAGACGGTGAGACGGTCATCTAAGCTGGGATTTTGGAATACGACTCCAACCGCGCGGCGGACATCGTGCGGTTGTTTGAAAATATCTGCGCCAGCGATTCGGGCTGTTCCTCTAGTGGGATAAAGCAGTGTGGTGAGAATGCGAAATAGTGTGCTCTTGCCGCCGCCGTTAGGACCAAGCAGGGCGAATAATTGGCCTTGCGCGACGTCGAAACTGACGTCCTTTAATGCATGACGCTGACCATATTGATGGCTGATGGTTTGGACCTCAACGCAGGCGCTGTCTGACATGGTCCACCACAATCCGTACTAAGTGTTCACTTTGTCGATTACCATGACAGCAAACAACGAGGGTAGATACGTGACGGAAGCAAATAAATGCACGCGGGCAATGTACGCCGTTCGCAACCACACAAAAACCACACCGACCAATAAGAAGGCTACGCCTAAAACCATCGCACCTACCATGTATGTTGTACCAGCTAAGCCGTATACGACTGGTAAAAAACTTACCGTAAGCAGAGTGACGGAATGCGTAATCATGTGCAAACAAGTTCGCAATCCGGAGGGGTCCACTACTGGAAGCATGGCGAAACCCGCACGGGTGTAGTCTTCTTTGTGGAGCCAGGCGATGGCGGCTACGTGCGGTAATTGCCAGA
>JAJDDW010000032.1 GCA_029260115.1 Phycisphaerae bacterium | reverse complement strand
CGCGTGGCGGACAATTGAAAGGCCCAATCCCGTCCCCCGAACGGCCCCCGTGCGAGCGCGTTCCACTTGATAGAACCGCTCAAACACGCGCTGCTGCTCATCCGGGGCAATGCCGCAGCCTGTGTCAGCTACTTCAATAACAATCGTGTCATCGTCCCGTTGCACGGAAATCTCAATGTCACCCTCTGGGTTACTGAATCTAATGGCATTGTCGATGAGGTTACGAAGAATGATGCGAAGCAGTTCAGGGCTGGCGAATAAGGTAGCCTCCTGGCTAAAGATCGATGTCTTCCAGTGTAAATTCTTCTCGGCTAGGGCATCGGCGAAAGTGGTGTGGAGTTCTTCTAGGAACTGCCTTACTAAGATCGGTGTCGCATCGAAACGACTCGCCCCCGATTCAAGCCGAGAAAGATCGAGCAATTCGCCGATCATTTTTTCCATTCTTCCACTATGCCGATCGACAATATCGATAAATCTCGAAGCCGCCGTAGCATCGTTCAACAAATCAACCGACTGAAGCGTCTCGACGGCTACACGAATCGCCGACAATGGAGTTCGTAATTCGTGCGAAGCGTTCGCAGCTAAATCGGCTTTGACCTGCATGACCCTGGTTAGCTCCGTCACATCGGTCAAGACGAGCGTGCGACCGACTTGGGCGGCAGGAGATAAATTATCACCAGTGACGTTGGGTAAACGAATATCAAAAGCACGCGCCAGAACAGACCGCACCCCGGAACCCGTCGAGAGTTGTATCTCTATTTCTTGTGTCTGGTTTTTATAACCATCGCCTGAACCGCTTGCATATTGGTCGGATATATCATCGGTGCTGGACGGTGTTCTTCGGCTTGTTCGGCGCATCAGGTTTTGAAACCTATGTTGCGGTATGCACTGTTCGATGGTCTGCCCGAGAAACGAATCGCTTGATCCACGCAGCGTAAGTTGTAACAGCTTTACCGCCTCGGAGTTGATAAGAACAATACACCCTTCAGCATCTGCGACAACAACACCCTCGCGCAATTGAGATACGAGCGAATCGAGCGTACGACGTTGTCGATCGATGGTCTCTAACTGCCCTGACAACCGTTCGCGCATTTCGTTCAATGAACGACCGAGCATCGCAACTTCGTCATGACCAACTACCTCGATACGCGCAGCAAGATCGCCGCGCGAAATACTCTGGGCCGATTCGGTGATCCGCCGGATACGACGACTCCACAACAAAGCTAGCGCCATAGCCAAGAGTATTGAGGCGAACACCGAGACGAGAACGATGGTCAAGATGAGTTGTTGCGCAGACTGGGTTTGAGCAACGATATGCCTCACGGCTTTGGAGATACGAACAATCCCATGCGGGTCGCTGGCGGATCCGACTCGAACCGCGACATACTTCGTGTTCTCAGCGACAGTATGAGACCATCGAATGCTCTCGCCAGAACCGTCCCGCAATGCCGCACTTATCTCCGGACGATCGCCGTGCCAATCCATCTTTGCTGCATCCGCTTCCGAGTCTCCCGCGATGATGCCATCCGCGAAAACAAATGTGACCCGAATATCATCAAGATCACTCGAACCAATTTTTTTAGCTAAGGCGTTCAAATCGCTGGCATGGTCACGATCGAATTGATCCTCCACGGCTATTTTTAGCGTGGTCGCTTGTGCAAAAAGATATCGCGAAAGCTCCGCATCGTGAAAACGGTTGAACTGCCACAAAATCACCCACACGCAACCGGCTAGCAATAGTGCCATGAGCGCGGCGTTCACGAGAAAAAGTTTCCAGAAATATCGCCCCAGCTTTGCAACCATCACCGTTATCCAGCATCCGTCGGCGTGCGCCAAGCGTAACCAGCCCCGCGGATCGTTTGCATCCATGAGGCGCCTTCACCTAGTTTCTTGCGGAGGGCAGCGACATGAACGTCGATGGTGCGATCTACGACTGCTACGTTGGGGCCTAGCGCCGCGCCGATCAATTGATCCCGTGTGCGAAGCCTACCTTCGGCGGCCATCAGGGCCTTGAGAAGTCGAAACTCCGTAGAGGTCAACGCTATGGGCACCTCCAGGACGGTTACAGTGTGGCGTTCTACATCCATCGCCACCGGGCCCGAGGTGAGAATTTTCGCGTCCGATGGCGTAGGTGAGCTTTGGCTACGTCGCAACAATGCCCCGACGCGGGCAATCAGGGTCTTCATAGAAAACGGCTTGGTTACGTAGTCATCCGCCCCCATGGCGAATCCGACTAATTCGTCGGATTCATCCGCCTTAGCCGTTAATAAAACGACCGGGATCGAAGAGGTACTATCATCGCGCTTTAGCTTTGCAAGAACTTCGTCACCAGATGTATTAGGCATCATCCGGTCTAAGATGACCAAATCGGGAATTTCTTTCGTAATTTTGGTGAGAGCTTCGACGCCATCGGCGGCCAGGTGACAGATATACCCCTCTCGCTCCAAGTTGTACCCGATCAGCTCTCGAAGATCGGTCTCGTCCTCCACGATGAGTATGGTCTTTGCTAGTTTCATAATTGCTCGCTCACTTCAACAACGTAGACCAGCATGGCCAAGGTAGTCTTGATAGCTGACGCTTACTCTGATGACTCAATCACAGGTAGCGCTAGAGATTCATTCTTCTTTCGATGGCAGAACAGCTTCGCCGTGTCTGACAATATCCCCGGTGGATAAGAAGATCACGTCCTCGGCGATATTCGTAGCGTGGTCCGCAATGCGTTCTAAATTCTTAGCAACCGACAATACATCGAGCTGCGAGGCCATCCCATCTGAGGAGGCCGCGCCATCAGCTACGATGCGCTTGATAGTCTGTTCGTAGAGCGTGTCCACATGGTCATCCTCGACGAATGCTTTGTGAACCGTCTCGATGTCCTCCATGACAAATGATTGGATCGCGTTTCGCAACATATTACGGACTAAAATTCCCATCTCTTTTAAGGTTTCGAGATGGTGAGGCTCTGCCCCCTCCGTCATGTACCGCGCTCGCTCGGCTATATTGACAGCACAATCAGCGACACGTTCCAAGTCGTTATTAATCTTGAGAATCGCACAAAGCAATCGCAAATCCGAGCCTACCGGTTGATACAGCGCCATCAGACGAATGACTTCCGATTCAACAGCAACCTCTTCGGTGTCTACTTCGTTGTCACGCTTAATGACTCGGTCGGGTAGCCCTTCTTTGGTGTCGGTTACCGACTCACACGCCTCCTGAACCATGTCCTCGACAAGACTAGCCATCCTCGCGACGCGGCGGCGAAGATCTTCAAGTAAATTTACGAAGTGTGTAGTCATATCGTTATCCGAATCGTCCGGTGATATAATCCTGTGTCCGCTGTTCACTTGGCGTGGTGAAAATCTTGTCCGTCGCGTCAAACTCGATCAACTCACCCATGTACATAAAGGCCGTCAGGTCCGACACGCGCGCGGCCTGCTGCATATTGTGGGTTACGAGAACCACCGTGTAATGGGTTTTCAACTGATCAATTAAATCCTCGATTCGGGCCGTGGCAATTGGGTCGAGCGCGGAACAAGGCTCATCCATCAGGAGAACATCAGGCTCCAACGCGATGGCCCTGGCAATGCAAAGCCGCTGTTGCTGACCGCCGGATAAAGCGAACGCGCTTTGGTTAAGCTTGTCCTTGACTTCGTCCCAAATGGCTGCCCGTCGCAACGCCCTCTCGACAAGCTCGTGAATGTCGCCGCGATATCCATTGATCGAAGCGCCCCATGCCACATTTTTGAAGATCGTCTTGGGAAACGGGTTGGGCTTTTGGAAGACCATGCCAATCCGTCTACGAAGATCAACCGCATCGCTTTTTGGTCCGTAGATGTCTTGTCCGCGATAGGTCAACAAACCGCTAATTGACATGGAGGGGATAAAGTCATTCATACGATTAATCGCTCGCAGAAACGTACTTTTCCCACAGCCTGAAGGACCAATGATAGCCGTAACTTGACGATCCGGAATTTCAATTGTCACATCGCGCACCGCCGCAAAATCTGCGTAACGAATAGTCACCCCTTCCGCCCTGATGACGGAATCGGAAGTGACAGCGGGCTGCGACGGCTTACGAAGTCGCAAAGCTGGGGGCGTCATGCGAGATGGGGACTGGGCTTCTTGTCGTCCAGATATCGTCTCGGGCACTATGACCACGCCTTTCTCCTTTGATGCCACGCACGGATGCCCACCGCGACGGCGTTCATAGGAAGAAGCATCCCCAACAACACGAGGATACCAGCGCCGGCAAGTTCCTGAAAGATTAAATCCGGCTCGTCGATCCAATTGTAAATTTGTATCGGCATGGCCGTGAATGTGTCCAACGGACCTTCGGGAACGAACGTGATGAAGGTCAGTGCGCCAATCATTATTAGTGGCGCAGCCTCTCCCAGAGCGCGAGAGAGCGCCAAAATCACGCCGGTCATCATGCCCGGAATGGCCGCAGGCAACACGTGCGACCGAACAGTTTGCCATCGCGTAGCCCCGAGTCCGAATGCCGCTAGGCGGATTGAGTCTGGGACGGCGGCTAATGCCTCTCGGCTAGCAATGATGATCACGGGAAGAATCAGCAGACTAAGGGTCAGCGCCCCCGCTAATACACTTCTGCCAAGGCCACACAGCCTGATGAAAACCGCCAGACCTAAAATTCCGTATACAATCGAAGGAACGCCAGCTAGGTTAGCAATGTTCAATTCGATAAAGCGAGTCAACTTGCCCTTCGCAGCATATTCGTGAAGGTAGATCGCTGCGGCCATGCCTATGGGAACTGAGACAGCTGCCGTCAAACCAATCAACCACAGCGTGCCGAAAAGCGCACTCTTAACGCCAGCCTTTTCCGGGTTTAGCCGTGATGGGAAGTTGTCTAGAAAATCCAGCGACAACCATCGCCAGCCCTGATCCGCGACGCTTATCAACAGCACGCCCAGCACAAAGACCGCCAGGACGACCATGCTGGCACACGCGAAAGCGAAAAACCATCCTATGCGGCGGCGGTGGGCCAGCCTAGGTTCAAAATTTGTATTCACCAGCGTCATTATTCGTACGCCTCCCTAAAGCGGCGAAGCACACCTTGCGCGATAACGTTAAACGTAAGTGTGACTAGGAATAATAGCATCCCGACAGCAAAAATTGTCTGGTATTCGATCGTACCATGCGGCGTGTCGCCAAGGCTCACTTGAACAATGTAGCTGGTCATCGTTTGGATGCTGACCAATGGATTGAGCGTCAAGCGGGGCATCGCCCCTGCGGCGAGCGTGACAGCCATCGTTTCACCGATCGCACGAGCGAACGCCAAAATGACTGCGGCAATGACACCAGACATCGCAGAGGGAAGCACTACGCGGGTCGACACTTCTAGTCGCGTAGCTGATAGCGCATAAGCGCCTTCCCGAAGGGATTGCGGGACAGCCCGAAAAGCATCGTCACACAGCGAAGCGATCGTGGGAATAATCATTATACCCACTACGATTGCGGCACTTGCAGCGTTAAATATGTCGGTGCCTGGAGCTAAGGGCTGAATAATATGTGGCGTGACGAACATGAGTGCAAAGTATCCGTACACGACCGTGGGGATTCCGGCTAGGATTTCTAGTATCGGCTTGACAATCGATCGGACGCGCGACGGTGCGTACTCGCTCAGGAAAATTCCAGAGCCAAGCCCGATGGGAACCGCAACAAGCAATGCCCCACCAGCCACGAGAAAAGTCCCGCAAACAAGTGGAAGCACGCCAAAGCTTTTCGGCTCCAACAGCGGTGCCCAGCGCAATCCGAACAGAAAATCTAACAGATGCAACTCTTGGAAAAACAGGTATGACTCGGCGGCCAAGACCCAAATGATCCCGGCCGTCGTAGCCACTGATGCCAAGGCACAGAGAAATAGTACGCCATGAATGAGGCGCTCCTTAATTCTCACAATACCGGTTATACCTGTCATAGATGATGGCTCAAAATTTACTGAACACCTCCTGCAATTTGGCTGTATTATCACCAGCCGCAGACATCGCCGAACCGACTTGTCCTGTATTGAGTCGATGCCGACCAATGGAATATAATTCGTCGCTCAACGCCACATAATTCACGCGCGGATGCTCCACGATAGCCTTGGCGTTGTCTAGGAAGTATTTGAGGAATGCTTTGACTTCAGGACGTGTATATGCAGTTTTGTTCACATACAGGAACATGGGACGCGACAGTGGCTTATAGGTTCCGCCACGTATAATGTCCAAGCTCGGCGTTACGGGTGTACCGTTGTTGTTGTCGATGGCAACCAGTTTCAGCTTGTCTTGATTCGCCTGGTAGTAAGAATACCCGAAGTACCCCAATGAGCCTTTATTACCTGCAATGCCGCGTACCAATACGTTGTCGCTCTCGCTGGCGGTGTAATCACTGCGGGAGGCTTTTTCTTTCCCGCAAATAGCCTTCGTGAAATAGTCGAACGTGCCACTATCGGTTCCAGGTCCATAAAGCTTCATTGGAACATCAGGAAAGCCCTTGCGAACTTGACTCCAATTCGTAATCGAACTGCCGGGTGACCAAATGCGCTTGAGTTCGTCCACCGTAAGGAAATTGGCGAACGCGTTAGAAGGATGGACCATCACAGCAATACCGTCGATACCGATCGGAATCTCAATGAATTCGATTCCCAGCTTCTTGGCCCGTTCTATTTCCTTGCCCTTGATAACCCTAGAAGCATCGCTGATGTCAGTTCGCAAATCGGCTTTCTCATCCAAAAATTTCTTAAAGCCTCCGCCAGTACCTGAGATACCGACCGTAACACGAACCCGAGGCTGCTCTCCCATGAACATCTCTGCCGCGGCCATTGTAATGGGTGCGACCGTACTCGAACCATCGAGCTTAACAGTGCCTGATAGCTTGGTTTGACCAAAGGCCGACCCGGTCATAAACGTGACCGCCGCTATGGCGACAACCGAAGCCGTGAGCCGTTTGCTTGTGCGCAGCAAATCCTGCATGATATTTCTTCCTAAGAATGTTGACATTTAATATCTAACCAGCGCGAAGCGCTGAAGTCCACAACGCCGAACAACGCTGCTCAATCCCAAAATACTTTATCCACCATCCACCAAATAACTATACGGCCAGAGCGTGGACCTTTGCGTCCCCCGCAATCTGGTCTTTAAGTCCAAATGCTTTTGCGGAAAGCGACAGTGCCAGGGCGGCGGTGCTGGCAAGAGAAGGGTACCAGGGGCGTGTTACCTCAACGCAAAGCTTATATTAAGATTGCGTAAATATTAACATGCCAGATGTTCGATTTCGAGGCATACGATGGCGTCATAACCACATGTGAAATGTGCAATATTCAGCCAACTTCACCGTTCTGGCTGAACATGGCCATCATCATTGACTTACAAAAAAAGCGAGACGGACTATCGCTAGCCCGCCTCGCATTTAGTTGAAATCAATACGTCATCAAGCCGTCAGGCCTGACGAATGAGCATCAATTTATCGACAACGACCGTTAGCTTTACAAGAACCAGAACAGCACTCTGAGCCGGTTGAACAGTTACCGTTCTTTCCAACACAAGCTACGCAAGTATCAGTCGCTTCGTTGCAGTTCTCATTGGATGCACATGGATCGCCAGTAGAACTACAATCAGCCGTGCCATCACAGAATTCTGAACCGTTACAGAACAACCCGTCATCAGGGCAATTCGCATCGTTAGCCGTGTTTTGGCAGAAGCCGCCCACACAAGCATCGTCTGTACATGCTACGGCATCGTTGCAATCAGCGGCGTCTATGCAAGCGCAATCGATAGCACAGTTGTTGCCATCTTCAGTGCCTTCACAAACCGTATCACCACAGCATGAACCAGCTGCAGGTGTGTCCGTACAAGCCCATCCGCCGGTACTACATGTGCTATTGCTGCATGGAAGTGGGTTGGTTCCACCACCTGCTCCACAACAGAAGCGGCTAGAAGGTCTACCACCGGTTTTACCATTGCAATCAGCCGCACAATTAACACAGTCTTCGCCATCTCCGGATTCGCAAATACCGTTGCCACAGCTTGCGCCGCTTCCGCTGATACAATCAGCTGGGCAGTTATTGCAGTCTTCACCAGAATCGCAAGTGCCATCATTGTTGCACGCCAGTGGTACACATGAGTTAGTACCTTCGTCACATCCCTGTCCCGGACATGGATCGCCACCAGATTGACATGCACCACCGCTGCAGGTTTCCGAACCATTACAGAATGTACCGTCATCACAATCGGCATTGTTGAAGCAATCTACGCATGCGTCGCCAGCTTCGTCACAAAGTTGACCTGGGCATGGATCGCCACCAGCTTGGCAACCTGATCCCGCATTGCAAGTTTCAACGCCATCACAGAATACACCGTTGTCGCAATTAAGCGGTGTACCAGATTGGCAAACATTGCCGACACAGTCTTCTGCGCCGTTGCAAACGTTACCGTCATCGCAATCAGCTGGGACATTGCACCCGGTACTAATCAACGCCAAAGAACCAACCGCATCAATGCGACCCCACCCATAAGCTCGGTCAAAACCAGCAGGGCCCATATCAATCGCACCGTCGCGAATGATTTGGCGAACTTCTGCTGGCGTTAGTGATGGATCAGCACTAAGAATCAAAGCCGCAAGACCAGCTACCATCGGTGAAGCCATACTGGTTCCAGACTGGCCTGTAATCGAGCTACCACCGGCTGCATTACTAGCTGACCAGATGTTGGAGCCAGGTGCGGCCACGTCGAGGAAATCACTTTCGTTACTAAAGCAAACGATTTGGTCTTGAACCGGGCCAAAGTCATTGCAACTGCCCCACAACCAATTCGTCGTATTGTCTTCGCATGTTGGGTAATTCGCTTTATATGTCGCGCCTACAGCTATGACGCTAGCGCCACATGCAGGAGAACCCATCGAATTAGAGTTGTTTTCGTTACCAGAAGCAGCCACCACGACGACACCATTAGCTACGGCATTATTAGCTGCGACAGCCCAACTGTGCGTACAAGCGCCGCTGGTGAAATTACCTGTTCCGATACTCAGATTAATAACATCTGCCCGACCACCGGATGGTGATTGGTCTGCACAATGATCAATACCCGCAATAATGTCGCTATCAAAACCACCACCACCTGAGTTGAGAATTTTAGCGCCAATGAGCGTAGCCGCTGGAGCCATGCCTTGGAATGCTTGGGGACCAGCACCGCAACCAAAATCAACATTTAAGCCAACACCGCCGACTGCGATACCAGAAACGTGTGAACCATGACCATTGTCGTCATCTGGATTTGAATCGTTATTGTAAAAGTCAAAACCTGCAGCGGAGTCAATACGATCCGCATACATCACATGGTCGATGTCGATACCCGTGTCACATATGCATACACGAACGCCAGCACCATCAGCCGAGTGACCAGCAGCCGTGATTTGGCCCTGAAGACCATTCACCAAGCCGGTTGCGTCATGCAGATTAACTAGATTCGGATGATACTCATCCATCTCTACTCTAATTACGCCAGGCATTTTTTCTAATTCGGCGATTGATGCTTCGGGAATGTTTCTAATGTTGATGACATTTGGAAGCACTGATCCGTATTCGTGCCTAACGACACCTTGACGCTGAGCCGTTAACGCGCGAACAGCCACGCGAGGATTCGCCATCCCCCGTGCTATTGTTGGCGAAAAGTGAACCAAGACGCTGACTCGATTATTCTTACGCGCGATACCAATTTCATGTTGCGCGGTCTCTGCAATAATCAATTCTGCAGTAGGCATAGCTGGTTTAGCAGCTTGCATGGCAGAAACACCATCCGCGGCTGACCAATCGATGTTTAATTCGACAGGCGCGACTTTCTGGACATCTACCCGTTGCGGTTTATTCAACGGGCCAGCACCGAGCGCCATGGCCCCTATACAACTCAAAAGTAATCCGGATTTCCAATTCATCAATAGACGGTGGTTTCGATGCATTACGATGATGCTCCTAAAAGGGGGTGAATCGCGAAGGGTAACAGCGTGACCAACTCAAACCGGGCACCCTACGCATACAATCGCAGCTCTGTGGAAAAGCAACGCGGACAATCGTTTTACACGATCAAGTACAAATCTAATTCGCTAGCGCGACTAGCGCGCCATAGGAGAGAATTCACTTTTCAATATCGCAAACACGCTACGTTGCTTGTCGCCTTACAAAAAACTAAAACGATTAGCAAAAAACCAGGTTGCCATCGCACCCAGAATATACAAGCTAGTGAATTCGGGTGTTCGATGCAACGATTAAATATATATATTCGGAAATAATTTTCACTAATGATCGATGACGCAAAACTTGCGCATCAGATTTTAGTTAAGCATGACATTGGTGCGTTCGCACAAAGCAAGAAATGTAACGTTCCTAGTTGCGAATCGTGGGCAGGGGAATCGTACCATCTCTTCGCGGCAATGGGTCCGGCGGCGTAATGGTGACATCATGCTGACCCAGTTTCACTTCGCCGCGTTCAACCCGTTGTGCGAACGCAACAACTTCTCGATGTAGCGCTTCTAACATGTCATCTTCGCTGACCGTACAGGTTTGTTCACCCTGCACATAGATAATACCCTTGCCCTTACCTGCAAAAATAGCGACATCTGCCCCTTCCGCCTCGCCAGGTCCGTTGACTACGCAGCCCATGATAGCCACTTTGACCGGCGTTTTGATGCCCACTAATTTTTTTTTCACTTCAGCCGTGAGTTTAATCAGATCAATCTCAATGCGGCCACAGGTTGGACAGGCGATAAGTTCAGGCTCTAGTCGATGGCGCATACCTAGCGAACATAGCAATTCTTTACCATCGTCCACTTCATGAATGGGGTCCGCCGCATACGAAATACGAATCGTGTCTCCCACGCCCATAGCCAATAGCGAACCGAGGGCCGCGATAGATCGAATGCGCCCGGTTTCAGGCGGCCCAGCGTGCGTCACCCCAAGGTGCAGCGGCAAATCAAAACGCGCGCCAATCGCGCGGTACGCATCGATGACCATACCAGCATCAATACTCTTGGCACTAATCACCACATCGTGAAAATCGTTGGCATCGAAAATGCGCATGTAGTCTTCAACGATTTCGACCATAAGTCGAATCAGATGGTTTCGCCGGTCTACTTGCAAGTCTGATTGTTGAATCGCGCGTAGTTGCTTATCTTTTCTTTCGACCACGCTTCCTTCGTTGACTCCGACGCGGATGGGGATGCCATTGTCCCGACACGCCGCAATCACGCGGTCGACTTGTTTTCGATCTTGTATATTGCCAGGGTTCAATCGAATCTTATGCACACCGGCTTTCACGGCTTCGAGCGCTCGCTCAAAATGGAAATGCACATCAGCGACGATGGGCACGGGAGACTGATCGAGAATAGCGGGCAAAGCGTCGGTGTCTCTTTTTTCGGGCACGGCGACGCGCACTATATCGCAACCCGCCTTAGCCAACGCACGAATCTGGGCAACGGTGGCGTCAATGTCGTAAGTGTACGTGCTGGTCATGGACTGAATACTGATAGGCGCATTACCACCAATGAGCACACCGCCGACATCTATCTGCCTGGTCTTTCTTCTTGGAATCATATTGTGCAAGCTCTGCCTATTAATTACTGGACCAACATGCGAATTGTAAGAAGAGTCAGCCACCTTGGCCACAGAGAAAAATTCGCCCAACAAAAAGTAGTCACTCCCTCGATTCACCTTATCAATGGCTATGTTTTGAGTACTTGACGACCTGCGATAGGTGTGGTCTGCTACCAAAATTGAGTGTTTTTAGAAATTACCGTGTCTCTGAGCCTGGAGGTCAACATAATGCAACGTTTTCATCTGAGTATGGTATTGTTCGTTTCTTTGGTTGGAATTTCCGTGTTTAGCGGTTGCGGCGCTTCGGAACGCGCTTTCGTGAGTTTCAGTTACGTCGTACAACCGTCACGCGGCCTACCTGAAGGAATGAATTCAATCTACATCATGCCTGCAAAAGTCGGCCCTTCAACTGACGCCAAGTGGTCTGATATATGTGCCACTTCATTGCGTTCATTAGTTTTGGAGTCTGTTTCACAATATAACACCAATCTTGAGGTCGTTGACCGTCAGGACACGCAAGCGACCTTCGATGAGGCCGACCTTGCTGCAGCAGGCATGTCGACTGGCAGGGCGGGGTCGGGAGGAAAATTGTTGGCGGCCAATGGTGTTATATTCAGCAATGTCAATGTCAAGATCACTTTAGACAAAGGCAAACAGCGTACGCTTTCGGGACTAAGTTTATCTGGTGTTCGAGGCCGACATTGGGGCGGCGGAAGCACCGACATCCGCACATCCGAAGTGGAAACAGTGTCACGCCATATGACCGTACAAATGGAATACAAACTGCTCGATACGGCTAATAATAAAACATGGGCAACGTACTCCCCACAGCCTTATACGGCATCTGATCGCACGAAAGCAAGTGCCATTTTTGGTTCCAGCCAAACCGAAGCCGCGCTCACGCCTACAGATCAAATTATAGCTGGGCTTGTCGAAAGAAGCGCTCGTGAATTTATCAGTCAGCTAATGAAATGTCGAATCAATGTACACGAGGAAATTTCATCCAGCGGTAACGAAAGTTGTGTGCGTGGCGTAAAAATGCTGCGGGCGCAAGCGTATGAGGACGCCATGTCGTTTTTCAAAGTTGCGATAGCTGATAACCCAGGGGATGACCAAGCTGCTTTTGGCGCGGGCTTAGCTTCGGAAGCGTTAGGCCAATACGATGAAGCGCTCCGATACTACAATCAAGCTTGTGCTGAAAAGCTTGACGAGCAGTACACCCGCGCCCGCGACCGCGTGAAATTGTATGCCCAAAGAACATAAACACAGGCATGGTCGCCAAACTTAGCGTTACCGAAATGCTCAATCGTAGGTTAAAAAAATAGTAGCGGGCCAAACGGTGTTATCCGCCGACCCGCTACTACACCCCGTGAGAGCGATCCCCCCGGCCGCTCTCTGAAAGTGCCCCCCGGCCAATTAGCCCGCGAACAGGCCTATAGCAAGGAAAGGATTTGTGATGCTTGCTGGTTGGCGATCCCCAGCAACTGAATAGTCGATTGTACCAGCACAGTCTCTGAATTCAGCCTAGCCGTCGCAACAGCAAAGTCAGTATCGCCTATCGCACTCACGGCGTCACCCAATGCGGCGTCTGCCGCTTGCAATGACCGAATCGAACTACCCACCTGAAACTTTTGGAACCCACCGATTCGGCCTCGTGTAGAGGCTACCTGCTGGATCGCCTCCTTGATGGAGTTGAATGCGCCCTCGGTATTCGTTCTCAAATCCGCCGAGCCGCCGGCCCGAAGCTCCGACAGACGTGTCGTACCATTGCTACCCGCTAGATTGAACGTAGCCAATGAATCGATACCAATGGTTCGCCGAGTAGACGAATTTGTACCTAATTGATAAGTCGCGCCGCCAGAGGCCAGTACGGTAAATACGGCAGTCGTTCCTGCAATGTTGCCTTCACCAAAGGCCTGGGCCAATGAGAATTCCAAGCTTAAACCGTTGGAACTGTAGCTAATATCCAGTCCATCCGCCCCCGTCTGCTGCCCATTGATGGTGATGTTTGCATCAACACCAACGTTCTTGGTAGTGATCTGTACATCGTTAGCAGTACTAGCGTCTGTGGTGGCTGTCCCATAAGAGGAATTCACGATTCCACCGGAAAGAACATTTACGCTGATAAATGCGTCGGTACCAAATGTAGTCGAATTCAATCCAATATTCGTAGCTGTTTGTAATGCTGAAACACCTGTTTGATCTTTGGCAGCATTGATGGCTGTGACCACTTCAGTCTGTGTCAATCCGCTGGTCAGGGTCACAGTTGCTGTGCCCAAAGCGCCCTTGATGGATACCAACGTCGTGCCAGAAGTTCGCGTCGCAGCCGCACCTGTAAATGTAGCCAAGGTAGCTGTCGCTAGTTGCGCGGAGGCAACCCGGGTAGCGGTGAGTACGGAGTCTGCCGTGGCATTGCTACGCGAAAACACGCGAAGATTATTTACGGTCGTCGTACTCGTGCCCGAAGTATCGATAGCCAATGAACCATCGATCAGCTTTTTACCATTGAAGTTAGTCGTATTGACGATTCGATCAATAGCATCAAGCGCGTCATCAATCTGTGATTGATTCGCAGAGCGTTCGCTGTCGCTTAAGTTTGCTGAACTTGAAGAAGCACTCACCAATGTTGAAATTTCATTGAGCAAAGTAGAAATTTCTGTAATTGACGAATCAGCTACTGATAGAATCGAATCGGTTCGTTGATTATTGGTGATCGCACCTTGGACGGCTGTCCGTTCCGCGCTGAGGTTTGATATAGCTATCAACCCAGCGGGATCGTCCTTGCCGGAATTGATGCGCTTACCAGTAGAGAGTTGCAGCAACGTACTCTTCTGGGCTTCTGTGTTCTGATTCAAAATCCTCAGAAGTTGCAGCGTGTTGGTATTTGTGATTGTCAGTGCCATCGTCGTTATCCTTGGCCACTACAAGTGGCTGACTGGCTACGCTCCGTGCATAGCCTTGTGGACTCGACTCAACCGTAAAATATAAATTCGCGATTCGCCAAAGAGATGATTTAAAATTTTCGCTAGACCAAGTTTATGTCATCGTGAAGTGGCATTTAGGTCAAATTTTTTTTGGTGCAGGGTACGTCCGAATTTGATTACCACATGCCCCAGTGCCATCGTGACGTCCGTAAATTTGAAATGGTGTAAGCGATTTTTCACCAATGCGACATTCATAAATAACATCCATCTTCCAACAGCTAATCCCGGGCTAACGAGCCCAGGCGTTGCTGGTGCAGCCTGTTGATGGGCTGCGCGGTCTGCTATTTCCGATCTCGCGGACGCTTACGGTGGGCGGGATTACGCATTATGGTCCTATAACAATAAACGCCCGATAAGTAATCTAGACGGATCTTGCGGTGAACCGCATAAATTCACGTAGAAACAGAAAAATGTAGGCCTGCTGGCTGGCTGTACCGCTGTGGATTTACCAAATCTTGAGATGGACCGGTAATTCTACTTTACCTGGGTATGAGTGGATGCCTATGATTGGAATGGACGTTAGAGCGGTGAAAACGGTCACTGCCGTGGTGGGTTGTGGGTCCGTGGCGAAGCGTGCGAAAGCGGCTATCTGGCTGGCAAAATTTTGGGGTGCCTAGCTTGAGGCAGTGTGCTTGCGGCTTCGCGTCGGTTGATATCGGACGCACGAAATGGCCAATAATGGCCAGAATGATCGGTTTTTTAGCGCTGAGGTCTTGTTTGTTGCTTGCGAAAGAGGTACTATAAGTGCCTTGATTTGCTGCGGGGGTCGCATTTTTTGTAGGGTGACTTCGCTCAAGAGGGGGCGTGTTGTATTTGAGGGTGACTCGTTTCCTGCAGGGGTTTCTTGATGTCGTGTGCCATAGCCGTTGCGCTATGCATGTCGACGCAGTTCGGTTTTTGTCACCTCCTTTGATGTATCAGAGGAGGCCTGTTTCATTCGTTGGGGGGTCCAATGTCTGACGCCAATCATATATACGTATCGATGGCGTACAACGGATATTGGAGCAGCCATCCAGACGTATAGGTCATTTTAGAGGATTGCAATTACGATGGAAAGTGCTCAAAACACAAAGCATCGGACGGCTTGGATGCTGGTTTTATGTTCGGCGATTATCGCGACATCGGCATGGGCGGACAAAATGGTTGTTGACATTGATCGGAGCAATTTGCTGCCGAGAGATATCAGAGAAATTGATAAGTTTGAGCAGTCCCTTGCGGACTATCTCAAGGAGAACCCCGACGCGCCAGCGTTGTCTCAGATTGAAGATGTGCCAGCTGACGCCAGGGTACAACGACATGTGTTTTACATTGACGACGACGGAGTCGCAGTTCCTTCAAAGGATTTGGCGGCTAACAATACCTTACATTCCCAGGCAAGCGCGCCTATCGGTGAACAGTCGGTATACAGCAATACGCAGTATGATCTAAACAATATTTTCGGACTCCAATTTGTTAGACCAGCCGTCGGCGAGCTCATCGGTGACGACATTGGCACTAACTTGCTCAATGCTTGCACGCTACGACGCGTAACCATCGCGGTCAACGGCGGGGTACCAGGTGGTGGCGGCACTTTCAGTGCACTGATGAATCTATACGATGACTGCCCGGAAACGAGTGGTGTACCGGTCCCAGGTACGAGCAAAAACATATCTGGCCTGGACAATAACAAGGGCATCATTCACGTCATTGAATTAATTTTCCCAGACAGAACCTGTGGCGGTAATGCATTCAATGGTACGCCTTGTACCGTGGCTACGGAGACTACTGATTGTGCAGCAAATGTAACCTGCGATGATATTCCTGACATACAGGTCCCTTCAGATTTCTATCTTACCGTAAGATTCAACAGGCCTGATGCAGGTTGGCTAATTGGCAAGCCCGCAGAACGTGGTTTCTCGAATGACTTGTATTCAACCGGTTTCGGCGGCTGTAATATAAACCAGGGTGGATTTCCTTTCTTTCCACATGGCAGTTTCTACGCGGAAATAAACGCTAAGAATGACTGTGAAACTGACTACTTAGCCTACCAGGCGGTGAGCAGCATTGCCCCAGCCGTGAATATTCCCATGGGTGATCGGTGGGCGGAGGATTTGTCGCTCGCAGTAGGTGCACAGGCTTGTGAAATCAGCACTTTAGAAATAGGCTTCCGCGCTGTTGGCGTTCTACCTTACACCGTAGATGTCGACTTTCGTGGTCTTGCGGAGGAGTCCGGCAGGGCTGGAACTATACAGCAGTTTACGGGCGTGGGCGGCAATAAGCTCGAAATCGCTCGATTCCGTTATCCACCCGGCGTTTTCCTTCCCAACGAAGTGTTTGTCACATTCAGTCCGAGTAGAGACGGCGTCGGTATTGTTCAAGTCGGGGAAGCGCAGGCTGGCAGCAGCTTAGGCTCATTCCGTCTTATCGTGGATAATGTGCCTCCGGCGCCACCTGGGGTTACTTGGTCGTCAGAACGTTGTATTGCCAATGGCCAGCCATCAGTACAATGCCCACAGCTTGTAGATTCAATTTTCCACGTGCGTGTAAAATGTCGTGGTACTGCGCCAGTTGGCGCTTGCTGTCCACAGCAGAAGGTTCCAACCGTATGCGTGGGTGGCGCCTCACCTGGCTTCTCATGCGAAGATGATAGTGAATGCTCGGGTGGACAGTGCATGCTTGTCGACACCCCCTGTCCCTTCGATGCAGGCGTTCCGGGTTCTCAGGATTGCCCATTGGGGTCTACGTGTATCAATACGTGTACAGGTGGTATCCACGACGGCCTGACGTGTTTTACGGACAACGACTGCAAGAGTGATAGCGACCCAGGAAATACAGGGGTTTGTACCGGTGCCAAAATTTGCGATCACGCAGTATGTTTCGATAATGTGCCCGTGCTTGGTTGCCTGAACGGACGTTGGATTCCGTCAAACGGCGTGTTTAATGCAACTCCCGGTACAGGCGGAAACCAATGTAGGGATAACCCATTTTTTCCCGCATGTGGTGAGCATGCTTGTTGTCTCCCTGACAACTCCTCCACGGATACGCGGTTCGAGCAATGTCTTCGAATCCTAGATCCGAATTCGCCACCTACGAATTGCGGCCAGTGCTTAGATGGTATTACATCATGTTTTACGAATGGCGATTGCATAGGGGCAGGCGATGTTTGTATCCCTAACGATTCACTGTGCCTGCTTGGCCAGGTATGCCAATCTAATGGCATTTGTGCGCCGCGAACCGCTATTTGGAATGCGGGGCGCTTTAAGGGTGAAAACAATTTCTCCTGCCCGATCTACGAATGCAATTTCGGTCAGCATGATTGCTTTGAAGAACTCACGGAAATCATCTGCTTGGATGGAAATGGCAATCCTGATCCCGGCTTATGTCCAGCAGGTATCCCCTGTGGTAATGCCGATAACTTTGGTATTTGTGTTTTCGGTGGTTGCGAAAATGCTAAGTGCTGCGATCTCGTATGCCAAAATGATAATTTTTGCTGTGATGCGATATGGGACTTCCAATGTGTAGAAGATGCACAAGGTACATCAGCTGTACCAGGACTATGCACTTTTGTATCACCGGGCAATGACGATTGCTTCTGCAAAACATGTAGCGGTGTTCCCTTCCGCTGCGCTGTAGATTTAGATTGCGGCAAAGATGCAAATAATGTTCAGCGTACGTGTAGCGTAAACGAAGGCACATGCGGCGCTCAAAATATGACATTCACGCAAACAGGCAGTACCAATGCGTGCCTCCCAACTTCCAACAGTTGTAGAGCTTTTGGTGAGGCCTCTAACGAAGCCGCGACATCAGCACCAGGCGACCCGATCTTTTGTTGTAATAAAATGGGCCCTATTGAAGCGATTGGCACCATTTGGTATCGGTTCACCATGCCAGACGTCAGCGGCGCGACATCTGCACGAATTAGTACGTGCGGCACAACAGATTCTCGCGCTAGGGATTCAATTATTCAAATTTATGAAGTGAGTGATGATACCGATCGTGAAACGTCGTGCGGCTCATTGGTAACGATTGGTTGCAACGACGATGCGGGCGGGACCTGCGGTACACTATCTGATACTTGTGTTGAAGGTCTGACCGCCGGAAAGGAATACTTCATTACCGTCGCATCTCCAATCGCCAATGTAGGCGGTAGGTACTTGGTCGATGTAGAGGTTCCCTGTTCTCTAGGTAATCCACCACCACCGAATAATGACTGCACGATAGCGGATCCTTTGATCCCGCCGGCGCTTATGTACGATTTGAACAATGCCTCAATTAGTTGCCCAACAGTAGATCAGTGTCCTTCTATCCTTTCGGATGTTTGGTATGACTACATTCCAGAGTGCACGGGTTTACTCACGGTTGAAACTTGTGGCGGCGGGGAAACTAACCTAGGCACGGCTATAGCGGTGTATGAAGTGGACACGGGCGATCTTTGCCCGCCCGATCCGATCATAGATTTCTTGGACTGCAGTGAAGTACCGTGTGCTTCAGTTACGGTGCCGGTGGTTGGCGATCAGATAAACAAGCGATATCGTATTCGTGTAGGATCCACGAAACCGGATATCCTCAATAGCGATATTGATCATATAGGTACGCTTCGTGTTACCTGTGTGCAGCAGGACTGCCAAAACAATGGCATTCCGGATGCTACAGATATAGCCAATTGCCCTGTGGGCAATCCGATTTGTGCCGACTGTAACCTCAATCAAATTCCGGATATTTGTGATATAAACGACTGTCAGGCTGGCGATTCGAGCTGTGCAGACTGCAACTTCAATGACGTGCCAGATGCCTGCGATATTGCTAACGGGGCAGCGGATTGCGATATGAATTCAGTACCTGACTCGTGCGATATTGCTAATGGGGCAGCAGATACGAATGGCAATGGCATTCCAGATAGTTGCGAGACTATCGTCTGCACGACTGTGCCGGTCCCGCTATCGTGGACGTCTATCGGACAGCATGGTCCGGGATGCCTATTCGATCCGACCTGCGGTGGCGCAGAGTATGGCCAAGATATGCCTGCTGGTAGTGATTATTCAGAACCGCGATCAACCGGTATCAATAAGATTGTCGTTAAATATGACATACCTGTTAATGTAAGTGGCGCTACCGTTTCAGCTATCGGATGCGACGTAAATGGTAACAATCAAAGCCTAGCGGGTATTACGATGTCTGTTGTAGCTGGCGTGAATCCTGACGAAGCGGTGCTGTTGTTTAGCCCGTCGCTTCCTGGTAACAACGCGGCGATCGGCGAGACGCCGGTCAAGTATGACATCACGATTTCCGGGGTTCTGTGCGACGACTTGGGAAGTCCAGGCACTGGCGTTATCGTAAATGAAACCCGCACCGCGTGGGCGATCTTCGGCGATGCCAATCCCGCGCCGATCACTGTCAACAACGGCGACCTTGGTTTTGTTCGATCGGCTCGTGACATCATATTGATGCGACCACCGGGATTCCAGGTAGTGGACCCCAACAGCGCCACTGGCGTGTTTGAGATTCGGGCTGACATTAACAACGACAATACGGTGAGTAACGGCGACCTTGGTTTGGTACGTACCGCTCGTGATATGGTACAACAACCAACGGGCCTATGCCCGTAAGTCGACGTTAAAGTAACGTAAGTTTTTTCAAAGAAAGCGGCTGATTCGTCAGCCGCTTTTTTTGCGCGCATATAATGAAAAATAGATTATAGAATAGTCACGAATGGTTGGTCGAATAACAGATGAAACAACTAGTCTGGACCCATGACGATTTCGGCGGCGTCCAATCAGGTGCAGGTACCCCAAGCTTCGCGTCACTGTATAACGAACCACATCTCAGTCCAGTCGCTCGGTGACGCGAAGGGTGGGGAACGCCCCATTATTCAATGTCCATTCCCAACCCTTCGGGGGTAGGCAGCGCACTTTGCTATTAGCTCTCGCGGTGCGCCGATGTCGGTCACTTCGATGCGACCTGTATAGTTGGTTGCATCGGGTTGATCGAAGGCGATCTTTTTGGCGACGAAGGTAATCGTTAAATCGGCTCGGATGGTGGCGTTTGATGCCTTGCCCGTATCGCAGTCTAACCCCGACGGTAAGTCGATGGCTACGGTGGCGCGTTTATTGATGTGATTCATTTGGCGAATGAGCATGTCAGTCGGGCTACGCACGTCGCCAGTAAAGCCTGTTCCCAGCAAACAATCTACGATGACGTCATGGGTATGATCGGAAGCGGCGAGTTTTTCGCAGACTTGGTCTGCATTGGCCATGGTAATGTCCATCGCCATCTTTTCTAGAATGGATAAATTCGCGTGCGTGTCGGGAGCTAATCGATCTAATTCACCTGAGACAAACACGGTCGTCTGCCAATTACGATTATGCAAATGTCGGGCGATGACGCAGCCATCGCCGCCGTTATTGCCGGGGCCACAGATGATGATGGCCCGGCTATGATCTGCCGCGCCATAATGTTGGTGAATAAGCTCTGCCGCGCCTCGGCCAGCGTTTTCCATGAGAATCAAACTACTCATGCCATATTGTGAGACAGCGTCTTGATCTACTCGGCGAAGCTGCTCTCTGGATAGAGACGTTGGCATGACATATTGCCCTGCGAAAATTATTCGTTTCGATCGCGTTTCGCAGACGTAGGATTTGTCGACGATGGCTCATCTAATATTCGCGATAATGCTGCGTCATCGGCTAATGCAATGTTTGAATCTACGGCTGCTAACTGAGCGTTACTGTGCTGAGCCGTGGCAACAATATCCGACGTAGCTGACTGAGCCTGGTTAGATAGTCCAATTGGCCAAGCGAATAGTAGCAACATAGGGAAACTGCAGCAGCAAAAAGCTAGTCTTGCCGGAAAACCGCCGGAAGCGATGGCTGGTTCTTTTTCTTCGCCCATGTAAGCCGCAGCTACGATGCGCAGATAGTAAGCGGCTGCAACGGCTGCGTTTAGCACGCCGACGATAGCTAATGCGATAAGCGGGCCATGAAACGCATGAGTTGTGCTAAGCGAAAACGCGCTGGTGAAGACAAACAATTTTCCGAGGAAACCAGCTGTCGGCGGTAAGCCCATTAAACTCAATACGCAAATAGCTAGGGCTAGTGACGCGATGGGCGCTCGACGGGATAAACCACCGAGATCGTCCAGCGTTTCCATTTCCCGCTCGCCGATGCGGAATGAAGTGAGTACGGCAAACACGCCGAGATTCATCGCACCATATATCGCGATATAAAAAAGCAAAGCGGCGATGCCATCGTGGAGTGGTCCTCGACCGGCGATCGGGCCGACCAGTAGGGCTACCAACATATAGCCGGTATGCGCGATGCTGGAATAGGCCAGCATGCGCTTGACGTTTTTCTGGAGCAGCGCCAGTACGTTACCCACAGTCATTGAAGCAGCTGCGAGAATCCACAATAGCCACATCACCTGCGACGGGAGATCCCACTGGAAGGCTGCGAGAATTTTTATCAGTGCAATAAAGCCCGCAAATTTTGGTACGAAGCCGAGTAAGCCGGTCATGGGCGCTGCGGCACCTTCGTAGACGTCAGCGACGTATACGTGAAACGGGACAGCCGCGATTTTGAATGATAGCCCGCCTAATACGAGCAGTAGGCCAATGAGCGCTTCGCTGGACATCGCAGAACCGGCGGGAAGCGTAGCCGAAACGCCGTTGGCATCTGCATGGTGGAGGAGCGTAGTTCCAGCAGCGCCGTACAAAAAGCTTAAACCATAGGCGAGAATAGCCGCGGCTAATGCACCGAGGAAGAAGTATTTTACACAAGCTTCGGTCGCGCGTTTGTCTAGACGACTCATCGCAATGAGTACATAGGTGGGAATGCTTACTAACTCGATAGCGAAAAAGAGGATGAGCATGTCGTTGGCCGAGGCCGTGAGCAGTAGACCTAGCAGCGACAAAAGAATCAGGCCCATATATTCGCCGCGTTCAGTGCTGGCTGGCTGATGCCAGTTAGCCAGAACGAGTAACATACCAATCACGAGCGTTAATACGCGGGCGTAGTAGGTAAGCGAAGTAAGCCACAGGCCCAGGTGTGCGTAGGTGCCATCTTCTGGCGAGCCGGCTTGCAATGATGCGCCCAAGGCAGCGGCGAGGACGAGAAACGTGACTAAAGACGTTATGCTACTTCTTAACGACGCACGCGTGACGCCAATAAGCAACACGCCGCATGCGCCCAATAGAAGAATAAACTCCGGCAGCAGCTTCATGATGATGCTTGTATCATTCAATGTGGTCTGCTCCAGGTGTTTTGACCAAATCAAAGGCCGAGGTAATAACCGTATCCTGACTCATCGGGAACGAATATGGTGCGTCAGTTGGTCTTTGTGTATCCACGACGATTTTGGCCGAAGAATCAACGTCGGGAAGATTGTTGATAATTCGTGCATGTTTTACATGCTGCGTCCGCGCGGGCTCCCGATGAATCGGGATTTCATATCGCCCGCGGCTCGGTTCTATGTCCGTCGCGTAGACAGTTCCTAACGGCAAAATGTGTTGCTCGATAGCTACTTGAAACGAATTCAATAACGGCTTGGGGTACACGCCGATACACACGCAGGCTAAGGCGAGTGGCACGAGAATGCTAATCTCTCGTTTGTTCAGGTCGGTCGTCAAACCTGTTGAGGTATCCGGCGTATTGGGTGGTTCTTTCAGCGGGCCAAACAATACGTGCTGACACATCCATAACATGTAGACCGCGCCGAGGATGATGCCGAGGGCTGCGGGGATGACATAACCAAACCCTAGCGGGCCTGCCGGTCGCATATCCGAGGTTCCCGCAGAGATAGCCGTGCCCAGTAAGACGAGGAATTCGCCCACGAAGCCATTCAAACCAGGCAGGCCAATGCTACTCAACGTAAAGAAGACTAGGAAAAAGGCCATCCACGGCATTTTTTTCGCCAGCCCGCCAATGTCGTCGATACTGCGGGTGTGATACCGCTCGTACATAAAGCCAATGACCAAAAATAATGCGCCGGTCGATAGTCCGTGGTTTATCATGTATATAACCGCGCCGTTGACGCCGGCCACTTTCATGCTGAATAGGCCTAGCATGCAAAATCCCAAGTGGGATACGGAGGAATAAGCCACCAGTTTTTTGACGTCTCGCTGCACCCAAGCGGCCAGCGCCGCGTAGATGATGCCGATGATGGCTAAGGTCGCAATGACAGGCGCTAACTCGCGCGAGGCCGCGGGAAATATCGGTAAACTTAATCGACAAAAACCATAGGTTCCGAGCTTGAGCAAAACACCCGCCAGAATCACGCTGCCGGCCGTTGGGGCTTCTGTATGGGCGAGTGGCAGCCAAGTGTGCACAGGAAACAAAGGCACTTTGATAGCAAAGCCCGCCGCAAATGCCAAGAACAACCACCACTGCACCCCGGGCGAGATAAACCCCGTTTGGCCCAGCTCGGTCAGCTTCTGAATGTTTAGCGTGATGTAACCTAAGTCGGTGTAGGCGTAGTAGGCTAGGTATAAAATGCCCGCGAGGGTAAGGACACTACCGGAAAGCGTGAAAATGAAAAACTTATTCGCCGCGCGTCGCCGATCTGGGCCTCCCCATATACCAATGAGAAAGTACAACGGAATTAGCGTGAACTCAAAAAAGACATAAAACAATAATAGGTCCATCGAGCAGAACACGCCGAGCATGCCCACCTGCAATAACAACAGTAAGCTATAATATTCTCGCTCTCGATTGCGGATGGCACTAAAGCTGCCCCATATACAAAGCGGCATGAGCATGGCAGTTAGCACGAGCAGCCAAATGCTAATGCCGTCAATGCCGACATGATAACTTATGTCTATCGCGGGCTTAAAGTCATCACCCGGAAGACTTAGCCAACTGGCGCGTTGTTCTAACTGGAAGCCCGGACTGCCCGCGGATACCTGTGGGGCTGATTGCTGAAAGGCATAGAGCGCATATATCGTTAGGCCTAGCGTAACCAGCGAGTACAACATCGCGGAGCGGCGCACGCCGCGCGCATCGCCATAAGGCGGCAGCCAGAGTAGCATCACGCCGGCCAGCGGCGAGAAGATAATGGCAGTCAACAGCCAGGATTGTTCCGCTATAAATACGTCCATCAATGGTCCTAATGACTACTTGTCATGTGCCTCGTTATAAATTTCGACGGGGCTTTCATCTGATTTCTACTGACACCAAAAAACGAGTAACACAATGACCGTCACGCCCGCGACCATGCTCAAGCCATAACCTTGCATAGCGCCGCCTTGCAGCGTGCGTGCGAGATAGCCTAGCCCGCGCGGAATCGCGGTCACTGTCCAAATCAGTCCGTCGATAAAATAATTATCCAGGCCCACACAGAGTTCGCCGGTCTTTTTCGCCGGTTCGACGATGCCCGCCTGATAGGCCTCGTCTACGAAATATTTATTCCACAATGTGTCGTATGTGCCGCGAGCAGAGGCCCGAACCAAACCGGGAATCCAAGGCTGTCTCACGTACATCACATAAGCGCCTATGATACCGATAAAGGCTAGCGAGCCAGAAATTACCATCAAGCCATAGGCCTGCCAGAAACTTTGATGGGCAACAGCATGAACCGCACCGTGCGTAGGCATGTGGGCCGCAAACGTTTCTGCGAATACTGGCTCTAGGAAGTGGTGAAAGACTTTTCCGCCTACACCTAAATAACCCGCGCCAATCGCACCAACCGAAAGAACGAGCAGCGAAAAGATCATCCATCCGCCGGATTCATGCGCGTGAACACCTTCCGGAATGCGCTCTGGACCAGAGAAGGCCATGAATACCATGCAGAATGTGTAAAACGCAGTGAGTAGCGCCGTGAGTAATCCGATACCGCCGAGCAGCCAATGGGCTGATAGCGCGTGATGAATGATTTCGTCCTTGCTGAAAAAGCCAGCAAAACCGGGTACGCCAGATAGCGCAAGCGAGCCAATGACGAACGTCATAAACGTCCAGGGAATAACCTTTCGCAAACCGCCGAATTGGCGCATATCGATGACGCCGCCCATGGCGTGCATGACACTGCCCGCCCCCAAGAATAACAACGCCTTAAAAAATGCGTGGGTGAACAGATGGAAGACGGCTGAGTCTGCTGCGTAAACACCGATACCAAGGAACATGTAACCAAGTTGACTGATCGTGGAATAAGCAAGCACCCGCTTCATGTCCGTCTGGACCAAAGCAATCGTCGCGGCGAAAAGTGCCGTGGTTGCGCCTATGACTGCAATGACGGTCATGGCTAATGGTGACGCGGCGAAAATTGCGCCGCATCGAGCGATCATGAAAATGCCAGCAGTAACCATGGTCGCGGCGTGGATAAGGGCTGATACCGGCGACGGGCCTTCCATTGCATCGGGTAGCCAAACGTGTAAGGGTAGTTGAGCACTTTTTCCGCACGCCCCAGCTAAAAGACACAATGCGATGGCTGACAGTCGGCCATCCGTCAACGGCTCACCCGAAGCGAGCAATCTTTCCTGCACCATATCAAAGACAGCCGCGTATTCGAGCGTGCCAAAGCTGATGTAGATCAACAAAATGCCCAGGCCAAAACCGAAGTCGCCGACGCGATTGACTAAAAACGCCTTCTTCGCCGCAGCCGCAGCCGAGGGTTTATCGTAATAAAAGCCAATCAATAGATAACTGCATAAGCCCACCGCTTCCCAGCCTAGATAGAGAAGCAGGAAATTGCCGCCAAGTACCAGGGTACACATAGCAAAAACGAATAGGCCCAGGTACGCAAAAAATCTTTCGTATCCGCGCTCAGGTTGGCCATGGTCTCTCATGTAGTCACGGGAGTAGATAACGACGAGCAGCGAAATGCCCGTTACCGTGACCAACATGATAGCCGTGAGTGGGTCGATGAGTAATTCGACGTTGAACCTGGCATTGGTAGAGGCGGCTATCCACTCGTATAGCGGAATCTTAGCTAAGGTCTCGCCAACTGGGGCGGTATAAACTTCCCGAAACAAAACGATAGCCGCGACGAACGCACTGCCCACGCCGAGCAAGACAGGCCAATGAGACCGACTACGGAAAACACGCGGGCCTAGACCGCCGGCGAGTATCGCGCCAGCGAGCGGGGCGAGCAAAATGACTAAGCCACAAAGTTTTAAGGTTTCAATCGACATTCTGTTATTTCATTAAGTCGTAGCGTTTTATAATATACGAATACGTACTCTTTTAATTTCGCAGATCATTAACCTACTACGTCCGCGCGGGCTGAAGCCCGCGGCTCAATTACATTCTCTAACCATGCATAAACGACCAAGCCTCAGCATCTAGCGTGCCTCGGCGACGATATAAAAGTACAATCATGCCCAAAGCTAGTCCGGCTTCAACAGCAGCGATGACCAACATAAACAAACCAAACGCCTGGCCATCCGTGTTACCATGCAAGCGGGCGTATGTCACGACATTTAACACAATGCCCTGAAACATCAGTTCCGTCGATAGAAAAATCACGATCAGGTTGCGGCGGGTCAGAAAACCCACCAGTCCCAACGCGAAAAGAATCGCACTAATCACCGAATACTCTGCCAATGAATTCATCTAATACGGTTCCACCTCTTTACCAATTTGGCCCAGCGGCGGAGCCGCTGGTCTGTAACCTTCCATAGGCACGCGCTTGCGCGACATAGCAATGGCCCCCACCATCGACACTAAAAGCAATACGCCAGAGATTTCTAATACCACCACATAACGCGTCATCACGCTCGCGCCAACGAGAAGCGTGTTACCACGGGTCAACGGCTCGTTTATCGTTCCTGTCGGCTCATCAGTAGCGCCGTCAGAAACCAAAACGACTGGCGATGTCACCTGCGAGCGTGCATCACTAGCCACGACACGAGAAGGTGCGATGTCAGCTGAGCGCGTAGCGATAGCCGCCATCAGAACAAACCCAGCCATCACCGCCAATAACGGCTCGCGGCTTCTACTATCGTAATGCGGGGTAGAAGTCTGCTGGGCTAGCATGATGACAAATAAATACGTGACCATGATCGCGCCGGCGTAAACAATGATCGCTGCTACCGCTAGGAATTCCGCTTCGAGTAATACCAACAAAGCTGATACCGAGATAACCACGAGAATAAAGTACAATGCGCTGTAGACCGGCTTGGGATGCGTTATCACGCGAACGGCTGCGGCTATCGCAATAGTTGAGAATAGATAGAAGTAATACGTGGTGTGATCCGGCGTGATAATGCGCGTGGAAAGTACGAGCGACAACGCAATTAACGACCCCAATCCAAACAGTGCCCCGACTGCGGGCTTGGTGGCTTCCCCACGAGGCAGCATGAAGTACACACCCGCGCCGCCGAGTGCGAAAGCAAAGTATAATAAGTAAGCCGTTTCCGGAGTCACGACGGTTCCTTGTCTATATTGTTGGCATCGCTCGTTACGCCAGGTCGATTCCCCGTTCCTATATAGCCGGTCACATGCGGATTTTTGCGCGGTTTGAGTTCGCGCGTTGCGTCATAGACGGCCAGCAACTCTTCTTTATCGAGGATCATTTCCTCGCGCGATCGACCCACAAGATCATAATGCGGCGTGAGTTCAATCGCGTCTACCGGACAGGCCTCTTCGCACATGCCGCAGAATATGCAGCGCAGTTCGTCGATGTCGAATTTGACCGGATACTTTTCGCGATCTTCCCAAGGCGACTCGCCAGCTTCAATATGGATGCAATTAGCCGGGCATGCTGTGGAACACATAAAACAAGCGACACAGGCGACACGGTCTTTTTCATCACGATTGAGTCGATGCACCCCGCGATAATTTTCCAATCGAATATCACGCTTCTGTTCAGGATATTGCACCGTGAGATTTTGCCCCACCATCGACTTACCCATGTGCGCAATAGTCGTCACCATCCCACCCAAAATCTGCGGGATGAAGAGTTTTTCCGCTGGGGAAAGGCTCGGCTCACTGAGTTCTAAAATGTCTTCGTCATGTATCATATTTATTGCTTAAAACTCTCGCGCCGCTAGCCCGCAGCCGTACCTACGCCAATGACATTCATACCAGGCGTTCTACCGGAAACTTCTCGTCGCGACACCGCTACATACATAAGTGTTAGCACCAAGACGACGGTATCACCTCCGCAGGTCCACGCCCACGAGCGATGCAGACCAAAATAGAGCAGGCCTACCGTTATCATAAACAGTCCCAACGTCATGGGAATTAAACCTAGCCAAGCTAAACGCATGAGTTGGTCGAAACGAAAACGAGGAAGCGTCCATCGAATCCACATCATCAAAAACAAAAAGCCAGCAATTTTTCCGCCGAGCACCAACATTTTCACAATGACCGCCGCAAAGCTCGTGGCCTCAGGCTGTGCCCACGGGAGCCAAGGCAAATGCCAGCCGCCTAAGAACATAACACTAATAAACGCACTGGCAGTAATCATATGGGCGTACTCGCCAAGAAAAAACATGCCAAACTTCAGAGCGCTATATTCTGTATGAAAGCCGCCGACCAACTCCTGCTCTGCCTCGGCTAGGTCAAACGGCGCTCGGTTCGCTTCAGCTAACATGGTGATAAACAAAATTAAAAAAACGAGTGGATGAAGAAAAATATTCCACTTAGGAATCGCACCAGACCAATACGCGGTTTGAGGTAAAATAATTTCTTCCAAGCGAAGCGAGCCCATAGTCAATACCACAATAACAATGCACAGCCCCATAGGAATTTCATAGCTTAACATTTGCGCCGTAGCTCGAATCGCGCCGTAAAACGAATACTTATTGTTACTCGCCCAGCCGCCCAGTACTACGCCGTACACGCCCATGCCCCCTACACCGAGCAGATAAAGCAAACCGATGTCGGGGTTGGATACTTGTATGTTGACAAGCTTCCCGTCCACCAACCACTGCCCGCCCCACGGGATAGCAGCCAGGCCAATGAAAGCGATGATGAACATCATGGTCGGTGCGAGTACAAACAACACCTTATCAACATGGCCAGGAATCACGTCTTCTTTGAAGATAAACTTCACGCCGTCGGCGATGGGTTGTAATAAACCAAAAGGCCCAACGCGGTTAGGCCCGCACCGATCCTGAATCCACGCCGCAATCTTGCGCTCGAAGTAGATACTGTAAGCAACCACACCCTGCATGACGCCGAACACCACGGCTGCGAGCATTATGCTGACGCCCATTTGAGATGTTAGAAATTCCCACATACGTTCGATTCTACCTATAACACTTCAATCTATTAATGAGCATGCGCCGGCTTACGCTGTGACTCATACACCTGCGACAAGTTTGGCACAGATGCCGCCATCATCTCTCGCACCCTAGCCGCACTAAATAAACCTGTTTCACCCGCAATCTCAAACAAATACTGCCCATCACGCCGCGCACCATCCGGCGGCACAATCGCCCAATGGAAAGGCTGAGATAAACCATCGGCGTTAGTAAAGCTGCCTTCACGCTCAGCCCAAGCACACGCCGGTAATACAATATCTGCTTTCGTAGTGAATTCGTTTTCAAAAATATCCTGCGCGACCAGCAGATCAAACTTACCCGCCAACTTAGCCGTGTCTTTGTCAACCCAAGGTTTGGGATATCCACCAACAACCCACGCTGCCATGAATTCGCCCGCACCCGCCTTCTCGACAAACTGCTCGCACGTCAGCGTGCTACCACCTAACGATTCGAGTAATGACTCAATGCCTTTGCGGTTCGGCGCTTTCTCTTTGAGAATGGTAAATTTAATCCCATCACCGCTCGCCTTAGCCGGGAAGATTTGATCGTCACCTTCATAGGGTACCGGGCCTATCGCTAGCGAAGCCTCTGGGGCAACGTCGCGAATAAACTTGGCAAGCAGCCACGCTTCTTCATTGGCCATGAACGGTGAGAGAACAGCCACAACTTTCGCCCCGCCTTGCGCTTTCACAAATTGCTCAAAGCGATAACGAAGCACAGCCGGTACGTCTTCCCAGTTGGGGGTGGTCTGTTCCAGGCCGCGACGGACTAATGGTGACGAAATACGTTTTTTATCGTGAATATACTCGTAGCCGAAACGCCCTTCGTCGCACATCCACCAATCATTGACCTTGGGATTAAACCGCGGCTTCAGGCGATAGACCTTTTCGTCTACATGATCGATGGAGATGGAACATCCTCGCGCACATCCTGGGCATACAGATTCGCCGCGTTTGAGTTCCCACACCCGTCGTTGAAAAAGAAAATCTTTATCGAGCAGGCAACCGACCGGACAAATATCCACGACGTTACCTTGCAGGGGGTTATCAAGTGGCAGGCCAGGGAAGACATCAATCTCAACCCGCGAGCCACGATTGACAATACTAAGCTCGTGCGTACCGGAAACCTCCTGCGTAAAACGCACGCAACGCGTACACATCACACAGCGGTCAGAATAAAGCAACGTGCGCGGGCCAATGTCCTTCTTAGGGTTTTTCAACTTTTGATCGACCATCCGCGACTCAGCCTTGCCAAACTTGTAACTATAGTCTTGCAAGTGGCATTCACCCGCCTGGTCGCACACCGGACAGTCGAGAGGATGATTGAGTAGGAAAAACTCCATACAGTTTTCCTGATTCTTTTTCACCTTCTCGGTATTGAAACGAATTTCCATACCCTCACGAGCAGGCGTTTGGCAAGATGGTAACAGCTTCGGCGCCCAGCCCATTTCCTTGGTCTGGGGATGGGGCATCTTCATTTCCATCAGGCAAAGTCGGCATGAAGCCACGACGGAAAGCCCAGGATGGTAGCAATAATGCGGCACATCCCAACCAGCTTCAATAGCCGCCTGTAATGCCGTGACGCCATCGCGGCACTCGATTTCTTGACTGTCAATGATGATCTTAGCCATAGTCAGTATAATCTTCAGCGAAACGGATTAACCGCCACGCCCTTTACAAGCCTAATTTAACACCCTCAGCAAATATTCTGCTCGTCCTTTTGGTTGAGCGAGGATATACTCTTCTAATTCGCTTCGGAATTTTTTTACCGTAGTTTCAATAGGAAACGTCGCGCCATCGGGTAATCCGCAGATGCTCAGTCCCGGCATCATGCCCATATTACGGGCGGTCTCCAGCAACACATCTAAATCTTCCGGTCGTCCAGCGTCCGCCGCGATACGGGTAGCGATCTTGTGCATCCAGGCCGTGCCTTCTCGACACTGCGTACATTGTCCGCAAGATTCCGTGCCATAAAACCGCGCCATATTTCTAAGCACCACGCGCATGTCCATATCATGTGGAATGACCACCGCAGCCGCAGTTCCCAACCCGAGCAAACCAAAGTTGCGCGGATCGTCAAAGTCTAGCTTCATATCCAGTTCATCAGCCGAGAGAATGCCCATCGAGCAACCGCCAGGAAAGACAGCCTTGACGTGCTTGCCGTCTATCATACCGCCGCCCATGTCTTCGCGCTCGATAAGTTCGCGTACCGTGATGTCCATCGCGCCTTCGTAACAGCCAGGCCTTTTGACCGGACCGCTAATACAAAAAAGTTTAGGACCAGCGCTATGCGCGGGACCGATGCCAGTAAACCAATCCGCGCCGCGCTCAATAATGTGAGGTACACAAGAAAGCGTTTCGACGTTGTTGACTACCGTCGGCAATCGGAACGCGCCTTCAATCGCAGGGAACGGTGGCTTAATACGGGGCCAACCTCGTTTACCTTCTAAAGATTCGATTAGTCCGGTCTCTTCGCCACACACATAAGCCCCAGCACCGCGATGCAAATACATTTCAATTGAAAAATCGCTGCCGAAAATCTTCTTGCCAAGATATCCCGCCGCGTAAGCCTGGTCGACAGCCTTTTGCACAATATGAAATTGTTCGTGGAATTCGCCACGCAGATAGATATATACTGTCTGGGCCTGAACCGCATAAGCCGCGATGATCGTACCCTCGATGAGCTGATGAGGGTCATGCTCCATGAGTACCCGATTGCAAAACGTCGGCGGTTCGGATTCGTCACCATTCACACAGAGCAATGTTTTCTTACGATCTTTCGGAAGGAATCCCCATTTCACGCCGGCCGGGAAGCCAGCGCCACCTCGACCTCGCAGGTTAGCCTTCTTGACTTCTGCGACAATCTCGTCCGGCGTCTGCTTGAGCGCCTTGCGCACAGCCTGATACCCACCGCGAGATTCATAGACCTTCAGTGTTGTCGAGCCTTCGACGCCACGGTTTCTCAATAATACTGGTTCAAAAGCTGCCATAAACTCAACTACGCCTGTAAGCCCGCGCGGGTATAGGCCCGCTGCTCGCTTGTAAGATCGTCCATCAACTTTATTTTCATATCATCCATCGAAAATACACCACGCTCCAAATAATCATGGCTACGCTGACCCATCGCCGCCATCCTAGGAAACACCGCGGCGCGATGAGCACCAAAATAGCCGGAAGATAATCCAGCGAAAATCGATTGTACCCCCGCTGCACATTCCCGCAGGCGTGAAACATCATTAGCGGGACGTACACGCACACGCTGGCTAGTAGCAAGATGCGTGCCGACGGCTGGCGCCAGATGCCGATCAAATCCACAAACAGCCAAAGCAGTAGCGGCGTCGTCCACCAAATACCTGAGCAAACCATGCTGGGGCGATAGTGCACCTCGCGCTGACCAGCCATGCTGATCACGTGCCGATCGGGCAAGCCGATATTGTGGTAATACAAATTGCGACTCAAAAACGCCGGAGAAAACAAACCGTGTTCGTGAGCGTCGCGGGCGAAATTGTCGTCTCGACCCTCGTAAATCAGCATGTAACCACTTTTCAGCGGATGACCAAACTTGAGCGTATTCATAGTGAGAGGCACCGCGACGATCGATAGGCAAACTAGCGCCAGACACACCCACTGCTTGCGTCGCCCCGCATCCGGCTCGTTTTTCCATGTTGACCAAACGAGAGGAATCAGAAAGGCCGCTGTTAGAGATCGCGCCATCGTAGCCATGAGCAAACCAATGCCCGCCGCCCAGGTGCGCCGCTGACCTTGAAACTCGATGAGGAAAATGAGCAAGCCTATTGTCGCGAGCGTGTGATTGACGAAGTACGGGCCGCACCCGCTGAGTGTGCGATCCATCACCGGCCACGCAGACGTGCCGCAAACAAAACCGATAGCTAATAGAGCGCCCCAAAGCGGGGATGATGTCGCGCGACGAAATAGCACGTATGCTAAAATCGGCACGGGGAGCACGATGAAAAATAGTACGAACCAATGAGGCACGCCGCCCAGCAGGGGCAAGAGAATGGCGCTGATGACGGTGAACAACGGCGGAAAGTGGCTGTACACTTTCCCTTCGGATAAAGCGGTATCCCACTCGCGCACAGGCAAGTCCAACTTCCCCTGCCACCACGCCGCGGCTTCGAGGATTTGTATGTTGTCTGACTCTGCAAACTGAAAGTCGCCCCGCCAACGCGTTGCCTCCCTGTGTGCCGCGATGGGTGATACAATCACACTCATCGGCGCAAGAAAAAAAACCAATACCAAAGCCAACGCCAACCAATCAAAGACCGGCTTATTAAATTGGCTCCGAACTTCTACTACCTGTGACGGATGCTCCGCCACGCCTCTATCTCTACCCTCTTGATCTAAGTTCAAACGACCACGGGCGTCCGGCATACCGCGCCACCTCAAGTAACCACAGCCGGCTTCTCATGGCCCGACCTATCGAAAACCATTATTCCGCCTCGCGCATCTCACTCACGTCTGATGTTGTCCCGACCACCGAGTCTTGCATCGTCGCCGAAGCGGCCTGTTTTTCTGAAGGCGGATCAAACAAATCGCTACGCGGCATGGACAATTTATTATTATCTACATCCGCAAGTAGCGTTGGAATATCCTCTGCTTTGACGCACTTATGCATCTTCTCGTTAATCAATAAACACGGTGCGTGATCGCAGCCGGCTAAACATTCTTCCGTAACCAAGCTATATCGCCCATCCTTGGTGGTACCGTGTTCGTCAATGCCCAACTCTTTCTTAATGGTATCGAGCATTTTCGCGCCGCCCATCGCTTCACATGAAATGCTACGACAGACCGTGACGACTTTTTCCCCTTTAGGGTGTGTCCAAAAGTGAGTATAAAACGAAGTTGTGTTCATCACGTCCGCCGGATGAATCTCCAGAATCTCGGCGATTTCCGCCATCGCCTGCCAGGAGATATAGCCAAGCGTGTTTTGCACAATGTGCAGCGCCGGCAATAACACCGCCCGCTTCGTTTCGTATCGAGGGAAAAACGAGCGGATTTTTTCCCGCACCGCTTCACTCAAAACAGGCGCGGCGTCCTTTTCGATAACAGGTTGATTGCGATCAATCGCTTTCCACGACATAGCTCTTGCGTCTTATACTACAATGCTTATTGACAGGATGAGCGACAACACGCCGACACCCAAATTCACCGCTCGTTACCGATCCAACTCAGCCGCGATAATATTCAAACTACCCAGCACTGCGACCACGTCGCTAATCTTGTGCCCGACGATCAATTTCTCGAAACACTGGTAATTAATAAAAGACGGAGGCCGACACCTTGCCCGGTATGGCATGTTCCCGCCGTCACTCACCAAATAGAATCCCAATTCACCATTCGCGGTTTCATTTGCGCCGTACACTTCACCAACCGGCGGCGTATGACCACGATTGGTCATCACCTGTTCAAAATGGTGGATCAATCCCTCGATACTCCCGTAAACTTCATCCTTATTGGGCATTGTCATTTTATCGTCAGGCAAAACATCGATAGGCCCGGACGGAATGTTGTCCACGAGTTGCATAATAATGTTGATCGACTCGCGCATCTCCGCGATACGAACTTGGAATCTTGTAAAGCAATCACCGCCAGCTGCGATGGGCACCTTAAACGAGACAGCCGGCGCACCCTGACCATCCCAATTTTCCGCATAACACAAATACGGTTCGTCCTTACGCAAATCGCGCCGCACACCTGCCGACCGCGCCAAAGGCCCGGTGATACCCCAGTTAATCGCCTCTTCACGACTGATTTGACCCACGCCTTTTGTGCGCTCAATAAAAATGCGATTACGCAGCAGCAGACTCTCCAAATCATCTAACGCTTTAGGCAATTCTTCCGTACAATAATCCTTTACCATGCTTGGCCAACGCGGCGTAATGTCCTGCATCAAACCGCCGACACGCGTATAACTCGTCGTAAATCGAGCACCGCAAATTTCTTCGCACAAATCATAAATCGTTTCACGGGCATTAAACGGATACATAAAGGCCGTAAACGCGCCGAGGTCCAAACCTGTCGCACCGACACTTAGCAAATGATCTTGAATCCTAGCTAGCTCTGCGATAATCGTGCGAATTACTTTACATCGCGGGGTGAGTTCAATACCAAACAGTTTCTCGCAGGCATGATGCCACGCGATGTTGTTAGCCATCGGCGAGACGTAATTCATGCGGTCGGTAACGACCACATACTGATTGAAATTCATATGCTCAGCCAGCTTTTCAAACCCGCTGTGCAAATAGCCTATATGAACCGTACAACTGCGAATCACCTCACCATCAAGCTCAAGCACATGACGAAGCGTGGTATGCGTCGCCGGATGCTGAGGACCAAAGTTCAACGCCCATAAGTCACCTCCCGGCTCCTCCGGCGCATAACCCGCAGGCCCTGCTTGGTGTGTTTGTTGCGGTGATGTCGTGGTCGTAGTTGTCATCAAGTATCAGTCATTACGCGCTATCGCGCGTTATTACCTTAAAGTCTTCTCGCTCGCCGCGTCCTGTCAACGGATAATCCTTACGCAGCGGATGGGCTTCAAAACTTTCCCAGGTCAAAATGCGCCGCAGGTCCGGGTGATCGCTAAAACGTACGCCAAACATGTCCCAGACTTCTCGCTCCATCCAAGTCGCACCATACCAAATGCTTACCACTGACGGCACTTCCGGATTCGGATCGTTCACAAACACCTTCACCCAAAGACGATGCTCTTTCGATAACGACAGCAAAGAATAAACTATGCCGTAACGATCCTTAGCCTTGGGGAAATTCAGATAATCCACGCCCGCTAAGTCCGACAATTGCTCAAACGAACATCGCTCGTCGCTTCGTAGAAAAGACATCACCGCAAATAGCTTGCTAGGCTGCACATGCACACACCACTGCTCAGCCGATTTATCTTTCATCTCCAGTAGCGGCGCTGGCGCAAAATCTATGTCTGAAAATTGCTTCTGGAGTAGCTCGATAATAGGGGTGATTTTGGCGCTCACGTTATTTGCCCGCCCCCTTCTCAACTTTAACTTGAACCGTAGGCTGAACCACTAACCCCATACCACGTTCGCGCTCTTTACTATGAATCAAGCCTTCATTTTCAACTATGCGTTGAATAGCCATGACGCCTTCGAGCAGCGTTTCGGGGCGCGGCGGACAGCCCGGCACATAAACATCCACCGGCAAAAACTGGTCCACGCCCTGCACCACAGCGTAAGTATCAAACACGCCGCCCGTACTCGCACAAGCGCCCATGCTAATCACCCACTTAGGCTCAGCCATCTGCATGTAAATGCGTTGCAAAACCGGCATGGTCTTTATCGCCACGCGTCCGGCGCAAATCATGAGGTCGCATTGCCTCGGCGTAAATCGCATAACCTCCGCCCCGAAGCGCGCTATGTCATACCGACTGGCCCCGGTAGCCATCAGTTCAATACCGCAACATGCAGTAGCGAATGGCATAGGCCATAGAGAATTTTTTCTTGACCAATTCACGCCTATCTTGCGCGTAAGATCAATCAGATGACTCAACTTAGTGGTGAGAAATTCTTCTTTGCTCTCTTGATAGGGCATCGAACCAACCGGGGTTAATCCCATTTCAGTGCCCCCTTTCCTAATTCATAAACCAAACCAAATAGGAGCAGCGCGAAGAATATGCCCATACCAACTATCAGGAATTCCTTACCAACCATCGTGCCGTTTTGTAACGGGATAGTCGCGCCCGCGGTAGCCGCTTCATAATACAACATCGCCCAAGGCCACATAAATACGATTTCGACATCGAATAGAATAAAGAGCATAGCCACGATGTAGAACTTAACATTAAATCGCCGCCGCGCGTCCGTGATAACCGGCATGCCCGATTCGTAAGTCGAATCCTTCACCGGCCCATGTCGCTTAGGCCCAATCAAATGAGCCACCAGCAAAAACGCAATAGCCGCACCGGTCACGATAAGAACCGTAGCACCGATAGCTACATAAGGTTGTAAGGTCTCAGCTGTCATAGCCTATATCAATATCATCAATCCCAATGACCATCACCGCAACCATCAGATCATCGTTGTAACAATTCGCCGCTATCGTATCGGCGCTCAGGGCCTATTTGCGCGAGCCTCGTTTCTTCAATCAATAGAAAAACAAGCCGCCTAAGCCATCCGAGCACTAGCCGCGCGGTCTCGATAGCCCGACACAACGCCCAAGCAACCATCCACAAGACCGCCAGTTTAACACTGGGAGCTTGGTTGTATATGACTTTTGGCAAACTTTAAGAAATTTTTCACAAAGTATTTGTAAGTGCTTTGGTGGAAGGAGGTTATGCAACACAATAGTTGATTTCCCTTGTTTGTGGATGGTTTAGGGATTCTAGTATACAACTATTGTGCAGCATGATTCTAATTTACTAGTAAGGCTGTAAACTTATTAGCTCAAACAAGCCATCTTGGTGGTCATTCATCCGCACCTTAGCCGTGCGGACCGTCGCATCGATATCCTTCGCTTGGATCCTGTTCATCCCGACTTATTATCTGATAAAAAGTGACATTAACAGTACAAATGCGATCTGTCGTTCTATCAGAAAACAATCATTCGGGTTCTGCTCACTATTCCTTGCCAGTCAATTCCTCATGCTTCCATATGGATTAGTCATGGGCTCGCGCTTGATCGCGCACCGCATTCGCACTCGGGCATGGCTGGGAGCTATGAATGGGCTGGTTTTTGGCATGGGCTTAAGCACGGTCTACCTAGTCGTGCCATACATCGGGCTGTACCCCAACCTAGTTACACTTGTAATCGCGATGAACCTGATAGATGGTAAATATGGTAACTTATCATTCGACATGACCGTACTTGTAGGAAACCTGATTATTTATCCATCGCTATTTGCTCTAGTTTATCACAACCAGCCCAAGCCTCTGCCGCCCCGACATTGCCGTAATTGCGGCTACAATCTCACCGGCAATGTCTCCGGCAGATGCCCCGAATGTGGCCAAATAGATTGGATGCCTGAACTCTAGTGATTCAATTATCAAAGACGCGAAGCGAAAACGAATAGGGTATCCTGCTCTCTGTCGCATGATTCACGATTCATTGACGTATTACCGTAAACCGTTTCAAATAAACCACTTACGAACAACAACCTGTACTCCACCTTTTACCTCATAAGACCTTGACGCCACATCACCTCCACTATATTATATACCGACTGGTTGGTATGATATAATGACAAAAAGCGATAAACCTGTGACTAAGGAGCGATTGCTGGATGCTGCGCATCATTTAATGCTAGCTAAGGGGTTCACGGCTACCACTGTGGAGCAGATTTGCACTTCGGCTGAGGTTACTAAGGGGTGCTTCTTTCATTATTTCAAAGGCAAAGAAGACCTGGCCCGGGCTACCTTGGAGCGGGTCTTTGAATACAAAAGCCGCACGTTAGCCGAGGCGCCGTATCGTAGTTTACCTGACCCGCTTGATCGGGTGTATGGGTATGTGGACCTGGTGATTGAGATGTCCCAGAGCAATATTGCTCAGCAGGGCTGTCTGCTCGGCAACTTCGCGATGGAGCTGTCAGACACGCACGAAGACATGCGTGTCACCTGTGCCAACTTTTTTATGAAATGGACCGAGTCGTTTCAAGCAGATTTGGACCAAGCCAAGGCGCAAGAAGCGCCAGAAGCGAACTTTGATACCCTTAGCTTAGCTGAGCATTTCATCGCGGTGCTGGAGGGGGCGTTCATCTTGGCTAAGTCCAGACGTGATATGAAAGTGGTGAAAGAAAGCTTGCTGCATTTCAAGGGATATTTGCGCTCGCTTTTTGGGAAGTGATACTTTTGCTCAAGGTAATAGCAATATGAATCAAGTAGAGCAATTGGAAAGCAGCGTTTCGCAGCACTATACAGATGCCAACCTCATGACACGTATCTTCGAAAGGCTTGAGGCGTCGGGGGTCGCGCTGAACGAATTACAACTTAGCGATTTAGCTCCGGTGGACGAATTTCATATCGGTGGCCGACAAGCTACCGAACATGCCGTGTCTAAGATGAACTTGAAGTCAACAGACCACGTCGTGGATATTGGCTGCGGGATAGGCGGGGCCTCGCGCTATATCGGTTCAGAGTTTGGGTGCCACGTTAACGGCATTGACTTAACGCCAGAGTATATAGCTATCGCGTGGGCACTGACGGAATTAACGGGCCTTGATGACAAGGTAGATTTTGAGGTGGCAAGCGCACTGGCTATGCCTTTTGAAGATGAGGTTTTCGATGCGGCCATTTCGTTTCACATGGCCATGAACGTAAAAGACCGGGTGGGCTTATATCACGAAGCAGCTCGGGTGTTGAAACCCGGGGCTATCATTTGCATTTACGACGTGATGATAAAAGGCGAAGAAGAATTGTCGTTTCCTCTACCGTGGGCGCAGTCGGCTGAGACGTCGCATTTGGTCACGCCGGAAGAGATGCGCGAACTTCTGAGCGATGCGGGATTTGAAGTGTGCGAAATCGAAGATCGCAGCGCATTTGCCAAAGACTTTTTTAGTCAGACACTGTCGCGTGGGGCTAAAGGGCATGCGCCGTTGGGTATACATCTTATTTTAGGTGAGTCGGCTAGGGAAAAGTTTCTTAACACGTTCAACGGAATCGAACGCGGTTGCATCGGCCCGGTACAGATCATAGCCAAGAAAAATGGCTAGACATCCGCTGGTAAGTCGCGATGAATTACAATGTTACGTATCTGGGGCTTGAAATTTAGTTTGTTATTAATACTACAGCGCCGGATAGGCTCAAGTGAGGCTATGACTTGAGTCGATGAAGTTCTCTAAATGTCTATCATTGGAGGACTTACGGCATGGATGCTACGGAGATCGCTGGATTGGAATCGGAGTTGATTAATTTCTTGGC
>JAJDDW010000031.1 GCA_029260115.1 Phycisphaerae bacterium | reverse complement strand
CAACAACATTTCACAGGATAAAAAACTGTGAAACGCCTACCTAATAACATCGGCTGCACTTGCCATTTCACGCGCTTATCGTTACTAAAGTTATTGTAGAACGCCGCTGACGTGTCAGCAACACTGATTTTGTGCAAATGCACAACAATAGGGATTAACGATATGTCTTCACTTCAGAACATCGTAAGCACGCAACTACTCCCCTATGTGAATCAGCCGGGACAATATATCGGGCGTGAAATCAATCAGCTTGTCGCAGACGGCGACTGGGAGGATTCCCAGGTTCGCGTCGCTATCGCTTTTCCTGACGCCTACACCATCGGCATGAGTCATCTCGGTTGCCAGATACTTTATTGGCTTACCAACCACACACCAGGCTGCTGCGCAGAGCGTGTATTCTGCCCTTGGTTAGATGCCGAAAAAAGAATGCGCAAACAAAACATTCCGCTGTTCACCTGGGACACGCGACAACCAGTAGCCTCCGCAGACATACTCGCTATCTCGCTGCAATACGAAATGACTTTCACCTCCGTTCTCCAATTACTCGACTTAGCCAGTATCCCCTTTCGCGCAGCGCAGCGTGATGACTGCCATCCTCTTGTCATCGGCGGAGGCCCACAAGCTGACAACCCCGAACCCATGGCTGAGTTCTTCGATCTGATTGTGCTCGGAGACGGCGAAGAATCCATGGCGGCTATTCTTGAGGCTTATAAAGAAATGAAAGCCTCGGGTGTGCGTCGCCGCGACATGATCGTCGAGATGGCTAAGCGATTCGAATGGATATACGCGCCGTCGCTATACAACGTCACCTACCAGGATGATGGCACTATCGCATCCATCCTTCCTAGAGATACCACGATTCCTTCCGCTATCCACCGCTGCAAAACGCTGGACTTCGAGAACGCGCCGTTCCCACTCAATCCCGTCGTCCCTTTCGTAGACGCCGTACACGACCGTTTCGCCGTCGAAATCATGCGCGGCTGTCCGCAGCGATGTCGTTTCTGCCATGCGGGTTATACCAAACGGCCATTGGGCGTTCGTAGTGTCAACCAAATACTGAGCATGGCCGAGGAAATGTACACCTCGACCGGCATGAGTGAGTTGGGCTTGCTGTCGCTATCCACCGCAGACTATCCCGACCTGCGTGAACTCATGGAACGAGCCAACGAACAATTCACGCCACGACGGGTGAATATCTCCGTCCCATCATTACGGGTCGACGCGATGCTCCAACACATTCCGTCTATGGCCAACGCCGTGCGCAAAGGCGGACTGACCATGGCCGTCGAAGCGGCGAGTGACGACTTACGAGCGGCTATTAGAAAACTCGTTACCGACGGTAACCTCATCGATGGCGTGAAAGAAGCATACGCGGCTGGCTGGCGACGCGTAAAACTTTACTTCATGTGCGGCTTCCCAGGCGAGCGAACTACGGACATCGAAGAAATCGTCCATCTTTCCAAACGTGTCAGCGAAGCCAGACGCGAGGTGAAAGGCGGTCCAGCGGACGTATCCGCATCAGTAGGCTGGCTAGTACCAAAACCATACACCCCGTTCCAATGGGCCGCGCAACCTGAAGCCGCGTATTTCCACGAAGCCCGCATGCGCTTGAATAGCACGCTCCGTAACATGCCGTCAAAAAAAGGCAAGCACGGCGTCCGCATTAAAACACACTCCGTCGAACGCTCTGTCCTAGAGGCCGTGTTCGCCCGAGGAGACCGTCGTTTATCTGAGAGCATAGTTCGGGCCTACGAACTAGGTGCGCGCTTCGATGGTTGGGACGAATGTTTCGACCATCGCATCTGGGATAAAGCCTTCGACGATACCAACATCGACCCGGCGTTCTATGCACACCGCGAACGAAGTGAACAAGAAATTTTCCCCTGGACACACCTACAAGGCGGCGCGCCCAACGAATACCTACAACGACAGTACAACGATGTCTTCACCCACATCGGGGTCAATAAGCCGGCACCCGGTATACTTCAGCCAGCGTAAGAAACAAGGCACATATGGCTGGGACTATGACGTATCATCTGAAAATCTCTAGCTATCCAACTTGCTTTTATTAGGTCTCGCTCTCAAAGCCAGCGTGGGTGAGATTGATGCCAGCATCAATCGCTTTCAAGTTGTCCTCGCTTAATTTCCCGCGAATACCCGACTCTGCGGCTGCACGGAAACCTCGCTCGTCGATCCACTTACCGCGCATAATTGCATAACTAAACTAGGACCAGCAGCGAATGAAAGCCCGTGCTCGATCCGGACAACTGGGCCCGTGGTTCCCCATAGTCAGCGGTCAAGTCGATTCGGTGGCTATTTCCATTGAGGTCGATAGTAACGTTGTCCGCAGCATCGTAAACGTTGACCATTCCGCCAGCGTCCACACCGGCCCCACCACCAAATGAATACGCCATTGCCGCCGTCCGCCTGTTTTAATGTCAAGAAACCGCCTCCGATAGTGCTTATGCCACCCTGCTAGGCATCCGTCCTGCTTCCGTCATTGAAGCGAAGCTGTGCGCCGCCGGCCCCACTCGAAAAACGGAACCATGCAACGGATTCGTCTGGTAGCTGCGGCATTTTTCTGTTGGTGGAGCAGGTTTTCAGTTTGATAGCAATGATCAAAGGGTACATCGATGATTTTGGCGTATCTACGTCCTATAATGTCTAACTTTCAACTAAGCCAGAATGGCGGCGGCATACTTAATGCTGCCCGCAAATTTAGTATTGGGTGGACCGCTATATTCTGGTACACTTGATTGATGAGATTTTGAACGTCTCTGGGCTAGGTAATCTTTGTGTATAGTAATGTAGCGTAAAAAAGCTACTTGTCTTCGAAGGATAATTTGGATTTATGAATCAACAAAAGCTTCGCAATAACTGCTTACTGTTCAGCTTGGCCGTCTCCGTGATTACATCAAGTTCCGTAAGTGCAATACCTCCGCACGATGCCATACAATCACTCGGCCTTCAGGATAGCGTGACGCCAATAACTTCATCAAGCAGCCAGGCTATTTCCTCGCGGTCTGGAGGTGGTTTCACATCATCGGGCGTAGTGTTGTTGAGCCATGTTTTGCCAGGCGACTTTGGACAAAATGCATCATTCGCAAACGATATTTGGGGATATGTCTCACCATCTGGTCGCGAGTATGCCATCATTGGCCTCAGTAACGCTGTTGGCTTCGTAGAGGTCACCGACCCGGTTAATCCAGTGGTTGTTGGGGCCATTCGAGGCCAATCTTCGATATGGCGCGATATGAAAGTCCATGGCGAATACTGCTACAACGTAATTGAATCAACAGGCCTTGGACTAGAAGTTATTGATCTAACGAACATTGACAATGGCGCTGTCGCCCTGTCCAACAGAACTGACCTTGGCGTCGGAATGCAAACGTCTCATAACATAGCCTACAATCCAGACAGTGGCTTTTTTTATCTGGCTATCCCCAACATCAACGGCGGTAGAGGATTAGTGGCCATTGATGCCAGTGATCCAATTAACCCCGTCATTGCGGGAAGCTGGAGCGGGCCAACTGGCGTGAAGTGCCATGATGCAGAAATCGTGTCTTATACTTCTGGCGCATACGCGGGTCGAGAAATTGCGTTTTGTTTTGGCGAAGACGACGGCCTGGTAATCGCAGATGTTACAGACAAGAGTAACATGTTTACGATGGGTTCTGTCATATATCCCAACACAACCTATTGCCACCAAGGGTGGCTAAGCGAAGATCGCCAATTTATCTTCGTCGGGGACGAGGCGGACGAAAACAATGATCCAGATGTGACGACGACAACAACTTACGTTATTGACGTTCTGGACTTGAACAATCCGCAGTTTGTCACATCTTTTACAAACGGCTTACCTTCGATCGACCACAACTTGATCGTGAAAGGCGATTTTTTGTTCGAAGCAAATTACACTTCGGGCCTTAGAATTTTCGACATATCGGATATTAACAATGTATCCGAGGTTGGTTTCTTCGACACCTATCCAGCTAATGACAATGCGGGGTTTTCAGGTGCCTGGGGCGTGTACCCATTGCTGCCTAGCGGTCTAGTCCTCGTTGGCGATAGCTCTGGATTATTTGTTCTGGATGCATCTGTCGCCCTAGGCGCAACTGCCCCCGCAGTGCCCGCATTACCAAGTATTGGTCAAGAACAATACAATAGGTACTTGGCCTTCGACCCTACGGTAAATGGAGCAATGCCCGCTGCGATGCGGGTTACGCACCAAGGGCCTGGCAATCTCGCTTCGCCCAAATTCGTCACGGCTAATGGCAGAACCCAGACGCAAATCGATGAAAATGTTTTTCTACTTCAAGACACACCAGACTTTCGCGTGTGGTCTGATCCGGTATGTTTCCTGGCTGATTGCATTTTCTCTTCCGGTAATACCTATGCCGTGCAATCCTCATTTGATGGGATTGTCTATTCTAGCGAGCTAATTTTATCTACGACCCCTATTCCATCCGATGGACGTCTTTATGGCGATTTGGTTGGTTCATTTGACCCCACGACCCAGATATGGTCGCCGTCGGATTCATTTGTCAATGCGAATGACATCCTTGCGGTAGTCCAAAAATTTCAACTTATTCCATCCGCCCCAAAAGCCGCAGCGATGGATTTGGAGCCTCAATCCCCCAATGCCATTATCAATGGCGCTGATATTTTAAGCACGGTTCTATCTTTTCAGTTTGCACCGTACCCGTTCTTTACCCCAGATGGATGTCCTTAGACGTGCTGGCCACAGAAAACCATGGAATTCAATGCGGAAGTTTTGGCATATTCGTGCGCACTAGGCGTGTACACGAACGAACTGTGGCTTCATGTACAAAAATGGTCGCTAATGGCTGGAAATGGCGTTTTCTCACCTCATCAGTCCAGTCTAAGATTCTCACTCCTCTAATTGCCACGCCAGCTATGTACCTCCGATAATTTCACTCTTCTGCAAGACCGTCCGATAGAACATCGGTCCTGAGTAGTTTAATCGGTGGTGCGTACAAGATGAAAAACGGCGACACTGAAGGTCTCACTGACAATACCAACGATGCTGAAAGCTTAGCCTCTGCTAAGCAGAAGAGCAGACGGGATGTTGTTCGCGCGGGCATCAAGCTCGCATTCGTCGCGCCGGTTATCTCTACTTTTTTCGCTCAAGATGCTATGGCATATGTACATAGTTGCTACCCCGTTGGCCATGCGTGCGCTCCTGGAGCTCAAGAACCTTGTTGCAACGGGTTAAGCTGCACTGCATTTACTTGTACTTAAAGGACTGGACAAGTGATGAATGTATTCAACACTACCCCGAAAACGCGCATAAGCGAATTCATCCAATTCTTGGCTTCACAAAAGGCCAAGCTACTGTCTTATGCTATCTTGCTTATTGCTGGAGCTGGCGTTTGGATATGTGGTTCGCTCGTAAAAATTCATGATGGCGGTTGGCAAGTGAATACTGAAAATGCCACGCTACTCGCGATGCCTTGTGTTACGTCGACAGCAAGCACATCATCATGCGGGGCCGTGACGTCAAGCCGCTGGGGATCGTTCGATTTTTTCGTTGGAAAACGCCAGATCCTAGTCCCCGCGTCACTCATCGGCGCGATTTATTTCATGGCAGTTATTCTCTGGTTTATACTTCAGCCTACGCCGCTGCGATGGACGCGCCGCCTATGGACGGTTACGCTTTTTGCCCAATCGTGTGCAATGCTCGCGTCCTTCTTCTGGCTAGCCATCATGGCTAAGACGCCGCATGGTTGGTGTATTGATTGCCTATTAGCACATGCCGCTAACGCCATCATTTTCGCCTTAATTATTTGGCTTCGACAAAGCCTGGTTCGTTCAGAGACGCCGAAATTTAGCGCCGCACAAATCCAATTACAAACTCACTTTGGCCTGTCGCCAGCCATGACGGCTATGTCAATTGCTCTTGTAGGGTTAGGTGCTTGGCTATACTTCGACGCAACGACATCCGCTCGTCACTTTTGGCGACGGCATGCCGTACTTGAGAAACTCACTGGCGCTTTACAGGACGACCCATCTTATGTGCTGCGTGAGTTCTACGCTCAGCCTCTGAACTCTGCGATTACAGAAGCTAACGATGATCGCCTCACGGCTTCGGTGGAAAGTAATAACGAGGCACAATTATCAGTATTTACCAATTACGAAAGTCGTTTATCGCGATGCTTTGAAGCGACTTTAGGCGGACACGTTCGTGATGCATTTGGTAGTCATATTAACATAGACTTCCACCATTTACCGATCAGTACGCCACAAACGGCTGAGGATCAATCGAAATTGGCAGGTATAAGCACAGCGACTGAGAATGTCTCATGCCAGGCGGCTGTCGCAGCTTATGTCCAGGGTGGTTTTCAGGCTTTCGCGGCTATGCGAACAAAACTACTGGTTAACCGTGGCCATCACACCCGCGCAGATATTGCCCGCATGGCTACTTCCATCGGATTAAACCAGACGGAATTGTTGGCCCGCATGGATGGACCAGATGTTACCAAGATGATCGAAACAGATAGGATTTTGGCGAAGCAACTGAGTGTGGAAAGCGCGCCAGCGGCGTATCTCAATGGGCGACGGGTTCCGGCGCTGTGCCTAAATAGCGAAGTATTTTGGAAGGCTATAGCTCAAGAGATGACTGCCCAAGCATATGCTACACTGGACCACTAGCCTGCGACTGCTGCGGAGACTTTTTTAATGACGCAAGAATATCACGCATTAGGTAGTCATAAAACTGATGAAAGGATGCCGCGTAGGCGTGACGATCTAACCATTCATTGTGTGGATGGCGATGCGTTAGTGTTTGATGCGGTCACTGCGAACACGCATCACTTTAATGAAACGGCACTGGCTATATGGGAAGCATGTGAACCTAACCAAAAGGTGGAGGAAGTGGTCACTCGGATGATTGATACTTTTGACGTCCACTCGGAAGACGCGCATGCCCATGTCGAAAGGGTTCTCAAAGAGCTGAAGGACTTACAACTCGTGATTGACGAGTAAGTCATTCATTACAGGATCCAATTTTATGATACCTTGGCGTAACACTTTCGAAAGACATTATCAAATTGGTGTGGTGCCTGTCACGTTGCGGACATCAGTCCGAAGCATCGTAAAAACGTACGATTCGCTTTACGGATATGCCCGCACGAATACGCGTCCCAATCCGACTATAGAAATCGAGGTAGAACGCAAGCCATTTACGTTACGACATCGTCCCAGATTTAATGTGTCGGTCAATGGCCAACTTCACTTTGAACCTGCACACAAAGGGGAATTGTTGCCGTGCGTGGAATGGTGTGTCAACTGGGAATTGCCTCGCCTAATCCCGAACCTCTTACAACTTCATGCTGCGTCAATGCAAGTGGGAGACCAGGGTATCATCCTAGCCGCTCATTCGGGAAGTGGAAAATCAACCCTGTCTACAGCACTGCTCTCACGCGGCTGGAAATATTTAAGCGACGAATTTGCGCTGATCGATGTGAAGTCACGTGAACTGCATCCATACCCGCGAGCGATTTGCATAAAAAGGCCGGGGTATGAAGTTATCGAATCTCTCGGCGTGCCATATCATGGGAAAGGACACTATCTCAAAGGTGCGAAAGGATACGTTCGGTATGTTCGTCCGCTCGATATTCGCAGCGACGCACTAGGGACATCATGTCCGATTCGCCATGTGATCTTTCCGCATTATGTGAAGAATGCCCAGCCGCAACTGGTCCCCATGCATCGCGCGGAGGCGGTCTTTGAACTTCATAAAGTTTGTTTTAATTTGCTCGGCTGTTCGTCGATTCCGCTGGATGTGTTGTCAGGAATGATTCGTAACGTGACATGCCACCGACTAAACACTGGCGAAATCCAACAGAGTTGTGATCTCGTTGATGCTTTGGTCCACGGAAGACTCATGGCTCATGCGCAAAGTGCGTAATAGATTTATCTGGCACATGTTAGACTGTCGCTATGGAATAGGCGCGCTATGAAGATACGCAATCATACTACCGTCACTCGCTGGTTATCTAGTAGCCATGCAGGTGACCAACTAACTACCGAGGCTCAATGGCATAATTTTGCCCAAGATGCATCAGCATTGGGTTTTGCGGGTGTAGCTTTGGAACATGCTACGCAGTCGAATATTAACCTGCCGCTAAGCTGTGCAGCTTTGTTAAAGCAATCCGCCTATCACGTGGCTACGCACAATCTGAATCTACGAAGTAAACTTGAGACGATCCTTGCGGGATTTAATGAAGCTGGTATTGATGTCATGCTGCTCAAAGGAGCCGCGATGTATGGACAACTTTACGAGCGTCCTGACCTTCGGCCAATGAGCGATGTGGACCTATTATTGAAAGCGAAAGACATTGAAGCAGGCACGTCGCTGCTGGAGAAGTTGGGATGCTCGCAAGGCATGGACTTGGTACACGAGGACCATTTCCCCACGTATTACTATGAGTCGGAGTTTATTTCTGCCGGCCCGAACCCTATCCGGTTGGATGTCCATGTTAGACCGTTTCGGCCTACGCGGTATGCACAATTGATTCCAGAGGATCAATTCTGGAACGACGCGCGCAGTGTGAAGGTTGGCCAAGCTTCAGCGTTAGTCCCATGTGCGGAGACCATGCTGATTCACCTGGCCGCCCATGCCGCCTTCCATGAATGCTCTAGGCTCATGTGGCTATATGATTTGAAGCGATGGTGTGAGTGTTATACGCAAGATATGAATTGGACGCTTGTCTTGGAACGTGCCAAAGACTGGCACCTTGTCGCACCCGTGCGCCGTGCGATCCGTGTAGCTGAGTCTATTTGGTGGCAGTTTGTACCTGCATCTTTTCGAGAATCGCTAGCAGGCATGAAATCGAGCTGGAAGGACCGGCTTGCGCTTTGGCATACGCCACGCGATGCGAGCCATCCGATTGGACATCTGCTGGTAGATTTGCTGACAACGCCTGGCGTTCGATTCCGACTAGGCTATGCCCGTAATTTTCTGTTACCAGCCACGAGCCATTTGGCTGAGATTTACCCCTATCGGCATACCGGCTGGCGCGGGGTAGCTCATCTATGGCGTGGCGGACGCTTGGCCTTGCGACCTTTGCGAAACGGTTTTCGACGACTCGTTTTTTAGCCTGCGTTCGAAGTTCGCGATCCGAATTGGAAACATTCAATTCGCCCGATAATGTTCTTGATTCACGCTGATTACCTTCCGATATGGCAGGTATCGTAGCTAATCGCGTTGGTTGCAACTTGCGTTGGTTGCAACTTGCGTTGTTTTTAACAAACTCGTAAGACAAAGGTAATCGAATCATGTTGCATCGTAACGCCGCTAAGACCTCGAAATCCTATGCGCGTACGGCTGCCCGACGTGTTTCAGTTAGTGTAGTTCTTACTGTCCGTAACGATCCGGTTGGCTGTGCGACGGTATTGAGTTCGCTAGCCTCCCAGACACGTCAGCCTGATGAAATAATTATTGTTGATGGCGGGTCTAGCGATGCGACGATTCCGATTATTCGACAATTTTTCACGACGCTCCCACAGATGCGACTGATGACGACCAACGGCGTGAACATTGCCAGTGGACGAAACATAGGTACGCGGGCCGCACAATCTATCGTGATTGCGTCAATCGACGCTGGTTGCAAAGCGCGACCCGATTGGCTGGCTAACCTGATTAAACCCTTTGAAGAAAAAGAAAACGTCGATGCAGTCGCTGGCCATTATGAGATCGCTTCGCAAACACTACTGGAATGCGTTGTTGGCCTAGCAACGATGCGCGGAGCCTTGGAGCCTATCAACCCTGCGACATTTAATCCGTCTGCACGGTCCATGGCCTTTACAAAATCATTGTGGCATCGAACCGGCGGTTGGCCTGAGTGGATTGGTTACTCAGAAGACACGCTGTTCGATCATAAAGTTCGGGCACTCGGCGGACATTTTGAATTCGCCCATGATGCTAAAGTTGATTGGCGACCACGGACTAGCTTTCGTGCGGTAGCTAAACAATTCTACCATTACGGAACGGGACGAGGGCACACGCAAATCGATGCTGCGGGATATTTATACACTATTCGTAACGTAGTTGGTCTCGCGGTCTTAGCCGTGGCTTCATGCTGGACGGCTTGGGCGATGGTTGCAATGGTAGCCATGTTTGCCTACTACTTCGTATACGCGCATCATCGAATGGCAATGGCTATAGCTAATAAAACTGGACGCCCCACCGCCTATATCCTAACGATGTTAGTTATGTGGATCATCACGCTGGGCAATTGTGCAGGATTCGCCGTAGGTTCTTGGCAACGATGGAATGATCAAGAGCGATACAAACTAAGATTGGAAACGTACTTGTCCGGAAGCAGTACCACTGAGGCGACGCGGGCAAATGCGTAACAAGTGATGCTACCGACGACCCCTCAGCCAATTACGTCTATATCGCGGCGCTTTTTGTGCATCGCATACGCCTTCCCACCAATCAATCGTAGCGGCACATTTCGCACGCTCGGCTTCATTAAACATCTTGCCCATTCAGGTTGGCTAGCCAACGTCATTACAGCCGAGCCGAAAGATGAGCCTGTGGATGATCGACTCATCAGCCAAATACCAGGTGAAACGATCATTCATCGCGTGCGGTGGGAAGACCGCGTGGAGACACTCAAGCGATTGCTTGGCTTTCGGCGTACGCGAATCAAAGACTTTCATACCAATGACCGCGAATTGAGTGACTCAATCCAAGAAAATAATAAGATCATTTCGCGATCGTTCGCTAGCCTGATCAAAGATTGGGGGACGGGACTCTTACACTTGCCAGATTCTCGAAGCGGTTGGATTCTGCCGGCGATAAGCAGTGCTAAGGAAGCGATCAAACACTGCCCAATCGACCTGATCTATTCAACATCACCTTACGCCAGCGCTCATCTTATTGCATTAGAGATCAAACGTCAGACGACGCTTCCATGGATCGCGGATTTTCGTGACCCTTGGTGCGGCAATCCTTTTGCAAATAAACAATTTCAATTCCACCGACTTATTGAAAAACGCATGGAAAGAAAAGTTTTAGAAAACGCGGATCGTATAGTCGTTAATACCCCGGCTGCTCAAGAAAATTTGCTCAGTCGATATCCGCGATTGCAACATAAATGCGTGACTATTCTAAACGGGTTCGATGCTGATATCATGGGGCATGTCACGCCGATTCGTACAACTTCAACCGAAATATTTTCGCTCATACACTGTGGACAATTTTATGGACCACGGTCGCCAATGCCTATTTTCAAAGCGATACATGCGTTGATCCAACGTAAGCCTGAACTTGCAAGACGATTCAAGTTAACGCTTGTCGGATCAGCACGTTACGACGGCACACCACTGGCGGTAATCGCAAAAGAGTTGGGCGTTGATTCGGTCGTTGATGTAATTGGGACAAAGAGCCATTCCGAATCGCTAAGATACATGGCTGGTGCCGATGGACTGGCTTTAATCGGTTCAACTGGAGCAAGTACTAACTTGCAAATTCCTAACAAACTTTTCGAATATCTTGCCATGCGAAAACCCGTGCTAGCGCTTACCTCGGACAATCACCCTGCGATCGATATTCTTCGTCGAGCGAAAGTTACTTTTGCATCAAGCCGGCCTGATGATGTGCACGGGATAACTACAGCTTTGGATAGCCTGATGCATGTTTCTTCCGAGCATAACGATGAGGCCAAAGCTGCGATTGGCCAATTTGATCGAAAACATCGCGCTCAGGAGTTAGCTGATCTGTTCAATCAACTCGTGACAAAAAATGAGACTCCGCGAGGCCGAGTGTTGCGCCAAGCATCGACAACCGTTACGCCCAATATTCGGGCTAAGCATCCGATAGTCCGGCCTGATGAATCGCAGACACCCACCACGTCTTAATGTAACGAGCGTTAATGTTCACGAAGGCAAATCCGCATCAGTGATAGAAGCAGCGGCCTCATCGCAACAACTTGTCTCACCGCCAAGCGGGACCGCCCGGCCAATCGTTACTACTCCCACGACGATTACCATGCACGCGGCGAATTGAAACACGCGGTAACGGGCATGGCGACTTAACATTGCACTGCCACAACCGATAGCGACCATCGCTGGCACAGTGCCCAGGCCAAATGCGAACATCAACACGGCACCGCGCCCGACACTGGCACTGGCTACGGCTTTCGCTAAGAAGGCGTAGACTAAACCGCAGGGCAGAAAACCGTTGGCTAGTCCTGCGAGAAAAAACCCGCCCGTGCTTCTGGCATTTAGAAACTGGCGAAACATCGGTGCGAAGAGTGTTTCAAGTCCGAGCTTGGACAGCAAAGACAGACGAAACAAACCCAATATGGACGCTCCGATGATTATCATGATTACGCCGGCTAGAATTGAAAATACTCGTTGAACATTTACAAGGGATGTGTTGTACTGCGCGAGGAATAAGCCTGCGGCGCCACCAACCGCGCCGAGGAAGGCATAGGTCGACATTCGCCCGGCGCTGTAAACTAGCTGACGAGAGAGCATCGGCCAGACTGGTTGCCCGGTGGCGGAAATCGCTGCGGCGAAGCCTCCGCACATGCCCACGCAATGAGCGGAACTTAATAACCCCAGGACAAATACAGTGATAAGCTCTGACATATCGTCACGCGATGTATTGCGGAATGTATGCGTGAGCCTTTGCCCACGACTTGACCGGGAATCCAAAAACTAAAAATAGTTCTTGGCCATGGGGATGGCGTATTTTACGATGTACCAGATCATACCAATCCAAAAGCCCACCCACATGACACGAATGAACCAAGGAATGCTGTGCGTGGTGTATGTGTGGTAGCGACTATCCTGCTTAGCCTCGGATTTTGATGAATCAGGCATGATTGTCGGCTCCGCTGGCTTCTTCTAGTTTTTCCAATTCCATTTCGCGGTTGAGCATCGCATATTTCGGGCCTTCAATATCACGAAACATGCCATGGGCTACTGCCCAGATCAACAGGCAGGTCATGCCGCAGGCGACGATTAAATAATTAAGGATGGGGATGATCGTAAATTTACCTCCGGACTCCATTTGAAGTGTTTTGAAAAACTCAACCAATTTATTGATAAAACCGTAGCCTCCGGGGACAAGGATGCCCACGGCCATCAAGGCGATAATTATATGTTTAGCACGCGAAGGCGCAGCGTTGGTTCGGTCCGTTTTCGCGGAAACTCGTTCACCTTTTTTTAGTGTTAATTCTTTCATGGTGTCACCGCCGCGTCAGTAACCTTCTGGGTATAACCAAATCTTGCACCACCTGGCCCTTCACCACGGTAGTACGGATACTCTGCCAGCCAGCTTCCTAGCCACTGCACATAAGTAATGATAGACATCCCATCACGATTTGGGTATTCGTCTGCGTCATAAAACCATGGGTATCGCGGCATGACCGAGGTCGGCGCGACATTTGTCGGCGTGTGAAAATGCGCGACGTGCCAATCGTTGCTATGTCGAGCGCCCTCGCGAACGAGGTCAGGGCCTACCCGTCGCGTGCCAAATAGAACGGGCCGTTGGAGTACGTTTTGATACTCGCGGGCATGAGAAACAGGCCCCCATCGCGAATCCTCACCTGAAACAGGCCGAATCTGTTGGGTGTGACAATGCCAACATGCCTCAGCCACGTAAATTTCGTGCCCCCGCTTCAACGCGGCAGCAAACGAAGTGCGCGTCACACCGTCTGGAAAATGTTGGGCGAATCGATCGGGGAATCGCTCGGACAATTCTACGAATTCGTGAATGACACCGCCAGCCACCAAATCATCTAGTGTTTGCTCTGGCTCATTGATATACATCATCCACGGTAACAACCCCATAACTACAAAAGACAGGGCGAAGAAAAAGAGTCCCGCGATTAATAATACTCCGGCTTTCGATTCAAACATTTAAGCTATTGCCTTGATAAAACTATCCAAATCGTTCATGTCAACCAAACCCAACATCATGAAGCCAGTGCCGAGCCGATGGGGTCAATTCCACTAGGCTGAGCCGTTGGTTCAATGGTCCGCTTATGTACCGCAGTCATTAGGATATTAAATATAAAGAAGAACTGCCCGATGATGATGGCTGTCCCACTAATCGTACGCAATAGCCAAAAAGGTCGCGAAGCGGTGAGCGTCGATTCCCACACGGCTAAGTCTCGCCACATGAACCCTTGGATTAAGCCCGCTATCATCAGATCGAAAAACATGACAAACAGGCCAATGCCGCTCAGCCAAAAATGCCACTCGTTCCACGATGGTCGAAACCATCCCTTAGCGCCTAACAGACGCGGGAACAGATGCGTCATGATGCCTAGAATCCAAAAGCCGAAGACGCCAAACATCACCAAATGCGAATGGCCTACGACCCAATCGGTAAAGTGAATAATTTTTTGAAACGTAAGCGAAACCTGAAACGCGCATTGTAAACAAGTCGTAAAGTAAAACACCATGCCGATATAGAACCATCGGATGGGCATGTTGGTGCGCAGCGCGTCGCCTCGGCCACGGATGGTTAAGAAAAAATTCACCACGACCGTCGTCACGACCAGCTCAACCGCAATGGTCGCAATCACAGCCCCGTACTGCAAGAACATCGGTATCGGACTGTACAAAAAGTGGTGGATGCCGTTGAGCGGATAAAAGAAGGCTAACCCCCAAAAACCAACCAACGACAGGCCATGGCTCCAAATCGGTTTTTTTAAGAGAATCGGCACAAAATAGTACATCAGCCCCCAACCAATGGGCGTGACAAACAGGCCAACTAGGTCGTGGATAAACAGGCCGATGATTGCACCCGAGGCTGTTCCACCAACGAAAAACTGTGGGATGTAATTACCCATCGCGTAAACGAGAATCGTCCAGACGAACGCGGCGATAAAATACCACAGCGTTACGTACATTGGCCCTTCGGATTTAAGTATCGGCGTCAAGAAATTGCAGGCGACCAAAATCAAGCCTGCGACGGCTAATGGGTCAATGAAAATCGGCGTTTCACCCCATTCCACTGCTTGGGCGTATCCGGTCAACAAACCAACAACCGTAGATAGCACCACGACCTGCCAAGCGACAAAAATAAACCAGGATAACTTGACGCTCAACACGCGACGCAAGGTGAGACGCGGGACAGCCCAATACAACGCCCCTAAAAATGCATTCGCAATAAATCCGTATGCGACACCGTTCGTGTGTACCATTCGCCAGCGTCCCGGCGACAATAACTCCATCTCTGGAAATGGGTAAATCTGTAGAAGCTGTAGTGAGAATAGAAGACCGGCTAGCATCGCAATCATCACGTAAGTGAGCGACGCAATGAAATGCCAGAGCACGAGCTTCTCGTTCACCAAATCGCCCAACGAAGGCATATCGGAAACGTTTTCGGTGGTGGCTGGGGAAGCTGCTGTCATCTAGTCATCCTCGGAAAATTCTTCATCGGTCGATCCGGTATCAATAACTTCCTCGATCGGCACAAACGCTTCACCTAATTTCAATATCTTCTGTGGCCTTGACCGCATCGCTAGACCAACGGGTTCAAGATGCGAAGGTCGCGTAAGCACTAAGCTTTGCACGTAATAGGACAAAGCCCACAGATCAGCAGAACTTGTCAACGCCACATTGGAATCATGACTACTAGCGACATCCATCGAGTCTACCCAAGTAGGCATCGCCGTACCAGAAATACCGGCTGCAATCGATCGGTATAGAATTTCGATCTGTGCACCAGCTCGGACAAAATCTCGCTTGAAATCAGGCGGGTAGACCATCTCGCCTTCGGAGTTAGGTTTCCGCTCTGATTGAAACAGATGATCTCGAAATGCGTTGCGCTTCGAGTTTTCCATCGCGACTAAATGTTCGTTAATTTTTTGCGTCGAGACATACGAGGGGTGACACGTCCAACAAGTGGCATAGCCATGATAGACAGCCTCACCACGCGCAATGGCCGCCGACTTATCCTCGATGGCCCGGTAGGGATCGTTCACGGATGGAATCGCTGAAGCGAGTGATTTGTCCTGCCATTTCGGTGAAAAAGTCTTGATGTAAGCAACAAGCGCCGTCACGGTTCGAGCCGGCAACATATCCCAGCCAGGCATCGAACTGCCCTTCAAGCCGCCGATGATGGTGCCGCGCAAATCCTCGTCCGAAGGGAGTTGCCCCGCTCGGGTGGAACTAAACTTGAAACGCGCTTTGATAAAGTTTCTTGGACGCGGATCAAGAAATCTTGCGGCCTTACCATTACCATCCCCGAATTCGCCGTGACAACCAATGCAAAAAGTTTTATACGCGACCCCACCCTCCTCAATCTGCGAGGTGCGCACGCTTTGCTGGAAACCAAACTCTGAAGCGCGGGATGTATCGATATCCTTAGGACCCTGATCATCACCGCAGCCCCATTGGGCAACTATAACCAATACAAGCAAAGTGCTGCTAAGCGTAGCTAACTTGCGAAATGCCAACTGGACATGCCCTACACGCATTAATGGTCCCGCCTAGTTTGAGTAGATGGTACAAAGCTTCCCCACTGATCTACCAATAGTATCGTCCAACCAAACACAAGGTGGGTCAGCACGGCTATCAATGGAGGAATTTGTTCGATAATCCAGTTCCCACCAATCAACGATGGCTGTAACCACGCGATCAGCCCATAGTAATTAACAAGCCAAACGCCGATGGCTAGTATCGTCGTCACGACGAAACGAACCCCCGTCGAAGCCTGGGCGAAGTAACGACTTAGTATCATATGAAATGGGATTCCACCGAACATGCCGGTGCCCAAATACAAACAACATCCCGCAGCTAGAGCAAAACCGCTTTCAAGTTCTAGAGCTTTTTCACCGAGTGGGAATGTTAAATAAATTTTGATCAACTGTAGCGGATGCTTGCCCACCATGGCTGCGCCGATGACATTGAATAGCAAACTCGACGCCGCAGCAATCAAGCCAAGCACCATGCCAGCAAGAATATGGTAGGTAGTGTAATATGTGTGCGGACGCCAACTGGGCGCATCTGGCTGCGTGGACGCAATCTCCGCTTCGAGCGAAGCCATTCGCTCGCGAAGCTGCTGGAGTTCTGCCTGTTTGGATTCTGAAGTCATGGACCACTATGCTAATTAGTCGAATATATCATGTATATGGCCGACCCTACGCCATAATACTTATCAAAACGCACAACACGTTTCGTGCCAAACTCTTCCGATTCTGGGTAATCTACACATTTATTACTTCAACAATTCGTCGTTGGCCATAAACTTGTTAATCTCCGTACAGGCGTCATTGTCGCCAAAATTATTGTCGGCGCGGTTATAATTATGTCTATAGTCCTTCACAATGCCTTTTATATTTTATTTACTAGGCATCCAACATATCACAGGGCTAATGGCAATATAGAGAACTTACGTCGTGCCAAAGTGCCGTTAAAAAGAGCCGTTAACAGGCATGCCATGCATCTCGCTTACATCAGATTCGTAATACAATCTTTACCTGATGCTGTTCACTGTCTAAGATCAGTGCGTATCTTAGTGCAGCTGCAAGAGAATTTTTCGATGACCAATATTTCAAGCGCAACAACTGATGACAACGTAGCTGGGGCCGGCGACAAGGGCGCTTTAGTAATTTCGCGCGTCATGATCACTGGCGCCACGGGTTTCGTTGGTCGAAGCGTGATGAAATCTATGCTCAATCGCGGACTGCATCCGGTTTGCTTGGTGCGATCAAAAGACAAGCTGTCCTCGCAACTGCAAGGCATTGATCGTTCTCGCTATACCGCGGTCGAAGGCACACTCCACGACAGGGACGCACTACAGGAAGCAGCAAAGCAATGCGATGCTGCGATTCATCTAGTGGGCATCATTATTGAGCGTCGCCTCAAGGGGCAGCGGTTTGGACGAGTGCATATCGATGGGACCATGAGCGTCGTCAATGCATTACAAGATGAAGGCGTTCAGCGTTATGTACACATGTCGGCGTTGGGTACGCGTGCTAATGCTATTGCGATGTATCACCAGACGAAGTGGCTTGCAGAGGAATTCGTGCGTAGCTCGGATTTGGCATGGACCATACTGCGTCCTAGTCTCATCCATGGCCCGGACGGTGAGTTCATGCAATTGATGAATCGCTTTATCTGCGGATCAATGCCGCCCTTCGTACCCTATTTTGGTAACGGCCAAGCTAAATTACAGCCAGTCTCCGTAAAAGACGTAGCCCACTGCCTCTTAGAATCACTTTTTCGACCGGCGGCGGTCAACCAGGCTTTTGAATTGGGTGGCCCCGTGGCTTATACTTGGCGATCATTTTACAATGCCTGCCGCGCGCTCATGCCTTCAGCCAAGCTTTGGAAACCGTTCGTCTCGCAGCCAGTGCCCATCGCTAACATGCTAGCTACGCTGAGCGGACCGGCAATGGCTATTGCCGAGTTGGCTTTGCCCCAGGTCGGACTATTTCGATTTGATCGGGGACAGGTACAAATGTCACAGGAGGATAGCGCCTGTGATCACACCGTCGCGGAGAAGGCCTTCGACATGAAATTCCGATCGTTTGAAGACGAGTTAGCCCTTTACGCCGATCTCATTTCATAGCATCATCACCTAGCTAACACGGTCAGCACGGCTGGGATACCGATTGCGTATTATCATGTGTACCAGCGTTTCTAAGGTATATACACTGTGGATAAAACACCTATGACTGACGCTAAACACAAACCAATCGTCATACTCGTCCGCGATGGGTGGGGAAAAAATCCTTTCCCCGAGTGGAATCATGCCAACGCCATACATCTGGCACGCACGCCCATCGACGACCGGCTCATGGCTAACTACCCGCACGCGCTTATCCACACGAGCGGCAAAGACGTTGGCCTACCTGAAGGCGTAATGGGTAATAGCGAAGTCGGTCATCAAAACATAGGGGCTGGGAGAATTGTCGAACAAGAGGTGATGCGCATTACGGGGCGCATTCATGACGGAAGTTTCTTTACAAATCCGGCGTTGGTTGGTGCTTTTGACCATGCGAAAGAAACAGGCGGCCACGTACACTTTATGGGCTTGTGTAGCAATGGCCGAGTCCATAGCGATTTGGAGCATTTGTTCGCCCTACACGATTTGAGCGTCAAACTTTCTTTCCCGGGCGAGCGGGTCTATACGCATGCGTTCATAGATGGTCGAGATACGCCGCCTCGCACGGGTATCGAATTCATGCAGCGGATTGAGGATAAGTGTAAGCAATGCGGCACTAATCCAGTAGCTAGTGTCATTGGCCGTTTTTATGCGATGGACCGAGACAATCGCTGGGATCGAGTAGAACTAGCCTATCACATGCTGACCCGCGGCGATGGTGCGCGTTTCCCTTCCGCTGTCGAATCTTTGCAACATTATTACGACCATCCCAGCGAACCATCTAGGCAGGGAGATGAGTTTGTGGTGCCGAGCGTCATTGCCCGCGACGACGAAACGCCCGCTGTGATACGTGACGGGGATAGCGTGATCTTTTTCAACTATCGCGGCGATCGACCGCGGGAAATCACGAAAGCGTTTATCAATGAGCCGTTCCCGTATCCTGCCCCGAGCACTGGCGAGCCTTTAGGTTTTGAGCGAGACAAAAAACTTGATTTGCACTTCGTGTCCATGACCGCCTACGAGCAAGGCCTAAATACGATTGTCGCCTTCGCCAAGCCATCGAAAATGCATGACATTCTCGGCACGTTTATCGCCGAGCAAGGACTACAACAGTTTCGCTGCGCGGAGACGGAAAAATATCCGCACGTCACTTTCTTTTTCAACGATTACCATGACGAACCTTTTCCCAACGAGTCACGCGGCATGGCCCCCTCCCCACGTGATGTTTCAACGTATGACCAGAAGCCGCAAATGTCTGCCAAGGATATAACACAGATAATGTTGCAACGCATCGCAACTGAAGACGATGATTTGATCGTAGTCAATTTCGCCAATGGCGATATGGTCGGGCACACAGGTAATTTAGAAGCAGCTATAGAAGCGGTAGAGGTTGTGGACGAATGCGTGGGCAAAGTCGTCGAGGCCGTGCTAGCCAAAGGCGGCGGTATTATCGTCACTGCGGACCACGGCAACTGCGAGCAGATGATAGACCCCACGACTGGCGGTCCACACACGGCCCATACCACATACGATGTTGAGCTAATTGTGGTTGACCCGCGTTACGCATCTTCATCGCTACGAAACGGCGGCAGACTAGCCGACATCGCCCCGACCGCCTTGACGATGCTAGGCTTAACCTCTCCCCTTGCTATGACCGGCCAATCTTTGATCCAATAATACTTCACACCGATAACAACAGCCTTTTCCGCCCAAGCACGCCTTAGCCGTCTTTTAGCTTGCCCAAGATGCTTTTGAAATCAACACTTGAGTAGGTCTATGATGACGAATCCGCACACGTGCGTTGCCGAATGGCAACATGACGGGCGAGGCTAGCATCAGATATATGGAATAAGCGGCTGTCATGAACATTGACGCAAGCACATACCAATCCGCAGCTAGCCAAGCTGGTCGCTTGTCAGAAATGATAATCGACTCGCTCGACGTTGGTGTCATCGCGCTGGATCAAAGCGCCAATATTACATTTATAAACATGCAGGCTAAGCAACAAATTCCAAGAGTCTGCTTGGCGCGACATCTTAGTGATTATCTTCGCCCGGTGGACTTAATTACCTCCTGGGCTAGCATTATTTCAGCGATCGATAATTCAACTCAGATATCGCTCGTCGAGTGCGAAACCGTTGGTACTGATCAGATACCAAACAAGATTATTGACGTGAAGTGCATGCCATTGCGCGGGGCCAGCGGCGAAATAATAGGCGTTATAATTTCCTTACTGGGAGTGCGCCCTTTCGAGGATAGCCCCACTAACCAGCAAGAAATTCTACAAAGGCTAGCATCACTGGGAAGATTGACCTCTCAGGTCGCCCACGAACTCAATAATCCGCTAGACGGCATTCTGCGCTACACGAATCTTGCGCTACGACTTGTCGATGCCAACGATAACGCCAAGCTTTCGACGTACTTACACGAATCACGCACCGGCATTAAACGTATGGTTCAAATCATTTCCGATCTACTAGAATATTCACGCACCGCAGCTAAAGGCTTTGATCTGAGCAACATCAACGAGATCGTCGAACAAGCTGCCAAATCGGTCTCCGAACTCGTGGACGATCGTCGATTGCTAATCTCGCTGAATTTACATCATGAAAACATGCCATCCATAAGCGGCAGTAGGCTATATCAAGTATGTTGCAATTTGATGAAAAACGCCCTCGACGCCATGCCAGCGGGTGGGCAACTTGTCGTGTCGACTAACATCGAAAGCGGCCATGTTGTGATTCGTTTCGCCGATACGGGCACGGGATTACCAGACGGCGTGCAAGATATTTTCCGGCCTTTTGTCACGACAAAAACTTTAGGCAGCGGGACCGGACTGGGCCTAGCGATTTGCAAAGACTTTATCGAAGACATGAACGGCACCATTACAGCCGAGCCAAACCAGCCTGTCGGGGCGATTTTTACGACCAGAGTGCCACTGGCTAGTTGCGTAGCGTCTCAGGGAGCTAAAGGAGCCATCTAACAAGTTCGACCTCGCGCGTCTATTAACGTGCGAACACGACAGGAATGCGTATCATGTCACAACAACCCACAACACCCGCCAATATTCTTGTCGTCGACGACGATAAAATCATACTCGACTCGCTCGTGGAATTCCTTGCGTTGGATGGGTACGCCGTCGATTCAGCCCAATCCTTCACCGACGCGATGCGCGTACTGGAATCCAAGCCCATTGATATTGTGCTAAGCGACATAAACTTGCCCGGTGGTAACGGGTTCGAACTGTTGGCTACCCTTAAGAAAAAGCATCCGGAAATCGGCGTTATCATGATGACAGGCTATGGCACGATCGAGAGTGCGGTCGAAGCAATAAAACTTGGCGCTCACGATTATTTAACGAAACCCATCCACGATGAAGAGTTGACACTATGTGTACAACGGGCCGTAGCCCAACATTCTATCGTCGAAGAAAATCAGCAGCTTAAAAAACGGCTCGATCAAAGGTATGGCCTAGACGCAATCATGGGGCACGACCACCGCATGCTCCGTATTTTTGATCTCGTAGAAACGATAGCGGACTCAAAAGTGAGCGTGCTCGTGCAAGGGCCTTCGGGTACGGGAAAATCACTCATCGCCGGCGTCATTCACCAACAGAGCGCTCGCCGAGACAAGCCTTTTATCGAAGTAAGCTGTGGGTCATTACCAGAAACGCTTCTTGAAAGCGAGCTGTTTGGTCACGTACGCGGTGCGTTTACTGGCGCGGTGTCTAACAAGCCTGGAAAATTCAAAGCAGCAGATTGTGGCACGCTATTTCTCGATGAAATTTCCACTGCGTCCCCAGCTATGCAAGTCAAGCTACTGCGCGTGTTGCAATCTCATCAGTTTGAGCCGGTCGGTAGCAATAAGACCGAAACGGTAGATGTCCGACTAATCGTAGCGAGCAATGTTGATCTTGAACAAGAGGTCGAAGCAGGCCGATTTCGTCAAGACCTCTACTATCGCATCAACGTCGTGTCCATCGATATGCCAAAACTATGCGATCGCATGACTGACGTCCCGCTACTCGCTACCCATTTTCTCCAACAAAGTGCAGCCGAAATGAATTCGCGCGTAACCGGATTAGACGATGAAGTCGTACAAGCACTGCAGCGTTACAGTTGGCCAGGAAACGTGCGAGAGTTGGAAAATGTTATGGCTCGTGCGGTAGTGCTCTGCCAAGGTACGCAGCTACACATGGAACATCTCCCTGAGAAAATTCTGTCCATCCCGCAGACCGATCATTCCACCACGCTCTACATCCCCATGCCCTTAAAACAGGCATTAGAAGTGCCAGAAAAGCGTATTCTCGAAACGGCCTTGCGCGCCAACGATTGGAATCGTCAGGCTACGGCTGAGCAGCTCGAAATTAATCGAACCACGCTTTACAAAAAAATGAAACGATACGGGCTTGACGTGCCTGTCATGCGTGCGACTTAAACCTAACTTCGATCGTCTGGCGAATAACGTCTAAGCGATTTCGATACTGCACGAACCCATGATCTCATACCAAAATTACTTCTGTGTATAGATCACCTTATCAACTTGATACAACTCATTGAATTTAATAATCAGCTTACGGTTAGGGTCTGCTGGGGCCGTCGCGCCAGCAATCCTAGGCCGACTATAATAGGCTATTTGTGGAAGAGTCCGCTTCGTAGGCTCGCCAAGAAGTTCTACCGCACTCTCACGTGACATACCAATCATACGCTTACTCTTCGCCAACGATGGCGCCATGTAAAAACGTTGCTGATCGGTTCCGACTTTCCACTTTTTCTCATCGAAGGACTCGGGAGTCATTTGACGCGGAAACGTCGCCTGCCCTGCTGTCTCCACTAGCCCTTCACAATTCAAATTCAAGATAAGCGACGGCGCACTACTACCCTCAAGCTTTTCGCCAAATTCAAAGCTGTAGATAAATCGCTCAGAACGAAAATCTGGCTTTCCCAATTGAGCTTCAACTTCGTCCTCGACTTTGCCCAATAAGCTGCCGTCTGAAACAAATTTTTCAGCCATGCGATCGCGCATTTGCGGAGTCGCTTTTTGCCAATTGACAAACTTCAAATTTGACGGAACAGGCGCGTTCTGGTCGACAGATTTCTCGACAACAACTGGATGCGCAGATGCTGACTCAGAAGTTTCAGCTTGTTGAGTAGGAGATTCAACCGCTGGCTCGCACCCGACCAATAAGAGCCAAATACAAGGCAATATTACGTAAACATAATTATTCTTAGACATATCTACCTATCTCAAATACTTACAACATTCACTACGCCCATACGCAGCCATCACCAGTAATCAGAGCCAATGCTCAGCCCTCCCCTATTATGGCACACCGCTGCCAAATCGCAATTCGTGCTATAGCATGAATGCAACGGCTATTTGATGGATGGTAAGAAGCATTATTTTAGGTCAAACAACGAATTATCATCCGCCTTGCCCGACCACCCGATATCGACTGAAGAAGGATCGAGGGGGTAGTATCCACTAGAATGACTGAATACCAGCCGTTGGGAGTCCACATGTCCATCCACCCACCCGATATTAGCTGATTTAGCGTGACGAAAATGGATCGAGGGGTCTGCCCGGTATGATGGGTGTCGTGGATGAAATCTCGGCTCAGCAAAGCTATATTCAATAAGCGATTTAGACGCGAAGGCCGCATCTCCGAACATGATCGTGCTGGCTGGTTGAGCCACCCAATCCACAAGCACGCCAGACCGATCCGTTTTGATAGTAAACACATCGGCAGCCTGTTCACCACCCATGACGCCGATGTAGGCATTGTTGTAGCCATACCCGCCATTGCCCGTCTCAAATCCTCCACTCTCCGCTGCGATTTGCTCGGCTGGAAAACTTGGGCAGGTTCGTATCCCTTGGGCATCGCCTAAGTAATCGGTCAACGGACCAGCCGAGGAGTCAAACGGCATCCCCCGGCGAGGGCGCGAGCCATGCCACCGATTCAGATTGCTACGAAATTCTGCAGCGCCCGGACAATATCTACCGCCATTCGCTTCTGCATAATAACGATTAGCCAGCATGATTTGATTGAGATTCGACCTGCACACGATCGTATTCGCTTGTTCACGCGCCTTTGACATGGCTGGCAAGATCATTGCGGTCAACGCTGACACCATACCTATCACGATAAGAATTTCCAACAATGTGAATGCACTGCGGGAATAATTCAACCGGATTTGGCTTCCTTTTACAAGCATCAAGGCCCTGTCATCCTAACCATAACCTGAATCAAATCTGACGGCTCTACTATACGAACCAAATTGATCTCTGCTGGCGCACAAGCCGCGCGACTATTTCCATCGTGGGACAAACACGTCAGCGCAAAAGATATGTCACGCAGATCAATGTCCACGTCTCCATCGGCATCACCCGTCAGATCTGGCCGAACATCTGAAACGGCATCCACTTCTACAGATTTTTCACCGAACGGGCCCAACACGGCATTTACGCTTGTCGTAATCCGCAAAAAATGAAAGCCCGGAAGCAATGCAAACGCGCCGCTGCTAGGGTCAATAGCCCAGGCAATATCAAATGCATCTCCCCCCCCAGACCCCGCTGAAATGCCAGTGAAATATGGGTTGTCCGCAACGGTGTAGAATTCCTCTGGTGTCAGTGAAAAGTCATCAACAAAATCATCGCCATCCAAGTCGCCGAGAAATAGTGTGGGCGTATAATCAGTATATCCAAACACACCCTCTTGACCCGTTCCAGATAATGGATTTACAACGGATGTATTGCCAAAGACATCCAACGGCAAGGCATAGGCCACGGTCGATACCATCGTTTCGCCAACTGCAAAAAATCCCGGCGGAATCCATAACGCATCAGCCGGCGGATATGTTGCATCGTTCGTATTGTTATCCCATGTCTGACTGACGAACTGAGCGACAGGCTGACTAATATGTGATCCTGGGATTAAATACCAAGGGTCGTCAGCCACATCGTTTTCATTGGCATCGAGCGAAATTTCTATCGTCCCACACTCCGCCCAATGTCGGTTTACATCTCCAACAACCCACCACGCATTACCAAACACGATCGCGTCCATCCCATAAGGATTCAGTGGATGATCCTCAACCATGTGGTCAAAAGCTAATGCAATGGATCCGCCAAAACCGCCAAGCGTAACAACATCTAACGCACCATCAGCCGTACCGCCACCATCGGGCGCACCGACAGCAGCTATAGGATCATTAATGGCATACCCGTCGTCCGTCACACTATTTACAAATTGCCCCGGCGCGGGCGAATATTCGAGCACACGAACAGCAAAAGGCTCCTCTCCGGAAAGCACTTGCACCAAAGTAACAACCGTCATCATGATAATTTTGTTCGTCAAAAACAACATAACGTTACTTTAAGCACCTTTTGCTAAACGGGTTCGACACGACAACCATGCCCTATTGGGCTTGACCGTATTCACATTCGCGCCGGGACACGACTTACATCTGTTCAAGCAATCGTAAGGCTTGTAATCGCAATGTTTATTTTAACCCTACGCTACTGATCTCACCGCAACCGTCTGCTTACGCAATACCAAAGTAGCCATGGTAATCATGGACAAACACATCACGCCCAACCCCCATGTGGAAACAGTAGGGACTGGCTGCGTGGGGTCGTTATAGGTAAAAACAGTTGTTGAACCAGCACTGCGTATATGCAGACGCCGAAGCGACGCATTATAACACACTGAATAAAAATTGAAATTGTCGATGTTATCTGGGTCTAGCCGTCTTACCTGCGACGCATCGCTAATATCCGCCGCGCCCAAGCCCGCTAGCGCGGAAGCCACAACGTTTGACCTCACCAAAGCCACAAAGTCGACCTTAGGTAAATCGAAATCTCCGCCAGCGACATGCAAGTTTCCCTCAGCATCGTAGCCAAGCGAAGAAGCCGACAAAACGTCCACGATTTCCAGGCCGCTCATTTCGAAATTAAGCGGAGTCGCTGTACCAGTCGCATTGGTCCAATCAGACATCGAAAACGCTTTCACTACCCCCGTACCGCTAGGCCCCGCTGCCATAAAGCCATTGCCGGTATAGAGATTTCCTAACCCATCAAATGCTACCCCTCCGGAAGCACCACCTATATTCGAAACCGCTGTAGGGTTAATCGGATTAGCCGTATCTACCGACGTAGTATCCAACATCGTCACAATGCCGGTAGAAAAATCACCAGCAGATAAAGCGATCGAAACTTCATCGAGCCAAGTAGCATCAAAAGAAGCCGCTCGTAACCACTGGCCAGCTAGCGTAGCCGAATCAAAAACACCAACCTCAAAATCAACACCGGAAGCGCCGCCATTGTTACCAACAGCTATTTGCCCGCCGTTTGGAGATACTCGCAAAAAACTCGCCCCAAAACCTGAAATATCCGCATTCGGTAGTACGCCCAATAAACCAAACGTCCCGGAACCTGCTACATTTTCGACCATAATATCTGCCGCTACGATCGTGACGATACGACCATCGGCCAACGTATCGAACGGACCTGCCCCCGTTGGCAATTCTATCGATCCATCCAAAGCATAATTGTCAAAAGCATCAGCCAATGCATTCGTCGACCCCAACCCCCCCAAAACAAGATAAGTAGAAAACCAAAAACATGTGCGCATCATACGCATCCTTCCTCGGCCTTGCTGATCCTCGCAGCGTAAACAACCGAATAAAAAAAATCCCGGCACCTTCAAAGCGAAGATACTGGGATCAAATACGTCACATAAGGTGCGAGATGATAAATACAGACCTCGCAATGAGCACGCTGATCACAGTACCTCAATCCTACGAAGGTACCCAACCAAAAAATGCGATCATCGGCAGGTCTTCTGGCTTACGGATCATTCTACTAACCGCGCCTTCTCGACGGTCTTGCTATCAGGCGATATAGCCTAACATCAAAAACGCGCCAATGGCACTTTGCGGCGTTCGTCCCCGATCACAGCGGCGGGTCCACGGTGGATTTGCACCACCTTCCCTTTTATTCCATCTTCAGATGAAAACCGTCAATCGCGACATATACAATTTTCAAAGACCGCGACAAAAAGACAATCGCGAGGAACTACCACTAACAATTTCGCGTCGCCGCGTCAAGAATAATTTCTAAATTTACACGTATCAAAACCAAACAATTCGCTCGCTTCCGGATGTAAGTCGTGCTCACTAAGACACTTCTGATAACTCACAGGTCATCTTCACGCCGCGATTGTTTAGCTCAGAAACCACACCCTCGTAAAATCCCGGCTCGCTGGCCAGCAATTCTGGAGGCAACACACCCCTGGCCGTAAGTTGCTTACGGGCGATCATGCGGGCCACGATCGCGCATGGGAACGCCGTCGTTCGCGCCATGGAAGTCGCCTTCCCAGGTTGATCTTCATCATAAAGGTCCACCGTCATGCGCACGCGCTGACCATCCTTCTCACCCTCAGCCATGACGCGCATAACTGTAAATTCTGTGTCATCGTCTTGTCGCTTCCACATCGGAAATAACAATTTAGACGTCACATCCAACGGCCGAACACGCCCACCTTCGACCTCGATTGGCGACTTATTGAACAATCCCGTCTCTCTAAAAATGCGCATCAAATCAATATGGCCAGGATATCTAAGCGTTTTCTCTTTCATATCAGGAATTTTGACGGTATTCAGCAAACTGCGCAAACCATCGGTGTTAAAAGCTTCAAGCTCTCCAGCCTGTGGAAACTCTATCAACTCGGGCTCTGACAGTGCTTCCCGCGTCACGATTTTACCACCCTCTACCAGACGTGCGGGCCTCGTGTATTCCTCAATAACATCCGAAGGCGCAAACGGGGCCGTGTAAAAATAAGGTGGCCGAGGATTTTTCGGAAGCCCGCCCACATAGATGACAGTCGAATCCACTCGATCCATTTCTTTGTAAGCATACCCCACGCACAGGTTAGACAACCCCGGCGAAACGCCACAGTCCACCACTGCTGTTACGCCATGCTTCTTGGCTAACTCATCCAGCGACATGGCATCTTCTGGCATAAATGTAATGTCACAATATGGCTTGCTAGCCTCAATAATCACCCGCAGCGATTGAATACCTATCACACTCGGCAACGCGCCGAGCACTATATCCGCCGAAGAAATGACTTTGCCCAGGGCAGCCGAATCCCCGAGATTAACCTCGTGCGTCATAATGGAAGGCACATCAGCCAGCCGCTGCAAATTGGCCGGGCTAATATCCGCCACGGCCACTTCAAAATCTGCGTCACTGGCAAGATCGCGAGCGATCGTCTGCCCAATCATGCCACACCCCAGAACAATCGCTTTATGTTTTTTCATACTAGGCTCAATTCTTATCTAATTCGTAAACATATTTTCGATGTCGATCACTTCGGCACTGACGATCGAGACGATAGTACAGACATCACTAAAGCAAGCAAAATGATACTGCCTCCAATGACAGTTGTCGTGGGGACCGTCTCGCCTACCGCCAGATACGCCCAAATGGGCACGAGTACCGGCTCTATCATAACCAACAAGATCGCTGAATATGTCGGAACTCTAGCTAATCCAAGCGTGTACAAATAATAAGGAATTCCAAATTGTACCACGCCCAACAGGATCAACAGCAACAGCGAACGCTGCGATACCCATAGCCCATCAATAAGTAACACCAGTGGTAGAATCAACAACGCAGAACCTAGATTGTTCAAAACCGTAATCGCGGCCGAATTACAATCTCGCATAAGACGGATCATCAAGGACAGCAGCGCGAAAAACAGACCAGCACATAGTGCGATAAGTAAGCCAGCAAGATCAGTCGATGCATTACCGGCGAAAATCACACCAATACCCACCAGGGCAATTAACAAAATATACATAACACGTCTTTGCGGCCTTTCCTTGAGCACCCACGGTGACAATCCAAACACCCAGAAGGTGGAGGTGTACTGAAGTAAAATTGCGTTAGCTGCTTCGGTTTGCGTATTAGCCACGACAAAGGCGACGGTCATCAACGTAAAAAAGACGACACACAAAATAGCTGCAGGCCGAAGCTGCAACACCGCCCGATGTAGAGCAATCCCGGGTCGATGTTCATGATTTTTACCACGGGCTAACGTATGTAACTTACCTCGCGCCAAAGGCAGCAATACTAGCCCTGCAAACAACGATCGATAGAAAGCGATGACCACACCGCCAGGTCCCTGCCCCTCGTCATTAATTAACTTAATCAATGCGCCATTTAAGCTCCACATCACACCTGCCGCGAGGAGAAAGACAACCCCCAAGACATCAGTACGCTTAGTCCGGGGCTTCATAATGCAAGTGTTTCTACAAACATTGTCATGGCCAACATATTAGCGGACTAGGCATTATTAGGCCAGAATTCGTCATAATCACATTGCCATGGACATGTCTGTTTCTTGTTATCCCGGTAATCGCAGTTCCCACGTACTAGATAGCTATCGCCACGAGGAATCAAGACTATAACTATTGTCGCTTAACTTGAACTCTATCTGCCTCGATACATAAACATGACGAGCAGCATACGGATCGCCTTAATCTATGTGTCGTTTAGCATCTATGAGGAAAATTATTATGGTCCCAATAGAGTCAGGATGCATTGTTCGCATCCCGGATGGTACAAATAGGCGAATTCTCCATGCCGCAAAGTTGCTATCATTTTCAGAAAATGTATACACCGCCAAGCTTGAAGAATCGGGCATCGCGCTAACACCCGATCAAGAAATTTTCGTTTATTATGAAAAAGTACGCAACTTTTTTCAGCAAGCAGCTTTGGTCAAGCAAGCAACTGAGGACTGTGATGGAGTAGCTAACTTTCAGTTTGAAACCACCAGCGACCCGATGTCAGCCGAAAGCCGCCTGTGCTATCGCGTAACAACCGTATTAGATGATCTATTTGCAGAAGTTGCGGGGCAGCCCAATCGCCAAATATTGGACGTAAGTGCCACAGGTTTATCTTTTATATCTAACGACAAATTTGACACCGGTAAAATAGTAGACATTAAGCTGTCTTACGAAGATTTTGAGAGTCGCGGAGCACTATGCATTCAGAGTGTAAGTAACATTTCTCCAGGTCGCACGCGCTATGGCGCCAACATAGCCACAAACAACAAGTCGTCATCCACTCTCGAAAAGTACTTAAAGAAAATTTACCTTTCAATACAAAGGCAACAGCTACAACGATTGGCAGGCGTAGTATAAACGCCCACCCCCGCCTCAGGACCAAGGCCATATGTCATCGATGAGCCAGCTCTCTACGCATAAAGCCAAGCTAGTTTGCAGCAATCGAATCTCGTCCACTCAATTAATCAAGATCCTCACACGAATCTAAAAAGCCATTCATATTGCTATCCAGATCTGGATTCGCCGCGATATCGCAATCATCAGGAAGTCCATTTTGATTGCAATCCGCAGCACAACCGATAGCCGACTGGGCGAACAGTATATCAAAACATGCAACACATGTTTGACTATCGCAGTTGATATCGCAGTCATCTGGAATGCCATTCTCGTCACAGTCTTCGCACTCATCCAGCAAGCCGTTTGCGTTGCAGTCAATGCTTGTACCCTCATTCAAATCGCAGTCATCAGGACGACCATTGTTGTTACAATCGAATCCGGTACCGCCACAGTCGCACGTAGGTGTTTCTTTCCCGTTAAAAGGACCTACGATGGAAGCACCTGCCAACGACGCTAGTGAATCTGAAGCATAAAACTCAACACCTAAAATCTGATAAAGCGATCCATCAGATTTCGCAGTCGCAAGTTCAAAGGCTAGTAAATCTGCCCGGTCCAACGCTTCGGCATCTACAAGCCCTGGCGCGGCATTGATAGGCAAATCGACGACGATCAACTCACCACTTCCGACAATACCACCCAACAACGATTCCGCGACTTGCCGCGTTGGCGTTATTTTGCCAGCGTTATTAATAGATAACCAAGTCGTTTCGCCGTAATTAATAACACCTTCTCCATGACGCAGACGCACGCCCGTTACCGAAAAGATAAAACAATCCTCAAATATTTCTCCGGTGCGATGGAAGAACATGCGCATCGTGACTGGCTGTCCTACCGTATACGTTTGCGGAACTGAAACCCGATAAGCAATCGGTGAACTTGACGTTCTAGCGACCAGAGATTCGCCGAGCACTGGCTCAGAAATACTCACCACATCTACTGGTAAATCGCCTGTATTTGCCCCATTAAACGTAAAGAAATCGTCAATGAAAGTACTGAACACCGATGGTCCCGCAGCCCCGGCTGGACCTTGTGGACCCGATCCGCCAGATGTCCCCGCTGAACCTGCAGGCCCCGCCGGACCTGCCGGCCCTGCCGGTCCGTCCTCGCCTTGAGGCCCTTGCTCGCCCGCAGGCCCCTGCGCTCCATCTTCTCCAGTTACGCCGGAGATGCCCTGCTCGCCACCGGGACCGGGAACCGGGTTACCGGCGCCGCCATCACCAACAGCCGCAGGCTGGTTAAGTAGTAAGGCTGTAGCTAAGCCACCAAAGATTAGATCGCGCTGATAGTCTTCAAGCCCAAACAATCCACCGCTGCAGCCAACCTTCATCAATAAGCTAAAGGTCAAGCTAGCTGCGATTACGCTTTCAAAGATTCGACGTTTACGTTTCATTTCGATCCTGCTCCCTCTCCGCGGCGCGTTACACCCAGAAGTTTTACATCTTAGATAATTAAATCAAACGCTTGCCCTTCGCTTATTATCGTGAGCGACAAATGCTTGTTAGATTCATTTATTTCGTTCACCATAGTTCTCAAAACTCACCAATCAATCTAGCCCCTGGCACGGTTGCCCGCCGCTATTGCAGCAAGCCTCATCAACTATTTCTGCGCCAGACAACGCAGCATTATTAGACTCGAAAAACTCTACACCTAAAATCTGGTAAGGGGCATAGTCTTCGTATACCGTCGAAAGCTCAAAGGCCAATACGTCACTAACTGCCAATGGCGTGTCATCCACAAGCATAGGCGCGACGTTGATGGGCAGATCGATGACAATCAGTTCATTCGGATCGCCTCCCAGCCCAGCACTACCTGCTTGACCACCAATAGCGTCGATGCCAAAGAAGTTCGTAATGGACAACAACAATGGATCGCCATAGCCAGTCATCGATTCGCCGGCACGCAATCGTGCTGATGTAACCGAAAAGATGAAGCAATCAGCATCGGGGAAATTTTCCCGCAAAAACGTCATCCGCATGGTGACATCATTACCCGTATGGTACACGTTAGGAATTGCGACGCGGTAAGCTATCCCATCACCTTCAAAATCTCCCAACACGGGCTCAGTAATACTTACAATTTGAACCGGCAGCGCACCTAATTCACCTTGCGGCGTGGTAAAGAAGTCGTCTATAAAGACACTAAAGAACTCCGAACCGTTTACCCCATCCGGACCTTGTGGACCAGCACTGCCTGATGAACCATTTGGCCCCGCCGGACCAGAAGGCCCTACTTCTCCTTGAGGGCCTTCTTCGCCTTCCTCACCCGCCGGACCAGCTGGACCTTGAGCGCCATCAGCCCCGTCCGCACCGGGAACGCCCTGCTCACCAGCTACGCCAGGAATAGGATTACCAGCCGCGACCTCTGTTGCGGGAGGCTGGTTAAGCAACACACCGCCCAACAGCCCGCCTATTAACAGATCACGCTGGAAATCTTCCAGTCCTAACAGTACGCCACCACAAGATGTGCTGAAGGCGATCCCCATGCACAGCCCTAAAGCTGCCGTCGATTTTGCAATTATTCGTTTCGATTTCATCAGCTATTCACTCCGGAGTCTTTTCGATTGACTTCCTATCGTTTATTTCATTATCAGCAGTAACATGACTAACGCGCTGCTTAACGCACAACGAGCATTATTCGTCGATTCCAGCACACGGATTGCAACGCGCATTAATAATTTCATTGATCGCGTTGGCTAACTCAGTAACACGATTAGCTCCGTCAGCGACCACAGCCACACCACCGGTTCCATTTGCCAAGGCTTGAGCTTGGGCAATTACGCAAGTATCTGGGAAATCGCCAACAATCGGCGAAACCACCACCGGCGGCGATTGTGCCAAAGCTTGTGCAATAGCGTTCGCAATCGCACTATCATCATCAGCGTCACACCCATCATCACCAAGACATGGACCTTCATCACTAATGGGTATAATAAGTCTTACTGAATCCACCCCCCAAGGATATTGGCCAGCCACAATGGCAGACGCTGGTCCCCAGTTTTCATCACGCTCGCTATCGTTATCGCCATCAAGATTGCCTAGGCAACCATCGGTATCCAGCCCTGACCCGCTGCCATCCGTCCAACTTTGGTTACTCACCGTATCGCCAGCAACCAGACAAGACCAATCAAAAAATTCATCGTCATCCGCAGGATTGTTCGTGTCGGACGGGAAGTGATCTACAAAATCAATGGCCAAGATTTCGGCATTAAGAACAACGCCTTGACCGGCTAAATCGGTAACAATCGTATCAATCGTAGCACACAAGGAATCAATTTCATCAACCATCGAACCGGACGTATCGAGCAAAAAGACCATGTCGATACTTGGGCAAACCGTGCCAAGCGTTTCGCAATCGTCCGGAATTCGATTTTCATTGCAATCAGAACTGTCACCATTGTAAAAATCGCACGCATCGTCCTGGCCATTGTTATTGCAATCTCCAATCGGACACAGCGTCACCACACCGCCATCCCCATCATCGCAAGGGGGAGCCAACATGGCCCCGGAAAGCACAGCCGCAGATTCGCTCTCGAAAAATTCAACACCAAGAATGTGAAAAAAACTACCGTCAACATATTCGGTTTGCAATTCGAAAGCCATCAAGTCTTTGGCGGAGAGCGCGGGCACGTCGTCAAACCCTGCTGGCGAGTTGATAGGAATATCCACCACGACCAAACGACTCGAAATGGGGCCTAGCACTTCCTCTATCAATTTGGAAGCTGGTAATACGTTGTCATTATCAAGAGCTAACAAGATAGGCTGGCCATACGTCGTGATTCCTTCACCTTCTCGCAAGCGAACAGCACGAGCAGAAATGATAGTACAACCTGCATATATAGGCCCCGTACTATTCAAAAACAATCGCATGGTAACATCGTTGATTCCCTTATATCCTTGAGGAATAGCCATACGATACGCAACGACGCTATCATCAAGATTCTGCCCATTGGCATTTCCGCCCAATGTAGGCTCCTGAATATTCACCAAATCAACCTGCAAATTACCAGGATTATTTTGCGCGGTCGTGAAGAATTCATCGATGAATATATCGAAGAGCGTTTGGCCATCTCCGCCCCGCGGACCGGCTGGACCTGTCGCCCCATTGCTACCAGTAGGACCGGTCGTACCGGCAGCCCCAGCTGGACCCTCCGGACCAGTTGGCCCCTGCGGGCCTTGCGGACCGGCTGGACCTACAGCCCCAGAAACGCCATCTTCGCCAGGAATACCTTGCTCACCAGCAGGACCAGGCACAGGCGCACCCGCACCACCATCAGCAGGAGCAGGCTGATTTAGTAGCAGCGCCCAGGCCGCACCGCCGAACAACAAGTCACGCTGATAATCCTGCAATCCAAAAAGGCCACCACCACACCCTGTCTTAAACGTGCAGAGAGAAATAGCCAATGCCAACGTACACACGACACCGATTACGCTTCGTCGTTGATTCATATCATCCTCGCTTCCATCGAAACACTAATCTGCACGCATGCCACAACATGTGCGCGATGTTATTATTTTTTCAGCCATTGAATCTAGCGGGACCGTTTGATCTTATTCGATACAAAAATCGCAAGCGTCCGGAGTTTATCCACTCGGCGCCACATCAAAACGACGTAGTCCACGCATCCATGCGATGTGTTTTGCCAGATCGAACCCTTGAAGTGTGCTCGGCCGCATCTGGCATTATTCGACTGCTGTCTTGCAGCTTTTATAGTCGCCACAACGCGTAGTGATGACTACCCGCGGCATGCGCAATTGCCTACAAAACCAATACTCAGTCGTCCCTCCCTAGAACAAGTTCCTAGTCTATCTACCTGCGTGATTTGGGTCAACAAAAATGCATGAGAAAAAGAATTGTTTTGATTACCAAAAATGAGATGTGCAAAAAATGCGTCCGGTAATGAAAAAGGGGCGAGGCATAATGCCCCGCCCTGTCACTAACTACTTAACATAGATACTTTAATATCGGTCGTTCTTCTGTCATGCCTCACTAACTATCCAACGACCGATATTGCCTTAATGGTCGAATTTCATATTTCCGAACATCGACTGCAACGCATCAAGGTCAAATGTCCGAGTGGAAGGAGTAGTCACGCTAGCGGCATCCAACATCGTAGGGTCTGGCAAACCACTACCAATCGAAATCGAAACCCGGCCATGACCAGCCCCAATATTGTCCAGGCTAAACGAATTCACGGTTTCCGTGTTAGGGTCATACACAACGCTTAACTCGCTGCCAATGAGCGCCTTCACATCGTCATCGGAAGATATCTCAGCACGAATCTCAGCCTTGATTTCATTTAGCTTATCAGGACCGATCGGCGTACCTAACATCATTTCTCCAGCTACACCAGATTCTATGACTACTTCTAGTAAAGCCTGAATCGCTTCTTCATCGTCGAATGGCAATTGCAATAGAACTGTGCCATCAGCTTGATCTGTGATCGTCGCACCAACCTTAACATGGGATCCAATAATGGCAGACAATAGGCCTGCTACCTTACCTGAAGAAACTTTAACCAACACCTCATCTAACTCTACCCCAAAGTTCTCACCCATTAGCGCATCTTCAGGAAGCAGGATCAACGTCTCAGTCCCAGGAACCAAAAACAAGCTCAGTAGTGCTTGTGCATCCTTATCGGGAATCTCCAGATTACGGATCAACACCCAACCGTGCTCCTCTGACAATCCAAATGCAACATCTACATTCACCTGACCTTCATCGTCATTCACTGAAACTTTCACATCACCTGCTAGCCCCAGATCAGATAAGTGGATACTACCATTAATAGACGCTTCTTCTACAACAAGGTTGTCCAGCGTCATACTTATCATACGACTGCCCTGAATCTGTTCATTCAGCTTGGCTAAGATAACGGCAGCCCGGGCGCTACGACCATTGCCCCAGGGGAAAAACATACCGAATACCAGCGCCAAACAAGCAGCCATACTTAGTGCAGAAAATATACCGGATTTGCGACGTCGCAGTTTCATAGAGGGTCCTCCATCAGACAAAGTAGCTAAACATTGTTCGTAAACATCGGCAGACACACCAGCCGGAACCGACGTGTGTTGCCCTACAGCTTTCAAATTCTCATCAAATTGTCGATCGTTATATTGTGAATTCATAGGTCACATTTCCTTTTCTGAATGTTCGAGTAAAGCCCGAAGTCGATTTCGAATTCGATACAACCGAGCTTCGACCGCCTTAGCTGTTACGCCAAGCTCGTCGGCTAAGTCTTGTTGCAACCGGCCATCGAAGTAAAAATTAAACACCAACTGTTGATCTGTCTGCGGTAACGCCGTAATGGCTAACATCATCTCATGCCTCACCGCATCGTCTGTGAGGCAGTCCGCAGGAAGAGGCTGCATCTCTAAAGACTCAGCCAACTTCGCACCCTGTGGAAGGTCGTCAACATTCAGCCAGCGGCTGCGCCGTTGACGATAACGCCATTGCTGCTTAATCAAATTCTTAGCCACGCCCCTAAGCCAAGCTTCACAAGCTGCCTCGTCAATGGGCACGCGATGATGACCAGCTGCAATACAACACGACTGCTGCAGCAGATCATCTGCCACGTGGCGATTACCACCCACACGAACGAGAATATATCGATAGAGACCATCCGCAGTGCGCGAAAATATGCGCCGCAAAAACTCCTTGCGTTCGATCACGGTTTCGTGAGCCGCCTCTGGCATGACGATATTTGCAATATCAGCTACTTGCACCTGACTGCCTCCCATAACTACATATTAACGCGTCAACACCTAGATATGCGCGCTTATCCCCCTATCCCTCGGCTTCTTACCGATTCTTACAAAAGATTGCCGAGGACTACCATTTCCGAAGAAATGCTTGCTAAAGGCAGCAAGCTTTTCGCTACCCTCAAAGGCCCTTCGGCTTAGACTTTTCTCTCGGTTGTGCAACGTATCGAATAAAAAAAGCCTCATCAGAAGCCAACGTGGGGGAAATCATGGATTGGTGCTTGATATCCCACTCCATATCGGTCAATGATAAGTAGCAGCCGTGTCTGTGCGTTGGTGGGAAGTGCGATAATTTTCAGGGGCCGTGTTGACGGGGCATAACTAAAATGAGCAAGAGATTAATATTATTGACAATAACTATATTCATGATCGTTGGGACTGAAGACAAAGACGCCTCCGGCGCTCCCCCGAAAAATATTCAACAATCTAACCGGACGCTCGCGACTGGACAGACATCTATCCAAGCAGGTAAAGCGGGAACGATTACCAATATACAAACACCCCCTCGGCCTGACGATATCACGTACTTCCGCACCGTAGCGCCGACGCCATTTCCACGCCCTAGACTTGCCGGTTTTTCGCCACTCGTCGCCATCGCAACATCCGACGAAGGGCAGCCCGTCGACATTTTATCCGGAGAGCACAAACTTGAAAGTACATATATCGGCTCACCACTAAACAGTCCAGCCAATGAAAACTTTTCGGTCGGCATTTTGGATAGCGGCGCAGAGGTAAGCTTAGTCGCCGGGGCGAACACCGCAGTACTCGGACTAGATTCAGTCACACGCGGAGAGCAATTCCCTATCGGTGGCGTCGGTGATGCCGTCATTTTTGCGAACATGACAGAACCCATTGGACTCTTTGCCGCAGGATTATCCGCAGTCAACACCATCGGCATTTTAGATTTGACAAAAACCGTAGGCCAGTCAAATGCCTCCATACTGTCATCACCACCAATCGCATGCG
>JAJDDW010000004.1 GCA_029260115.1 Phycisphaerae bacterium | reverse complement strand
ATGTTGACACCATGCTGACCCAAAGCAGGTCCAATGGGCGGCGCAGGCGTAGCCTTGCCTCCCGGCGCTTGCAATTTAATGGTTGCCGTTACTTCTTTTTTTGCTGGAGCCACTGTTGTTACCGTCCCAACCGAGAATAAGCTGCCAGGAATCACCTGGTCAGCAGAGAATTACGATTCTATTTTTTCAATCTGCCAATAACCAACTTCCACAGGCGTCATACGCCCGAAGATAGCCACGTTGACAGCTACCATACCGCGACGCTCGTCGATAGCGTCGACTTCTCCTTCGTACCCTTCAAAGGCACCATCCATAATCTTGATCTGATCGCCGGCTACGATATTCAGCCCGGATAGACCCGCATCGTCTTCAGATTGCTGCGAAGCAAGCAGCATCTGTTCGACGTCGCGCGGCGGCATGCTGGTAGGCTTGCCATCCGAACCAATAAAATCGCCGACGCCGGTAGTTTCCTTAACTAGGAACCACACTTGGTCAGCGATCGAACCGTCGTCTTCACAGGCCATCTCAACAAATACATAGCCTGGATATAGTTTACGCTCTGCGACTTCAAGGACGCCGCGTTTCATTCGTTTTTCTTTAAGCGTTGGCACGAGTATGCGACCAATACGCTCATCAAGACCTTCGATCTTAACTTTACGTTCCAGCGTCGTGCGAACTTTGTCTTCTTTGTTTGAGGCGACCCGCAGCACGTACCACATCATGCCAGGAGCGGTACTCAACGCATCTGAAACAGCCGCTTCCGGTTGAGCTTCAACCTCTTCGGCCTTGCCTTGCGGGGCATCCGCTTCATCAGTGCCGACATCCGTAACACCAACATCAGCAGTAGGTTCATTATCGACATGATCGTCAGTCATCATACCCGTAATACACCTATAAACTGGAAGAAAAGCTGGAACACGAAGTCAATCAAAAACAGCGTCAAAGCCAACAGTACCGTGAACAGGATCACTACTTTGGTCGAACCTATCAGTTCACGGCGACTCGACCAGTTTACTTTTTTCATTTCTCCTTCAGTGGCAATCATAAAATCACTGGCTGACCGCTGGCAAAATACAACCCAGTAAACCGCAACACCCGCTACCGCACAAAACAGCAACGGAATGCCAGCAGTGACCAGCAACCGCCACGCTTCATCGCCTTGATAGACGGCCAATCTGTCGTACAGAAACACTGCCCCCCAAATCACCATAGCACCAGCGGCGATGAGGGTACCTAAGCGCGTCCCTTTACCCTGCTCGGGCTTGTAGTTGTTTAAAAAACCACCGCCAGAACTAGGAGGCGTATTCGAGCCGCCACGACCGGAACCACCGCCGGAGCGATCGCTTTGAGTCGTTTTTTCATCAACCGGACCTGCTTGCAGATTCGTCATCGGTATAATCTTCTTCGCGTATAAGACCGTGAATGGAACCGCAATGCCGCGATTCAATTCAGCACTCAAATATCCAACTGCCATGTCCAACCGCTACTACAGGAGCGGAGGGACTCGAACCCACAACCGCCGGTTTTGGAAACCGGAGCTCTGCCAATTGAGCTACGCTCCTAATAAAGCAGATACACAGCCAGCTTAGCAGCCGGGGAATTACTTCCTTTTAATTTTATGGACCGTGTGTTTACGCTCTTTACGACAGTACTTAGATAACTCTATCTTTGGCGTACCGCCCATCACATTGACACTGGTCCGATAGTTGAGGTTGTTGCACTCTTTACATTGCAACCAAACAAATTCACGTTTTTTCGCTTTTGCCATCGCTCACTATCTTTCCGTATCCACACGAGCCATTCACATATAATACATCGCAGGCGAACGAGTTACTCGATCACCTTAATCACAACGCCGGACCCTACCGTACGGCCACCTTCACGTACCGCGAATCGCAAACCCTGCTCCATGGCAATAGGCTTACCTAAGGTCACGATCATTTCAATATTGTCACCGGGCATACACATCTCAGCACCCTTGAGTTCAAGGCCGCCAGTTACGTCAGTTGTACGGAAGTAAAACTGAGGACGATAACCATTGAAAAACGGTGTATGTCGACCACCTTCTTCTTGAGTTAGCACGTAAACTTGAGATTCGAACTTAGTGTGAGGCAAGATAGAACCTGGCTTCGCCAATACCTGGCCTCGCTCAATCTCATCTTTTTTCGTACCACGCAACAAGCAGCCAACATTGTCACCGGCCTGGCCGCTTTCTAATGTCTTGTTAAACATTTCCACGCCAGTACAGACAGTCTTGATGGTCGGGTTCAGGCCGACGATTTCGATCTCTTCGCCCATGTTGACCACGCCACGCTCGATACGGCCCGTGGCTACAGTTCCGCGACCCTTGATACTAAAGACGTCCTCGACTGACATAAGGAATGGCTGATCAACGTCACGCTCTGGCTCAGGGATTGAGTTATCCAAAGCGTCCATCAACTCGGCGATACATTTGGTCGCTGCCTCGTCCTTTGGATTTTCTAGAGCTGGCAATGACGATCCCTGAACGATTACAATATCATCGCCTGGGAAGCCATACTTAGTCAGCAATTCGCGTATTTCCATCTCGACTAATTCGAGTAGTTCCGGATCATCGACTAAGTCAATTTTGTTCATAAATACAACAAGGTGAGGCACGTTCACCTGACGAGCGAGCAAGATGTGCTCACGCGTTTGTGGCATCGGACCGTCGGCCGCGGATACCACTAGGATCGCACCGTCCATCTGTGCCGCACCCGTGATCATGTTCTTTACATAATCCGCGTGACCTGGGCAGTCGATGTGGGCGTAGTGCCGTTTTTCCGTTTCGTACTCAACGTGCGAGGTTGCGATGGTCATAATTTTTGACGCATCTCGACGACCTTGAGATTCCGAAGCCTTAGCTACGTCATCATAAGAAATCGCCTTGCATAGCCCTTTGGCTGCCTGCACTGTGCATATAGCCGCAGTTAGCGTCGTCTTTCCATGATCGACGTGTCCAATGGTGCCAACATTAACATGCGGCTTTGTTCGTTCAAAAGTTTCCTTAGCCATCCAAACCTACCTCCACTTCGCTCGTGGGTAAATTGTGAAACCAACCCTGTATCAGTCTAAAACCCCGCGCCGGCGAGGACGATACATCGAAACGATAAATTTTACTTCTAATGCCACAGTGCCTCATCTGCGGCACTACATCACAAATGCTTATTGCATTTGCACAACAGCTACTGATGGGATTCGAACCCATGACCTCGTCCTTACCAAGGACGCACTCTACCAACTGAGCTACAGCAGCACTGCGTACTGCCATCAGGTAACCCGGCCAATAAGCCTGCGGACCAGCCTCGATCGCTCACTGGTATGCTAACGCACCAGACGGCAACGGCTGCCCAAGTCTCTACAAATTCGTCACTTACGACGAATTGCTCAACCCATGCGCAACCAGAGCCGGGCGAGTATAATGACCGTCGCCACCTTGTCAAACCCAAAACCAAGCTTTATGCCATTGAGTTCAATATTCTTGATCCCGCTCGCCACAACTACTGCAATTCAAGGCGCTTTTCAGCACTGACAGCCACCAGGTATGGGCTAGCAGTCATCCCACTCATATATAGAACGTCGCCGGTGATCTATACCAGATGTCCAACCGTAGAACATGCGTTTAATCGCGAATAATAAATAACGCGTACATTACATATATGCACTACCACTTTACTTGTTGGCGACAAGTATCGAGTGATAACAAATTACTGAAGTCAATCCTTTTTTAATTCGTGTCCGTATCAGGTTCAATCGGCTCACTCGCCATGTTTGCTTGTATCGAAAGTGTTGGCCATGTAGTATGGGTATTGGGGAATTGCATTATTTTTGGGGATGGGGTCTTTGTCTATAGTGCAGACGGGTGAGGCCTCCGCAGGCTTCTGGAGAAATTCACAGGATGGAATGTCGCCGCCTTGGCCAAAGTGGTCTTGAAATTTCCGTAATCGGTCTTGGTACATGGGCGATGGGGGCCACCGTTGAAACCTGGGGACATGTTGATGATCGCGAGTCGATTGCGGCCATCCATCAAGCGTTGGACCTGGGGATTAATTTTATTGACACCGCCCCCATATATGGGCTGGGTCACAGCGAGACGATTGTTGGCAAGGCTATCACCGGTCGGCGGGACGAGGTGGTCCTTGCGACAAAATGTGGGCTATTGTTCCCGCAGCGAAAAGATCAGCTTCCGCCCCGGTGTCTCAGACAAGATAGCGTAATTCGAGAATGCGACCAAAGCCTTAGGCGGCTGCAAACGGATCATATCGATTTATACCAGTGCCACTGGCCTGACCCTGAGACGGATATTCGAGAAACGATGGAGGCGTTGATTGAATTGCAGCGCCTTGGAAAAATTCGGGCTATTGGTGTTTCAAACTTTAGCTGCCAACAGATGTCAATGGCTCGCGAATACGGTCCGGTCCATTGTTTGCAGCCACCGTTTTCGATGATCCACTACCGAACGGCGGAGGATTTGCTGCCGTATTGTGAAAGTAACGATATAGCGGTGGTTCCGTATAGCCCGCTGGCGAAGGGTTTGCTGACTGGCAAATTTGGGGCTGATGACATCTTTCATGATGTGCGTGAGCGCGATCCGGAATTCATGGGGGTTCGATTTCAGCGAAACTTAAATTTGGTGGCAGCGTTACAAGAGATCGCGTTGCGTTATGATAAGTCGGTCGCTCAATTGGCTATCAATTGGACAGCATCTTTCCCTGGTGTCACATCGCCTATTGTAGGGGCAAAGCGCCCTTCGCAGGTGGTTGAAAATGTGGGCGGTGTTGGCTGGACATTGGACGCAAGGGATCGCGCACACATCGACCAACTACTGGAGGATCATCGCCGTGCCTGCTGATCCGCAATTTCCAGTTTCTGGTCTCAGGCCGATTAATGATCTACGGTCTTCAGTGCCACCTGCGAGTCACTTTGAATCGCCCCTCTCTACTCATCCCACTGCCCCGCTGCCGCTTAGTCCAGCACCTAGACCGCCTGGTTTTCACTCGGTTTCGCGGCCTGGTGTTGGCGTTTTCTTGACTATTATTATAGGTTTTTGCGTCGGTGCGGGCATGCTGCTTGCTACGCCATTACAATATGTCAACGGCGCAAGATTTGTCATTACGGGTTTAAATCCATCTGCAGACTTAGATTATTATCGCCAGGCGCTGCAAGCGTATAGCTGGCAATTTGAATCTTCCATGACTTCTGATAACCCGGAACATGCGCGATGGTTCGTAGAGAGTCCTACGGCTACTCAGTTGACACTTTGTTGCACTGGTAGAAAGGGTTCGACGGCGGTTCAACTGATTGAAGCCGCGGCGCGGGCATTCGTCAAAGAGATCAATGATGAGATTTCGCTTATCCGTGAAAAGCCTTCGGAACAAGAGGATTGGCTTGGTCAACAGACGGCGACGATACAAGCACAATTAGCACATGCCAACGGGCAAGTGGAAAAGGCGTTGGCTGGTCTTAAGAGTGATGATCCGGTTGCGTTGCGTGACGAGTTAATGGCACGATGGACGGTTAGCCGAGATACGTTTGCTAAGGACCGGCAGGATTATTTGCGGGCGGATGCACGGTTAAAATCGTTGCAGCAGCAGCCTTTACCGAACTTTGGTGTGGTTACGCCGAAGATACAAGACGAGGCGTATCAAGCGAATACAGCCTTGCAGCAAGACCTTGACGAAATGCGGGTTCATTTGTCAGAACTTAAGCTTCATTTGCTTAATGTCTGGCAGAAGTCTGTGCCTATTTTGGATGAGTTGGTGCAGGCTGGGGAAAGCTTTTCTCAGACACTGTCTAAGGCGAATACGTACGGTTCTTCGCTGCCATTGCCAGCGCTATTGGACATGGCTATACAGTATCGAAGTGCGTTGGACCGATTTGCCAGTGATTGGCGGGCGGAGTTTATTGCGATTCGTCAGCGTGAAATTGATGCGATGAGTCCGCAGCTTCCGCGCCTACACGAGTCGGTGAGAAGTCGGCTTGGTGGGTATTTATTTGAGGCGGGGAAATCGCTGGGGAGTGCGCGGCGGCAGGTGCAGGCGATTGCGGATTCTTCGGCGGATGATGCTCGTTTTCATGTGATGTATTCTGAATTGGTTCGCACGTTTCAACAGTTGCAGTCTTTGCATCATCGGTTTGAGTTTGCGGCTGGGGATATTGAATCTCGGCGCAATTACCGATTGGATATCTCGCTACGTGCATCGCGCGGATTGCATCGTCGATCAAAGCAGCGGATGAAGGAAATTGATGATACGCTCGCCTCTCGGGCGTTGGTAAATTCTAAGAAGCAGCATCATGAAGATATTGAGTTGGCGAAGCTAGCCGTGGCAGCGGCGCGCGATGGAATCGATGAGAGCTTTGAGGCCTTGCTGGCGCTGCAAGAACGATTGAATATTAACATTGGCCTATCAGACAATTTTCTGCGGGCATCGGTGACGGCCGAACTGGCCGGCGAGCAGGTTTCGTCGGCGAAGCAGCAACTTTCACAAACACAATCACAACATCAAATGCTTGCCCAGAGTCGTATTGGGGTACTGCCCAAATCTAGGATTGAATGTATAGAGTGCGGCGTCATCCGTGGGCCTATCAACTTGGGCCCTCGATTGCAGACTGCGGGGCTAGCGGGTTTGTTGACGATGCTGGCGTTGGGGTTAAGTCGATGGCGGCTGTTGCGAAAAGTATGAAGTTCTGCACGTAAGCTTACTGGCTGATCTGGACCTATCAAATTTCGTCAACGATTTGCTACCACATGTATAGCGTAGCAACTCCAAGAACATGCTCAGCTCTCATGCTCGGGACAGTGCGTGTTCTAATGCACTCAATGGCGTCATTCACTAAAAGCATGTAGATGGGCAATGCTACGATGTAAGCTGTAAGAATTTCACGATTAATGGATACAATCAATATCTCGCATGGTCTTGTGGCGTGAGAATCGTCGAACGCGTTGTAAATTCAACGCCCAGAGCCGTCTGATCGATGGCTGCGAAACTATAGAATTCGCTAATCTGCGCCGACACCAAGTTTTCTTGCTAAATCTAGATAGCTGTCATATGAACACCGGACTTCCTCGAGCGTATCGCCCGCAAACTTTTCCAGAAAAGCCCGGGCGATCTCAAAGGCCACTACATGCTCAGCCACCACACTCGCCGCAGCCACCGCTGCGATGTCGCTCCGCTCGTAGTCGGAACGCTGAGCCAATTTCGTTTCGAGGTTCACACTATCCAAACCGCGCAGTAGCGTACTAATTGGCTTCATCACACCGCGCACGACGATGTCTTCCCCGTTGGTCATGCCACCTTCCAGGCCCCCGGCTCGGTTGCTCCGCCTTGTATAACCCAAGCTCGGCTTGTTTCGCTGATTTTCGTCGTAATCAATTTCGTCGTGGACCTCGCTACCTCGTCGCAACGCGCTGCCAAAGCCCAGACCAATTTCCACGCCCTTAAAAGCCTGGATCGAACCGACCGCTTGCATGAGTCGGCCGTCCAGCTTGTCCTGCCATCTCATACAACTTCCCAAGCCCGGCGGTTGGCCATGCACCCTTACTTCGACGATGCCGCCTAGCGTATCTTTATCAATCTTGGCCTGCTTTATCGCAGCAATCATGTCCGTCGCGGCTTGGCTATCTGGACAATACGCCTCATTGCCATCACGTAACTTGCGCCATTCATCCAATGTCAGGGCATCGTTAAGTTTCGCCTCCACACAACCAACGCGAGTCACATAAGCAACGACATCGATACCAAATTCTTGCAACAATGATCTGACCAGCGCCCCCGCCGCTACTCGAGCGGCGGTCTCTCGCGCAGACGCTCTTTCAAGAATGGTGCGGCAATCGGTCGTGAGCCATTTAAGGCTGCCAGCTAAATCGGCATGACCAGGGCGCGGATGCGGCACGGCTGGTGCGTCATCAATTCGATAATCTTTGTTATCGATTTGTAATGTGATGGGCGAACCAATCGTCACGTCGCGGCGCGTACCGGAGAGGACGTGGACTTCGTCGTGCTCGATTTTCATTCGCCCGCCACGACCATAGCCTCCCTGACGGCGTCTTAACTCTGCGTTGATAAAATCGACGTCAATACGAATCCCCGCAGGCAAGCCCTCGACCAATGCAAGGACCGCGCGTCCATGAGATTCACCAGCGGTTCGATAGTCTAATCGTGTCATAGGTCGTTAGTATAATTGCGATAACACATGGTGAACAGGCCACGTCTCTCGCAAGCGGTTCGACATCCCACGCGCACACTATCGCAACGGACTACACCTGCAAATTCGCCCCAGACAACAGCATATTTACGCCTGCGGTGATTATGCCACTGACGATGTTACCAGCCGTGTCCGCGAAAGTATTGTCTGGTAAGCAGCTTCCACTCACACCTAGCAATAGTGCCTGGCTCGCAACGAAGGTACATTTTTTCCATACTGCAATAGTCTTAAACATTTCAATCTCCTGCTAAGGGTTAACAAATCAATCAATTCAATTCGGACTCGCGCTGTGACAAATCGTTCACCGCGACAATATAAGCACGAAGTGCGGCGGACTTTGAGTCACTGAGTTTAGATTTCTGTGCCATACGCGGGATGATATCTTGCCACTTCGTCATGGTGTATCGGCGAATCGGCTCAACGCTATGACACCGCGAACAGTCCACCAGATACACTTGGCGTCCAGACTCTAGTAGTGCCATCGAAGTGTCTCTTTTGATGGCGACGCTTTCAAATTGAGGGCCGACCGATGGCGCCATCTGCTCAATACTCAAGCAGCCCACCACAGTTGGCCCGAGCAGAATCACCCATATATATATAAATGGCTTATATTTAGGCATAATAGAAACTCAATCAATTCAGTAATGCATGGGTATTTCTTAACTCACGAACAAACAAGGCAACCGCCGCTTTGTACAGGTCATCCCCGCAATTCAAAGCCAACAATGAGCCTCATTTGAAAATCTGGTTCGTCTTCTACATCGCTCACTTGAAAAAGGGGCGTCAACGTCGCCCACCAAGATTCGGTACGATAGGAAAAATTAGGTCCTAAATATACGATTGCTTTCCCGCGCATCCCGCGCCAATCTGGAATGTCAATTTCATGTACCAACTCGATACCGGCTAGAAAACGCGGCGAAAACTGGTAACTTAATCCCATTGACTGTTCAAATTTCCCTTTATCCTCATCGTAGTCGTGCCCTTCCCACTCTGCTTCAAGCGTGACATTGTATGCAGCTACGAATGGGCCGACGTTTTTTTGCAGGATGACTTTGCCTTCAATCTCCAAGAGCTCGTCACCAATTTTCAGTTCGCCGTACAACGCTATGCCCAACGGATCGACAACCGGGTTTTTTAAACTCAGAATTCCCTCGATCGCAACATTTCGCCAGTCGCCCCGATGCTTTCCTTTGGGCCTGTTCTCTTCATAGCGCCAGTCGGATAGGTAGAAACCTAGTTGGAAGTTGTCTGTGACGCCGTATTCAATCTCGTAGCGGAAATCGAAACGGTCGTAATCGCGATTGGTTTCCTTGGCCGTCTTCCATGTGACCCAATGTTCAAATTCCAAACTGCCCTTGGCTGAAGTCGTCGCCTCGTACACGTACGTGAAGCGCCGCTCACTTGCCTGAGCCTGGCTGACAACCATCATGTTGGCACAGATTAGAAATACAAAAGGCAGGACTTTTTTATATACCACCATAAGCTCCCTTACAATCACCAAAACGGACACAATTGAGACTTAGTCTCAATTGAAGGGATCGTAATGAATAAATCAGGGGTGTCAAGTACTCATTTGAAATGACTAATTCACAGTGGATAGATGTCGAAATCGCCACACAGAACGGATTTGCTTGGTCTGGTCAAGCTCACTTTGCAGATTTTGGGTGTTTGGATGCTTCAGATATTTCGTAAGGGTGGAAAACACGGTATGCGTTTAGATAGGTGTATGACATTCTGGATTGTCCTTCCCTCCCCCTTTGGGACTACCCTAACCATGGGAGACTCTGGTCAGCTTGACCGTGTCATCAATATGGCACTTATACCAATCGCCAGGATTGTCCCTCCTGGTATTATTTGATAGCCATGCGGAACTCGGCGAAGTAGGTTCGCGGCACTTCGGCACTGTTAAGAAATGCGGTCGTGCCTTCAAGATGGTCTTTATCTAGCAAATTTCGTACGCCGACGGAGAAAAAGGAGTATTCATCCCACAGCTGTTGTTCCGCGCGTAAATCCAGGCGAATGTATGGGTCGATGTGCAGAACGCCAAATGGGTTCACCGGGTCAGGGGAATTCACCGCGTCGACGTAATACATATGGGCTGAGAGCGACAACTTGTCGTTGGCTTTGTACCTAGCACCTAGCGTCACTTTATGCTTAGGTGGCGAGATAAAATCTCTTTGCGTGAATGGTTCATCCACACCCCAATTTAATTGCTGGTACGTGTAGTTAGCTACCAAATCTAATTTCGGTGTGGCTGGCCATTTAGTTTCGAACTCTACGCCGTAGAGGGCCACGTTACCACTGCGATTATTATATTCGATACTTAGCAATGCCCTTCCACCTAACTCTGGCCGTAATGTTGCGACTTCGTCGTAATCATGCCAGAAAAAGTTTAGACTGGTTTGGAATTTGTCTGCGAGAATACCGCGATAGCCTACCTCATAGGCTATGAGAGTTGTAGGATCAGTATTTTCCGCATTGGTCACTCTGGCCAATCCATTCAGTAATGGTACATTGAGAAAGCTACCAGCCGTTGTGCCCATATAGAATGCGCGAGATACAGAGCTATATAAAACCGAGTCTTCTGACAATTGATAAGTCAAGGAAGCGCGTGCGCTGGGCTGAAAACCGTTATATGAATCGTAATCGATACGGCCACCTAATGTGAGTGACCACTTAGGATTTAAGAGATACTCTTCTTGAAGATAGATCCCGGTCTGCACGGCGTTCACGCGCGACCTTGTTAACATGAATGGATCGGCATTGGTGCTATCAAATAGCTCCACACGGGTATCCAGGCCGTAGGTTTGGGTACGCGTATCGCTCTTTTTGTCGAGGTACGAAAAGAGAAAACCAATTTGTTGATATCGATAATCGATCGATGGCACGCCTGGCGATGCGAAAAAGTCGTTGATGTATCCTGTCATTTCGTAGCTGCGTTGATCGTCAATGCGATGAGACAAATTCGCCAATAGGAAAGACGCTTGTGAACCTGAATTGCGGCGGTTAAAAAATCCCGCGCCCGGCGAAGGCGGGAATAGGCCATCTACGACAGCGCTGCCTGCTGAAAATGTCCAGATGCTGTCAGCATCTTTTTTGTATACGCCGTGAACACCTATTTTTCCGCCCTGATGCCCATCATCGAGTTTGCGCATTATTGATCCGCCTTTGCGGAATCCATCGCTGCCATCGTACTCGACTGAAATGCGTAAGCTGAGATTAGCTTCTGTGAATCCGTATCCGATGTGTTGCTTGGCTTCCCCGCGCGTACCGGCCCTGGATGTAATCGTCCAACCCTGCTGATCTTTCGGTTGTTTTGTAATGATATTGATGACGCCATTTACGGCGTTGGCCCCCCAGGTTACGCCGCCTGGTCCACGAATTACTTCAATACGGGCGATGTCTTCAAGCTGAAATGGCCAACTACCCCACAGTGTGCCACCAAACAATGAATCGAAAATTTGCCGACCATCAACCAAAACCAATACTTGACTAGCCAGAAAACCATGAAAGCCACGGGGTGATACTGCGGCGTTTCCAAAAGACAAGTCGGCGACATCTACGCCAGGGGCGAGACGCAATGCGTCGGGAATCGTACGTGCCCCAGAAACACGAATGTCGTTTGCCGTAATGATGCTCATTGCAAATGGCACTGTAGAGAGCTTCTGTTCGCGCCGCGATGCCGTGACGACGATTGGAATTTCTAACTCTATCAGGGCCATCTCGTCTGGCTCTGACGCTTCTTCTACATATTCATCTTCTAAGGTCGCTAGCTCATCCTGAGGTACACTATCGGCTGGAACTTCTTGCGCGTAGGCATCTGTAGTTAAACACGCAAAGCACACCGTAAAGATGATCCATGACAAGCATGTTAGAAGGCATAACTTAGGCGATCGCCTACTTAGGCCTTGAAAGTTTTGGTTACGCCATGGCAACAGTTTAACACCAGAAGTCATTTGTTTTCTCCGTAGCGAATCGTATTCGGTGTCAAAGCCGACGATGGTATGCGTTTGTCGATCATGGACGACGTATGCAGATTGACGGCGGTGTCGATCGCTTCGACATATTGCACATCAATATCCCGCGGTGCTCGGCCGCGTAAAATTTCCATGGCAACCCGCGCGGTCTGTTGCCCTATTCCTTGCGTGTTAAGAAACTGGCCTGCGAACGCGCCAGCTTTTACAAAATTTTCCGAAAACGCCCATACAGGTTTTCGGTTTCTCGCCCCCCATGCCAAGAGAGTGCGTACAGTTGGCGAGTTATATACCTTGGCGTCTAAAATCATTAGCACGCCATCACATTTTGCACGTTCGACGGAGGCTAAGGCGTCCATGAAGCTATCTTTGGCGGCTATGATCTCGACGGCTTCGATCCCCTGTTGACTCGCCGCTTCCCTTAAGGATGTCACAGTTCGCTGTGTCGCATCACTGTACAAAATTGCGACACTGTGCACCGCGCCGCCTGTTCGCGTTAGCCAACTGATACGATGTTGTGGCGACGCGTCAGAGCTGATGCCCGTCATACGATTTCGGTGATTGCCTGGATTAATAAATGAGGCGTCCAAGATGTTTGGTACCATGGTGAAAACAATAGGTGTGTCTTTAATTCCAGTTAGAATATGCCTTGTACTGCTGGCTCCAACCGTCACGATAAGCTTAGGATTGCCCTCGCGCACACTGTCCATCCATTTCGACATCACTTCACGATTAGCCTTCTTTGGTAGCGTATACATTTTGCAGGTATAGCCATTGTTCGTCAGCATCCTTTGACAGGTATCTGCTGCTTCTTGGTATACAGATAAGGATCCGCTGACGATGGCGACGTTTGCGTCATTTGGGGATTGGGCATGCACAACCGAGGGTAATGCGAAGTAGCTATACAAGATCACGAAGGCCGTAAGTCCGAAAATCATGCCGTCATATGGCTTTGCCTGTGGGCGCACCCAGGGCGTAGTTCGTAACTTATCTTCAGGAATTGAATTTATACTCGCTAGCACTACATATCACCGATGCCCAAAAGTATCAGCCAGACGCCTAGCTTGCTTACGTGCGAGGACGGTAGTGCGGGTTATATCGGTTAGCGAATGCAAGCGGGGAAGCTATGTTCCGATAGTCGGGAATTTACCTGCTGGCAACTGAGCCAAAAAGACTACGCATTTTATAGGACGTATATATGGCGTGATAATGATTGGTTAATAGTCGATCTATCTATGCAGGGTAATTGATGTATAGCCTGATCCAGGTCAAACGTGCATTAGCCGTGTGACGTAGGTCGTAGCGAAAGAAGTATGCGCGTTTTATGAGTGAATCGGCAGATAATTATTTTGGGCACAAGGATCGAACTACGCCGGGCCGTTGGGGGATACTGGCTCGGTCGATTGCGTACTGCGTCACGATACTCATCGTCAGCGCCGCCTTGCTCTCGACGGCATTGATTTATCGTTCGTATCAAACTGCGTTGTCAGTGGCGCGGCAGGATGCTCATTTATACGTCGAGGCGATTGCGTACAATGCTGAAGTCGGGGTGCTGGTCAATGATGTTAAGGCCATCGAGCACTTAGTGGCGGGCATGGCCCGTAATGAATCCATTCATACCGTAAAAATAGTCGATATTCATGGACGAATATTGGCGGGTTTCGATCGTGATAATATAAACCATGTCAATCATGCCGCTGACGCTCCTGTCGAGCAGCCAATGCAACAGATAGATGCCGGTCAGATCGAAGACACTAGCGATGGACACTTTGAGGTGAACGTACCCATCCGTCGGAGCCTGGAAAACTTAGATACTGAACTGCTTGGCGAAGACGCACAGCGAGATCAAAGTAATCTTCTTGGCCTAGTTACTGTCGATTACAATACAGATAAATTATATGCAGATTTACGATGGCACGTTCAGCAGAGTCTGCTCATATTACTATTCATCTTGGTTGTTGGTATCACCCTTACCATTTATCTGGCCCGTCACTTGTTACGACCCATTACATCGCTTGCCATTGCGGCCCGTGAAATCGAGCGCGGAAACTTCGAGCACTTAGCTTCTGAAGATGCGATTGGTGAAATCGGGGCCTTGGCGCGTATATTCAACCGAATGGCTCGTTCGCTGGCCGACTATACAGGTGATCTTGAGAAACAGGTACAACAACGTACTATGGAACTAGATAATCGGCGCAGGCGTTTAGAGATAGAAGTCAAGGAACGCAAAAGGGCGCAAGGAATTGAGCGTGGCCGAAATCGCGTGCTTGAGAAAATGACATCTGGCGCATCTCTATCAGAATCAATGAGCGAATTGATTCGTTCTATCGAATTGATGCATCCGGAGATGAAATGTTCGATCATGTTGGTCGATCCGCATGAGCTTTGTCTGCGCCATTGCGCCGCGCCGTCGTTGCCCAATTTTTATACTGACGCCGTGGATGGCATACCCGTCATGGAAGGCGCGGGAAGTTGCGGAACGGCAGCGCATAGAGCTAGTCGGGTTATTGTCGAAGACGTGGAAACTGATTTATTGTGGAAAGACTATGTACCACTAGCTAAAAAATTGGGCATTCGCGCCTGCTGGTCGGAACCGATTATCTCAAGCCAAGGCGCTATATTGGGCACGTTCGCCATGTATTCCGATGATCCAGGGGCGCCTAATGAAAAAGATATTTCAACCATACAAAGCGCGACACGTGTAGCAGGTATAGCTATTGAGCGCAGTATTGCAGACAAACAAAATCTCGCGCATACGCAACAACAGGAAACGGTAGCTGCGTTAGGTCGTCTGGCCTTGACCAATACGGACCTGCCCGAGCTATTTGATACTGCAGTACATCGCGTAGCTGAAGCATTGCAAGTTCCCATGTGCAAAGTCTTAGCGCTATCAGAAGATGGTGAACGATTGCTACTGCTCGCAGGCGCGGGCTGGCAGGATGATATCGTGGGGAAGGCCAGTGTTTTTGTTGGCGATAAGTCGCAAGCTGGTTATACGATGTTACAAAGCGAGCCAGTTATCGTGGAGGACCTACGGACTGAAAATCGGTTTACCGGAGCAGCCCTATTGAAGCAGCATGGTGTTATATCTGGTATTAGTGTAATTATACCCGGCCCTGGCGCCCCCTTCGGCGTGCTCGGCGCTCATAGTCCGCAACGGCACCATTTTACCGAAGATGACATTCACTTTTTTAATGCTATCGCCAACGTCCTAGCTGAAGCTATCGATCGTGTTCATGCTGAGCAAAAATTACACGAAGCGCGCGAGCTTGCAGAAGATAGCAGCCGCGCCAAGAGCGAATTCCTAGCCAATATGAGCCATGAGATCAGAAC
>JAJDDW010000030.1 GCA_029260115.1 Phycisphaerae bacterium | reverse complement strand
AGAACGCGCGTCATCGCCCAATAGTCGAGCACCGCTACCACTACAATCCCCACCCATATCACCGCAAGACCCAGGCCATGCGATGAATCGTTTTGGGCCATCTGCCGTCCCATGACGATCGTAATGATGACGCCTAACGACGGGATAAAACTAATGCCAAAGGCAGTTAACACATGAGACCCGCGCATAATAATACCCAACGCGGCCCCAAGAATAACTAAAACGAGCACGCTAGTACTAAAGGCGACGCGCTCGTGAACTGTGCCAGCAATACGGTGTATCGTATCACGCCTTGCCTGCTCGACTTGCATCAACTGTCTGCCTAGCAAACTTTTTGGATTAGCTTCCTTTGCCTCAGCTACTAAATCTGCCGTAGAAAAAGCCGTCGTTTTTTCGATGATACTATCTTTGATGCTATAGGGGCCAACGGTTTCATTGGCGCGATCGAATTCACGACCCCCATCCGAAACATGTACATCGAATAGTTGTAGTTCAATACCCCGGACGCCCTTGACGTCGCCGCGCGAAAGTTCCAGCAGACCGCGCTTCGCTGTGTACGAACGATGGTCGCCATCGCGGTCCTCTTCGAGCACGATACCGGAAAATTCCAGCCCACCTTGGTCAACCACCCGGGCAGCCGCTTCGGTACTAAATCTGCACTGTGCATGCGCGCCAGATAGGCTGATCGTTTTGTCAGACTGAATCCATTCCTCGACCAGCGCGTCGTACAACACTTTTTGCCCAACAAGCTGCCGTAACTTAGCTAACTCTTCTTTCACTTCGCGCCACTTCGTAGGCTCGGACCAATAGCGTAATAATTCTGTCAGCGTAAGAAATTTGATTTCCTGCGGCATTAAGCTGGGCAAATCGTTGACCGGGATAGACAGCGTTTCCGTGTCCATAAACTGACCCTTCTCTCGGTCGTAGTAACTCAAGCCAAGCATCTCGCCGCTCACATATGGCGTATCAACATCTTGCACAAACTGCAATATGACTTGGTCAGCGGTGCCAAATCTCACCCACGCATCTGCATCACCCTCAACAAATGTGATGCCGCCTAATGCGATACGGCTCGAATCTTCGGGATCAACAATGCATTCATCTGCTCGGATACGCATTTTGCCTTGTAAGCTAATGCCCCTAGGCCGATTGAGCCTTTGCTGAATCATCGAGGCGATGTCAGACTGAACGAATTCATTCAGATTTCGCACCATGCCAGGCACTAAATAGTTACTGAACGCGAACGTCATCGTCCCAGTAACCAAGCTAACCAGTATGCAGGGGATAAACAGAATGTGGATGTTAATACCGCCGCTGCGGCAGGCGACAAATTCGTTGTCGGCGCTCAGTCTGCCATACGTTTGCGCCGCGCTAAATAATGCCGCGATAGGCAGCGTGAAGCCAGCAGCCACCGGTAAAATCATACCGATGAGCTGGAGCAATTGCATCGGTGTTGCCGAGCCGAGCTTGATGAGATTCATCACCCCGCCCCCAAGCCCCAACACAGCCGTCAGCGCGACAGCCGACAGGATGAAGCTTCTTCCCATTTCACGGAAGATATAGCGTTGTAATGTCCACAGCGGAATCATCTACTATTGCGTTCCAATCACTAACATCTTACCTGCCCGGGTGGCATGGTAAGCATGAGCTTGAAGCTATCCGGTAAACCATCCGGTGATTAATTTTCGCGTCATGCAATAAGCCTGTCATTCCCGCGCAGGCGGGAATCCAGTTATGGCTCGCATAGGGCATCACACTGGATTCCAGCCTGATCGGGAATGGCGGAGTCTCAAGCTTCCGCTTACCCATGCCACCCTACAGGCAATTAGTCACCATCCATTAAAAACGAAGACCAAATCTTTCTTGCCCACCTTAGTTGGGGGAGATGGTATGAACTGCAGCCGCAATTGGAAAGTGCCCATAAAATTAAGCTGGCCGATCGAATTGAGGTGTCGCTAATGGGCTAATAACGCCGATAGGGGCTAAGAGACGTACAAGCTTGAAGTGCGCCCATAAAACAAAGGCGACGACATTTTCGATGCCAAAGAAAATTACGGATAAAATTGTTGATCTGCCAGCCCTGGTAGAAATCACCGCCAAGGCTCGATTGCAGCGAAAAACGGTCGTGCAATGTCACGGCTGTTTCGACATTGTACACCCTGGTCATATCCGCTATCTGGAATTTGCCCGCCAGCAAGGTGATTTGCTCATCGTTTCGCTCACCGGCGACGCCAGCATCAGCAAGGGTGACCAAAGACCATACATCCCACAGGAGTTGCGAGCCGAAAATCTCGCCGCCCTGATGTTCGTAGACTACGTCCTCGTCACCGAATCTCCGACGGCCATCGATGTGCTGGAGCACATTAAACCCGACATGTACGTCAAAGGCCGTGAATACGAACATACTAATGACGCAGGCTTTCTCTCCGAAAAAGGCGTCGTAGAGGGGTACGGCGGCCGAATCATATTTTCCAGCGGCGAAGTTGTTTTTTCCTCAACGGCCATGGTCGAGCAATCTGGAGTGAGCGACGAATTTGAGGCCCAGCGTCTCTGTCTCATGTGCAACCGCTATAGCCTGACCCGCGATACGATGGAAGCCTCATTGAAACGATTCCGCGACCTTCACGTCGTGGTCGTCGGTGATACGGTCATCGATCGTTACGTGTTATGCGATGCGATGGGCATAGCCCAGGAATCTCCGATGATTAGCTTGGCACAGCGTGACGAGCGAACGTTCATCGGTGGGGCAGCTATCGTCGCCCGCCACGTAGCCGCGCTTGGCGCACATACCTTTTTGCTAACCGCAGGAGGAGAAGACAATCATTCACACGAAGTGACGGATCAGCTCAAGACTGAGGGCATTCACGTCAACATGATGAAGTCTAGGCCCGCGCTTGTAGAAAAAACTCGTTTTCTCGTCGACGAAGACAAGCTTTTCAAAGTGGACAAAGCCCAGACGCTCCCGCTGGATTCCGTGGCCGAGCGCCGGGCAGCGCTCATCCTAGAGCAGCAATCCAAAGTCGCTGACGCAATCATTTTCTGCGATTTCGGCTACGGTATGATTACCGGAGGCCTCTTATCTCGCGTACTCCCCACGCTACGTCAAAACGTCAACATTTTAGCCGCTGATGTGAGTGGAGGCCGGGCGAACTTGCTCAACTTTAAGTATGTAGATTTATTGTGTCCGACCGAACGAGAACTTCGTTCTACCCTTAATGACTACGAAAGTGGTTTGTCCACCGTCGCTTGGCAACTACTTCAAAACACCCAGGCCCGGCACCTCATAGTTACATTAGAAAAACGGGGCATGGTCATCTTCGAGCGACAATCGCAAAACCGAGAAGATGAGTCCTGGGCAGGCAGGCTCAAATCCGAACACTTACCATCCTTCGCCACCCGCGCCGTAGACCGTTTAGGCTGCGGAGACGCGGCGCTAGCAGCAGGCACGTTGTCGCTAGCTGCAGGAGATTCGCTGATACAGGCAGCCTATACAGGCAACGCCGCCGCAGCTTTGGAGATTGCACAACTTGGTAACCATCCCATTAGCTCAATCCAGTTGGCAAAATGGATTCGCAGCCGTGGCGAGCTAGTCTCAACCTTCGCCAGAAAAGACGTCCCACGAGACGCCGTGCCCGTCATCTAGCTTACGTCGTTTTTGACGCACAAGTAGCCCCGCCTATACTCAATGTGCATTAAGTGTGAAGCATCTGTAAATAGCCATTTACAAGGAAAATCATAGTGCCATCTGAATCATCTTTATTTGACTCCCCGCAATTCCAGGTTATCTGGTCGCGGATTAAACATATTCCTATTGTCGAGACATTACAGATAAAAGTAGAAGAGTTTTCAGAGGGCTATTGTCACGCGTCGGTGCCTCGGGAAAAAAAGTACGATGGGATATACGCCTCTTTGCATGGCGGCTTGCTAATGACGATTGCCGATAGCATCGCCTGCTTTGCCATCATGACCATGACAGGTCCAGACCAGGCGATGACCACCACGGATATGAACATCCGCTTTCTCGCACCCTGTTTAACAGACGTCACAGCCAAAGCGAGGGTTATCAAGCTTGGCAGGTCGCTGTGTCCTGTCAGCGTAGACTTATTCGACGCGACCAATAAGCAAGTGGCTGTTGCTCAGGTGACGTATATGCGATTGAATGGAACGCCAAAACATTTTAACGAGACGAACTAACGAGGGAGAGTAAGCCAATGACAACAGACGGAAGCTGGTATTACGTTAGAGGCGAAGAGACGGTAGGCCCCGTGACCCGCGACGCCTTGCTGCAGGTGGTTCGGTCGGGCGCAGGCTCGCGCACACTCATATGGGGGCCAGGCGTTTCGGAATGGACCGAAGCCCGGCATGTGGCGGCATTAGGGGTGGGCGATACCCAGCTCACACCGCCACCGCGACGCGGTAAAACAGTCCGTGCTGACGTAATCGATTATGAGCTATATGGCGACGATATGCAGTTCGTTGAAGTGACGCTCGACCCAGACGAAGTTGTCATAGCCGAGGCCGGGGGCATGATGTACATGACCGAAGGCATCCAAATGCAGACTGTTTTCGGAGACCCCAGCAAAGAGCAGGGCTTCTTGGGCAAGCTATTTGATGCTGGAAAACGCATGGTAACAGGCGAATCGCTATTTCTCACCACATTCGGCGCTGTTTCGACTAAACGCGAGCGAGTCGCTTTTGCCGCGCCGTATCCGGGAAAAATTATCCCCGTCCACCTTGACGAGGTCGGCGGCGAGTTGATTTGCCAAAAAGACGCTTTTTTGTGTGCGGCGAAGGGCGTAGAAATTGGGATTGCCTTCCAAAAGAAAATTATGGCGGGTTTATTCGGCGGTGAGGGATTTATCCTGCAGCGACTTCGCGGCGATGGCTTGGCCTTCATTCATGCGGGAGGCACAATTCACCGGATGGAATTGGACCCCGGAGAAACTTTACGGATAGATACCGGCTGCCTGGTCGCGCTTCAGCCAAGCGTTGATTACGATATTGCCATGACTGGCGGTATCAAAAACGCGGTTTTTGGCGGTGAAGGCATTTTTATGGCCACCCTGCGTGGGCCTGGGACGGTCTGGCTACAATCCTTGCCATTCACCCGCTTAGCCGGTCGTGTCCTGGCCAACATTGGCCCGAGGGGCAAGGGGGAGGGGTCTGTCATCGGCGGGCTGGCAAATATCTTCGAGAATCGAAATTGAGGATGAATGTTGGGGTTGACGATCCGGTCAGATTGATTATTGTGTGTGGCCCGATTGTAGTGTTTTTTAGTACTTGGTTTGGAAGCAGAAAACGATGTCGAGTTGTAGACAATCTAGTTACTTAGCGAAGGCATCTACGCTTGATCCCAAGTGGTATCAAGTTGATGCGACGGATCAAATTTTGGGTAGGTTAGCCGTCAAAATTGCCACAGTGTTAATGGGCAAGCACAAGCCCACGTATACGCCGCATGTTGATACAGGCGATTTTGTCGTTGTTACTAACGCGCCAAAAATCAGGGTTACAGGCCGCAAGGCGGAAACCATGATTTATCCGCGGTATTCGTACCATCCCGGTGGTTACAAAGAAATTCCTTACGAGCGAGTTATTGCTCGGCATCCGGATCGTATTATCACAGAAGCCGTGCGGCGTATGCTCCCAAAGAATGCGCTCGGTCGACAGATGCTCACTAAATTGAAGGTTTACCCGTCGGACGAACACCCGCACGCGGCTCAGCAGCCTAAGCCACTTACGAATTAGACTATTAAGGAAACGCAGTGACAGATACACCTAATCCTACTAATCCAGAGCCAATTATTCCGCCCTCGGCGTTATCCGCGGAGGCTGCGCCAGCGCCTGCGGTTGTTACGACTCAGAAGCGTAAGAAAAATAACGTCATCAATCCGTATGTTTGGGGTACTGGCCGGCGTAAAAGCTCGGTGGCCCGTGTTCGTATTAAACCGGGTGATGGTAAGTTCATTGTCAACAAGAAAGATGTGGATGAATTTTTCTGCTTAGGGCAGGACCGTCTCTCCGTTCGGAAGCCATTAGAAGCGACCGATACCGTGAAATCGTTTGACGTTTTCGTCAACGTTTGCGGTGGTGGCACGACAGGCCAAGCTGGCGCTATTGTGTTGGGACTAGCTAGAGCACTATTAAATACCAGCGAAGATTATTGGCCCGCACTACGCCATGGTAACCTACTCACGCGAGATGCAAGATGCGTCGAGCGTAAGAAATATGGCCAGCGTGGTGCTCGGCGTAAGTTTCAGTTCTCCAAGCGATAATCGAGAACTGCGAGCTTGGCTCGTACCGTTTTCATTTAACAATATTAAACTCCCTGCTGTTTTCAGCGGGGAGTTTTTTTATGGCCTTCACTAATTCTTCGTCGCCGCACAGATGGGGCAATTGAACGTGACCGATCGGGCGGGCGATGCGTGATGTATAACGGGAACGATCTACCAAGACTAATTGGCTGGTGTATTAGTCTGCTCCGGTAGCAAGAATTACATTTTCTCTACGGTTTCAATCCCGAGCAATTGCAATCCTAGCTTGAGCGTTCGCGCGGTTACGTCGCATAGCCTTAGACGCGAATTTCGCACGGACTCAGGTGAGGCGTCGATAATGCGCACGCCGTTTTTCTTGTCATAAAATCGGCTGAAAGTTTTGGATAGCTCGTATAAATAGTCGGTGAGCACATTGAGTCGCAAGTCTCTCATGAGCAATTCGTAGACCTCGGCGAATTGTAAGACCTTTTTAGCCAGCGCAATTTCAGCAGGATGTTCCAGTATGAGCGGCGTATCCGATGGTAGCGACGACCAATCCACCTCGGCCTTGCGACCTATCGAGCGAATACGGGCATACGCATATAGCATGTAGGGAGCTGTGTTGCCCTCCATCGAAACCATCATGTCCAAATCAAATTTGTAATCGCTGCTCAGGGCGTGAGAAAGATCAAAATATTTTACGGCAGCAAGTCCAACGGTCTCCGCGATGGCGTCGGCTTGGTTCGGGGTCATCGTCGCCCGGTTTTGCGGCTGATCTTCTGGTGATGATTGTGTGAGTACGCTTCGAGCGCGGGCGACGGCTTCGTCTAGCAGACTTTTTAGTTTGACCGTGCCACCTTCTCGCGTTTTGAATGGTTGACCGGTCTTATTGAGCATGCTGCCAAATCCTAGATGCTCCAGCGAAATATCCGGGCCTGCCCATCCCAACGCCCGAACGGCTGCAAACACCATTGCAAAATGTTGTTTCTGCGGAATGCCGACGACGTAAATGATGCGGGTAGCCTTGAGCGATTCCAGGCGGTGTAAGATTGTCGCGAGGTCAGAGGTGGCATAGTTAAAGCCGCCATCTTTTTTCCGCACGATGAGCGGTAATGGTTCGCCGTCGCGGGTCGTGAAGCCATCCATAAAAACGCACAGCGCCCCATCGCTGTCGCGCACATATCCTTGTGGGTCTTTTTCTTTCATGGCCTCGAGCATGGCGACGGCGGATTCCATTTTTTCGGTATAAAAACTTTCACCTCGATCGATGAGCTTTACGTCGAGACGGTCGTAGATGTCATGACAGTGTCGCAATGATTCCTGGCAGAAAGCCTGCCAGATCGACCGAGTAGCGGCGTCTCCTTGTTGTAGGGCTACGACGGTTTCGCGCGATTCGGTTTTGAAGGCCTCGTCGGCGTCAAAAAGTTTCTTGGCTGCAATATAAAATGCTTCGAGATCGCTAATCACCAGCGACTCAGGATTGTCAGCCACCGCCGGGTTTTCTCGGCGTAAATAGGCTACGAGCATGCCGAATTGTGTGCCCCAGTCGCCGACGTGATTCTCTCGAATGACGTCATGGCCTGCGAATTCGAGCACCCGAGCTACCGCATCGCCGATCACCGTACTCCGTAAATGCCCGACATGCATTTCCTTGGCTAAGTTAGGGCTAGACATATCGACCACGACAGTTTCTGCGGGCGTCGCCGGCGCTAGGCCCAAGCGATCATTCGTAGCGTCTGGCGTTTGAGCGGGTATTTCTTGTAGTTGTTGGGCGAAAAATTGGGGCTTCAGATGAAAGTTGAGAAAGCCTGGACCAGCGATTTCGACTTTGTCGCAGATGTCGTCAACGGCTAAGTGTTCGACGATGGTCGCGGCTAAGTCGCGGGGCTTTTGCCCGAGTTTCTTAGCTAGGCCCATCGCGCAGTTGGATTGGTAGTCGCCAAATTTCTCGTCGGCTGATTGACGAACAAGCGGGTCGCCCTCCGCGTCGATGGCACGAAGCGATGCAAGCACGCGCGATGATAAAATTGTCAAGATCGACTTCATGCCATGTGTTCCTCAAGATAATCATCGGCGTTGACTATGCTAGGCTAAATAACTTGGTGGCTTGATGTTACCCGGTAATATATTTTCAGCTTATTCAGTCGTTTAATTATTCCCGCCATCTAGTCATTCCCGCGTAGGCGGAAATCCAATATTGCCCTGCATTTGGCATCGTACTGGATTCCCGCCTGCGCGGGAATGACGGACAAGTTGATTGCCAGGGAATTTGGACAAAATTGACTAAGGCTCAGGCAGATTCGCTACGTTGCCAGGTCAAGCGCGGGGCGTCGCCCCAGAGGAGTTCTAGATCGTAATAGGCGCGGTGTGGGCGAGCGAAGATGTGGAAAACCACGTTCACAAAGTCGACAATGATCCACGTAGCACAATCTTGGCCACAATGTCCGAAGGGTTTTTCGCCGAATTTCTTAGCGTATTCGATGATTTGATCAGCTACGCCGTTCATTTGTCGGTCAGAAGTTCCCGTGCAAATCACCACATATTCAGCCACCGGGCTTATGCCGCGTAAGTCTAGAACGATCACGTCTTCGGACTTGCTTTCGCTAGCGATCCGGGCGAGTTCTATGGCGAATTGGGCTGCAGGTTCATTAGTCACGCGGACACATTAGCAAAAAATTGATGTTTCTACCAGCCTACCGCAAACTATTACTCATTCTATTTGGGAACAATCGCGTTTATTCCGACGGTGCCGGGCCTGAGTCCGAGGCTACGAGTCGATCGCCGTTTTCCACAATCCAACGTACCTTACGGCGAACCATTTTCAGCACGCGAAATCCCGTCCATTGCCCCATCGAGCCAGTTTGATAGATCGGTAGCACACACTCGGAGATAATCGCTTCGATCATCAGATGAGGTATGCAGGCCCGCTGTTTATCGGACAGGGGGCGTAGTGATTCGTACGCGCGTAAGAATGCCCCAAACCGGACAGCGTCTACGTGGTCGGGCCAGGTGGCTGGGTCGCCCTTGGCTAGCATCGAAAACTGGAGTGAGCCGTTGGCGATATCGATCACGCAGCGCGACCGTCGCGCGGCGTCGAAATCGATAACCGCTAGGACACGCTTTTTTCGATACAACAAATTTCCAGGATGCCAGTCGCCGTGCACGATCGACTCCGGCAAATCGCCAAAGCCAAAGGCGTTGGCTGACTCGGCGGCTTCGTCATAAGCGGCCAGTAGAAATTGGACCAGCGAAGCTAGCTCGGCGTCGTCTCCGCTAAAACTGTCGTGCGAGCTTAACGTGGAGCCTAAGCCGAATAGCCTGGATCGTATGCGGGTGGCGTCGTGGTAGTCTCCCGTGGGGACCGGGAGGGATCTTGAGATTTTCATGCCGCCCATCATTTCGTGAAATCGGGCGAGGGTGATGCCGGCTTCGCTGGCCTCTTCTTCAGTGCGCTCGTAGGGTTGGCCGGCGATGAACTCAAATAATTCGTAAATGTTTTCACGCAGTTGAACAAATGTTTGTTTCGTATCTCGCGGGCTGATAATTTTAGCAAGCGGAAATTCACCCTCGGCGAGATGGGTTTGTACGCGATGCGAAAAGCGTACGCGTTCGGGCACAGCCCTCCCGCCCGCGCGACGTTTGAGTAGGAACTTTCCATGCTCAGCCACGATGCCGACCTTAGGGCTTTTGCGGGAGCCGCGCGGAAATGCTGTTACGGATTCCACGATGCCAATGTCATAATGACTTAGCACGACGGATAGTTCTTCTGCGCCGAACGTGGCTCGTGTGGGATCAGACAACAATCACCTCTCAATAGCCAGGGTACATGGACACCTGTGGTCACAGGCTTATGATGGTATCCGTATGGCGAGCGGAGTCAAAAACTCGGCACCAACGCCAATGTCGCCTGTACTATGACGAGGGCCTAAGGTATCATGGATCGCAATCAAGCTTGGGACATTCTCAACGAATACACGAAAAACCCCGCGTTAATTCGCCATGCGCAGTGTGTCGAAGCCTCTATGGTTTATTACGCTAAGCTGCTTAACGAAGACGCGCTGCTGTGGGGGTTAGCCGGCTTGCTGCACGATTTTGATTACGAACGCTGGCCTGATGAGACTGGTCACACGGTAGAAGGTGCGAAAATTTTGCGAGCGCATGATTGTGATGAAGAGGTCATCGGGGCGATCATGGCTCACACGCCGTGGCACCTTGACGACTTTCCGCGCGATAGGCCAATCCGTAAGACGCTGTTCGCGGTCGATGAACTGTCCGGATTCATCTACGCTGCGGCGTTGGTGCGTCCTTCTCAACTTGCTGGCCTGACGTCGAAGAGCGTGATAAAAAAACTTAAGCAACGCAGCTTCGCCGCGGCGGTTTCTCGTGAAGACATTAATGAGGGTACGCAACTGCTCAATCTGCCGCTGGCTGAACATGCCACCCATTGTATTACGGCGATTCAGGGCATCGCCACGGATCTTGGTCTAGAGGCGTAGATGCTCGAACCCTATAAGCAACTTCCTCGCGCGGTTCATATTTTGTGTCTGGGCACGTTTATCAATCGGGCGGGAACGCTTCTTCTACCTTTTCTTGCATTGTACCTCACAAGTGAACGCGGTTTCGGGATTGAGTTCGCTAGCCTGGGTATGGGCGCTATTGGCTTAGGGTCGATCATCGGGGCGTTGGTAGGGGGACATTTGGCTGATCGGTTCGGGCGCCGCCTAGTGATGTTGATAAGTCTTTTCGGCAGCGCGACGGTATTGATGTTTTTCGGTCAGCTCACTTCGCCTTATGCCATCATCGTGACTCTGGTTCTCTTTTCTTCTCTGGGAGACATGTATAGGCCTGCGGCCTCAGCGATGATCGGTGATCTGGTCCCCTCGGAAAACAGGTCATACGCCTTTGGCCTGATGTATTTCGCCATAAATCTCGGCTTTCCAATCGGGACAGTGTTCGGCGGCATGTTAGCCGCGACCTGGTTTCAGGGGTTGTTTTGGATTGACGCCATCACAGCCGCGATATACGCAGTCATTATTTTGATATTCATACGAGAAACCTTACCCAAGCGTCACGAAAATAACACTCATCAAGAAGAAACATCATCCGCAAAGAAAAATCCAGCAGCGTTTGGTCATATGATTCGCAATGTGCCTTTCATCATATTCTGTCTTGGTTCGCTATTGCTTGGCCTCACGTATGTCCAATCCTTTTCCAGTTTGCCAATATTCATGGACTCCAAAGGTATTGACGTTGGGCTTTATGGTAAGCTCGTAGCTATCAATGGTGTGATGATCGTAGTGATTCAAATCCCACTAACCGCCTGGATGAAGCATCGCAACAGGGCTTTATTTGTTTGCCTCGCAGCGGCTATCACTGGTGTGGGGTTTGGGGTTACCGCGTTTTGTGGGTCCGCGCTGTATTTTGCGATCAGCATTATGATCTGGACCTTAGGTGAAATTATGATCGCGCCTTTCGGATATTCAATTGTCACCGACATGGCACCGGAAGCGTACCGTGGCCGATACCTGGGTGTATATACCATGTGCTTCGCCGGGGCTAATATGCTTGGCGCGCCACTAGGTGGCATGGTGCTCGCGGCGAAGGGAGGCTCAACCCTCTGGATAACGACGATGTTTCTATGCCTGACCGCGGCTATTCTCTTTGCCACAATACATAAACATTTAAAAGTGAAACCGAATACCGAAACAGTGTAATGACGCCGGGTGGCATGCCCAAGCCCCGAGGCGCGGGCATGTTGGGACGTAGCAGTAGGTCGGGTCATCGACCCGACGATTCTTGACCCGCTACGCGCCGGGTCGATGATCCGATATACGGTATTAAATTGCGGCAAAGAAGGTAGGGCAGGCTATTGCCTGCCGATGGCGATCGTCTAAAGTGTTCACACGCCTAACCATGTTAGGTGTCGAGTAGATGGCAACAACCGTAGTTCGTTGTAATGTATGACATGGCGGACGCGTGATCGGTTTTCGAAGACGGCAGGCAATAGCCATGCCCTACCCGGCTTGACAATAAGTAGTTACTATGGATAGATGACAACCGTGCCTCAGTTTATTCTTTACATAGCAATCAGCAAGAATGCTATGGGAATGCTTGTATTCCTCATCGCAATAACGATCCCCTTGTCGTCACTGATTCATTGGCGGATTCGTAATTTCCCGGCTGCGTCCATCTGTTCCGCGTTACTCGCAGATGTTGTATTTCAATGGTATTCATACTGTCGGAATGGATCTATCGCCTCAGCATTTCTGATTTCAGTCATATTCGTAGGAATATACGCCTTTATCATATCTTCATTCGTCGGAAGCTTATTTGAGAGAAAACGGAAAACACAACGGCGTCAGTGTTTGAAATGCGGCTATGTCCATATGGTTAATGACAACGGAGATTGTTCCAAATGTGGTACAAAATTGAGTGAGCCATTGGAATCTCGAATGAAGCAGTTGAATGTATTTAAGTTCGACAATGATCGAGTCGTAGGCTTTGCTTTTTGTTGCTTGGCGATAAATGTGCCTGGTATCTTATGGCATATACCTGTTCTTAGACTAGCTATTCTGCAAATCTTTCTAATTTGGTTAAAGATACCCGAGTTTCTTTTTGCTACACTAATACTACAGCGCCGGATAGGCTCAAGTGAGGCTATGACTTGAGTCGATGAAGTTCTCTAAATGTCTATCATTGGAGGACTTACGGCATGGATGCTACGGAGATCGCTGGATTGGAATCGGAGTTGATTAATTTCTTGGC
>JAJDDW010000029.1 GCA_029260115.1 Phycisphaerae bacterium | reverse complement strand
CCCTTACTCGCTCCTCGTCCAGAGAGTCCACTACGCTAGATACTGAACCAATAACCGTGACGGTCGTGGATACGATTGACAACGAGATGACACCCGAGCAGCTAGCCTCAATCCAGACGCTGAGTCCGGTAGAGCTACCTCAAAAGTGGAGTCGCTGGTGGTGGTTAGGGCCATTGCTTGCCGTTGCAGGTTTGATTACTCTTGCCTTGCTGCTGTATCTAGTGGGTAAGGTTTTCCTGCCCGCGCGTCGATTATTATCATGGTTGCGGCGTCGTATCGCCGGTGATGTGCAAGCTACGCCAGCCGAAATCATTCCCGCCCATATTTGGGCTAGGCGGGCGCTAGCGGCTTTGGTCTCGGAAGATTTGCTCTCCCGCGGACTTGTGCAACCGTTTTACTATCGCATTAGCGACGTCATGCGTGGCTACATCGAGAGACGCTATGACGTCCATGCTCCGGATATGACTACTGAAGAATTCTTAACCACCGCCGGCGATGATTCACGCTTCCCCACGACGACCACGGCGCAGCTAGAAACTTTTCTTGAAGCGTGCGATTTGGTTAAATACGCGCGCGTGCAACCCGACCGAGCGCAGGCGGACCAGCTGGTGCAAGCGGCGGAGTATTTTGTGGAAGCGACCTACCAGCCGGCGTCATCAGTTGATCTTACGCCATCCGGGACTGCGGATACGCATCAGGAGGCCGCAGTATGATGGATTTTTTAACCACGCACTTTGCGCCAGGTCCGCTGTTTGGGTGGGTGTGTGCCATAAGCTTGGTGTTGATACCACTGCCGTGGATAAGGCACTATCGCCGCACCTATCGGCCAACGGTTCGGTTTAGTCACCTTGGCGTGTTGCAAAACATTCCATCCAGTTGGGCGGTGCGCATCCAGTTCATCATTCCTATGTTGCGAACGCTGGCCATCATCGCACTTATCTTTGCCATGGCTAGGCCACAAGATGGCGGGGAGTATCGTGACTCAAGCGAGGGCATTGCGATACAAATGGTGCTCGACGTTTCTGGTAGTATGCGGGAAGAAGATTTCGTCATGGCTAATCGCCGTGCCCGTCGCATCGATGCCGTCAAGAAAGTATTCGAAGATTTCGTATTAGGCGGCGACTCGCTCGGAGGTCGAGAAAACGATTTGATTGGCATGACCACCTTCGCCATGTACGCAGACACCCGCGTCCCACTAACCCGCGATCATGGTAGCCTCGTAGACCTATTGCGCGAGACCGACATTCCTGGTTGGGTGAATGGTCGACAGATACGGGAAGTTCTTGAAGCCAACTATACCTCGCTGGGTGATGCTATTGCATTAGCTACCGACGATTTACGCCGCGCAGGAGAACAAGCACTAGCCGGCGTCCCAGGGGCAGAAGCTGCTAAGAGTCGCTTAATAATTCTGCTTACAGACGGTGCGAACAACCCACCGGAACAATATCGTGACGTCGCACCGGACCCTATCGAAGCCGCGCAAGTCGCCGCTAAGCTTGGTATTAAAATCTATACAATCGGGGCCGTTGGCTCTGGTGGTATGTCGCAACGTGGCCTTCTCTCTTTTCGCGGCGCTCAGGTCGACGAAACAACTTTACAAGCGATTGCCAAAGCCACCGATGGCCGATACTTTCGAGCCACCGATACGGAATCTTTGCGAACCATTTATGATGAAATTGATCAGCTCGAACGCACCGAAACGGGCGAGCGTATATACCGCGACGATGTGTACGCGGCTAAAATTAGCATGTTAGTCGCCTTGGGATTATTGATGGCTGAGATATTTTTAGTCAATACGCGATTCAGGAGACTGCCTTGAAATTGCGCGCCGTCCATCCAATATGGCCAATGGTCAGCTGGGCACTGATCGTGCCTATGCTCATGCTCGTCGTCTGCATCTTCTTGGTCGTCGCTACGGACATCGGCTCATTGCCTTTTGACAATGGGCAACTGTGGTGGCTCGGCGCTGGCGTGCCCCTGGCTAGCGGTTGTTGGATGTATGGCTACCTAAGAAAACGACGAGCGTTAGAACGATTCGTTTCGGCCGAGTTAGCCCCGCTACTTGCCCAACGGGTATCCCCTTCGCGGCAAGCCATTCGCGCGGGGCTGATGGTGACAGGTGTCTTAATGGTGGTCGCAGCCATAATCGGCCCTCGCTGGGGACTATATCTTGAAAAGCAAAAAATAAACGGCGTAGATGTCGTCGTAGCTCTCGACGTGTCCAGGTCCATGCTCGCCCAGGACGTCAAGCCTGATCGTTTAACCCAAGCGAAAATTCAGATTCGCCAACAGCTTACTGAGCGTCCGGTGTTTCGACATGCCAATCGTCTAGGCCTAATCGCTTTTGCCGGGTCAACTTCTTTGCGCGTGCCGCTAACCAGTGACCACCTCGCGTTTAGAACCCAATTAGACAACCTCGGCTACGGCTCCGCCCCAGGTGGTGGGACAGCCATCGGTAAAGCGATCGATCATGCGACAGACTTATTCGCAAATTCCCCAGCATCGGCCACCAAGATCGTGCTCTTGTTCACGGACGGCGAAGATCACGAAGGAGGCCCGGTTGAAGCAGCCAAGCAGGCATATGAGTCTCAAGGCATCCGCGTATTCACCATAGGTGTAGGCGACGCCAATAGCAGCGCCGGCGTGCAAGTTCCTTCAGGAGGCTCCGCTCAAAACAAACCGCTTCTTCACGACGGGCAAATCGTGTTTTCAAAGTTAGACGTGGCTAGCTTGAAGAAAATTGGCCAAGCTGGCGGCGGCCAATATGCCCCGCTAGATCAATTGCATGCTGTAGTGAGTAACATCGCTGGCATGTGGCAGGCGGAACTATCTACAGAACAACGTGAGCGTCATCGCCCGCGCTACCAATGGTTCATCGCTATAGCGTTATTACTGCTAGGCATGAATACGATCATTGGCCACGGTGGCCGATCGCAGGACCAATCCATCACCCGCGTCTGGCAGCAGGAGTTAGCAACATGAAATGTTCGTTTGCTATCTTTTCAAATTTTAACATTGATCCGCGGGTATCAGCCCGCGCGGATGCACAACGATTATTGAAAATGCAAAATGCATGCGCTCATCCGATGCATGCACTATGCGCATGGATAATTATATTATCAGCCATACTTAACTGTTCGGTTCTAGCACAGACCGACCCGCCCACAGACGCATCGAAAGTTGAATCGCCCCAGGCCATCAATCAAGCTGGGGACCAAACATTTTTACAATCGAATTGGTCAGCCTACGAAGCCATTCATGCGGGGAATCAACGTCTCGTAGAAGGGGATGCCGCTTCCGCATTAGAGGCCTATGAACACGCGGCGGAGCTTGACCAAAACGCACCAGAAATTCCTTTTGTACAAGGCTTAGCTCAGTACGCCCAACAGGATTACGAATCAGCCCGCCGGTCATTCGAGCGAGCGGCCACTGCTGAGGATGCCCAGTTAGCTAGCGATGCCTTGTATTCGCTAGGCACAACTTATCACGCTCAGGCTTTGCAGCAGATACAGGAAGACCCCGAGACCGCGATTGAATCATTAGAGCAGGCGTTGCAGCGATATCGAATGGTCCTGGATCAAGACTCGCAGCATGAGCAGGCCAATGACGCCAATCGCAAAGCCGCGGCCATGCGCCGCCAACTTCGTGAAATGATGCAGGAACAAGAGCAAGAGCAGAAGCAAGAATCCGAAGACGGCGAAAAAGACGAAGACCAAGAAGAAGAGGATAAAGAAAAGTCCGACTCCGAAAATCAAGAAGAGGGCGATCAGGACAAAGATCAGCAGCAACAAGAATCAGACGAAGACCGCGAGCAGCAGGAATCAGAAAAACAAGACGAAGCATCCAAGGACGGCGAACAGAAAGATAAAGAGCAGGAAAGCGAATCCTCCGAAAGCGAGGAGCAGCAAGAAAAAAAAGAACAACAAGCCGCCCAGCAGAAGCAAGAGGAAAGTGAAACCAGTAATCAGGCGAAGCGGCAGTTGCGAGAAATGATGCAAGCAATGCGTGATAGGAAAAAAAATCGTCAGCAACCCGTAAAGCCCGTACCGGCTAAACCAGTGGAAAAGGACTGGTAAATGAAGCGTCTTGTCCTCTCATCTTGGCTACTGTTAATCCTAGCTGGCGTGGCTAACGCCCAGTCTGCTGGCGTACAGTTACACGTGGTGTCCACAACCTTTGAGCCTGGCGAAATCGTCCTCGCGCAATTGATTTGCACCAACACCGGTCAGCCATCATTACCAGAAGCGGCGATTCCCACAGGCCTAACGCTTGAGCTTTCCGGCTCCTCTCCGCTGATGAGTTCTCAGACCTCGATTATCAACGGTCGCACCTCATCGAAAACGACGTATACCTACAACATGAAACTCTCCGCAGCTTCGGAGGGGACCTATACCCTAGGACCCATGAGCGTGCAGGCGGATGGACAATCTCACGTGTCAAATTCCGTCGTCATTACTGTAAAAGCGACGTCGACGACCCAGCCCCAGGGTGATAGCTTCGCTTGGGGGCATATCAATGTGCAGCCGACCTCGCTCTACGCTTCTCAGTCTTTCACGGCTACTCTTACCTTGGGCATTCGTCGTGTGGTTATCAACGGTCGCGCGGTCGACATAGACATGCTTCGTAGCGTGGTCGATCAAAGAAGCTCACAGTTTTCCCTCTTTGTATCTGGCAGCCAATTATCATCTACGCAAAAAAAACTAGCCGATTCAACTGGTCAAATGCACATGTATGAGATCATTCGCCTCACTAAAGAGATTCGTGCTGATGACGTAGGAGAGATGCTGGTAGGCCCGGTGTTCATCAAAATTAATTACCCCACGAGTCTTCGTAGAGGATTCTTCGGTCGACAAGAAATCGCTTCGACCAGGCGAGAGTCCGTTCGTATAGAAGCCGTGCCGGTGAAAGTTAAAATGCCACCGCAGGAAGGACGACCAGACTCCTTTAGCGGTGCGATCGGCCGTTACGCCTTTTCTGTGTCAGCAAAACCACTCCGCATCGAGCAGGGTCAGCCGGTGACCATGACCCTTAAAATTAGCGGCTCACCTATCGAAGGCGTGGCCGGTCCAAGCCTGGCCGACCAACCTGAACTGCTCAGTCGATTTGAATTCACCTCCGACGAGCTCGTTGGCGATATCGAACGCGGCGCAATGGTTTTTCGTCGAGCGATATTTCCCAAGCAAGTCGGCGAACAAACGGTCCCACCACTAACTTGGACCTACTTCGATGCGACAAGCGAGTCGTATCGAACTTTAACCAGCCAGCCTATTAGTATTGTTGTCGATCCCTCGACCTCGAAAGGTCAGGTAATCGCACTGTCTCCAGAAGCTGCAGCCGACGACCAGCAAACTTCCCTGACATTACTCACTGGCGGCATTTCCCCGAATTACATCGATGCCGATGACGTGCTCGCAGATCGGACGATTTCCTTCACGCCAACCTTGGGTATCTCGCTTGCATTCCCGCCACTCTTGTGGCTAGTGATCGCGTTCACCACAAATCGCGTCAGACGCATGCGTGGTGACTTGGGTTGGGCGCGAAGACAAAAAGCGCAGCGTCAAGCCAATATAGCCATTCGCGCAGCGTTAGGTCAAAAAGAATCGTCGCTACAAATACAAGGTTTAGCCGAGGCCCTTACGGGCTTCTTAAGCGATCGCATAAACCTACCGCCAGGTACACTGACCCCCGAAGACGTGCGCACGCACTTAGTCAGCCGAGGATTAGATGAGCGACAGCTACATGACATAACCGCATTCTTAGAGCAATGCGACGGGGCGCGCTATGCGATGTCAGAATCAAACGCTCACTCACCAAAGCAGTTAGCCGCCAGCCTTCGTGAATGGATGACGCAGATCGAGAGGGTGACGCGATGAATAAGCGACTTAGGCGTGCCTACTACATAACCTTAGTTTTAAGTTTGTTCATCACCTCACCCGTTTGGAGTCAGCAGCCCTTAGGCACCGATTTGCGACACTCATTCGAGCAGGCGCTATCCGACTTCGATCATGCCCAAGAGATTCTTCCAACTCAGCCAGCCACTGCCCGGCGATTGTTCCGGTCAGCCGCTCAGCGCTTTGAAAGTATCGCAGCCACAGGCATCGACAATGGCAAACTGAGCTTTAACTTGGCCAACTGTTACTTACAAGCAGGAGACGTAGGCCGAGCGATTCTCAACTACCGCCGCGCCCAGCGGCTCATTCCACGTGATCCGTTATTAGCCGACAATCTCGCAGAGGCCCGGTCGCGCTGCCTTACCAGCATCGAACCTTCCCGATCAGATCGCGTGATGCGCAATCTATTTTTCTGGCACTACGACACCTCCTTCAGTGAGCGTCTATTCGCCATGATTGCAACCTCGGCCCTGTTTTGGGGATTGCTAATCGTGCGATGTTTTTGGCCCCGACGTGGCCTGACCATGGCTTCGATCCTGGCGGTGATCGCCACTTCGGCCTTAGCGGCTTCCGTAACGACTGAAAAATGGACCGCGAAAAATACCCGGGCCGGGGTCATCACAGCCATGGACGTCTCAGTCCTCAAAGGGCCTGGCACGGGCTATCAACGACAATTTGAGCAGCCCCTTCAGCCTGGGGTCGAATTGATCCGCCTCCAACAGCGTGGCGATTGGTGGCAAATTCGCGTACCAGACGGAAAATCTGGTTGGATTGATTCCGCCAGCGCGGAGCTTCTAATCCCTGTCGGCGATCGCATAGGCCGGTAATGCTTTGAAATTGCTCGTATCAAGACAAATTCTCACAACCCACCGCTCGCTGACAACTATTTGCAAAAGTTTCGCATAGAATTTCTACCGTCTCGGTTATAGTATGGGGAGATGCTCTAGGGTGGCTGATTACATGAAACCCCGCGTCCCGATGTTGCCTTATAAGCCGCAGGCTTCAGCCCACGCGGTGTTGAAAAGTTGTAAAGTGGTCCGAAGTTAGACTAGGGCTTAGTAAATATTGACACGACAGCCGGAAGTTTAGTTCCCATGGCCTACTAGATAAAATCGAGAGGGTACGCAGGCCGAATGAACATAATATTCAAAGCTATAGGTGTCGTTTCTTTGCTTCTGCTCCCATTGAGCATCTCGATGTGGCACAAAAGCAACCAATATCCGCAGGAGTTTCGCACTGACATCACCCTATATAAATCGCTCTGGGTATCGCTAACCAAAGGATGTTGCGCGTTGGAACTACTCAGCATGCCGACTAAAGTAGCCTCTAAAAGCGAGCATATTGAACCCCTAAGTTTTGATCCACGGCCCGACCAAAGATCAATTTACTTTTCGTCCACCAAACACGGCATCTATCGCACCACTTGGCTGGTTTTCCCGTTTTGGCTATCCACCGGCTTGCTCTCGATAATGGGCACAGTACCTATCGCCCGAGGGCCTCTGAAGTTGTGGTGGCGAAAACGCCACGGGCATTGCCTCGAATGTGGCTACAACCTAGAAGGAAACCGCAGTGGCCGATGTCCGGAATGTGGTACCCGCCATCAGCGTAATCGTTCGACAGCCGCACGCCGCCAATCCGTCACCTCGCGCTAGGGGGTAAGCAATCCTTGTGCCCCATTCTTCGCCTACTGGCGAAAGGTTGACCTGCCTGAACCATTGGTGCGTTCACACATGTCAGCTGCTACAAAACATACGTATTTGAAAAGCCATTAAACTTGGCGAAACTATAACTATTAAGCGAAATAGTTCAGGCAGGTCTACGACGCTGCCCTACAATCCAGATTCGCTTCTTACAGAACCGCGTCCGAAAGGATCATGCTTCTCCATGTCATATATGTGGCACTCGATACCGTCATGCCATAGCATGACCTACGAACTATTTGGTGATTTGTTTTCGTTCTGTAATCGTTTCCGTGCGTATCATCGACTCCCCCATGTCCCAAAAGAAGGACATGGGTCACCCGGCCTATTACGCGGCCGCGCGGCTTGGCTGCCGTCTGGCCACGTCATCGATCATATCATGGGCGGTCTGAGCGTTACGATCCAGTCGGACCTTGAGGGCTTTGGTATTACCGTAAGAATGTCCGGATGCGTTTGAAATCAGGCAAAGATTTTGCTAAGATGCAGCATCAGAGGTGGCAAACGGGAAATCCCAGCCAAATTATTAACCAACAAACGACTTGTGCGATGACTTTGTTGGTAAAAGCGAAAAGGGTGTCAATCCATGAGAGTTATGATGTTTCGTAGTTTGATCGCAAGTGTCGCGGCGGTGAGCGTTTTATTGCCGAGCTGCTCAATTGGCCAAAGCAAGTTAGAAATGCAGGGCAAATATCAAGATGCGGAACGTAGTTTACGCGAGTCGATTCGGCTTAATCCAAAGAATGCAAAAGTCCACTACGATCTAGCGTGGGTCTTAGAAAAACAGGGCAAATATGAAGAAGCAGAGCGTAGCTTACGCGAGTCTATTCGGCTGGATCCGCAGTATGCCTTAGCCCATCACAACCTAGGGTGGGCCTACTCGCAGCAGGGCAATTATAAAGAAGCAGTACTGAGCTATCGCGAGTCTATTCGGCTTGATCCGCAGAATGCCTTAGCCCATCACAACCTAGCATACGTGTTGACGAAAATGAAAAAATAATCGGCCGGGTGGCCCACCTAGTTTCTAGGTGGGGGAGTCGATGATCGAAAGCAATTTACAACATCAATTAACCGTATAGCCTTCGTTACGATCAACATTACATGTATCTAACGCATGAACATAGTACTACGATTATCATCGACTCCCCCATGTCCAAAAGGAAGGACATGGGCCACCCGGCCACCATCACGTGGGTGTAAGGCGACGAAACTGTCACGGAGCTGTCGATTCCTGTCTGAAAGCCAATTGTTTGACGTTTCCCAGTTAAAAAACTACGATTCGGCCTGCGCGTAACATTCGATTTTTCACCCACGATGATAGGGGATTTAAGATGCAGGACGTACTAAAGAGACTAAGCATAGACAAGGTTCATCCCGGCGGTTTTTGCGGAGAGTGGATTGGCAGCGGCGACGCGCTAGCCTCGACCTCGCCCATCAACGGAGAAGTGTTAGCCTCTGCAACTCAGGTAACGGAGCAAGAGTACGACCAAATCGTTTCGCGTGCCCACGAAGCTTTTTTAACCTGGCGCACGACGCCAGCCCCCATCCGCGGTGAAACTGTCCGCCAACTAGGCAACGCCCTGCGCGAAGCCAAATCCGATCTCGGCGCACTCGTCACCATGGAAATGGGCAAAATTCGAGCGGAAGGCGAAGGCGAAGTTCAGGAGATGACCGACATCTGCGATTTCGCCGTAGGCCTATCCCGCCAGCTTTACGGCTTGACCATGCCGTCAGAAAGACCGGGCCATCGTATGTGCGAGCAGTGGCATCCGCTCGGCGTCGTCGGCGTAATTTCTGCCTTTAACTTTCCCGTGGCCGTCTGGTCTTGGAACGCAGCGCTTGCAGCCGTTTGTGGCGACTCCACAGTTTGGAAACCATCTTCGCAGACTCCACTAACCGCAATCGCTTGTACCCGCATCGCGGAAAAGGTGTGCAAACAAACCGGCGTAGATCCAGCTATTTTTAGTTTGTGCATTGGTCGCGGTAGCACGGTGGGCGAGAAAATGCTCCACGACAAACGCGTTCCGCTCGTCTCCGCTACCGGCAGTTGCTCAATGGGCTATCGCGTCGGCTCAGCTGTGGGTCAGCGCCTTGGTCGCACCATTCTTGAATTGGGCGGAAACAATGCCATCGTCGTGTCTCAGCACGCTGATTTGAAAATGGCCATCCGCGCCATCCTGTTCGGCGCTGTGGGAACCGCAGGGCAGCGATGTACGTCTACGCGGCGCATCATCGCCCATAAATCCATTCGCCAGGAACTCACCGACAAGTTGATTGCGGCTTATGAACACATTAGCATCGGCGATCCGCTAGATTCAAAAACGCTCATGGGCCCACTCATCGATACCAAAGCCGTAGACACCATGTTAGCCGCGATTGAAACGGTGAAAAAAGAGGGTGGCGAAGTGCTTTGCGGCGGACAGCGTCTTGAAGGCGCGGGCTATGCGGGTGGCTGTTACATCACCCCTTGCATCGCTAATGCGAAAAACGAATATCAAATCGTGCAAGACGAAACCTTTGCACCGATCCTATACCTCATGGGCTACGACACTTTCGAGGAAGCTATAGCCATACACAACGGCGTGCCCCAAGGACTAAGCTCCTCAATCTTCACGACCAATGTGCTTGAAGCCGAGCAGTTCCTAACGGCTGCGGGTAGCGATTGCGGCATTGCCAACGTCAATATCGGCACAAGCGGCGCGGAAATCGGTGGCGCGTTCGGCGGCGAAAAAGAAACTGGTGGTGGCCGAGAGTCAGGCTCTGATTCGTGGAAGGCCTACATGCGACGCCAGACGAATACGATCAACTACACGACGGAGCTACCGCTGGCCCAAGGCATTACGTTCGGCGACTAAACGGTTCGTCATCGTACGCAGTCTTTCGGAGTGATTATTTTGAAGCTCATAAGCATGGAGACCATTCAGCTAGGCCTGACTAATCTTCGATTGCATAAACTCCGTTCACTGCTGACCTCGCTGGGTATCATATTCGGCGTCGCCGCTGTGATATGTATGCTCTCGATTAGCGAAGGCGCCTCAGCCGACGAAATGCGTTTGATCGAACTTCTTGGCACGCAGAATATTATTATCAATTCGGTCAAGCCGCCTCAATCGGGTGATACATCTCAGGGCAATAGCCGAATGACGGAATATGGCATCACGCGCGATGATGTCACCATCATTGAGAACACGATACCTCATATCAAACACATCGTGCCACTCAAGACGGTGGCCTATAAAGTAAGACATGGGGAGCATCAGTCGGCTATACAAGTCGTCGGTATCACGCCAGAGTTTTTTGATGTCGTCAACATTGCAGTCGATCAAGGCAGAGCGTTGACTGCGACTGATATGTCCGAAAAGAGCAATGTTTGCGTGATTGGCGAGGACGTGCGCCAGAAACTTTTTCCATATAAAGATCCGATCGGTGAGAATATTTTAGCCGAGCGATTTCCCACGGCCGTACCCTTCACGGTGGTGGGTGTTCTTCAGCCAGTTTTAACCGCCGGGGCACCCGCTCGCGGCGTTGAAAAGCGAAACCTAAATAGCGAAATCCTGATTCCTTTTAGCACGGCAACGACCCAATTCGGTGAAACCACGCGGCGCACGGACGGTGGCTCGCGCGAATATATAAAAATGCAATACTCCGGGCTGTTTGTCACGGCAGATGAATTGGATTATGTGATTCCCGTTTCCCGGATGATCCATCGCGCACTTGAGCATGGCCACGACAAATCTGATTTTGAGATCAAAGTTCCCTTGGCCTCGCTCAAGCTGGCTCAGAAGAAAAAGCGAAACAATCAACTCACACTAGGCTTCATAGCCGGAATTTCGCTGTTGGTGGGAGGGATTGGCATCATGAATATCATGCTAGCCACGGTTACGGAGCGTACGCGAGAGATCGGCATTCGCCGTGCGCTAGGAGCGAAGCAGCGGGACATTAGAGATCAGTTTCTCATCGAAACCGTAGTCTTATCCACGGGTGGTGGGCTAGTCGGAGTGCTCCTTGGTATATTGGGGGCTTCGGTCGTTTCCCAATATGCCGACTGGGAAACCATTGTTAGCGCCTGGTCGGTCGCTGTGAGTTTTGGCCTATCAGTGCTAGTGGGCATATTTTTTGGGATGTACCCAGCTATATCCGCCGCAAAACTTGACCCGATTGAAGCACTTAGGCGGGAATAGTCGACTGGACACTTACGCTCAAAATTGTCATTATTACTGGACAAACCCCATTTCCAGGCTGTCAGCTTCACTTTAACACTTTTATTTGTCCCTCGTCATTTGGTGTGCTATACTTGAGGTGCAGTTGGTTCCCCCGCCGGTATTTTGATTTCCCCCAACGGGCGCTGTTATGGCTCGAAAGCCTTCTTTGCGCCTACGCTGGTGATGTGTTTACTGGACAAATGTCCAGAAAAAAGCGCACTGGCGATGTTGTGTGAACGTAGTATGTGATTAGGAAGCTTATCGTTATCGGTCAATTTGGATGGGCCGTGGGGATAGGGATTCCCGAAAGGAGGGATCGGCATGGCATTGCAAATAGCCAATCAAAAAGTTTCGAGCCAAGTGGTCGAGTCGACGTCCAGTATCGAGTTGACGTCCGGTACGATGCCGAATTCAAAATCTCCACGCGGCTCCTTTGTAGACCGGCTGGACGCCGAAGACCAGGTCCAGCTATTTCGTATGCTCTCCGAGCCGGCAGAATTCATGTATCACGAAAGTTTCGAGCATGCTGGGACAGAGCGCGAATTGTTCGGCTCAACATCGAAGCTTACCAACCGTTCCGCAGCTCGCTTTGTAGAAAATGAACATCACATTATCGATGCCATTGCCGTAGGCGAAAAGCTGCCTAGCTTGTCGCACGATGATGAGCGACAACTGTTCCGCCGCTTCAATTACTCCCGATGGCGCGCAGCTAAAATTCTCAAGGAATTCAATGGTAAAGCTTTGACCCCAGTGGCCGCGAGACATCTCCTAGCTTGGGGTTATCGTGTGGTTTCGACGCGTAGCCTCGTTGTAAAGCTTAACATGCCCTTGGTCTTAGCCATGGGGAAACGCACGAAGCTGACTAATATCGATTTCAATGATCTCGTCAGCGAAGGCAACATGGCCTTGCTTCGTAGCGTTGAAAAGTTCGATTGTCATCGAGGTTTCAAGTTCAGCACCTATTCGTGTCGCGCTATTCTCAAAAGCTTTTCACGCGTAGCTATGCGCGCTAGTCGATATCGTGGCAAATTCCCTACGGAATTCGATCCCGCTATGGAACGTAGCGACCACCTGGAAAAGAAACGTATCGACGTCGTTCAGGATTGCGTGGAAGAGCTAAAGCAAATACTAATCACCAACACGGCTGCTCTCAATGACGTGGAACGTGTTGTGGTTCGCGAACGTTTCGCCCTAGGCCCCAAACACGGTGGCAACATCGACGCTGCGCCAAAAACCTTAGAGCAGGTCGGACACATTATCGGCGTTACGAAAGAGCGCGTACGTCAGATACAAAACAACGCGCTACGGAAAATACGCGCTACGTTGGAAAGCCATTACCTCGCTGCTTAAACAAGCATCAAGACGAACGGTCAACTTGCCGGATAACTATCATAGTCATCCGGCAAGTGGCGTTCGCCTAGGTTTGTTGTACTAAACCTTCCTTTCAAATCTATCGAGCCGTAGGTAGGGCATGGCTATTGCCTGCCGATGGCGATTATCTATAGCGTTCACATGCCTAACCATAGCAGGTGTCGAGTAGATGGCATCAATACTCGCTCGTAGAAATGCAATACATATGAGGTGTGTGATTGGTTTTCGAAGGCGGCATGCGGGTGCCCCATTCTTTGCCTACCGGCAAAGGGTGGGGGAAGGACGATCGCAATCAACAGGCAGTATCAATCAACCGTCTAGTCGTCATCATGATTAATCTTGCATATAGCTAAGGCATGAACCTGGCACTACAATGATCATCGACTCCACCATGTCCAAACAGAAGGATATGGGTCAGCCGGCCGGGTGGCAAACTTGCTTTACTTCTCGCTATTCTTGGCTGAATACCTCATCTTCATATAAAGATCGCCAGCGGTAAGCTCATCCAACATTTGGGTTAGCCGCTTGATTCGGGTCTCTGTTTTTTTCGCACGTGTGATCCAACCCACATAATCATTTTGCTGATAGGGAGGTCTATCCAGATACGCCTCCATGAGATGTTTTTCATCTAGTGCCTCACGAACAAAATCCGGCATGGGATGCCTAGCTCGTGTCATGCGTGAGGATGGTTCGTCTTTCATGGTTCCTTACCCACTTGTGCCAAGATTTATTCTGTCGTTACGCTACGACCTGAAACTGAAGCACCGCCCCACCCGCCAATAATCGCCCCCATAATCAGCAGGCCAACCAACGGATAACC
>JAJDDW010000028.1 GCA_029260115.1 Phycisphaerae bacterium | reverse complement strand
TAGTTAGGCTGTGAATCAGCCGCATCGTTGGTGACGCTCGGATAGAAGATTGGGATTGCAACGGCCACCCGGAAAGAGCAAAAAATGCACTTGACTTGCAAAGGGCTTTCATAGAAGGGCACGGTCGTTCTTTCGCCTACTAGTGAAAGGTTGACCTGCCTTTACTATCACGCCCCAACATATCTTCCGCTTGCAATTTTTCTCCATAAACAGAGCTTCATCTAAGCTATTCGGATGCCTCACCCTTAACCATTGTTAAACACAATGGATTTATGGTTGACCAGTGAAGCGTGCCTGAAACGACGCGAAATCTCGCAGGTCGATGTCGTTATCTTGATCGAAATCCGCCGTGCCGCTCCCCAGGAGTTGGAAGGTGCCATCACCGGTCATATTGTCAATGAAGCGTTTGAAGTCTGTGATCGTAATAAGCCCATTACCGTCGCTATCACCGAAAAGTAGGCCATGCGGTGTGATAGTCACAATCTGATCGGCGGCGACGTCCTCAACAATCGTATCCGTACCATAAGGCCATTCGACGATAATTCGATTGATAGCCTTTGACGAACCAATCCCAAAGTGGGCCGCGAGTTCGCTTTGGCTCAAATAATTGCTACCACCGTCCACCCGGCTCATATAAGTCTTGCTATCAATAACGACTTTGACGGTCGCGCCAATGCCGTTAGACGCAAAAGCCGTTGACCCATTAGTACTTAAGAACACCCGCAGCCAATGCGTGTCATCGTTACCTTGGACATCATTTCGAAAAAGTTTAATAGGATCAAATTGCGGGAAGATGATAATGTCCTGATCGCCATCGTTATCGTAATCGAAATTCGCCAGCCCTCGTCCGTCGATATCGGAAATTAGCCCTAATGTGTTACCGACCTCAGCGAATTGTAAGTTGCCGTTAACGCTTTGATTGTGATGAACGAATTGACCTCCCCTATGGCTGGTTGTGATGATGTCGATTCGTGTATCATGGTCAAAATCGATGCCAACAGTTCCCCAACCCCATCCAGTGTCAACAACACCTGCTCCGATGGCGTGGTCGGTATAGTGATGTTGTCCATCATTAATATAGAGTTTGTTGTCACTAATGGTGGTGACGTAGAGGTCGAATAGCCCGTCGTGGTTAAAGTCGGCGACGGTTTGACCCATCTCTGTGCTGCCAAGACTAGTTCCAGACCCAACAGTAAATTCGGTGAAAGTGCCGTCTCCGTCATTGATGAAATATAGGCTAGTGCCGAAATCACCAATCCAAATTAGCTCGGGAAAGCGATCGCAGTTCATATCGGCAAGTCGCGGCGAGAATGGCTCAATGGTATTCACCGCTTCTAACCCCGCCGAAATGGTCACGTCACTAAATGTTCCGTCACCGTTATTGGCGAGCAGCATATTTCCTCCGTCCCCTATACCCCACATTGTGGCGACTAGATCAAGGTCGCCATCAAGATCGTAGTCTCCAAATGCGCCGCCGAAGCTGGAAAATTTAATGGTCGAGCAAAGGCTTGCAAATGCCTCCACTGCGACGTCGATGAATGAGTTGTTGCCTGTGTTACGGTAAAGCCGAGTGTTGATAGTTGGTGAGTTTGTAAGCCCAGAGCCAGTAACGTAGATGTCTAGCCAGCCATCATTGTTATAGTCGGCAACGGCGGCGCTAGTGCCAAAATGCGTCACGTCGATGCCCCAATCGGTTGTACGGTCGGTGAACGTGCCGTTACCATTGTTTATGAAAAGCTTGTCAGCTGCATTACTACCAGTGGGATGATAAATATCTTGGAAGCCGTCACGGTTGAAATCACCAACAACGCCCGAAGCGATGAAACTATTGCGAGAGCCTGCGTGCATGGAGATGACGCCTGCGTTAGTAGTTTGGTCGGAAAACCCTGGCTCCCCAGCCGATGCTTCCCCAGTGACATTCAATCCTATGGCACATGCAACGAAGTAAATAAACAGGCCGCGAGCTTGAACCATAAGATGTCTTCCATCATTACCTATAAAACATAACATTTGCTTGTCGAAAAGAGTCGCTTGCAGATCACGGAAAAGGCAACACACAACCCTCAATGCACATGCATTGCTACCCAAAGTTTTTATTCACATGATCCCCACGTCCATTCTACCACTTCGAATCTATAGATTCAAGCGAGTACTTCAGTTTTGAATGGCTGTAGATGTTGTAAACCAAATCATGGACCTAAAGCAACTATTCCGCATCCCGTATGGCACGGTCGTACTTTCGCTTACTGGCGAAAGGTTGACCTGCCTTTACCATAACGCCCCGACATTTCTTCCGCGAGCAATTTTCCTCCGCATAACAGAGCTTCATCTAAACCATTCGGATGCCACTACCGCCACATAAACTCAGCCGCAGCCTCTTGTGTCAGGTCGCTACGAATTAGAATAAACCGCTCTAGCTGCGTCATAAACAGGGCGCGCGCTCGGCGCAAGCGGTTGAGAGATCACCGGCGACGTTCTTTAAGTGGTGGCAAATAGGTCGAAGCTTTGTACTTGCTTATCCTGGCGTATGATAGCGTATCGCAATAGCCCCTTCGTAGCGGCCTTGTTGGCTTTAGCTTGTAGATACTTGTCGTGTAGATAGCAGAATGACGAAAATTGTTGAAATTTGTTTTCCAGCTATATTGGTTAAAACCTATAGGAGGAAAGTCTATGTATAAGTCGTTAATTGATTCTAATCCCGCGTGCAAATTGAAAGCAAGCGTATGGTTAACAACCATACTTTGCAGTGTCTTACTGCCGAACATCACCTTTGCCCAATGGACGCAATTCGGCGGCACAGACCAGTCGTTTAAGGCGAACAGTACCGACCTCGCTGCAGATTGGCCGACGGAAGGGCCGCGTAAAGTTTGGCAACGAGAATTGGGTGAAGGGTATTCTTCTGTCCTAGCAGATGGCGGGCGACTTTTTACCATGTATCGGGCCGAAGATCGCGAGCGCGTGATATGTCTTGACGAGAAAACCGGCAAGACGATTTGGGAACATGCCTATACCGCAGTGCCACGCAAAGGGCACGGTAAAGAATACGGCGTTGGTCCCCGTTCTACTCCGCTATTAGTAGATGGCCGGCTATATACCATCGGCGTCGCGGCTAAGATGCACTGCTTAGACGCCAAGAGCGGAGAAGTGCTTTGGCAGCATGACCTTGCGGCGGAGTTCAAGGCCAATGAATCATTCGGCGGCTATTCCTCCAGCCCCATCGAATACAAAGATACCATCATCACTTTGGTCGGCGGTGAAGGGGCCAGTATTGTAGCGTTCAACAAAAGCGATGGCAGCGTCGCATGGAAAAGATTGAGTTTTACGAATAGTTATGCCACCCCGCGTATCATGAAAATTCATGGGCAAGATCAACTCATTGCATTTATGGAGACCGAGGTCATCGCGGCTGATCCCAACAATGGAAAACTCAAATGGAAATTTCCCTGCGTCAATCAGTGGAAAGAAAATATCAGCTTCCCGCATCTGATTGCGGAAAATACCGTGCTGATTTCAAGTGCCCAGGCCGGTACGTTTGGTCTAAAAATCAACAAATCTGACAAGGCGGATGGCCAGTTTAGTGTTGAGCAGTTGTGGCACACGAAAAAGCTACAGCTATATCATGGTAATTCCATTTTAATTGGAAATGTCCTTTATGGTTCGACGGGCGTGACGCCCCCGCATTTTATTTCTGCTTTGAATACAAAGACCGGAAAGATGGCCTGGCGCAAACGTGGGTTCGGTAAATCGAACGTCTTATTCGCTGATGGTCATTTAATCATTTTAGACGAAGATGGCCAACTGGCATTAACCACCGCTACGCCGCAGGACTTTGTCGTTCATTCCAAGTTTCAATTGCTAGATAAAGTTTCGTGGACTGTTCCTACTGTCGTAGGCAAAAAAATGTACGTTCGGGACCAGAAAAATATTTTCGCACTGGATTTGAGCTAAGCGGATAAAGTTAAAATACGCGATTTAACGGCTGAAAATAGAAAATTTGAGGGATGTCATTTTTTGTGGTAGACTATGTACTGGTAGGCGGAACAGGGTCGTTTCGTTTTTCGTGTATTCTCTCGACTCAGCGTTGTGTGCTCCTCTAATAACACAAAATCGGAATCCCTAAGTGACTGCAACATCGGTTCGTCCGCGGGTTTTTCGGATACTAACCAAGCCCCTCTCCCAGGTGGCAACTTGGTCGATTCATTACGGGCAAAATACCTTGCCGTGCGCGGCATGACGGAAGCATTGTGCACGCCTCTTTGTCCAGAAGATTACGTTGTACAGTCTACACCCTCAGCGAGTCCGACCAAGTGGCACATCGCGCATACCACCTGGTTTTTTGAGACGCTGGTTTTGGATTCCCAAATCGTTGGGTATAAGCCTGTTAACCTGGCTTATCGTCACATGTTTAATTCTTATTACAACACCATCGGTCAGCCATTCATGCGTGGCCAACGCGGGGTATTGTCTCGACCAACGGTTGGTGAAATTTTTGATTATCGCCGGGCGGTGGATGCGTCGATGGTGAAACTGATCGAGCGATGCGGGTTGAAGGATGCCGCGCTTAGGCAGATGATAGAGACTGGCCTGCATCACGAACAGCAACATCAAGAACTCATGCTGACCGACCTTAAGCATATGTTTTCTGAGAATCCGTTAAAGCCTGTGTATGTGGCCAACCGGCAAGAAATATCGCCTGAGATTGCAACACTTTGTCGTTGGAATCCAGTGTCTGGTGGCATTCATTTGATAGGTCACGACGGCCTGGGCTTTGCTTATGACAATGAAAGTCCTCGGCATGAGGTGCTGGTTAAGGATTTTCAATTGGCGTCGCATCTAGTGACCAATGCCGAATACCTCGCATTCATCGACGACGGCGGTTATAGCCGGCATGAGTTATGGTTGGCCGACGGTTGGGAGGCTGTGAAAACAGAGGGATGGCAAGCGCCACTTTATTGGCATTGCGAGGACGGACAATGGCGTTACATGACACTGTCTGGCTTGCGTGATGTCGTCGCGCATGAACCTGTCTGTCACATTAGTTACTTCGAGGCCGACGCTTTTGCCCGTTGGTCCCAATCGCGATTGCCTACCGAGGCTGAGTGGGAAATCGCTGCGACGGGACAACGTTGCGATGGCAACTTCTTGGAATCACGGATGTATCATCCCCGCGCGGGGCAAGATGCCGCGCCACAAGACGACTCCACGCAACATTTTTATCAGATGTATGGTGACGTGTGGGAATGGACCGCGAGCGCTTACTTGGCCTATCCAGGTTTTAAGCCTGCGCCTGGCGCGTTGGGCGAATACAACGGCAAGTTTATGTGCAACCAATTTGTGTTGCGTGGTGGTTCGTGCATGACACCGCGCGACCATATTCGACAAACGTATCGAAATTTTTTCCCTCCGATTGCCCGGTGGCAGTTCGCCGGCTTAAGATTGGCCAGAGATGTATGACGCAGGATGAACTGGCAAAAGTGCCATTAGAGTGTGATGACCGCCTTCCCGGCAGGAAACAGATGCGCGATGACGTGATAGCTGGGCTGAGGCGCAGCCAGAAAATGATTCCTGCAAAATATTTATACGATGAGCAAGGCTCCATCCTATTTGACCAAATTTGCGATCTTGAGGAGTATTATCCTACGCTGACGGAAATGGGGATTCTCCGCGACAATATCGATGAGATTAAGGATATCGTCGGACCAAATTGTTTACTAATAGAATATGGCAGCGGCAGCGGCGACAAGACGCGGATTTTACTGGAGCATCTCATTACGCCGGCTGGTTATGTGCCGATCGAGATTTCGAAGGAGGCGTTGCTGGCATCGGCCAAGCGACTGACGGCAGCTTATCCGCATGTCTGCGTGTTGCCCGTGTGTGCCGATTTTATGCAGCCTATCAAGATTCCTACCAGTATTAAGGCTGCTGGGCAGCGACTGATTTTCTTTCCCGGGTCCACGATTGGCAATATGGCCCCGGAAGAATCGACGGCGTTTTTGATGCGCTGTGCTACGGTCTGTGGTCCGGGCGGGGGGATGCTCATTGGCGTCGATTTGAAGAAGGATACAGCTAAGCTTGAGGCGGCTTATGACGATACTGAAGGCGTCTCGGCCGCGTTCGCGATGAATGTGCTTGACCGATTTAATCGTGAATTGGACGCCAATTTCGATTCAAGTAAGTTTTGCTATCATAGTGTATATAATCACGAGGATGGTAGAATTGAGATGGGGATAAAAAGCCTGGCCGACCAAGTTGTAGGATTTGGTAACTCAGAGATTGCCTTTGCCCAAGATGAAGTGATGTTCACGGAGTTTTCGCATAAGTTTAGCCTTGGCCAATGGCAGGAGAAGGCGAATCGAGCGGGGTTTGACATCGTTCACGTCTGGACGGATCCCCGACAACTATTTAGCGTGCAATATATGACGGTTCAATCTTGATGTACTATCATCTGCGCAGTTGAGTTGGGTGTCGTTCAGGCATGAAGCTCCATGCGTGAATTGTTGAGTTGAGTATTGCGGCTGTTTGGTTCGCCATAGTTTGAAAGAATAATTCGATGATATCATCTGGAACGGATACGACACGCGAGCAGGTCAAGAAGTATTACGGAGAAACGGTACTTTCGACCCGCGACCTCAAAACTAAAGCTTGTTGTGTGGGCGGGACAATGCCCAAGCACGTTCGGGCTATTCTGCCGGAAATCGAAGATGAGATTACCAAAAAGTTTTATGGTTGTGGTTCGCCCATTCCGTTTTCACTGGTAGGAAAGACCGTGCTCGATTTAGGCTGCGGTACGGGACGCGATGCTTATATGGTAGCGAAGATGGTAGGGGCGGATGGGCATGTGATCGGCGTGGATATGACAGAGCCACAGCTTGAGATCGCGCAGCGGCATGTTCAAGCCCAGATGACGCGATTTGGTTATCGTAAACCTAATATAGAATTTCATCTTGGCTATATCGAAGATTTGGCCGCGGTCGGGGTAAAAGACAATAGCGTTGACGTCATCATATCCAATTGCGTGCTTAATTTATCAACCGAAAAATATAAAGTTTTTTCAGAGATATTCCGTGTGCTCAAGCCCGGCGGTGAACTGTATTTTTCGGATGTTTTCGCCAGTCGACGCATTCCGGAATCTCTGACAAATGATCCCGTATTGCGTGGGGAATGTTTGGGCGGGGCGATGTATATCGAAGATTTTCGCCGTTTGTTGGGATCATTAGGCTGCGCCGATTATCGCATTGTGGATTCGCGTGCGTTTGCCATAAATGATGCAGAGGTTGAGGCGAAATTGGGAATGATCGATTTCTATTCAATAACTGTGCGTGCCTTCAAGCTTGATGATCTGGAGGACACCTGCGAGGACTATGGGCAAGTGGTGACGTATTTGGGGAGCGTGGCTGAGTGCCCTCATGAGTTCGTACTCGACGACGGCCACGTATTTGAAGCGGGCAGACCCACGAGAGTTTGCGGCAATACGGCTGCGATGCTTTCAGATACCCGATTCGCGGCGCATTTTTCAGTTCAAGGTGATCGATCCACTCATTTTGGCCTGTTCGATTGTAAGACTGACTCAGCTAGTCTTAGCGATTTGACGGGTTCGTCAGCCGCTTGCTGTTAACGCGAGTGGCCCGAACGAATGCCTATTAATTCTGTTTAAATATTTGAATGCATATCGACTTTTCGGCCCCGCGTAAGCTATAGCATGCGGCTCGTTATTTCGGGATTTTAGCCACCCTAGTAATTTAGGGCAGTTCAAGAGCAAACGTGCGAAATTTGGCGCTTATGCTACACTAATGCGCAATGCTGAGTTTGTGTGAGAAGATAAAGTGATGATGGAAAACGTGCAATCTGATCCGAATGATGACGCCTCAGGCCCAATCGGGGATGTTCCCAGTATCGAAGATGCGGGTGATACTGACTTGTCTGATTCGGCCGAGGTGTCAGAGGACGATGCAGACTTGCTGGATGCATCGTCGAGATCGCTTGATTCGGCCGGGGCAATGACTGATGGCGCGGGTGAAATGACGACCCGTGCTGGAGTTGTTGATGTAGACGACGCGGGCGATGCGGATTCGATTGAAGCTGAGCCTGGCGAGGGGCTTTTTGCGATCAATGAGAAGCGGTTGCAAGATGGGATGATGCCTGCGCCCGCTGCGCACCATATCGCTGTAGAGCTGAAATCGATTGAGAGTGAAGTGAGGCAGTTGTTGGCTGATAATGATCCGAAGCGAAAGCGTAAGTTGGGTGGTTCTCGCCGCTGGCAGGAATTGGAAGAGGACGTGATTTCTTGGCGTTTTACTTCTCGTTTCCAAGAAGATGTGTTGACGCGGCTTCGCGAGCTGATCGTTCGGAGAAATCATTTGTTTCGCCGGCTACATTTTTTAGCTGGCATTAGGCCGACTTGGAATTCTTAGTTAGATGTTGCGCGAGACTCAGAACTCGTGAGCGCATTAGATTGATACGAAAGGTACATGTATGTCGTTGGTTCCCGATACTGACGGTTTGTCCGAAGATCACATGCTGTTGATCAATACGGTAGCCGACTTTGCTCAGAAAGAGTTGCTGCCGCTTGATCGTGCGTGGGATCAATCCGAGGGATCGGTTTACGACGTGTTGCCTCAGTTGGGTGAGATGGGGCTGTTGACGCTTTGTGTGCCAGAGGCATATGGCGGTTTAGAATGTCCTTACCGTGTTTATGCGGCAATTGCGCACGAGTTGGCTAAGTGGTCTCCATCTACAAGTGTGACGGTGGCTGTGCATAGCATGGTTGGGCGGATCATTCACAAATATGCGGACGCAGCTACGCACGATATATGTTTAAGCGGTTGGTCTGACGTAAGACATTTTGGTGCCTTTGCCCTGTCAGAAGCTGGGGCGGGTAGCGATGCAGCAGCGGTTAAAACAGTGGCTGTCGAGTCGGATGATGGGTATCGGATTAGCGGCGAGAAAATGTGGATTACTAACGGCATGCATGCGCGTTGGTTTTTGACTTTGACCCGTTTACAAGGTGCGCCTGATAACGAAAGTTTGTGCGCCTTTCTGATCGACGGCGACGATCCTGGTTTACAACGTTCACAGATTCATGGGAAATTGGGCATACGTGGCAGCGAGACCGCCGTGATTCATTTGGACCAAGTTTTTGTGCCAAAGGAACGACTATTGGGGGAGCGTGGGCAAGGCTTGCGGGTTTGTCTGTCGAGTTTGAATGAGGGGCGTATTGGCATCGCGGCTCAGGCGTGCGGCATTGCAGAAGCCTGTTTGGAAGAGATGACGTCTTACGCAAGCCATCGTGAGCAGTTTGGGAAACCCATCGGTCAGTTTCAGGCGATCGCGGATATGGTGGCTGACAGTGCGGTTGAATTGGAAGCTTCGAAAAATTTGATCTGGCGGGCGGCTACGACTGTTGATCTTGGTCGATCGGATCGGGGTGAATGTTCGATGGCGAAATTGTACGCGAGTGAAAGCGCTAATCGTATTGCTTATCGCGCGGTACAAGTTCACGGCGGGTCTGGATTTGTACACGAGTGTCGCGTCGAACAACTATTCCGAGACGCGCGTGTCACCCCAATTTACGAGGGGACGAGCGAAGTTCAACGCATGGTCATCGCGGCAGAGCTGGCGATAAAGGCGGGGAATCAGCGTTAGTGCGGATAATTCGTGAGGTTTGGCTGCTACGAGGAATTGGAACATAATAACTAGTGGAATGAAAATTGCAGATGAATCTTGACAGTCTAACGACGTGTGATGATCTCTGGGGCAACTTTGTTGACTAAGGTATACTGATGAATTTTGAACTTTCTGAAGATATGATCGCCCTGCGTGATGTTGCGAAACGCTTCGCTGAGGAACACATCGCTCCGAACGCTAGGCAATGGGATCGCGAAGCGGATATACCGCGCGAGACTGTGGCTAAGCTGGCGGAGTTGGGTTTCCTAGGCATTTTCACTCCGGTTGAGTATGGCGGCTGTGGTTTTGGTGATTTGGAAGCTACTGTCATCATGGAGGAAATCGCTCGACATTGTGGGGCAACGGCTTTGATGTTGGACGCCCACAACGCGCTGTGCAGTGCGCATTTGATTATTGGGGCTAATGAAGATCAGAAAAAGAAATATTTGCCGCGGCTTGCCAAGGGTGAATGTCTTGGCTCGTGGGCGCTATCTGAGCCGGGTTGTGGTAGTGATGCTGCGGCGTTGACGACGACGGCGGAGTTAGATGGCGATTCGTGGGTGCTCAACGGCGCTAAGCATTGGATTACCAATGGTCATTATGCGGGTGTTTATGTTATTACCGCGAAGACCAAACCTGAAGGCGGGGCCAAGGGGATCAGTGCGTTTATCGTGGAGCATGGCACGCCTGGTCTGATCATTGGTCCTAAGGAAGATAAGCTTGGTATGCGTGGCTCTGATACGGTAGGGCTAACACTCGAAAATTTGCGCATCCCGAAGGAAAATTTGTGCGGTGAATTGCACGGCGGTTTTGTTGATGCAATGAAAGTGCTTGAGCGAGGCCGCATTACGATTTCTGCTATCTCGCTTGGTTTGGGGCGTGGGGCGTTGGAAGAGTCTTTGGCTTATGCGACGCAGCGGACGGCGTTTGGCAAGCATTTATTTAAGCATCAGTCGATTCAATTCATGTTGGCAGACATGGCTATGAATATCGACGCGGGCCGTTTGCTTACGCACAAGGCGGCTATTCTTTCTGATGCGAATAAGCCTTCTAATATAGAAGCCTCCATGGCCAAGCTCTTGACGAGTGAAGTGGCGACGAAGGCGTGTTTGGATGCGATTCAGATATTTGGTGGCATGGGATATACGAAGGAAGTACCCGTTGAGCGATATATGCGGGATGCGAAACTGTGCGAAATTGGCGAAGGATCGAGTCAGATCCAACGAATCATTATCGCGCGTCAGCTACTGTCACGTTAAGGAACTGCGACATGGACTTTGAATTCGACGATGATCTGCGGATGCTACAAACGCAGGTCAGCGACTTCGCGAGTAAGGCGGTTGCTCCTGGCGCTGAGGCACGCGACCACGCCGCTGAGATGCCTCAAGAATTAATTCAGCAGCTCGCGGATATGGGGCTGTTTGGCATTTCTATACCCGAGCAGTATGGCGGCGCGGGCCTTGGTTGTGATGCATCAACCATGGTTGTTGAAGAAATATCCAAGGCGTGTGCGGGTACAGGCGTGTTGCTCAGTGCCCATACTTCGCTGTGCGTTTATCCTATCATGACTTATGGCTCGGCGGCGCAGAAGGAAAAATATCTACCTGGGATGGCCTCTGGAGAAACGATCGGTTGCTTGTCGTTGACGGAGCCTGGTAGTGGTAGTGATGTCGGTGCTGCTTCGTGTCGGGCTGAGTTACAAAGCGATGGTTGGCACATTAATGGCTCTAAAATTTTTGTAACCAACGGCAAAGAGGCCGAGGTCATGGTGCTTCTTGCGGTTACGGATCCGAATGAGAAGAAGCATGGTCTTAGCGCATTCATCGTCGACAAAAACATGCCAGGCCTGCGCATTGGCAAACTGGAAAAGAAGCTTGGTATAAGATGTTCTTCGACTGCGGAGTTTGTGTTTGAGAACTGTGTTATCCCGAAGGATTCGCTACTTGGCGAAGAGGGGCATGGGCTTCGTATTGCGCTTTCGATATTAAATGGCGGTCGAATAGGAATCGCGGGGCAGGCGTTAGGCATTGCTCAGGCGTGCTTGTCTGAGGCGACACAATATGCGAATACACGTGAACAGTTTAGTCGGCCAATTGGCACGTTCCAGGCGATTCAAAATAAGCTAGCGGACATGGCTGTGGGTATTGAAGCGGCGCGTGCGTTGGTGTATCGGGCTGCTTGGCGTAAGGATAACGATTTAGATTACGTGCAAGCGGGGGCTATGGCGAAACTTTTTGCAAGCGAGATGTGCTCGAAAGCGGCGAACCATGCGGTGCAGGTGTTTGGTGGTTATGGGTATTGCCAGGATTATCCGGTCGAGCGCTTGTTGCGCGATGCGAAAATTACGGAATTGTATGAGGGGACGAGTGAAATCCATCGAATTGTGATTGCGCGATCGTTGGTGTAGATCGCCAGCGATCTACACGCAAGTAAACAGTCGCAAAGTGCGGAGAGAGAAGACATGCCTGAGAATAATAAGCGTGTAGCTGTCATTGGTGCAGGGACTATGGGCCGAGGTATTGCCCAGGTTTTTGCGCAGTCTGGGTTTGATGCGTTTGTGTTCGATGCGTTTCCTGAGGCTTTGAAATCCGCTTCATTGCAGATTAATAAGATGCTGGATCGTTCAGCTGAGAAGGGTCGAATGACATCTGATGAAGTGGCGGCGACTAAAGAGCGATTACATTTTGTTGAAAACCTTGCGGATGTTGGCACCCAGCCGCTCATTGTAGAGGCGGCCACCGAAAAGCTAGAGACCAAGATTGCGATTCTTCAACATGCGCAGCAGTTTGTGGCTGCGGATGGTATCTTGGCCAGTAATACGAGCAGTATTAGCATCACGCAACTAGCCGCGGCGGTGGATCACCCCGATCGATTTATCGGTATGCACTTTTTCAATCCTGTTCCATTGATGAAACTGGTTGAGGTAGTGCGTGGTTTGCAGACTTCGGATGAGACGGCGCGTAAGACGCTCGAATTAGCTACGGCGGTGGGTAAGACGGCTGTGTCTTGTAACGATCATCCAGGTTTTGTGTCGAATCGAATTCTCATGCCCATGATAAACGAGGCGATTTTTACGCTTCAAGATGGTGTGGCTGAGCCGAAAGCTATTGACGACATCATGACACTGGGCATGAATCATCCGATGGGTCCGCTTGCCTTGGCTGATTTGATCGGCTTGGACGTTTGTTTGCATATTATGGAAGTCATGTTCCGTGATCTGGGCGAGGACCGCTATCGACCATGTCCGATGCTACGAAAATATGTGGCTGCTGGTCGCATGGGTAGGAAATCCAAACGGGGGTTTTATAGCTATGAGTAATACTAATGTTGGTGTGGCTATCGATGGCCCCATGGCTGTTATCACGCTTTCGACCGAGACAGGTATTAATGTCTTGTCTTCAGCGGTGTTGGAACAATTAAGAGATGGACTGGATCAGGTACGTCAAGCAACGGGGGTGCGGTCGCTGGTTGTTCGCGCAGCGGGCAAGGTCTTTGTCGCGGGTGCGGATATTAAGGAGATGGCTGATTTCTCACCTGCGCAGGCGCGGGTTTATGGGGAAAATGGACAAGCGGTATTTCACGAGCTGGAACAGATGCCTTGCTTTACGGTGGCTGCGATTAATGGGGCGGCTATGGGCGGGGGGCTGGAGTTGGCTTTGGCGTGCGATTTTCGTATTGCGGTCAAGACGGCTAAGTTGGGTTTGCCGGAGACGTCGCTTGGCTTGACGCCGGGTTGGGGAGGTATCGGACGTTTGCAGCGTTTGATCGGTCCCTCGCGGGCGAAAAGGCTGTTTTTTAGTGCATTACCCGTTTCGGCAGAGGATGGATTGGCTATCGGACTGGTCGACGAAATCGTTAATTCGGCGGAAGATTTGTCCGCGCGGGTGCCGGCATTTTGTAAATCGTTTCGCCGGGGCGGCCCGGAAGCGATAGCATTGGCAAAGCGGGCATTTGCGGATGGCGATGATGTCAGTGCTTTTGTAGAATGTTTTGGGGGAGACGAGAGCAAAGAAGGGTTAGCTGCTTTCGTCGCGAAGCGACCAGCCTTGTGGATGGAGTAGTACGATATGAGTATTGAGCCCGGCCTGGGAAAATCGAAACGCAGCACCGATGATGCCCGTGGTAAGCCATTTGTAGGGCCTGAGGATTTGCGTGGATATGACCCGGCGACGGCACTATCTGTGCCTGGTTCGTTTCCTTTTACGCGCGGAGTGCATCGCACGATGTATCGCGATAAATTATGGACCATGCGGCAATTTGCAGGGTTTGGGTCAGCGGCAGATACCAACGAACGATTCAAATATTTGCTGGCCCACGGAACAACTGGCCTAAGCACCGCTTTCGATTTGCCCACGCTTATGGGTAGAGACAGTGACGACCCTTTGGCACTGGGTGAAGTAGGGCGATGCGGGGTGGCTGTGGCTTCCTTGGCTGATATGCATGTGCTATATGACGGGATTAATCTCGGCGAAGTTAGTACGAGCATGACCATAAACGCCCCGGCTGCCATCGTCTTAGCCTTTTATGTTTGTGTGGCGAAAAAGCAAGGCGTGCCGCTGGACCAGCTGCGCGGCACTTTACAAAACGATATTCTCAAAGAATTTCATGCCCAAAACGAATACGTGTTTCCACCAGTGCCTAGCGTTAAGCTTGTAGTTGATACGATCGAATATTGCACGCAACACATGCCTTTGTGGAACACGGTGAGTGTAAGTGGCTATCACATTCGGGAAGCGGGTGCTACTGCGGCGGAGGAATTAGCCTTTACGCTTGCGGATGGGATGGCTTATACCCAACTGTCGATAGAGAGAGGTTTGGATGTTGATGCTTTCGCACCGCGATTGAGCTTTTTCTTTGATGTTCATAACGATTTTTTCGAGGAAATAGCCAAGCTACGTGCGGCCAGGCGCATGTGGGCACATATCATGCGCGATCGATTCCACGCGAAACACGAGCGTAGTTGGAAGCTTAGGATGCACTGCCAAACTGCCGGCGTTACATTGACCGAGCAACAGCCCATGAACAATATCATGCGGGTTGCTTATCAGGCGATGGCTGGGGTGTTGGGAGGTACGCAGTCGTTGCATACCAATAGTATGGACGAGACGCTGGCATTGCCGACCGAGGGGGCGGCGAAAGTTGCTCTTCGTACGCAGCAGATTTTGGCTCATGAGACCAGCGTGCCCCAGGTGGCTGATCCGCTTGGCGGTAGTTATTTTGTCGAAAAAATGACTGATGAGATTGAAGCCAAGGCTTACGCGATCATCGATCAGATCGATGCGATGGGCGGGGTGCTACCGGCTGTGGATCGCGGTTACTTCCGTCGTGCTATAGCGGAGTCTGCACAGGCGGAACAGCGGCGTATTGACGGCGGTGCGCAGAAAATCGTGGGTGTCACCGACTTTGTCGAGGAAGGTACGCACGATATGGAGATGTTAAAAATATCGCAGGACACCGAAGATGAACAGGTTTCCAAACTCAAAAGTATCAAAGCCAATCGAGATGCAACTAAACACCAAGCTGCTTTGACTCGACTACGTGATGATGCCACTCAAGATAAAAACGTGATGCCCGCATTGATCGAAGCTGCTGAGGCAGAAGCGACGGTGGGTGAAATGATGGACACTATGAAGCAGGTGTTCGGAGCCTATGGTGGAGGCCCGGAATGGTAACCCTTGCTACAGAGCCAATGAAGATGACGAAACCGATCAACAACAATCAACCGCCACGTATCCTTTTAGCCAAGATAGGTTTGGATGGCCATGATCGAGGTGTCAAGGTTTTGGCACGATCATTTCGTGATGCCGGGATCGAAGTGATTTACACCGGCCTATGGCAAACGTGCGAGGCGACGATGTATGCTGCGCTCCAGGAAGACGTGGACGTGGTGGGGGTTAGCCTGCTGTCCGCCGCTCATCTTACGGTGATGCCGGAGCTTCTGAGGCTGCGTAAAAAGTTGGACATTGAACACATACCCATCATTCTTGGCGGTATCGTCCCCAATGAAGACCATGCTGCCTTGGCTGAGATGGGTGTGGCTGCAGTGTTTAATCCCGGATCATCCGTTGATGACATTGTGGAAAAAGTAAAGCAATTGGCCGCGATGCATGAGCCGATTCAGTTCAAGGAAGTGGTTGTTGGTTACAAAGCGCGTAAGCAAAATGCGCTAGCCAAGCTAATTACGAGCGTGCAGCGTGGAGAGTCCTTGGACGGGTTTACGCCTCCTGTTGGAGACGCCGTGGTTATTGGTGTGACGGGTGCGCCGGGTGTTGGAAAAAGTTCGTTTATCGGCAAGCTCGGCGAGGAGTTAGTCTCGCGCGGTAAGCGGGTCGCGGTGCTAGCCATTGATCCGAGTAGTCCGATTACTGGTGGGGCGTTGTTGGGTGATCGGTTGCGTATGATGTCAGCCTCTCCTGAACGCGAATTTTTCGTACGGAGCTTAGCTTCCGGTGGCGCTGCTGGCGGACTTGCGGCTATATGCCCTGATGTGCTCAAGCTGCTCAAGGGTTTTGGTTTTGATTATATCCTTGTCGAGACTGTCGGCGCGGGGCAGGGTGATGTAGGCATACGAGAATTAGCTAGCCATACGCTGCTGGTGTTGATGCCCGATAGCGGGGATGCGGTGCAATATTCTAAAGCTGGTATCATGGAAATTGCGACGTGTTTTGTGCTTAATAAGTGTGATTTGAACGGCGCTGATGCTACGCAATCGCAATTGATAAGCGCTGTCGGGGACGCGCGACCCATATTCAAAACATCCACCCTCAAAACAGAGGGGATCGATCGGGTAGCTGACTTTATTATGACACTGTCGTAGCGTTACGTTTCTTATGGGGTAGGGGAGTGAATATCCCGGCCTTGCCAGAACTGGCGTGCGTTTTCAAGGCTTGTTGATGCCCACCCCATCTGCATCCAAATCCAGCGTAAACAAGTTTTCGATTGACTTTGTCGATGCGTTAAGCGATTCCGTACAGCCAATTTCATTTTCTGCGCCGATTACGCATGTATATAATCCGCTTACGTATGCGCGCGATGCGCATATTCAGTATGTGCGTAAGTTCGCGAAGCCATGTGCGGAAGTCATTTTGCTGGGAATGAACCCTGGTCCGTGGGGCATGGCTCAGACGGGCGTGCCTTTTGGTGAAGTGAATTTAGTGCGGGATTGGCTGGGCATCACTGCGGAGATTGGTCAGCCAAGTAATGAACATCCTAAGCGGCCGGTACTAGGATTTGCATGTCAGCGAAGTGAAGTCAGTGGTAAAAGGTTGTGGGGCTGGGCTAAGGATTCTTTTGGAACGCCATCGCGATTCTTCAAACGTTACTTCGTGGCTAACTATTGTCCGTTGGTATTCATGGAGTCATCGGGGCGAAATTTTACACCTGATAAATTACCCGCAGCCAAGCGCGAGCGTTTGTTTGGGGCGTGCGATGAGTCGTTGCGATTACTCGTAAATTATATTCAGCCTCGATATGTTATTGGGATTGGCGTATTTGCCGAGAAGCGCGCTCAAGTGGCGATGGAAGGCGTAGATGTATCGATCGGTCGCATTCTGCATCCTAGTCCTGCCAGTCCGCAGGCTAATCGTAACTGGGCAGGGGCCATTACCAAACAGCTGGCCGAGTACGGGCTAACCACTTCGTAACAACACTTGATGTGTGTTTGGAAAGTTTGGTCGTCAATTACGCTTGGGCAGGTAGCTGAATAGCGGCGTCATTGTTGTCGCGCCGTTTCAATCGAGCCTGGGGATAAGCGGGCGATGTTGAATGTATGGCATGATCGAGTGGATCATAGTTGATAATTTATGGTTGGCGTGAAATATACAGCCGCTTACTTGTGGCAGGCTTCTGCATCGATAGTGTCAAACCGACGATTGTTGGAATAATCGACATCTCGCGAAGACGTAAACACACGTAGTCAATACTCTCGAATATCGATATCACATAATATAACCAATGTGTAGCGTATTTGTTAGTCGGCATTTGGTTTCATGCAAATACAATCCTTGGTGTTATTGCCAACTAGGAGATTATGCATGAAGCCTATGATTACGATGACGCTATGTACTCGAACGATGAGGACATGCCTGCTCGTGTAATCAGTGATGCCAAGTTACTCGGCTAAGGCTGATGTCGATCCCACTACGCTTTCGCGAGACCAGCAGCTTGCCCTTTACATAAATCTTTATAATGCGTCTATGCTTCGGGCCATGACAGAGCGATTTCAAGCCGACTATTCGCCGCTCGAATCGCTAAATGGCGTGTTCAAGTAAAAGCTCGTTCGCATCAATCACGATACGATTACGCTGGATCATCTTGAGCATAAAATTATACGACCGACATTCAAAGACCCACGTGTTCACGCGGCGCTGGTGTGTGCGGCTCGCTCGTGTCCGCCGATTTTAGATCGCGCTTATGTCGCGAAGGGTCTGGACGAAGCGCTTGATAAGAAGATGCGTGCCTTTGTAAACGATCCGACGCGTAATCGAATCGAAGCTGACAAGCGCACGCTACGTCTATCTAAGATTATCGATTGGTACGCCGATGATTTTGGTGGCAAGTCTAAGTTGGGTGAATACGTTGGCAGATATTTAGGGTTAGATGTGGCTGGCTATCGTGTGAAATATTAAGAATATTCATGGAAGCTGAACGTGGCTAGCCCCCAAAATGGAAATTGGATTAGGATCACGGCTGCTACCAGATTGGTCGATTCTCCGCGTAGCAGTAATGAAATCGCCCAAGTAAAAAAAAAGGACGTCTTTGAGATTCTACGCAAAGAAGGAGACTGGCTACTGTTAGACATTCCATTTTCTAACGACGCGGGCTGGGTCACCGCAAAAAAAACAACAACTTATTAAATAATAGTACAGGTAGAGAACTTCATGCATGTTGAGATAACCAATCAAGCAAGGTGGTATAAAACTCCTCTTTGGCTTCCCGTTCCAGCCAGGGATAGTGCCCGCACGCCAACCATAATTTGTACGCTAACTGCGGCATGTAGGGCCGTAAGCTTTCGTGAATCATATGTCCAGGATGCGGATCATAAGCTCCGTGTAACATAATTGACGGAACGTATATGCTTGAAAACGATTCGGGATACGTGCCTGCTGCTTGCAACCGCATCATATCACGCCAGGTTTCTTCGTGGCCACGTGCGTCACAAGTTAGCATCTTATCTTCGACCGGGCCTAGACGATACGAATCTAATTGCAGATTTAATCTACCCATCGCTTCCATGCGTTCGTTCGGTGATAATGTTTGATTCTCAACACGCTGCACTTGGTGCATGAGTTTGTTGTCCATACGAACATTGCGAGTGAGTTCAAGTTGTTTTCGAGATGCCACGTCGAATGTTCCGCATCCAATGAGCACCGAACAGGAGATAGCATCTGGATATGTTGAAGCATAAGCAAGCGCTAACATCGCCCCCCAAGAATGGCCAACCAGCGCGGGCCTTTCGTTATCACTTGGTGATTTAATTAACTCATGCAAATCAGCCACATGCTGGGCGACGGTGAGGGGAGCGTTACTGCTCTTACGTTGCATCGGCTCAATGACACGAAAATATTTCCCAAGTACTTTTGCAACTGGCGCCAAATAGCCTGGCGCGCCGGGACCGCCATGCAGAAGAAACACGCTGGGGCCTTTTGAACCATAAAGTCTGGTATCTATCAGCGTAGTTTTCCTTTCGGGGAGATGGAAAATTAGGAGAAACCAGCAAAATCAACAAATGATTCGTGATCGAATAATCCACATGCAGGTAGCTAATTGAATTGTGATATCCGATTTCTTGCTATCTCCACCTATGTCGTGATAATACAGCAGGCTGGGATGGATTAACAAGCATCGCATCAGCCATATGTATGACGCAGCCATATAGGTTGCTACGTTATATACGAAGACGGTGTTTGTACTGTAATTTTATCCCTCGTAGAAGGCTTGTGCAATGTCAAAGCTACTGCATGGAATAACCATACAGCATTGTGGCTCGGCGAGCATTGGTGTGGAAGTTTTTCGCGAGATGGTAGTGCGGTCATCGTTTGAAAAACAGTAGATTAGATACAAGCAAGGGTGCAATATGGTTGCAGCCGCCTATATAGTTTAGAAAGGAATGGCCGGATGAATGTAAAGAAGTTAGCTTTTAATGGAATGAGAACTCTTAGTATTGCTTCGCTTTTAGCTTGTGGTGCAATTGCGATGACATCAACAGGCTGCGCCAAAAAATGTTGTGGCGCCAAAATGTCTGGAGAAAAGGGCTGCGGCGGCGAAAAAGGCTGCGGTGGTGAAAAAGGTTGTGGCGGCGAGAAAGGCTGCGGCGGTGAAAAGGGTTGCGGCGGTAAGAAATAGTTTTCGATCGCAATAATTGAGGCGTTTACTATTCAGTAAGGGCCGTTGAGATTAATATCGCTGGCGAGGTGTGGGATCGATATGTGCTCAGGCACGCGCGGTCCTGCCCCTCGCCTTTTATTTTTATCGCAGATGAATGAGATAGAAGAATGACTATGCCGAGAAATTACGGTCTTGCACCGCTGGGCGCAGGCATTGGGCTGCGACGTCAGCATTTCTCTGATATTATCGATCAGCTACCGCCGGTCAATTGGTTTGAAGTTATCCCAGAAAACTTTCTTGGTCGAGGCGGCTTCGTAACCGATGCGCTGCGGCGCATTGCTGATCGATATACACTCGTGGGGCACGGTGTGTCGTTGTCCATCGGTAGTACTGACCCATTAAATATGACACTCTTGCGAGAAGTGAAGAAGTTTTGCGACGCTTGCCGCTGCCCTTGGTATAGCGACCATCTCTGTTTCACCATGGTCGACCACGTCAACCTCAATGACTTGATTCCATTGCCATTCACACAAGAAGCAGTAAAGAACGTAGCACAGCGAGTCAAAATTGTGCAAGAAGTATTGGAACGGCCTTTTCTACTGGAAAATGTCACCTATTACATGCAGGTAGCTAAGTCGCAGATGACTGAGCCGGAGTTTATCTCGGCCGTGTTGGAGGAGGCCAACTGCGGGCTTATGCTAGACGTATCTAACGTCATACTAAACAGCAGCAACCACGGCTTTGCCCCCGTCGACTTTTTAGACTCAATCCCGCTGCATCGCGTTGGTCAGTTACATTTAGGCGGCTTTGAAAAGCAAGGGGACATTCTTTTAGATACACATGCCAAGCCGGTAGCTGAGGAAACTTGGGCGCTGTATCAAGAAGTACTCAAGCGAATAGGGCCTACGTCCGCATTGATCGAATGGGATTTTGAGATACCCTCGCTCGCTCGTCTGCTTCAAGAAGCAGTCATGGCCCAGACGCTAATGGACGAAGTCACCCAAGGGCATATCCCTGCGACATAATAATGACACTCAACCATTTACTATCTGCAGTGCGCGAATTACTTCTTGACGAGGAAACGAAAGCTGAAGCGATCGATAACCGTCGAGCGGAAATTGCCAAACGATTTCCACAATTGGAGAAAACAGAGGTAGATGACCTAGCTACCATCGCACCGGAGCGTATGCGCGTTTATACTGAGTTGATCTATAACGGCGAGGTTTCTATGTTGCGATGGGTCTATCCCGTCACATTTGCGGTGCTATCGAGGTTGATGAAAATTGAGGACGATGCGAATGCAAGGCGAACGTTTTTTTTTGATCTCATTCGTAAGTTACACCGTTTTCGCGCGTGGGGAAGTGATTCATCGCGGTTATTGGCCGCAAACTTTCAGGACTTTTTCATAGAGACCAAACCAGACTTGCAAAAATCGTGGCCAGGGTTGTTAGACATTATTGATTACGAAAAAACTAGCGTCGATGTGTTCTACGCACTAGATGTGCCACACCGAGCTATGGCGGTGACACAACTCAGTACGCTGTCGGTAGGGGAGTTGCTGGATTTGCCGGTATTCGTACCTGCGTGCGTGGCGATGAGGAAATTTCAACACGATGTAATGCAATTAGGCGCGCAATGGCGTGATGAAGACAAACTCCCCGATCATCTACCTAGCCGATCCGAAAATCTGGCGGTGTGTGGTCGAGATGTGCAATCGCTCATGCCCAAATGGCTCACGATGGACGGTGCGGCTTATGATACAATATGTCATGTATCCAGTGCCGGATATATGACACTAAACGGCGTAGCGGCCATTTATTTGCAAAAGCAGTCTTGGCCTGATGAACAAACTGAGGAAATTCAATTCCGACGATTTTTCCAGGAGCTTGTTACATGGTTTTCCGCTGGCGTTATCTGCGTAAAAAATAGCTGATCCGTTAATGGTTTGGTGTGCGGCGTGATGGCCAGCTGGCTGGACAAAACAATGATTGGTATATAAAAAAACACCCGGCCGACATACCATCGTCCGGGTGTTGGTAATATTCTAATTTCGTCGCTGTCGAGTTATTGCTTATTGCGGCGGCGGCGGGTGATCAAGGCTAATCCGCCAAGACCTAGCAAAGCCAGTGTGGCCGGTTCAGGGACAACAACGCCATTGGCTTGCGTTGTCGCATTAGAAAAACTGACAGGTAGGCCATTCCCGTCTGTAAACCAGTTGCCAAATTCAAGTGTAACCGTCGCTCCTGAAAAAGGCAGCGTCTCAGTGAAGATCGTAGAGAATCCGGCACCAGAGTTTCCATCGAAAGTGTTATCACCAGATACGTCGATGGGTACGAAATTATTGAGTGTGCCGGCGAACACCGCAGCTAAACCATTACTCACATTGTTCCACGAACCGGTGAGATCGCCAACGAATTTGTCGCCATCAACGTCGGTCAGTGTGATTTGTCCTGTGGATGTCGCACTCACGGTTGTAAGGTTTGACATATTTAACTGCAAATCAAATGCAGCCAGGCCTGGGAAACCTGCACCCATCGCTGTACCTTGAAAAAAAGCATCACCAACGACTGGTACGAGCCGAGAGGCAGTCCCTATGGCGTTGTTATCATCGGAAGCTGAAAACAAACCGGATACCGAGTTGAATGATCCGTCCAGATTGATGTAGCCAAACTCCATCACTGCACCAGCGGCTAATGCGGACGAACTGCTAGCAAAGAACGACGCAAAAACGACGAGAGTTACTATTGATACAAAGCGTGTCATCTTTCCCTAACCTCCAGTATTCAACCCCAATATCTTACCGCCCACCCCATCGCGAAACGGCTAATCAGATAAAATGTTCAGACCTAACCTACTGCCGCATTATAGCGGGTGTAGGATGGGTAGGCTAGTAATAAATTGCAAATCTTTCATATTGATTTTGCCAAAGAATGCGTCAAAAAGGTCCGATAATAGTATTCGTAGTGGATTTTTGGCGTAGATTTATTAGAAATTCGGCTAGGCTGTGCGGTTTGTTGAGAAAATGTTTTCGCTCATGTCACCGGGCTGGGGATGAGAGAAGGTCCGAATATAGCTGTTCGAGTTGATCGACCATCCGTCGCCAGTCGAAAGCTGTCAGGCATTTTACTCTTGCTGCGCGTCCCAGTGTGCGTCGTTGCTCGGGATCGGCAGAGAGCTGGATGATCGCCTCAGCCAACTGGTCCGCTTGGCCACATTTCACTAACACACCTGTCTCATGGGGGATGACGACTTCAGGTGCGCCATCGTTATCGTACGAAATCGCAGGCACCTCCATGAGTGACGCTTGCACGACAGTACGTGGCAGGCCTTCCCAATGAGAAGCATGCACTAGCATATCAAAGCCGTTCATTAGCTTGGGTATTTCTGTTGGTGGGACAAGGCCTGTCATATGGACGCGACTATGCATGTTGATGGCTTGTAGCGATTGTTCGTATCTGTTGCGATAATCGCCGTCACCAATCCAAACGAATTTTAATTTATTATTCCCTTCGATCGCCCGTGGGATCGCTTTGATGATATCTTCATAACCTTTGTTTTTAAACAGTCTCGCTACGGTTCCAACGGCTACTTCCTCGTCGGCGATGCCCCATTGTTTTCGTAATGTGTTTCGTATCTCTAAGTCAGGGGTAAATCGGTCGACCTCCATGCCTGAGCGAACCGTAGTGAATCGTGACGCCGGGGCTAGTCCAGCGTCGACGGCTTGCTTCGTCATCGCATCCGCAACGCAGACGAAAGCCGTTGTTACGCGCGCGGCACGCCGTTCCAACATACGATAGATCCATCGCGGCAGGGCGGATTGAGTTCGGTTAAAGCTCATCCCATGAATGGTGTGAACGATATTGGTAACACCAGCGATAGCTGCGGCCTCTCGTCCGATGATGCCAGCTTTGCTACTATGGGTGTGGACAATGTCTGGCTTAATCTGTTTGAATAAGGCGGTTAAGTCGCGTCGCGCCTGCCAATCGGATAGTGGCGAAACTGCACGACACAGGGAGTTGAGCGACACTATGGCGCAGCCTGTTTGCCTGGCTTGATCCCACAATGACCCTTCTGGGCCTGTCTCTGGACCAGCGATGAGCGTGACATCATGGCCTCGCTCCACCAGCCCGCGGCAGGTTAATACGGTGTTTTCCTGCGCGCCGCCAATGATGAGCCTGGTGATGACATGGCAAATTTTCATGCGGATCGCGCGTGTGAGTATGATAGATTCACGTATTGGACCTAAGCCATTATACGCGGGTTACGGAAAGGAGGTTCGATGATTGAGCCTGCTTTCATCATGCAGTCGTCACATCTGCTGATTGGGATGAGCGGGAGCGTCTAGCCTGTTTTCCAGAGACTTCAAGCACATGGCCATCGACGTCGCAGTTTAATAGGAGGTCGAAAATAGAGGGATTTTCAAACTTTTGTGCCGCGAGCCAAACCTGCGTTATTTGTGGACTAATCCGCCGAAGTACTTCAATCGCCTTGGCCATGCGCTGCTCATCAAAAAAGGCAAACGGTTCATCGAAGAAAATGAACTGGGCCGTGTTATTGGAAGAGGCGATGAGCGCCTGGGACAAAGCCAGGCGCACGCTGAGCATGAGCTGGCGGTGCGTGCCATTGGAGATTTCAGATAAGCTGACGAAGTCATTTTTCTTATTGCAAAAGACGCGCACATGTAAATCGTCGTCAATTTCCAGGTGTTCGTATCGCTCTTGGGTGAGGTGCGGGAGAATTTTCCCGACAAATCGCCGCAATTCTGGTTCGAATCGTGCGTATATGCGGCGGCAACCACCTTCGATGAGTTCGCACGACAATTTTCTAACCTGGACGTTGCGACGAAGCTGCTTGGTCTGAGCTTCTAGGTCAGCTAGCGATCGTTCTAATGTTTCAGTTTTTTCCCACAGTGCTTTTTCCTCGTCGATCTGTTCTTCTAGCGTCGTGGCCTGTCGGCGATGTTGTTCCGCTTGAGCGCTTGCTTGGGCAGAACGCTGGGAGATACGGTCTTGTCCTTGCTTGAGCGAGGCTACCGCCCGACTGCTGCCGCGTTTGAGATCGTCTAGCTTGTCGGATAGATGATCTGGCTTTATGAGAATCGCGCCTTGCGTGTCCAAGAAAGAAGTGGCTGCGCTGTTGACCAAATCGTTTTGTACGCCGCGTAATGCTTGGATAGCATCAGGCAAAGTTGCTTGGTCGATGGCTTCGATCACACCGAATTCAGTGCGTGCAATTTGCTCTTCCGTTTTGATGCGGTCGAGATGCTGCTGCGACTCTTTGATGCGCGTCATTGTTCTAAAGCACATCGCGATCGCGCCAGCTGTGGCGATTATTCCGATGATGCCTCCGATGAGCGTGACGGCAAGGCGTGCAGTTTGCGATACGGGGAGGATACCCGTCAAAAAACCGGCTAAGGCGGTATCAGGCCAAGCATATAAAGCGCCCCAACATAACCAACTACTTACAGCAAGCAAGGCGACAAATACCGATGAGCCTATATACATGCTCCGCTGCTTGGTGAGATCCTCAAGCCGTAGGGTTGCGGCATGTCGTAAATCAGCAAATTTTGAATCCGTCGCACGGGTGGCGATGTCCTGAACGGTGGCCTTGTTTGTTGTGGTTATCGTTTCCTCAAGGCGGTGAGATAGTCGCTGTTTATATCGAGATGCGAGGTCCGCGACTTTTTCATATTCGCCTAAGCTTTGGTCAAAAGCTTGCATGGTTTGAGCCGTAGTTGTTAATGCCGTTGTGCCAACTTCCATGCCTGTGGCTTTCGACGCTTTTGTCGCTACGGATAAGCATGCGTCCAGCGACTGACGCCGGCCTCTCCATTGGGAGTAATTGGTTTCAACCGAAGTCTGAGCAAACGCCATGGCCGCTTGTTCAAAAGCCGCTGTGGCTTTGCCGATGGCAGATGCGCCGTTGGTTAATTCTGTCGCAGATTGTGTTGCTTCTGCGGCAGCGGCTAAGGCGGCTTCTCGTTGGGATTCTAGTCGGCCTAGCTTGGCGCGATCTAAATTGATGTCCCGCACGGCTTGTCTGGTCTTGTCGATGTCTCCTTCTAGCGACTGCGTTGCATTTGTGAATTCTACTTGCTCGCGCTTAAGGTGAGCCGCCGCTGCTTCCAGTTTATCCACGCCGATAAGTGCTTTGACTGTGGCACTCTTGCTGTGAGGGACTTCGATTTCCCGCTGCGCGAGATAGAAGCTATCGATATAGCTTTGATAAGAAAAGCCCGTGACCTTTTGTATCGCCTCAGCTACATCGTCCACGCCTTGGGCCGTGGGCTTTCGGTCGCCGTCAAGAAAAAGCTCGGCCTCGTGCTTGCCGGTGTTGTCCAGCTTTCGCACCACGCGGTAGGTACGCCCGTCGCAGCCAGCAAAGTCTACCCGTACATGCCCCGAGTATTCGCCCCAACGTATGACTTTGTGCAGGTCGTTCACGTCGAGCGAATAGGTTCGGCCAAACAGCGCCAGGCAGATAGTTTCGCCGATAGCGGTCTTGCCCGACTCGTTCAAGCCGGACACGGCAATCTGACCACGCTCGGGCAAGTCCGAAACTTTTAGCCGTTGGTATTTGAGAATGTTTTCTGCTTCAATATACTTTAGGATCATAGTTGTTGGCCTATACCTGCTGGGCGCAAGCGCTCCATGACCAAGTGAATTGCTTCACGATAGCTGCCTTCGTCGAAATCTGATTTATCCTTTCGTAGCCTTTCGATTTCCAAACGGCAATGCGTTTGGAATTCTTCGATAGGGCTTTGCAGATGGAACTGTTCGACAAACCATTCATTGCCGGGTTGGCTCATAATAGCGCCTCCTTGCGTGCGATGCACCGCCATCGGATCAAACTAATCGGTCAACTACGAAACAAGTCGAAGCCCGTACTCAACACCGGCCCTCTACGCGCATTGTCGGATAGGAATGCAAGCCTGACAAGCCTTCGCCGAGCAAATCAAGGCCATGTTATCGACCGCAGCCTGTGAATTGTTTAGGGTTTTGGGGCGATGAAAATGTGATGGGCTATGACCAGGGCTTATCTCGCAACGCCGCGTTTAGCTGTACTATTATCCTAACGCTGCCAAGTGCGATTGTAAAGATTCTTGCTGTGTGAGCATTTCATCTAGGCGTTTGCGCTCGATAGTGATAACTTCCGGTGGGGCGTTGGCGACGAATTTTTCGTTGCCCAATTTGCTTTGTTTGCCCTTAATTTGCTTCTCCAGGTTTTCTAGCGTTTTCGTAGCGCGCTTTCGCTCTGCTGCGTCGTCGCTGACGTCGTGAACGTAGATACGCAGGCCTTGGATGTTTACGCTGGCGGCGTTGGGGGGGCGTTTGGCGTTCGGATCAACCGTCAACGAACCTATCCCGGCCATGTTGGTGACGATGTGGGCGTGGGATTCAAATGAGCTTACATCCTCCGTGGGTAGGGCAATGGATACTGTCACGCGATCCTTTGGGACAACTTTACATTGCGTGCGCAAATCGCGAACACCGCGTGTGGCGTCTTGTAATTGATTAAAAGTTTTGACGATGGCCTGGTCTTCTAGCGAAGCATACCCTTCGACTGGTGGGAATTCTGCAACGATTAACTGCGTATCGGTATTAAGCTCCGCAATGCCGGGTAGGCCTCGCTGTGGTGCGATTTCGTTAAGTTGTTGCCAGAGTCGTTCGGTGATGAAGGGGAGTGTTGGATGAAAGAGGCGAAGCATCTGGTCCATGCAGAACGCTAATACCTGCTTGGCGGTGTCGGTAGAATTCGTTGCATTTGTTGGCGATTGGGCCTCCGCGCGGGCTGAAGCCCGCGGCTCATCTAACAGTCTTGGTTTGGTTAGTTCGATATACCAGTTACAAAGATTTTCCCAGAAGAATTCGCGGAGTATTTTTATCGAGGCCGAGAACTGGTAATGTTGCAAAGCTTGGTGATACTCTCTGATGGTTTGAGAGAGCGTTGACAAAATCCAGCGGTCTTCGGGCAATAACATAGCCGGGTCTAGCTTATTGCAAGGTGCGCCTTCGAGGTTCATGAAGGCGAAGCGGGCCGCGTTCCAGAGTTTGTTACAGAAGTTTCGGCCTAGGTCGAATTTGTCCGACGTTTCGCGGGCGGTCTTTAATTCGTTTCTCGTTTCGTCGTTGGCCCACTTAGTAGAAAATTCCAGCCCGCATTCTTTGTTGACACATTTTACGCGGTGACAGTCGGATGGCTGGAGCTTGTGGTCGAGTTTAATGCCGCGTGATTTACGAGATTGCTCCTCGGCTTTTATGGCTAATGATTGGTCGACCAGTTTTTCGCAGTGGGGGCAGATGTATTCGACCGGCATGCGGATGTCTTGGGTCTCGGTGGTCATATCAGCCATAGCGTAGCGGAGGGCGTCCGCGCCGTGGGTGTGGATGATGTCGACTGGGTCGACGCCATTGCCTTTAGACTTACTCATCGTCTCGCCGCGGCCATCGAGAATTTTCGGGTGGATGTAAACATGGTCGAACGGAACTTCGCCAATGGCGTATAAGCCAAACATGACCATACGGGCGACCCAGTTGGTGATGATGTCGCGCGATGTAATCAGCACGCTGCTGGGGTAATACTGTTTGAGGTGCGGCGTTTGCTCTGGCCAACCGAGGGTGCTGAAAGGCCAAAGGGCGGAGGAGAACCAGGTGTCTAGGACGTCTTCGTCGCGATGGATATGCGAAAGTATATTTTTAATTGATTCATAGGCATTGTATCGCGGATCGCTGGAGAAAATGCTCTGAGATTCTTCTCTGTCATTGCTGAAAAGTGGCGTCTGCTCAAAAGTATTTATGCCAGATGCAACATCGTTTAATTGTTGATCTGCAAAATCAGAGTCGGTGTAGATGTAGCAGTGCTGGCGTGATTCGCGTTCTTGATAATGCACCCAATAAGAGCAATTTGTACTGGATGCTTCGGCGAGATCGTCAAGTGCTTTTTGTAATCGATCCAATACTTCTTGATGTCGTTGTTTGATTGCTGCAGTTGATGATGGTCCACTCAAGTGCGTACTTGAAATAGTTGCGTGCCAAACCGGAATCCGATGCCCCCACCAAAGCTGTCTACTGATACACCAATCGCGCTTTTCGCCGAGCCAATCGACATAACTTTTGGCATATCGCGTTGGGAAGATATTTATTCGTTTGTCTTGAACGGTATCAATAGCTGCCTGAGCAATGCCGGTTACTTTCGTATCGTTGGCGAGTGAGACACCGTCGCCGTCAACGTCGCCGGTTTTTACAAACCATTGATCGGACAGGAATGGTTCTATCGCAGCCTTGCTGCGGTCGCTGTGTCCAACTTCTCTTGCGCGGTCTTCGATGTCGTGGACTAATTCGAGTGCGTCTAAGTCTGCGACGATTTTATCTCGACCATCGCCCGTAAATACTAGGCCTTCATACTTATTGCTGTTGGGATTTTCACTGCCATCCGTTTCGACAATTTTCGCGATCTTGCCGTCTTTGGTAAGGACATTGATCATGGGCAGTGGCGGGTTTTGTCTCATGCCGACTTCGTAATCGTTAGGGTCGTGCGCGGGCGTGATTTTTACGCAGCCACTGCCTAGCGTGGGGTTGGCGTGTTGGTCGGTGATGAGTGGAATTTCTCGCTCAACCAAAGGCAAACGTAACTTTCGGCCATCCTTTGCCATTTTTGCCAACGTCATCAGTTGTGGTAGATGAGTTTTATGTCGCTCGATAATGGCATCAATTTTCGCCTGAATGCCGGGCTTATCTTTTTCCGAAGCTTCAGCCAAGCTATCGAGCAGTTTTTTCTCGGCCTTGTTGAGTTCACCTTCGGGGTCGGCGCTAACGGCTACGGCCGTGTCTCCCAGCATGGTCTCAGGTCGAGTCGTGGCGATGATGACGAATTCCGGTTCGCCGGGTTGTGGGGCGATGACCGGATATTTGAAGTGCCAGAATTTACCTTTGATGGTCTCGTAATAGACTTCATCGTTGGCGACTGCGGTCTGCAAATCCGTGTCCCAGTTGACTAGCCTCTTGCCTCGGAAGATTAATCCGTCTTTGAAGAGATTGAAAAATTGCAAGCGCACGGCCTTGGCTAATCCTTCGTCGAGGGTGAAGCGAGAACGCTCCCAGTCGCAGGAACAGCCCATGAGTTTTAGTTGCGAGAGGATGCGTTTTTCGTATTCGTCTTTCCATTCCCAGATGCGGCGGACGAGTTCTTCTCGGCCTAGGTCGTGGCGAGATTTCCCCTCAGTTTCGCGGATGCGGCGCTCGACGACGGCTTGGGTAGCGATGCCTGCATGGTCGCAGCCGGGTTGCCATAAGGTGTTGAAGCCGCGCATGCGATGGTAGCGGACCATCATGTCCTGAAGCGTGTTATTCAGTGCGTGACCTAAGTGGAGTGCGCCGGTGACGTTGGGTGGGGGGATGACAATGGTGTAGGTCTGTGCGTGAGGTCGGTCGTCAGGTGTCGAGCGGAAGGCTCCGCTATTTTCCCATTGTTGGTATATGTCGGTTTCGACTTTTTGCGGTTCGTATAGTTTTTCGAGTTCCATGGTTGGCTTATTCTGTCCGGCTAGGGGGCCATTCCGCTGACGTAACGATTCCAGGCGTTCGTCTTACACGGTGATTCCTAGAAAGTCGGAAGGTAGGCAAAGCACGTTAAATGTCAATGCGAAAGTTGGATTTCATTATGATTATATTCAATGAAGACCTAACAGGGACGGTTTGTAGTATAATCTGGCTTAACGATGCTAAGTTGAAATCTTCACCATCCAGCCATATTGATCAAGTTGAGTTAGCGTGGTGATCCAAACGATTGTGTCCAGTAATTTCCGTCGTAATGGCCGATGCCGATTTCCGTGAAGAAAGGATTCATGATGTTCGAACAATGTCCATCACTCTGCATCCACGCCTGAACGACCGCGTCTGGAGTTGGCTGACCTTGAGCGATATTTTCGCCCCAACCAGACCACTCGTATAGAGCCAGTGCCAGTCTATCGTCAGGGCCAAGACCATCTGGATCACTATGCGAAAAATATCCACGCTGATTCATGTCTTTAGAATGGTTGCGGGCGGCACATTGCAAAGCGCCATCCATGGTTAATGAGCCAGTAGCCGAAAATGTACCCGCGCTGCCACAATTCGCTCCTTGGCTGCGTTGAATGTTGACCAGTGTGAATACTTCTTGCTCAAATTGATTGGAAGCTTCGTCCCATGCGACGACGGAAGAGCAATATGAATTGTCCGGAATAATTGTCGCAGAATCAGTTATAGGTTCATCTTCGATTGGCGTTGCATCAGGATCTGCGTCTTGGGGGTTCGGTTCTGGATTAGCGTTGTTATCAGTAGTTGAATTTTGGTCATTCGGCATTTCACTGGTGTCTATAGTTTCCTCGTCCTGTGGTGGTAAGCTAAATTGGTTGTTCGCGCAACCCAATAGAGAGTTTGTAACAACGATCCAACCACACAAGACGCACATATGTGTAGACGAGATACGAGGAAACGACATTAACATGTTAGTTCTCTCATGATGTACGAATTATTTCGTGAGTGCCAAGTTATAAAGCATACACTGCCAATAGTGTACGATACTCTTTATCCGAGTCGTGAATAACAAAGCGTTAAATCACCTTGTTATGCTGCAAAACAGCAATAATTCATCGACTTGATATAGTCACGGGGGGGATTATCGGGTTGTTGATCCATGACGCATTTGTAGGCAACCATTTAGTGTGTTCCAGTATAATTGAGTTAATGGCAGGTCTTTTCAATGGTATACGGCGAGATGGTTAGTGAGATATTTTTATGTCCAATTGTTGGGCAGCGGCGTTGGCCGTGTTGTCAAGAAGGGTGGCTATAGTCATAGGGCCTACTCCGCCGGGGACGGGGGTGATCAGCGATGCGATTTCCTTGGCTGGCTCGAAATCTACGTCGCCAATGTTGCCTTCGTTATAGCCGCAATCTATGACGACCGCGCCGGGCTTTATCCAAGTGGCTTTGAGAAAGCGAGGTTTACCGACGGCTACGATAAGGACATCGGCTCGGCGGACTATGCTGGATAGGTCGCGGGTGCGGGAATGGCAGAGGGTGACGGTGGCGTGGTGGTTGATGAGCATTGAGGCCATCGGTCGACCGAGAATGGGACTTCGGCCAATGACAACCGCATCTACGCCGTCTAGCTCTATGTTATACTCGCGAAGCAGACGCATGATGCCGGCTGGGGTGCAGGACGGATGGGCGGGCATGCCCAAGACATTTCGTCCGAACGCAGCGGAGCTGACGCCATCAATATCCTTGAGCAAAGGGATAGCCTCAAAGGCGGCCCGTTTGTCGATGGGTGCGGGTACGGGGTGTTGGATGAGAATGCCGTGGACGGTTATGTCTTGGGCCAATTCTTTTACTGCGGTCAGAAGTTGTTCTGTAGTCGTGTTTTCCGGAAACTCTCGGCTAATGGATTTTATGCCGACCTGCTCGCAACATTTACGCTTCATGCGGACGTAAGTAGCGGATGCGGGGTCGTTGCCGACGAGGATAGTCGCTAGGCAGGGTATCACGCCGGAGTCGCGGATAATCGTTTGTATCTTGTCAGCGGTTTGAGATCGTAAAGTTTTGGCTAACAGACTACCGTTTATGAGGTTTGATTCGGATTGTGTGTTGCTTTTGTGATTCATTCTATTGGGTAGCTTACTCGCCTATCCATTAGTCGTCACTAGGGTTTACTAGGGTTTTTGGCTTTGTGTTATTGTTGAAAAATTATGATGATGGGTAAGCAATGGCGTTGCGCGATCCAGAACTATGTCTCATACGGGCTAAGATTGGATTCCCGCCTGCGCGGGGGAATGGCTGAGTGGCGGCTTCGAATCAACATATTTACCGAATGGATACAAGCCGTGTCTGGCCTTTGCCACCTATGGTCGTGTAACTACCGAACGCCGATCAGCTATCTAACTCCGTATAATCATCTAACCGTCCGAGTTTGTTCGTGTATTAGGAAACTTGAAATGTTGAGGTCTTTGCCGGTTTGGCCACGCGGGAAACTATGGCTGCGACAGTGTCGATTTCTCGTCCGGTGATAAATGGGCATAGCGGGAGTGACAGTAATTCGTCGCAGAAAGATGCCGTATTGGTTAAACGGTGCGGCACGCTGCAAGAACGTCGTAATGCTTCCTGTGTGTGGATGGGCTGAGGATAGTGGACGCCTGCGAAAATCTCCTCAACTTTCAAGGCTTCAAGAACTTCATCTCTATTGCCGCAACGCACCACAAAGAGGTGGTACACATGCTCCACATTTTCGATAGTTGTTGGCAGTACGACGTCTGAATTTTCCAAGATATCCATGTACCGCGCGGCATGTTGGCGACGGGTTGTATTCCAAGTATCGAGATGTTGCAGTTTCACACGTAGGACCGCCGCTTGTATGGTATCCAGGCGGTTGTTGAATCCGGCGATGACATGCTCGTATTTGGATCGTGCGCCGTAATTTCTGGCCATGCGAAGCCAATTGGCGAGTTCGTCATCATCCGTGACCACCGCGCCGCCGTCTCCGAGTGCGCCTAAATTCTTGCCGGGATAAAAGCTAAAACATGCTGCGTGACCTAAGCTGCCGCAACGATTTCCATGAAACCTCGCGCCGTGAGCTTGGGCTGCGTCCTCTATAACCAATAGACCATGCTCATCCGCGATGGCGCGAATGATGTCAATTTGTGCAGGTTGGCCATAAAGATGGACGGGCAAAATCGCTTTAGTTTTCGGAGTGATAGCCGAGACGAGCCGTGTGGGGTCGAGGTTATAAGTGTTCGGGTCATGATCGACGAGCACTGGCGTAGCGCCGGCATGGTAGATTCCCAGGGCGGTTGCGATAAAGGTATTCGCTTGGGTAATGACTTCGTCGCCTTGACCAATGCCTAGCCCCTTTAGGGTCAAAGTTATGGCATCTAGTCCGTTGCTCACGCCAATGCAGTGCTTGGCTTTGCAATACTTCGCGAATTCTTGTTCAAACTTCTGGACCGATTCTCCGAGAATGTAGTCGCCGCGGCTAACCACTTCTGCCATCGCGGCGTGGATCTCGTTGCATAGCACTGTGTGTTGTCTTTTTAGATTGACGAGTGGGATAGCCATGATAATTCCTTATTGTCTAATACCGAAACCAAGTAGGAAAATCGGTCTTAATATATTCCACCAACCTACGATCGGTTTCATTTTTGTATAGCCTAGGCTTTTCGGTGGATAGACTTTTGTGCAAGGGACTTCTTTGTGCTTATAGTTAAGTTTTAACACTTTCCAAAGCAAATACACCTCCAGGCCATAGTTATCAAGCCAGGGTTGATTGAGGCGTATGCGGGAATCTTCTAATAGAGAAAGATTGAAAGCACGAAAGCCATTGGTGCTTTCGGTAAGCGTTTTGCCCGTAAACCATTGCATTAGCCAAGGGTGGATACGTGTGGCTAACTTTCGGTAGATAGGCATTTCGCCGCCGGTGCGACCGCCAGCTAAGTGGCGCGAGCCGATGACGAAATCGTAGCCCTCATTGCATAAGGGATCGAGTAGCCGAGGAATTTCCTGTGGGTTGTCTTTGTTATTGCCCGCGAGGATGACGACAATGTCGTAACCGTTATCTTTGCCGTACTTGAGTCCCAGACGGATAGCTGAGCCTACGCCGCTTCGGCGGGGCTGGGATATCACCGTCGCACCTTTGGCTGCGGCTACTTGTGGTGTGGCATCCGATGAAGCATCGTCTATGACGAGTACGGTGTCGAGAGCGCTGATGTCACATCTCGTGACCACGCTTCCGATCTTAGCCTCTTCGTTGTAGGCTGGTACGATCGCAAGAATTTTCTTGTCTTTGTACATAAATCAATGAGCCGGCCGACTTTGGCTGCCATGCATTAGCGCGCTCTGCCTCAAGGCCACATACTCGACTCGGCTACGCGATTAACAATTTCACTCAGACACATAGTGCGTTGGTGCGGGCATCGTTGTGCACGTCGTCATATCCGCTTCAGTTCCGCGAACCCATGTTCGTGCCGCGACAACGTCCATCGGGGCGCTGACAATGGGGCCTGCATAACCGAGGGGATGCGGAATCGGACACTTCACGCCGCCGTTGGCCATGGATTGTGTGGCCGCTTCAAGTACGCGGGCGACGGCTGCGCCTTCTTTTGCTCCAGGGCCTTGTTGTTGGCCGGAGGTGATCCAATTCAGAAAAGCTGTAGCTTGGCCAATCAGAGGCTCGGTGCGATGAATGGCTGGCAGTTGGACATCCGCATTGCGCAGCAGGTAATTGAATTCGCCAAAGGAATCGTAGTATGGTGGCTCTTGAACGCCTTTGTCATATAGTCGAAGCATGTCGTTAGGGTCGACATCATCCCAATGCGCCATCTTCTTGTCACCGATCACGGTGAGCGTTCTGACCTTGCGTGGGTTTAACCAGCTAACGTGAATGTGGCCTAGTGTACCGTCGGCATAGTGTAGCGTGGCAAAGCATACGTCTTCAATGTCAGCCTGTGTAATACACCTACCCGTAGCTGACACCGCGACAGGTTCCTCGTTCATAATGTAGTTGAATATGGTAATATCATGCGTGCCAAGATCGTATAGGGCGTTCACGTCGCCGCGAATTGGTCCTAGGTTGGTGCGCACGGCGTCGAAGTAATGAATCTTGCCAAGCTCGTTGGCGAGAATGCGGTTGCGAAGTTCGATGATGCCAGCGTTAAACACAAACACATGGCCAACCATGAGCACGCGTTCGTGCGCGTCAGCCAATCGACCGAGCGCTTCGGCTTCGATGGCGCTGGGGCAAAGTGGTTTTTCAACGAGTACATGCTTGCCTGCTAAGATGGCTTCTCGCGCGATTGCGGCGTGCGTCTTGGTGGGGGTCGCGATGATAACCGCATCTATGCGGTCGTCAGCTAGTATTTCTTTGTAATCGCTGGTGGTGCTGACGCTGGGAAATCGCTGTTTAATACGATCGAGATGAGCCTCTTTTAAGTCGGCGCAAGCAACAACCTGAGATCGGTCTTGTTCCGAAAATACGCGAACATGATTCGGCCCCCAATGGCCACAACCGATGACGCCCACATTTACGATTGCACGATTTACAGACATACGTTCTCGCTCCGCTAGTTACGGTGTTCGAATTCAGACAGCGCTTCTAATATCGGAACCTCACGCCTAGCGCTGCACTTAGAGTGTGGTTTGTCTGCATTGCATCGCTTTTAAGTCCGATAATGCACGAGTTTTAAGTTTTAGGTTGCGGAAATGGTGTTAGTGTGGCGTCTGTTGAGTGGGCTAGGAAGTCGTTATTGTGGCGTTTGGCGATGTCGAATTTTCATGATGGTCGATGAGTAATTCGAAAAATTTGCCTGTCGCAGCACATAATTCAGCTACGTTCGCGCCGACGAGAAAAATGAGGCGCGATATTTCGTCTTGTTGCTGGACGAGTGTTTCGCGCCTCGTTAATAAATCGTCAATGTTGAGCTGACCGTTGAAATATGCAGCTACGCCAGATTCATAATCCTGCGCATAACGTGGCAAGTTTTCTATGAGTTCGTCTCTGCTGACACTGAGCGTGTCGATGCGTACTAGAGGCTCTAGGGTGTCAGTGTAAATTTCGTTTTCGCGGGCGGCAATGGCTTGTTTGAATCGATTTATCAGACCGCTAGATTGCCGAATAAGGCTATCCGTCACGCGGGCATCGACTGCGCTGATGTCGATTCCTACGGAGACTGACCAGTCTGAAATACTCTCGTCTTCACCCCGACCTTCCAGTGATGATTGGCCGCTTAATAATAGGGCCATATCCCAGCGACCGCGCTCCGCTAAGTCTAATTGAACTTCCGCATTTCTAAGCGAGTTATTAAGCGTGGCTATTTCCGGGTCGGTGTCTACGCTCGCACGTAGTAGATCTTGGTGTGAGCGGCTTACGAAGGGGTTAAATGGTTCATCAACCATATTGACTTTTATGTTGAAGGGTATGCCAATGGCTGCCTGGAAACGTGCGGACTGAATTTCATATCTTCCTGCTATGTTACGAACATTTGATGTGACGGTGGCCAGTTCGGCATCCAATCTAATGAGATCATCCTTGGCACGTGGTCCTGCACGGTTAATGATTTTCTCTCGCAGCGATTCCAGATCATGTTGTCTGGCTGTTTGGTTTTCGACCAGGCGTGCCAAGTTCGTGACATCGTAGAAGCGGAAAAGTGAATTTTGTAACCGGCTGCGAACCGTTTGGATGTAATCCAGTTGTGCGTCGTCTAGTTCGTTACGGCGGAAAATATCTTCACTGGTTCGTGCGAGTTTGCGGCGGGAGACGGCAAATGGGTATCGCAGATCCGCCGAGATGAAAGGGTGGTTTCCGATCTCATTTTCAGTCTCATTCGTATCATATCCCACAGCGAAGTTAAACTCTGTTGTATCGAAAAACAATCTTTCGACGCCAACTTCGACCGTATGGTCACGTGATCGTGTGGCGTCTACGTCGTCACGAAATTCATTGAAATCGTTTGAAACGCGAAATATCGGGGTGAGCGAATCGCGGGAGGTATAGAAAAAGTCATAGCGGGCCTCTTCAGACTTAAAGCGTGCAAAACTAGAAGCAATATTTGGTTGGGCGTTGAATGCCATGGGGATCAAAGTGCGAGGTGAAAGGTCGATCGATTGGCCATCATCAATGCCAGTTAGTCTTTTGGGATCGGGCAAGGTAGTTAAGGACGAGGGAATGGGCAAAGAGACAGTGCTATCCATGCTGACCGAGGGGATGTAGTTAGCACAAGACGTTAACAATAATGGCAACACACATGACGCACGTAATGTGATTTTGCAAAGTGACAAGAAGCGAAGCCATGTTTTGCTGCGGACATACATAATAACTAAACGCTTTCCCCAGTGTAGTCGGCGTGCCATAACGTTGGCTTAAGAAAGTTAAAGCTACCGGCTATCTATTCTTAGGGCAAGGCAATGCTTGTCTGACTTTGTCTGACAATATCGCGGCTGCCTTTTAGCCCTGCTGATTAGATGAGGGAGGTACTGCATGTTGCAAGTCATAGATACGAATGGCGCCTCCGCCTAGCTGGTTCATGTCATATAGCCTGAACGGCCCCCACGACCCTTCTGCAAGAAACTCCCAGCGATAGTTACATAGGTGCGAATATTCTGCAGCTTTGACGAACCGTTGACGGAGTAGTTGGTCTAGGCCTAGCCACCAATCCATGTCGGGTATGCCAGGCCCGCTGTGCCAATATTGTGGGTCGATAGCCACCCACCGGACTCCGTCGTCGAGCCAACTTTGCACAGTCTTTTCGACCGTCTGCGTGCGTACCCATACTTGCGTATCGATTAACTCGTGTTCGGATTTTTCAAGATGAATCCAGTATCGTCGGTAATTCGGTACGGCAATTTTAGCAGGCTCTACATCGCTAAGGAATTGACAAGCAAGGGCTAAGTCACTGCTTTTGCTATGCAGTGTTACGCTCTGTCGGATGGCTGGCGTTAGAATGACGCAAATTAAAATCGTCACGGAAGCGTAGGCTAGCTTTAAATTCGAACGGAGCAGTAACATCGCCCGATTGGCTGCGACGGCGGTGCAGATAGCTAGAAACGGTAGGGTTCCGTTTAATCCACGAGCGATGGGATGCGACTGAATTAATAACATAAAAATAGATGCTAGGACGAGCCAAGCAGCGATACTTGAAGCGGTGCGCTTGCCTAATAGTAAGACCATGCCTACCAGCGCAAGGCCTAAGGCTACCGGGCCATGCCAGTGGGTAAAGTATTTTATCATGGACCAGGCGACGTCGGTATGAATGAATTGATCGCCAACAGTGCCCCCTCTAATAAGTAGTTCTACGTGGTAAGCGATGCCTTGAAAAAATGTATGCATGGGTAGGTAGCTGTTGGAAACGGTTGCGGCGATGCGGGCTGATATGAATATGGATTCGATAGCAAAGAACGGAATGGCAAAACCCAAGCACATCCAGGCCGTAGCTTTTAGACAATGATTTATGACGCTTTGGTTGACGCTCGTTGGTATGTCTTCGCGTTCACGAAAGGTGAAAAGTTCCATAAAGAGCGGGATACCCGCAAAATAGGCTATGCTGTAATGGCATGTAGCCGCGTATCCACATGCGAGTCCTGATAGCAGGAATGTTTTGCGCCTAGACCAGAGGCGGCTGCGACCTAATGCCCAAAGATAGATAGATAGCAACGCGGCGCATCCTGCTGTCGTGTGCGCAAACGCGGACCTAGTATAAATGAGATGGTAGGGTGAGACCGCGAGCAAAGCGCTGGCTATCAATGCGACCGCTGGGCTGAGGAGGATGCGACATAGCGAATACAAGATCAAGACAGCCATGGTTCCGAAAAAGGCATTCATCAGCAAGAGTGCCGCAGGGCCTTCACCGACGAGGAACATGATGGCCGCTGCGGGTAGGGTGAAGCCTTGTGAGGGCTTTCGATAGCGACCGGAGAAGTCAACGCCAATGTCTGCCATCCGCTGTTGGTAGCCAGCTTTGTCGCGATTCAGCAACGCCTTCCAGGCTGGTACATCTATGAGAACTTTGGCGCAGCGATGCCAAAGTTGCGCGTCGCTAACATACCAGGCCTCGTCCTGATAGCGAATGCCCACAGTCGTGATACTATCAAATCGCAACCACGTCGCTGCGACGAAGACTAAAATGAGAAGCGCGTAATACATGCGTCCGGGTTGATTCACGGATAACATTGGCTTGTTTGATGTTGGTGTCCCTACTTCCATACTAGATCGCTCATCTTTCATCGCAGGTCGTCGTTCGTGGACGACGTTTGGGCTACCGATACTGTTGATTTCACTCGATAAATCCGGCACGGGTAATCGGATGTGAATGCCGTATCGTGTTGAGAGTCGTATACTAATACGATGGGTATCTCGTCGATCCATGATGTTGGCATAGGTTCGCCGCGTCCTGCGAATAGGTAGTCAACGGATTGTTCGCGCAGGCGATTGGCCGTGACCTCACCATCGGAATAGATGGTGAACCATTGGTCGTTGGTGATGACTTCATTAGTCAGCGATGCGCCTAACAAAGCATATGTTGCGTCCGGTTTCGCGAGGTTGAGGAAACGCGTACCTGGAGGTAACTGGTCTATGAGTGGCGGCATCGCGTACATGGATGACCGGTCCCATCGGCCATCTTTTATACGAGAAGCTAGTGCGGTGGCTGGTCGGATAGTAGTTGTCGCAGCATTGACTAATAAGGCTACTGATAGGGTAGCGATACAAATACGTGGTGCGGTTCGCATCAATTTGCGCAGCATAAAAGCTGACATGACTACGGAGATAATGACAAATGGTAGCACAAAACGAAGCATTTCCTGGAAAGCGGTAAGCAGTAACACCGCGCCAATCACCGACAATGCCACAAGGATAAACTGCCATCGCTGAGTTGGCGTCTTCGGTTTTTTGGTCATGGCTGATAGCAGCGCGAGAATAAAAGCTGGAGGGATTAATGTAGCAAAGGCCGCACCTAGTCCATTGTTTACACTCAGCGGATACCCGCCACCCGCACGCTTTGCTTCGTGCCAAGGATAACTCCACCAATGCCCCAGCTTGTCATTGAATGACCGTGTGGGATACCAATCTTTTGCAACGAATCCAGGGAGAATTTTTTGTCCGCCAACTTCAAAGGTTAGCGGGTAGATGGGGTTCTTAGCCTGCACCGTGCCGCGTGCAAACCAAAATCCAGCGCAAAGAAGCATGGGGATAGCAAAAGCCGCTGCGTAAGTAAATGTTTTGCGCGATAACCAATCGTACTGTCCTGTGCGAATCCAATTCACGCACAAGGCGACAAGGCCGAGCAGCGGGGATAAGGCGAGGTAGGTAGTTTTGGCCCCCAGAGCTATGCCTGCAGCCATTCCAGCTAAAATTATTAGCCCGAGCCGCTGGTTTGGTGTGGTGACCCGCGAAGCCCAGAGGATAGTCAAGAGACCTGTGAGCCAAGTCGTCGCGGCATATAGGTCGATGTACGCAGACGCGCTCTGGAATATTACAATCGGCAGGCCGGCAGATACGGTAGCCACCAGTATAGCTGTGCGTGGCCCGCGCCTTAGTGCCCGCGTCATGGCATAACCCAGGGCGGCGGTGAGGACGGCCTGAGGTAAGAAAATACCTGAGACGAGCCGCTCGCAACCAGCGGCAAATAATAACATGGGGACGAACATGGCGTTGTCGGGGTAACAATGCAGAATATGGTTGATGGTTAGGTCGAGTGCCCCGGTCCGCAGCCAACGTACTGCTGCGGGTAAATGATAATGGAGACCATCGTAGCCCGTCGGGTATCTTGTCAACGCATCGATCGTGAATATGGCATATGTTGCGAAGACAATGATGATTGGCCAGCATAATCCATGTGAAAATATGAGCTTTCTATGTCGCGATGATTGTTGGAGGCTAGGTCTTGAAGCGGGCGGATTCGTGAGGATTATTCTATGTAGAAGTAATGTTACGACTGCGGTTAAGAATGCATAAGTGCAGGCAATTGAAAGTGGCGACACGGCTCTAATGTCGGTAAATAATGAAACCGAGGCCGGAATGTGAACCGCGAGCACGAGGATAGCTTTAGGGATTATCGCCGCGATTAGCCAGCAGGCGCATCGTTGAGTTACGCCAAAGTCTGCGCACAGTCGCGTGCCCAGACGCCATAAATGGACCGCGCAAGCAGCCACGATTATTAAATATATCAGCCCGAAAATATTCATAATCGTACTACAACTTTCCGGCGAGGCGCGATGCCTCTTGAAGGAAAGCGCGAATGGCCTGAGATTGAAACACGTAAACCGTGAAGCTAACCAGGCACACTGCGAGCAAGCCATAGTCCTTCCGGAATGATGTAATTTTTGTAATTGTCGTCTGGAGCACCATAAACCATAGCACCTATGTTAGTGATTGGTCGTTAGTTACCGGGCATTCATATCGATGGGATACCAAACTCCCAGGAGATCGACGTTGCGTGAATATCGGACGCAAATAGGCTAGGCGTGAGCTAAGAACTGAAAGAGACTAGGGTTTCTATGGTCATGAAAGCCCTCCGCGAAATAATGTTAAGTGAGTTCACCTATCGTTATCATTCAAACTCGGTCTATAAACAAGTCGATATAGGGATATGATAAGAGCGGTGTGCTGCGGAATGGGGATGTAATGCGCTCTCCGAGCGCTCCGTGTACCTAACTATAACTATCGAGAAGCGATTATGAGTGACGCCATCCAAGCATGCCTCTACAGTACTGATCCCGACTCTTTGGAAGAACTCCATAGTCATATTAGCAACCTGAATTTTGTTCGTTTCGTAGGCCATGTTGATAATGACAGCGAGTTGTTAACCTTGGTTGGCGAAACTAAGCTGGAGTTGATATTTTTCAATCTGGATCCAGAGCCGCAGAACGTCATTGAGGTTATTGAGCAGTTTTCTTCACGGTTTCCTGATGTCGCGCTCATTGCGATGAGCGCACACACCAGTCCAGAGGCTATTCTTGCGCCGATGCGCGCGGGGTGCGATCAGTTCGTTTGTACCCCTATAGACCCAGAAGACCTAGCGCGGGCCGTCAGTCGGGTAGCTAGCAAGCGACTGCTTACCCAGGGAAAGAGCCGCCGAACATGTGTGGTTGGCGCGAGTGGTGGCGTCGGCGCGACGTCCATCGCGAGTAACTTGGCCCTGGAAATCGGTCTTTCGACGCAACATCCGTGCGCGTTGGTCGATCTCGATTTACAGTTCGGTGACGTAGCGGCTAATTTTGATTCTGAAGCTAAATATACGCTGTTTGATATCGCTTCTTCGACTGACAACATCGACAAAACGGTGCTCGACTCTG
>JAJDDW010000027.1 GCA_029260115.1 Phycisphaerae bacterium | reverse complement strand
CCTATTTAGGTATCCCAACAATGCACACGAGAATGGCTGGTTTGTGCCACTTACGGTCCGTGTTAGCGTAATGCTTGCGCGATTGGTGGGGGGGACATACGCTAGCGAGTTGGAAAGCTCGCTATTGGATGAGAGGCGTAGGCGGGATTGGTCATCCGTGAAATTTTGGGGACTCGGGGAAAATGAGGCCGGGATTATAGCCCGTAAGGTGATTCAGAATGCGAATGAGAAAGGTAAGCACGCCCATGACGTTTCAGTTTGAGTTGCGGTTATTTAAGAGTGCCACGTGGACGGCGTTTTTGACCATTGGTATCAGTGCCCTCTTAGCCATGCCCGTATTCGCAGAGAAGGGGGCGCGTTGTATCGTTAGCCGCGATGGCAAACGTACACCGTTGGTCAAATCGACGACGGAGTTTGGCGTAACACTCAAAAATGCCAACTCGGCTAAGGCCTGCGCTACGAGGCTAAAGTCTCGTGGGTTTGGTACACTTTCGGATATTGGTGGCAAGGAAGGGTTGCGAACGAGGCTATTAACCGTCAAGTCTGCGTCTGCCAAGCAGCGTCATTTAATCATGCAAGATGCTGACGTGGAAGATGTTCGGAGTGTATATCACTATAATGGTGACAAGTCACCGATTATATCTTCCGGCAAGCTGACTGTCAGGGTGCAAGCCAGTTTGAACGATGAAGCGCTGCGTCAACTTTGGGACGACTACAGTGTTGACGTGGTACAACAGAACGTAGCCGGATTGAAGAATACTTATTTAGTTGTCCCGCGATATGGCGTGACGGATGAAGTGCTACGTGCGGAGGTTTTGGCGGTTGACCCACGAACGGTATGGGCTCAGCCAGATTTTCAGATGCCGTTGCAAATGCTTCAAGTAAGCAATCCGGAAGACCCCTTCTTTTCACAGCAGTGGCACTTAGAGAATTCAGGGGCTTTTGTTGGTCAGGCCGATGCCGATATTGATGTGACGGATGCATGGGCGGTTACGCTTGGTGAGGGTATTCGACTCGGTATGTTTGATGACTCGTGCGATGTACTGCATGAAGACCTAAGAGATAACTACATAGGGATAGGGGACGACGTCACCATAGCCAACGGGGCCCCCGGCGCGGACGATCCAAGCCCCAAATTTCTTTTTGATGATCATGGTACACGCGTAATGGGGCTGGCTGTGGCTAGTGCCAATTCCGTCGGTGGTCGAGGGGTTGCTCCAGCGGCACAGTTTACAGCGTCTCGAGGTCTTAACGACGCGCCTATCACCTCTGAAATTGCCAGTGCTTATACATTTGCCCGCCAGCAAAGCGTAGACGTACATAATAACAGCTGGGGGTTTGTTGTTCGCTCTGAAGTTCCTGAAGTTATTCAGGACGCCATCGACAGAGCTTTTAATGATGGCCGAGACTTGGATGGCGCGGGCGACAATCGCCCACGTGGGATGGTGGTAGTCTTTGCTGCTGGTAATTCGGCTGAAGAATTAAACTTTCGAGAAGAACCTTCGACGCTAAATACTGTTATTGGTGTAGGTGCAAGCGACCCTTTTGATCGGCTTTCGTCCTTCAGTGATTTTGGTCCGGAGATCGATGTTGTTGCGCCTGGGGGTGACAACCTTGGAACTATTGTTACCACTGACAACGATGATTTTGCATATCCTGATTCAGGATGTAATTTTCAAGGAACTGAGATTTGTTTTGGGAAGGGGGATGATATTGACCCCGGAGGCTTGTATACCAAATTTTTTAACGGCACATCTGCCTCCGCACCGATCGTTTCTGGTATTGCCGCGCTGATTCTATCGGTCAATCCTAATTTGTCTGCCACGGACGTCCGGGTCATTCTTGAGCATACTACCGACAAAATTAATGCCGCAGCTGCTGCTTATCACGGTATTACTAGCCGCAGTTTGCAATATGGCTATGGTAGGGTCAATGCTGGTTCAGCCGTACGGGCTGCCGAAGATTCGTTGATTAATGGCGGGCGAACCTGGCCCGAAAGAGTTGGCAACGTACGTGCCGCAAATGGCCAACTGTCGTGGCGGCAAAATGGTGATCGTCTCGAATTCCGAGTGTTAGAAGAGATGGCTAATTCGCAGGACGATACGGATCCCATTTTACCCGAATTGCGTACGACGGACGAATTTTTAGTCCTTTCCAGCAATGATCCATTTGATTTTATTCCGGTAGATGGTCAATGTTATTCCCGATTGCAGGTGGGCTGTGATTCGGCCACGTTGGCACCATTACCAACCGGCGTGGTTATTCATAGTGACGATAATCAATCTGGTGTTGGGTGTAGCTTCTCTTGTCTGGCTGAGGGAACATCAGCCTGCGAGGTGAATTCCGTTCATTGTATGAAATTTGATGCGTCTACGGCTAAGAAGTATTTTGCTATATACGCTAGAAGCACCAGTAGGCGTTACTCATTCGGCGTTGCCGTTGATTCTGATGGCGTGATAACTGATGAAGCGTTTATTCCTGGCGCGAGCATTGAGCCGATTTTGAACCCTGCTGATTTAGGGCCTCAAATTAGTATTCGCGTATCTCCAAGACTCGGCGTCTCTCCATTAGTCGTACGCTTCCAGGGTAATGCTTTCAGCGAATTTCCTATTGCCGATGATCGGACCAGTTGGGATTTTGATCTCGATGACGATGTCGCAGTAGATACCAGCTCGCGAATCGCGACACATACCTATGTTGTTGATGCTGGTGAAACTAAAACGTTTACCGCAAGGCTTACCATGTTCGATGTCAATAACAATATGGGGTTTGCTCAGTCAACCATTACGGTTACCGGTCCGGATGCTGATGACGCAGATAGGGCCACGGCCGACGCTGGAGTAATAGCAATCAGAATACCTGGTGTATCGGGGTCCGACGTTGATACCGGCGTTTCGCCTTTCAGCGTAGTGTTGAGCCTGAACACAAGCGGCTTGCCAGGTACGCTTCAGTCTATTCGGTGGGATCTTGGCGATGGGGAGACTGCGGACAGTTTGTTTGTTACGCATACCTACATCAATGAAACCACTCGTGAATTACGCTTACCCATTACGGCACGGATCACTACTTTGACATCTGCTTCGACTATCCTCACGACGTCTATATCTAGAACGATTACGGTGCTGCCTGGTGCGGGTATTAATGATGGCCCTGGCGACATACCGCGGCTTGATGGTGCTGGAGCCACCGGGGGAGGAAATTCTGGTACGCCGTGCGGCGCAGTATCTATGTTGCCGATGTTTTTTATGCTGTTGACGCTAGCTGGATATCGCCGTCTTCGGTCGTAATGCAAATGCGTATTCTAAATCGGTAAATGTAACAGCAATTAGTGTTACGCGGTGGTATCGTGTGTTGCGTCGTGTAGTAATACGTCTGAGGTAGGATGAGTTGATTCACTAGCCGCTGCGCGCGGGGACAACGCCGGTCTGTAACCTCGCTATATCTTACTTTCCTTCCCCACAAGCAAGAGGGTTAGTATCCACATCGCACCCGCCCAGCTAGCTATGACACCGATAGCTAACAATAGACCTAACGACTGAATGGCTGGTGTGCTAGTAAAGGCCAGGGTGCCGAATGTGAGGAGGGTTGTCAAGCTGGTCATGCCAATAGCATGGCAACTGGTACTTAGTGCGTCAATCGTTTCTTTTCGAGAGTGCCTAAGCTGCTTGGCTCGCCGGGATACCATGGTCAGAAAAATTCCGTCGTCGACGCCAATTCCAACCAGAAGTGGAAGTGCAATCAAATTGAATGTGTTGAGTTTTATTTCAAACACAAGTATGCAGACAAGCAGGACGATCATACCAAACGCTGCAGGTAATAATGCCAGAAATACGGCACGTAAGCTGCGGAATTGAATCAATAGCCAAGCGATGACGACGCTGGCTGCTATACTAAACAGCTTGCCAAGTTCACTACGGATGGTATTTTCGGTGTCATAGCCTATTACGGTGATACCCGTGAGTGTTGCGCCTTCTAAATCTATTAGCGATGCACGGACGGCCTGAATAGTCTGGTTGCGTATGAATCTTTCACCCAGCGATTTAGGTGTAAAGATGGTCGTTACCGCTGCGGTGGGAAGTTTTGTACTGTTTCGGATCGATTTTGGCAAAACAGAGTCTGTGATGCCAGTAAATGCCAATAAATTTTGTAGCTGAACTTGCTGAGGTGAAAAGAGCTGCCTTAGAAAAACGCGATAATCGTCAAATGCATCTGGATTAAACGGGCTGTCGACCAACGCCTCGTCGAATTGATGGAGGATTTTATTGACGTCAAAGGATTCGATAACTTTCTTTTTTTGTTGATACGTTTCATGCCTGGGGAGCAGAGATGCCAGACCGAACACGCCCATGATGTTGTCGTTATGGTTAGCTAATTGATCGATACGCGCCTCGACATCGTGAGCGAGTGAAACTAATTTTTGTGACGTTGGCGCTTCTAGATATATAAGTAGCGGGTCGGCTGCCCCTGGAAAAAGCGTTTCGATACGGCGCTGGGCTGCGATGGCATCGTTGGGACGCGGGTGCATGATGGTTAAGTCGTTTTCAAACAAATCGTGTGCATCATAGGCGAAGCATGAGGCCAGCACTGCGGTCACAGATAGGATACTGCTAAGTGTTAAGAAAGATCGACGATGTAATACCGCATGGGCCAGCAGTCGTTTTGTCATCGATGGTGTTGATTGGTCAGCTTTCGACCCAGGCGGTTGGGACCGTGTCGGTGATAAGGTCAGTATCGCAGGCAGCAAAAATATAGAGAGGATGAGGCAGGCTACGAGTCCCATCGCGCCAAGTATGCCAAATTCGCGTAGCGCGGGCACAGTGGATTGCGAAATGGCTAAAAATCCAATTACGCTGGTGATGCACGTGGCCATCAACGCTGGGATCAATTCGCTGATGGTATGAACGATCGTCGCGGTGTGTGCAAAGATTGAGGTGCGTTTTGCCTGATAATGTGAGATGATATGAATGCAATAATCTATTCCTAATCCTGCGAGTATAGCCCCAATTACGGCTGTCATCGGAGATAGTTTCATGCCCAGCGCCGCGAACATGCCGAAACTAAAAAGTATACCGATAGCTACGGGGGCAAGCGCTGCGGGCAACATCCAGATGTTTCGATAGACAACTAGATATAGCAATTGAAGAAAGATAATTGAGAGTACAATGCTACGAATCATATCGCCGCGAATAGATTGATGGGCCGTGTCTGCGATAGCGTACGCGCCGGTGAATGCTATATCGAGTCCATCGTCATTGATGTCGCTAGCTACATGTCTAATGGCTTGGGTGAAAGTGCCAGAGAAAGTGAGGTCTGATACCGGAGATGTGCCACGTAGTCGTATGAGTAGATGTATTCCATCGGCACTGAAAAACCCTTGTTCGCTGCTCATTAATCCAGGACGAGCGGCTATGGGACGCGGCATCGCTGAGATGAGAAAGTCGCGAAGGCCCAGCGGATCTTTGATGGTCGTGCGTAACAGGACACTACCCGCGCCCCCGGGAACAGCTAGCATTTCAGTCGTTTTGCGAATTTGCGCTTGCATGGATGCTGGCGTTAAACGTTGTGCGAGAGCCGATATCGTTTCATCGCTGAGATATAACAGGGCATTAGGGACGACGAATTTTTCGATGAATGTGCGCATATGGGTAGATGGTTTCCATTGCACGCTCGTACACATCGATGAGAGTTCTGGTGAAGAAGCGACGGCCTCTGAAAGACGTCGAGCAAAAGAGATAAGAGCATCTGTTGGATTATGACTTACTTTTTCGCTGATTACGCTATCAGGTATTGATACGAGGATGATGAGTTCATCCGCAGCGGCGAAATCTTGAGAGAGTCGTGCCAGCGCCTGGGCCGCTGGATTGTCTCGGGCGATCATGGCGTCGATCGAGGCTACAGGTTGTAATCTTGAAGCGCTGATGGATGCAACTGCGCATAGCACGACCGCTATCATGATTACCCCGCGTGGGTGGCGCGTGAGAAGTTGGATTAATCGTGAGAACCGCGAAGTATGATCGTGGGGGGCGTGGGTCATGATTTTTTTTTCGCCCGTCGCGATGGTACGAACGCACGTGGCGACAATTCTTCGTTTATTGTCACGCGTGCAAAATGTATCTCAAAGTTGCCACTGTCACCCTTTCCTGACAACCGCATGGGCCAGGCAATGTTATTGAAACTTTTATAGCCATCAAAAGTAAGCGTCTGACGCGCGAGGCCTTTCTCGTCGAGGTATGTGCAGGCCGACGTGGTCAATGTGGATTTATCGATTGAACAAGTCATATGGGCGTTATCCGGGCTTATGGATTGGCTGAGCGTAAAAAAGTTTTGATTGGCCGCCACTCCAGACTTCCAAGATGTAATATCACCGAACCCTGGCAAAAAGGCTACCGCTTCCATCAGGCGGTCGTGTGTGATAGTCGTTGATGCAGAAGTGTTTTTCTTGCCTCTCGCCGCAGAAAAAACAAATAGCCCGTCGCTATTTAGTGTCATGTCGAGCACGGTGCGGGTAACCTTCCACGCACGTAGGCGTAATTGATTGGGTGGCTGGGCTACGATCGCGCCGCGTAATTCGACCTGACCTTCACCGGATTGCAATAGCAATGAAAAGGTAGCGGAGATAGTTTGGATTCCGCTGTCTCGCTGTTGCATCGTCGAAATCGCCGATGCGGCGTCGTGCCATTGATATCGCGGCAATGTGCGCGTGCAGCCCTGGTTTAGCATCGTCGCTAATCCCACGAGTATCATTGATAATAAGTTTCGGTGATTCATTAGGCGATTTGTAGCCGTAATATTTTTCCAGTCGGTGATTTTGGAAGCGACGATACTATCTCAAAGACCCGCGGCACCTTGTGTGCGCTGAGTCTGTCACGCACAAAATTACGCAGCTCATTGATTGGTGGCGGGCTAGTCAAATCGATGGGAACGATGACCGCTCTCACGCGGGAAATTGTTTCCGTAACTGGCAGCGAGAGAACAGCACATTCACGCACCTCTGGATGTTCGCACAGCACGGCCTCTACTTCCAGCGGATTCACTTTGAGCGCGCCAACATCTATTAATAGTTTGAGGCGGCCAGTAATCGTCAACGCGCCCTTAGCATCTAGGCAACCAAGGTCTCCGGTTAGGAAATAGCCTCCGTCAAGAATAGTTGCTTGGTGATTAACGTATCGTTTTAGCATCGACGGTGCATGAATGGCTACTTCCCCTTCGACGCCAGTTGACCTGGGTTTACTGGTCTGCGGCGAATCTGGATCAACGATTTTTATGGTGACGCCTTCCATCGGAAGCCCAACACCCATCGCGTCGCCCCCGGGTGAATCTGGATCGTTAAACGTCACAGAACCGACTTCGCTAGAGCCGTATAGTTGGCCAACGGAGAGCTGCAATCGTTGACGGCAAGCATCAATCACGCATTGCGGTAGTTGTGACCCTGCAGAATAAGCACATCGCAGCGACGGAAACGGCTGATGACGGTCATCGATTTGTGCAAGCATTTCAAAGACCGACGGCACGCCAGGGAGCACGGTAATCGCACCACTACGAAGCTGGTCAAGTACGGTATGCGTGTCGAACCCTTGGCACAAATGTACAGTACATCCTGCATACGTGGGCGCTAGGATGCCGTGCTCAACGCCGTATGAATGGCACAAGGGTACCAAGCCCAGCACGCGATCGTCTAAGCGTAATTTCGTGGCTAATGCGATGTTACGTGCTACAGCGTCAAGAGAAGGACCGTCTCGGTAAACGATTTTCGGCTCGCCCGTTGTCCCACTGCTAAGCAGCATGAGTCCGCTGCCCGTCGTTTCGAAAGGGAGGTGTGCATGAGCGACTTCATGTGGCATGATAGCATCTAAGTCTACATCACGATTGACCGCGATAGATTGAATGCCCAGTCCGTCTAATATTTCAAGAGTGCCGTCATCGCCTATAAATGCTTTGGCTGATGCTACTTGGGCAGCGCGGTGAAGTTCGCGATCGGCGACGTTGGGATTAATCAGAAATCCGACCATTCTCGCTTGCAAGGCCGCTAAGAATGAGACCGTACACGAAATGCGGTTTGGCAGGCTGATGATGATGACGTCGCCCGGGTTGAGTGTTGATGCGATGGACCTAGCTAGCGAGCTAGTCATGGCTAGTAGTTGAGAAAACGTTACGCTTCGATCTTCTTGATCCTCGCGGGAAATTTCACGAATTGCTATCGCATCTCCATGTTGTAGCGCGTGTAGTCTGAGGCGTTGCATGAGTTGGTTGGCCATGGTTGATGATCTTGTTATTACGCTGCGGCCTAGCCGGTAATCCCGGATTTTGCGAAATCTACGCTACGATGCGAAATTCTACGCGGAGGCAGACATCACCTCAACTGAGGTGAGTGGGACGGGCTTGGCGCTGCATAATGAGTGAGATTCTCTTCGTGGCACCAGCGCCACCCGCCGCTGGATTTTGGCAAAGACCTCCATCAAGTGCAATCGCCATTTCAAGGGCCAGGATAGCTTGGGGAACACATACCCGGCTAGCACTGAGACGAGTGCCCGTTGTATGTTGACTGGACCTTTGCCGTGTAAAAAAAGCTCGCGGAAACTGTGGTCGTAGAATAAATTGACGAGTTTGACGAAGGGCGCTGCAGTTCGGTCAATGTACTTGATATAATCTCGTCGAATGCGCGCGGGACTTCGTGGCTTTTCGCCTTGGGGCGTACGCGTGTCGTCTAAATGTGCGAGCAATTCCTGAGCAGCGTCAGCAGCTTTCACGCCAATTTCCATGCCCAGCCCCAGGCCGCTAGAGAAGATTGGGTCGAGGAAAAAGGCTGCGTCACCAACGAGAAAATATCCTGGTCCCGCATAAGGACGGCAGTAATAGCTATAGTCTGCGATGGTGTGTGTTTGCTCGGGGAAGATGGCTGAGCTTGTGCGGTCGTTCACGAGTGGGCAACGCTGAATGCCCCAATTAAGCATATCAGAAGCGGGGCAGTCAATCGATTTTGCTACGTCGCTGTCCAATACCATGCCAATACTGGTTCGCTGCTTGTCTATATTTATTAGCCAGAACCACCCCTCGTCGCACATCGCTACGGTAGGATGGCCTTGGGCTTGGCCGGGTAGGCGTAGTACATTTTCAAAATGTCCGAAGTAGGCGACTTTGCGGTGATGGTGCATGATTTTCTTATGGCCTAGATGTCGGGCAACGACCGTGCCTTGGCCGCTGGCATCCAGCAGACACTTTCCTTCGATAATTTCATGGTCTAGGGCAACGGCGATGTCACCTTCGCGGAGTCGAACGATCCGCTTGACACCAGCCCCGCTTCGGACGACCGCGCCAGCATCCGCTGCTGCTTGGAGCATCATATCGTCGAAAATAGCGCGTTCGATGTTGAAAGATTCGAAACCTTCGTCAAAAAATGATTCTCTAAAATCGAAGCAACTGGTGTCCAGGCCATGTCCCATACCGAACTCTGCTCCAAATTTAGCCATGCGCGGTAATTGCGAGAGTCGTTCCTCTAATCCTAATTTTTTGATTAGCTCGAAACCCGCAGGCAGGAACGATTCACCCACATGAAATCGGGGGAACGTGCTCTTTTCGAGTACAATGACGCGCTTGCCAGCCCGCGCGAGTAGCAGGGCAGCCGTGGCACCGACAGGCCCACCTCCAATAATTACGACATCATATATAGGATGATTGTCGGTTTCCAACATGATCCACTTTCAATAACTCGAACAAGGTCGAGCTAGTCCTGCTTGCCCGCTCCCGGCCAGTCGAGCCTAGCTGTCCCCTCGATTTCAACAAGTAATTCGTGTCGACAAATATCCGCGTGAACGACTTCTATCTTCGACTGTTCAAGGTGATCGACGCATGGCCAAACTATGTTTGTGATGGCGTCGAGATGGCGGGCATCTCGATAGTAGATTCTCATCGATTGAAATCTGCGCAGCAAAGCCTCGACATCAGTGGATGGATTTGTCGAGTCTACCCCATGTACAAATTGAATGGCAGCTCCCGTCAGATGCGCTAAGTTTACGAGCGTCTCTTCGGTTTGCGCAGTGATGTCGTTGTCATGGGCAGATTGCTCGCCGCATACGCTGGCAGTGCCACCGATGAGTAAATCGGGCAGTGCCACATATTGCTTAGGTGACACGGTCGCGCGCGCAAAGCATGGTGGCATAGGCCCATATCGCTGTGAGTATCGATATGCCTGCACCTGACGCGGATTTTCTATAGGTTGGCCCGGCTGATTCGTTGCGAGCACATGCACCAGCAGGTCTGACCCACAATGTCCGATACCCGTCGCGGTAGGAATATGGCAGCCAAGCATTTCTTGATTGCAAAACCAGTCATAGTAAGCCGCATACCGACCAGCGTTAAATACCATGTACCGGTCTAGCCCGTCCGGCATGACTTCTTGAATGTTGGGGATATAATTCCAGATTCGCACCGCGTGTTTTGCCAGTTTTTCGTTGAGCAAGCGGCGGATGACATGGTACGCCTGTGCCGTTCGTTTCTGTAGCGTAAGCGGAGCCATCGTCGATGCATCAAGCACGCGAACGTCGATGAGCATCGCTTCGTCGACATCAATGATGTTGACAGACAATCCCTCGTTCAGCCCGCCCATCGATCGCTCATCCACATTTCGCTTCGTACCGGCAACGATTATATGCTGCACCCAGCTAGGGAGCGTAGCTTGGGCGGTAGGCTCAAACGCTGGACAAATAGTTGTACTTCGCTGACGAGTAAGCATAATGCATGTAAGATAGCCGAATAATGCGTAGATAGTAAGGGACAGACATCAAATTCCGGTTGAGGCCACTGGCGTCATTTTTTTGGGGCGACTCTACGGATTTTGGAGAGCCTAATTTCTGGATGGGGCGGCCCCCTATTCGATCGCTTGCTGGATTTTTGTGGCATAAACGCTACCGTAATAGTCGGAGCAAACCACGCCAGCGCTGGGCACTTTTCTAACGATGGCCGAAGCCAGTGAAGCTAAAGGGCCTACACTAAACCGTTCCGTGGCGGAGACGTCGGCGTGGGCTAATTGACGTGGATCGTTGGGAAATCGTAGGGCTACGGCGGCATCGATTCGATCGAGGTGCTGCCCATTCCCGGAAGATTGTAGTGTGTCGAGCTGGCCGAGCTGCTTAACCGCATGTTGGGCGGTGCGCATGCGATTCTTAATAGTGGGATTCGGTGAAAAAACTGCGACGGTCTTAGTTAGCGTAGCCCGGATCGTGGCATTACGTTTCACTGCAAAATCACGTCTTTCTAGCATGAAAGCTACTGCCCCGCTGGAAGACGAAAACTCTCGGACGTCTTTTTTGCCTGAGCGTTTTGTAAATTGATTACGATAGGATTGCGTGATTAGCTCACTGGCTTCTTCTGCTGCGACTACCACTGCCCGGTTCCAACATCCAGCACGAATACGCGCGGCTGCAAAATGCAAGGCCTCCAAGCCTGCGGTACGTGTTCCGATTAGCGTTTGGCAAAATCCTGTAATCGAGAAGTTCGTGCATAGATGTGCGCTAGCCACGTTCGGCACGCCTTCCGCAAAGAGCATTGGATTGACTGCGTTGATGCCTTCGTCAATTAGCTGTTTGTAGTAAGATTCGCAGTAGCGGGAAGCGGCGTGTGTCGTGGCCACTAGCGCGGCGCAGTCTTCACCAAAACCCGGCATATCATTTATGTTGGCATATCGATAAGCCTCCGTCGTAGCGGCTAAACAGAGCTTGGCGTATTCGCTCATACGACGTGTGCGTCTAGCATTGATAAGGTGTTCATACTTCTCGCCTGGTATCGCGCCGTCGCCACCATAGTAAGCTAGGCTGTCATACCTATTTACCTGCTGAATGAAAGCCTCGTTACCAATCGCGTCAGGCAGCACGACGCCTATGCCTGTGATGACGACGTCGTGGCTTAACTTGTTTACGTTGTTACTAAAAGGCGCCACGCTAGCATTAACGTATTCAGACGCGTCCTTCGGTTTAGCCAGAATCATACACGAATTCGCTCCGCCGAATCCTAATGAAGTATTGAGTGTATATTGCAGCGGACGCTTATCGCTTTTCCCGCACGATACGCGTAAGTCTGAGAATTCTGAATCGTCGGCTGAGATGTTGGCGCAAGGCGGTACTTCTTGGTCACGAATAGCCAGCGCCGAAAGAATAAGATCAACCGCCCCTGCTGCGCCTAACGAATGCCCAAGGTGACTCTTGAAGCCTACGACGGGCGTGTTAGATAGATGCCCACCGAATACCAGAGCTAGCGCGGCGTGTTCCGATGCGTCATTATCCGGAGTCGCTGTGGCGTGCGCGACGAGCAAGTCAATATCCTCTGGCACAAGTTGGGCTTCACTAATAGCGCGGCGCATAGCCTTGGCTGCCCCTGCGCCTTCGGGATGAGGTTTGGATAGATGAAAGGCATCGCAAGATTCACCAAAGCCTGCGACGCGAGCCATCGGCTTGGCATGTCGTGCGTAAGCGTCCGCCCCGCGTTCAAGGATGACAATCGCATATCCCTCCGCTAGTTTCATGCCGTTTCGTGTGCGCGCGAACGGGCGTAGTGTGGTATCACTAACCAGTCGCATTGAGTTAAAGCCCGCGTAAGCGTACTCGCTGATAGGATCGTAGCCGCCAGCGATGACGATGTCCGCCTGATGAGTCTGCAAAAGCGTGCAACCGAGCGTGATGCTTGCGAGTCCTGAAGAGCAAGCCGAACAGTTGGTCGTTGTTGCTACGATATTGGAAAAGTTTTTGGCCACACTTAGAACCGCCGCGCCCGCCAAGAAGGATCGCAGCGCATTGCCATCACCTGTGCGTAAAAAAGCGCCGCCATTTCTCATGCCATGTAGCGAAGTACCGAGTACGACGGCGTATCGCTTCGATAGGTTAGGTTTGTTGCTAGCCAGTCCAGCGGATGCCCATGCTTCCTGCATCGCCAATTGTAGAAGTTGCGTTTCACGCGGATTAGCAGGATCGACATTCGGGCCTAGATCCGGATCACGCACTTCACCGCCACCTAAGTTTGGGTTCAGAGGAGATTCAATAGCTGTGAGTGGCGCAACGCCGCATTGGCCACGAAGGACCGCTTGCCACGTTGATTCACAATCTCGCCCAAGGCTGGTCACGAGACCTGCGCCGCTGATGACAATGTCGCTGTTCTGATCGTTCACCATGTTATGCATTGACCGACGCTGCGATGTCATCTTGATCCTCTATCCACACTTTTTCATACATCGCCCACTGGTCCGGATGGGCTTTAACGACCCGAGCAATTGCCTTTGCAATTATTCGAAGGGCTGGGTGGTCGCTGTTTACTGGTCCTGGCTCACGCGGTACATGAACGGCCTCATTAATAATAACACGACAATGGCCCACCCGCGTCCGTACGGAAAATATGGGTATGATCGGCGATCCGGTAGCCATCGCAAGTTTGATCGGGCCGGTGGGTAATAAAATATGACCATTCAAAAATGGAACCGGCACGCCGCGTTGCCCGGGCATCACGCGGTCACCTTGAATGACAACTATCTCGTCAGCCGCGAGTACATCTCTCATCCGCCCCCAGATAGCCCATCCATCATTGATCGCAGCCTCTTCTACGCCGAGCTTCTCACGAAGTTTGGTTCGTAGGTGGTCAAAACCTGATCGGGCGTCGCGCTGATAAATGACATGGATACCTTTTTCCTGTTCTTTCAAGGCGGCTAAGCTGACCTCGAATGGGCCAATGTGTGCGGTGACGACGATCGCACCGTTGCCAGATTCACGGGCTTTTAGATAATGTTCCAGTCCATCCACGTCCTCAATCCATTCGTGAAGCGCTGCCGGAGATGCGTTAGCCGCTCGTCCTAGCTCGTAAATACTCATGTATGCGCTTTGGACAATCTTCCGTCGCAACTGCTCAACTTTTTTATCCGAAGCATCAGGACCAAGTAGCCTTCGCGCGTTAGCTGCTGGTCCGTCGCGCAGCGCCTTGGAAAATTTCAGCGCGAACCACAAGAAAAATGGCCGCGTTATACGAACGAAAATCGGGAAATGCGCCACGGACCAATACATATAATCTCGCCAGAAATTCGCGACCGCTTCTCGAAAACGAGAGGCGCGTTTAGTCTCTGCGTGAACCTGACTATGTAAAGCCGAATCGTTCATGGCTGACTCTTAGGCAGGGTAGGGTCATTTTCCTCGCGACCTTCCAGCGGATAAACCGTCGTCACGTTTTTGGGAACATGCAATTCAACCTGTTCATCCGTGATGCCCACGTTGGTACGAATATTCGTAAACGTGATCACAGTTCGGTCGCCATCCGCATCTATCATTTCCACCTGATTAGCCAGGCCGATGCTTTCATCAACCCGAACGAAGATTTCTTCAATATACTCCCGCACCGAATCATTTTTTGGAGTGAGGCGAAGTAGGAGCACGTTGGCGGGAGAAGGCTCGGCGCTTCGGGTGTCAGGTTCAATCGTAAAATTGCGTCGAAGCATGGCTAGCTTTGGAAGCGGAGAAATAGCCAATGAGCGTAGATGTTGGTCCAGTGCATACATTTCGACAGTATTTCGAGAGGGGTAATAAATAGCGATATGATCATCGCCCGTAAGCAGGCTGACCGCCGTCGGCTTAATCGTTTTCCAGTGAGTTCGCTTACCTTTGACGAACACCTTCCCTTGGGATGAAAGCGGTTTTTTCAGCATCGCCGTAAAAACTTTTTCTTGGAAGTCAGCCGTAACATCTCGAATGTCCGCCGTGATAACGTCGAGTTTTGATAGGCGCGACTCGATATCATTGGCAGTACTAGGCTGAGAAAAAATTGCAAGAATAAAAACCGTAGCGCAACGAATACTGAAGGTGCGATGTGATGCAAAAGGGCGTTTTCTAAGTGCGTTCATGTTGAAGAGGCTTGGCCTTTCGCCGCTAGCGCTGGAAGATAGAGTGTTAGCGAGCCGTGGGTGACGCGAACTTCGTCGACCTTAGCCAGAACATCAAATTGAATGAGATCGCCGAAAGTGCGCTGAATTCGACTAGAAAGATGTATCTGGGCAGGTGGCGTAACAGATTCACCAAAGCGAATGTCTATTTGGGCAAGTTTGCCAAGCTGCTGTGCGTCGCTGACTGCCGGTTGAGTAATGATATTGCGATGCGCAGCTGCGACTAGACCAGATAGCTGAGCGAGCGCTTCTCCGATCAACACACCCGGCACGATAGGATAACCGGGGAAGTGTCCCGTAAAAAAATCTTCGTTCCCATCGACACGCCAGATGGCCTGTCCAGATGAATCCGCGTTGATTTGAATGATGTCACTAATAAATCGAAAGGGCGGTCGATGCGGTAAACGATCTAATATGTTTTCCGCTTGTGTTTCCATGCCCACATCCTAGAGAGCTTCTTGCGCATCAGCTTGAGTTGATACGAAATCGCCCAGCGATTGCGTCGTAGCAAAGATTTCAGGCCCCATCGATTCAGATGGAATCTTAATCTTAAACTCCTTTTCAATGCTCTGGGCTAACAACAACGCATCAAGGGAATCGAGGTCTAGGTCGCCGCCAAACAGGGCAGTATCAGGGGCGATGGTAAACTCGGGGCCTAGTTTGAGATCGCGCCGCAAGATTTCAACTATCCGATCGACCAGATTTTGATGGCTGGGCATTGTTGTTTTCTACCGTTTAGCTTCAGGTTCTACAATCGATCACTCACGCACAGGCGCAGACCGTACCCACGATGGCGAATTTTTACGGAATTGTCAACCACGAATCCCCTCGCCCCAGCTACGTCAGCCATACTTTCCCCACGCGATCCATGGTCGCTTCGACGCTTCTCGCATGAGCGAGTATAGTTATCCGCACGATGCTACAAGTGGAAAATTTATATAAACGATTTGGAACGATCCAGGCGGTGGCTGGCCTGTCCTTCAATGCCCGCCAAGGTGAGATTCTTGGATTGCTAGGCCCTAACGGTGCCGGTAAGTCCACGTGCATCAATATGGTCGCCGGGTTGCTACACGCTGACTCGGGCCAGATAAACGTGGGTGGGCTAGGTTCACCATCACTACCAGCGGTGCGACAAAAAATCGGGGTCGCCCCGCAGGCATTGGCACTTTACGAGGGCCTAACCGGAGAGGAAAATCTTAGATTTTTCGGGAAATTAGCTGGCCTATCAGGCAAAGTGCTCAGAGATCGCGTCTCGTGGACCCTGGAATTTGTGTTATTGATGGATCGAAAAGATGATCGCCTCAAAACTTACTCCGGTGGCATGAAAAGACGTATCAACTTAGCTGCCGCGCTGGTACACGATCCGCCGCTCCTGCTCTTGGACGAGCCGACCGTTGGTGTAGACCCCCAATCCCGAAACGCACTTTTTGAAAATGTGTTAGCCCTGAAGTCGCAAGGGCGAACGGTGATATACACCACACATTATATGGAAGAAGCCGAAAAACTTTGCGACCGGGTAGGCATTATCGATCACGGTGCGTTTCTTGCGTTCGATTCGGTGGATAAGCTGATCGAATCCCATGGCGGCAAGAGCATGGTGACAGTTATGCGACATGATAGCCAGGTACAAATCGAATCGGATGATCCCATAGCCGAGTGCGTGCGATTACAGCAGGAGGGTGAGATTCTGTCGCTGCGCGTGGATCGACCTGATCTAGAGCGTGTGTTTTTGAACCTCACAGGACGAGCGATGAGAGACTAATGCGAAAAGTAGTAACAGCCATCGCCGTCAACGACATGCGCCTACTCTTGCGAGACAAGGGTGGAGCGTTCGTGACGTTTGTCTTTCCATTAGCCTATTGCATTTTCTTCGGATTAATTTTCGCCACCCAAAGCATGTCCTCTCGTTCGATCGACATGGTCTTGGTGGACGAAGATCAGAGTCAACAATCAGCAAGCTTTGTGCAGTTACTCAAGAAAAGCGGGGCGATTGAATTGACCATGGCTTCTCGCGAGCAGGCGATAGATCAAGTGCGCCGTGCTAAGACGGCTGCTTACGTCATTATCACGAAGGGGTTCGGTCAAGCATTGCCGCGCGTACTTGGTGAAGATCGCCCTAAAATCGTGATTGGAATTGACCCGGCCCGTGCAGCCGAATCCGAGATGGTCAAGGGTCTTATCACTAAGTTCGCCTTTGAATTATTCTATACTCCAATAATTTTACGAATATCTGGAGATTTGCCCAACGATCAACACCCAACGAAAACTAACTTTTCACCCATCGAAATTGAGACGACCGAGATCGTGCAGACGCGAACCGGACCGGCGAGTAGCTACGATATTTCATTCCCACAGGGCATCATCTGGGGCGTACTAGGCTGCTGCGCATCATTCGGAATATCTTTAGTAAACGAGCGCACCACCGGCACACTGTCTCGACTGCTCGTCGCCCCCATCTCACGAACGCACATATTAGCTGGTAAAGCGCTCGCGTGTTTTACCTCTACGCTCGTGCTCGGCATGGTGTTATTTTTCGTGGGCTGGCTAGCGTTCAGTGTGATTCCACAATCGCCCATTCATTTAGCCATTTCCTTATTAGCGATTTCGATTGCGTTTGTTGGGATCATGATGTTCATCTCAATTCTAGGGAAAACAGAACGCGCGGTTAGCGGCATGGGTTGGGCCGTATTGCTAGCGATGGCCATGATCGGCGGGGGCATGGTTCCTCGATTTTTCATGCCACATTGGATGCAGTCGCTGAGCGCGATTAGCCCGGTCAGTTGGGCGATTAAAGCGATGGAAGGCGCCGTCTGGCGCGGTTTTTCTACCAGCGAAATGTTGCTCCCCTGGAGTGTGTTGGTTGGCATAGGCTTACTATTTTTCGCGATCGGCATCCGAGGATTTTCCTGGCCTGACAAGGGTTAGGATACTGCGAAACTATTGGGAGTGAGAAGTGAATTCGCACGCTGCTGACGATTTCAATCCGGCTGTTGTTATTCCCACTTACAACAATGCCGCTACCCTCATCGGTGTACTTGATCGAATCGAAAGCTTAGGTCTTTCTATGATCGTCGTAGACGACGGCGCATCGGACGACACCCCGGCCACACTGACGAAATGGTCAGACCAACATCATGCCGTCGATGTCGTCGTGTTGACACATAAAATTAACCAAGGCAAAGCCGCCGCGATGATGACAGGTTTTTCACGCGCCCGGCTTACGGGGCATACACACGTCGTGACAATGGACACGGACGGGCAATTGTCACCAGAAGATATTCCCGCGATGTTAGCTGCGGCAATAGCGTCACCTCATGCACTAATCCTGGGGCGACGAAGTACCACGACGCCGGGCTTACCGCAATCAAATCTCGTCGGGTGGTACACGTCGGGGCTAGGGATTTGGGTAGAGACCGGTGTCTCGCTGATGGATAGTCAGTGTGGACTGCGCATGTACCCATTACGGCTGTTCGATGTGGTTCAATGCCGTGTGGGTCGATTCGGCTTTGAAGCGGAGATTATTGCTCGCTCACTTTGGGCTGGTTTTTCGGTGGTCGAGGTTCCTGTGTCATGTGTGTACCCGTCGCATGACGAAAGGGTTTCGCATTTTCGTCCTGTCAAAGACGGAGCTAAAGGTTTCTTCATGCACTGGGCGTTAGCGATACGAAAACTAATTCTCTGGCCAGTGCCTCACGTTTCGACGACTAGGTCAAATGAGAGCGTCGAGAAGTCTGCGCTTACAGGTAAACGCGCTTGGCTACATTGGCTGAGTCCCGCTGTGCCCTGGCGGCAATTACATGATGGCCGATTATCGCAACTCATCATGACCGCTGACATAGGTTTTGGCGCATTCATGGCCTGCATGCCATTGGGCTTGTGGGTCATCCCGGCTGTGTCATATGGCTCGAAACGCTTGCACCATAATATCTGGTCGACCGCACTAGGGGCAGCGCTAGCCATTCCGCCCATTGGTGACGTACTAGCCAAAGTGTCTATCACCATTGGTCATGTTATAACGCATCTTCGCTTGCCAGCATTTTCATTGGCTAATCCTGGCGTGAATACGCATAGTGAGGTATTTCGAGCCTTTCCTATTTCGTGGTGTGTGGGCGGCGTACTGTTAGGCAGCGCACTTCATTGGTTAATCATTGGCCTGCTGATGCGTCTGTTACGATACACGCCACAGAAATAAATCTGTTTTATTTGCCAGCGCGAGGTTGATTGTAGATAATTCATTCAGCCGGAACAGGAATCGCAAGTATGACGGCCCGCATGCTTCAGCTTGCGCGGAGATGGAACGTCATAGACATTCAAAGAATAAATGACGCTATGGAGAAGTGATAGATGAAAGTATCAAAATCTGCGATGTTGACGACACTGATGATTGTATCGGTTCAAATGCCTGCGTTTGGCCGGGCACCGACCAAGTTGAAAATTGCAGTAACATATCCCGCATCCGCGTCGTCTGTTCCTTTGGATGGTCGCATGTTGCTGATGATTTCTACCAGTAACCAATCCGAGCCACGCTTTCAAATTCGCGATGGCGTTCGCACCCAGCAGGTATTTGGTGTAGACGTCAACGGCTTAACCACTGTCAAGGAAGCAGTGTTCGATAGCCACATCCTTGGCTATCCACGCGAAAGTTTAGCCGATATTCCCGCCGGCGAATATTGGGTACAGGCCTTGCTACACAAATATGAAACCTTTCATCGAGCGGATGGTCATGTCGTCAAATTGCCCATGGACCGAGGTGAGGGTCAACACTGGAACTTGGCCCCCGGAAATTTGTATAGCAAGCCGAAGAAAATGCGCTTAGATCCTAGCCAGGATAAAATAATCCGCATCACGCTCGACCAAGAGATTCCGCCCATTAAGCCAGCTGTGGATACGAAATACATAAAACACATAAAAATAAAAAGCGAGTTGCTATCAAAATTTTGGGGCCGCCCCATACACCTGGGGGCAGCCGTGTTGCTTCCAGAGGGTTTTGATGAGCATCCCGAATCGCACTATCCGCTCATCATCAACCATGGCCATTTCCCGTATACCTTCGGCGGCTTCCGCGAGACGCCGCCCGACCCCAACCTTAAGCCAGTCCATAGCGACCGCTTCAACATGCCGGGCTATAATCGAATCGTCCAGCAGCATGCCTACGATATGTATAAGCAATGGACCGGGCCTGACATGCCCAGGTTTATAATCATTGAAATTCAACACGCCAATCAATACTACGACGATTCTTACGCCGTCAATTCCCAAAACCTAGGCCCTTACGGTGATGCTATCATGCACGAATTGGTGCCGCACATCGAAAAGAAATTTCGCGCCCTGGGTCAAGGTTGGGCACGTTTTACATACGGCGGTTCCACCGGAGGATGGGAAGCCTTAGCCGTGCAAATATTTTACCCCGACGATTTCAACGGGTGCTTCGCCGCCTGTCCCGACCCCATCGATTTTCGTGCGTACACCGTGGTCGACATCTACAACGATGAAAATGCGTATTTTGATATAGGTCCGTGGTCGCAGACACCAAGGCCTGGGCAGCGAAATTATCTGGGTGAAGTCAGCACGACGCTGGGGCAAATTAACCAGCTCGAACTTGTGTTAGGCACGCATTCTCGTTCGGGAAGCCAGTGGGATATTTGGGAGGCTGTGTACAGTCCTGTTGGTGACGACGGTTATCCTAAACGAATGTGGGACAAACACACGGGTACCATTGACAAAGAGGTCGCCGCCTTTTGGCGAGAGAATTACGACTTGCGATATATTCTAGAACGCGACTGGGACAAGCTAGGCCCTAAAGTCCAGGGCAAGATACATCTCTATTGCGGCACGATGGACAATTACTATCTCAACAACGCAGTGTATCTGATGGAGGATTTTCTCAAAACTTCTAAAAATCCCCATTACGATGGCGTAGTCGATTACGGCGATCGCGCGGAGCATTGCTGGAACGGGGACCATGAACGCCCCAACGCAACTTCACGACTCCGCTATCATCTCATGTATGTGGATAAAATACTTCAACGCATAGAGAAGACCGCCCCCGTAGGCGCAGACCTAACTAGTTGGCGATATTAAGCGCCAGGCGCTCGCGCTATTTTCCTGTGAGCGAGTTGTCGTCACGACATCGCGTGGCTAGTTAATTATCAGCCACGGGCGTTGTAAGCACTTCGAGCGGAATTTGTTTTACCCATTTATCAATCATGCCTCGAAGAACATCACCTTTAATCGGTTTGGTGATGTAATCATTCATGCCAGATTCGAGGCACTTCTCGCGATCACCCTTCATGGCGTGTGCGGTCATGGCAATAACCGGCAACGATTCGTATTGCGGTTGCGATCTAATATGTCTCGTGGCTTCCAATCCGTCCATAACCGGCATTTGTATATCCATCAGGACAATATCAAAGGTGTCACATTCTAGTGCATTCAATCCTTCCAGGCCGTTCACCGCGCAGGTTACTTCATGGCCAGCATTCTTCAATAAACCAGTCGCAACCTTTCGATTTACTATATTATCTTCAACCAACAGAATCTTAACAGTCTTACTCGGATCAGATTTCGAAATCGTGTCTATCTCTTTTGGGGGTGAGCTTGACGTTGGTACATCAGTTTTTTGATCAGATTGCTCAGCCACTGGAAGCGTGATTGAAAACGAGAATGTGCTACCGATGCCCGGCTTACTTTCAACACCAATTTGCCCGCCCATCATTTCAATCAATTGCTTTGAGATACTGAGACCAAGTCCAGTTCCGCCGAACTGACGCGTCGTGGCCCCATCTGCCTGAGTGAAGCTAGCGAAGATTTTTTCAAGTTGCGAGGCATCTATCCCCACACCGGTATCGCGAACCTCAAACCGTATTGCGGTTTGACTAGCTGTTTGATGTTGTAGCATCGCCGAGACTGTAACTTCACCCTGCTTGGTGAATTTCATCGCGTTGCCAACTAGATTAATTAAAACTTGTCGAAGACGGTGGGCATCGCCCAACAGGGCTGGAAATTTTTCACTGTTCATCTGCGCCTGGATCAAAATGCCTTTATGCAAAGCTTCGGCGAAAAACAATTTGATGACATCATTGATAACGTGCTCAAGATTGAATTCCAAAACTTCAAGCTCAAGTTTCCCAGCCTCGATTTTCGAAAAATCCAATATGTCATTGACAATATTTAGCAGCGAATCCGCGCACGACATCACCGTCTGCAAGTTTTCTGATTGGTTCGTGGTGAGGTCTGTTTGTAAG
>JAJDDW010000026.1 GCA_029260115.1 Phycisphaerae bacterium | reverse complement strand
ACGGCCTTGGTGAGGTATGCTGCTGCTTCCACGAACCTGCCCATCCTTGCGAGTTGTTTGCCCTTATTTATATTCGACTTGCCTGTGCCCGGGCGGTCGTATTCAGGTGGGTTGTAGAGTCGTCCGTCCACGCCCTGCATCATAGGCCGGGAGATGCGAATCACCCCGTCCGGGGGGGGGGGAGAATGTATGCGGACTCCTTTCATATTAATGATCGATTCACGTGTATCCGGGTGATCGTCGCCTAGTATGCGACGATTGTCCTCCACGGCCTCAGTGAGGTAAGTCTCAGCTTCCCTGATCCTACCCATCTTTTTGAGTAATAAGCCCAAATTTGTGTTCGACATGCGCGTGTCCCGGTGGTCGTCTCTAAGGACGTTGCGACGGCCCTTCAAGGCCTCGCGGAATAAGGGCTCGGCGTCTTCGAATTTCCCCATACGCATATGTAAGTCGCCCATATTAGCGATCGATTCCAACGTATCCCGGTCGTCGTCGCCTAGAATGTGACGACGGGTCTTAAGAGCATTTTGCTGCAATGGCATAGCTGATTCGTACAAACCAAGTTCCGCATATGTTTCTGAAACCGTTTGATGGAGTGAGGCCTGCACCAACGGCTGATCAGAGAATTCATTTTCTATAGCGGCAACAGCAAGCACAAGCACATGTTTATCAACGACTGCCACGGCGATATTTGTTGCGTTGACGTCCTTGAGCAATTCCGCCAAGGTTGCGAGCGACACATCGATGTCATCCGGAGATTCGCCGCGCGTGCTTAAGGTTTTTCTCACACTTTCAGTGACAATTTCAATAATCCCAAGCCCAGTTGCTTCGGTGTCGATGTCAGCAAGCATCGATGCCTGAAAGTTGGTTACAGTTTTGAGTTCTTCTGTTTTCTGTTGGGCGTCTGTCTTGGCGAGAAGCTCTGCCAAAGCCGATTCGTTGGCCCGTTCTTTTTCATTAAACGCCCAGAGCATGGCCCATGTCGTGCCAGTGATTCCCGCCAGCAAAACAAAAAGCAAAACACTAGCAGCGACTACGCCTCTCCGGTTGCGCCGTACGAATTTACTCATGCGATAGCCCGAGCTTGGCGGACCTGCTAGAACCGGCTCGTCGCTTAAGTACCGTAGAATATCAGCCGCAAAATCAGATGCTGTTTCGTAGCGCCGCGTGCGGTCCTTATCGAGGGCCTTCATAATGATCCAATCGAGATCACCTCTAAGCTGTTTAACTAACGACGATATATTTGTACGTCGACGTTTAGCTACCGAACCACTTTCGCCTCCTAGGCTACTCAGCCGTGTACTGGGTTTTGAGGGGTCCTGTTCACGTATGATACGCTGGATTTCTGCGAATCCTGCCTGCCGTAGTGTAGAAGGTTCGAATGGCAGAGCGCCTACCAGCAGTTCGTATAGAACAACGCCCAAAGAGTAAATATCTGTCCGCGTATCAACATCCAATCCCGTCATCTCTGCTTGCTCGGGACTCATATACTCAGGCGTGCCAACAAGTTGCCCTTGTTCAGTAAAGAGCGTGTTTTCTGTCAAACTCTGTTGGGTAGCCTTAGCCACACCGAAGTCAATCACTTTGGGAAGGGCGGTATTATCCTGTACGGTCACGAGTATATTGCTTGGTTTGATGTCGCGGTGAATGATGGCCTTTTGATGGGCATGTTGAACCGCATGGCATGCTTGCATGAATAGGTCAAGGCGTCCATTCATATCGACTTGGTGTTTGTCGCAGTATTCCGTGATCGGAAGCCCTGGTACATATTCCATCACAAAATACGGGCGTCCAAGCTCTGTTGCGCCAACATCCAAAACCTTGGCTATGTTAGGATGGTTCATCAGGGCGAGGGCTTGTCGCTCTGCATTGAATCGTGCTAAGACCTGTCGGCTATCCATGCCAGGTTTAATGAGCTTGAGCGCTACGCGTCTACGAATGGGTTGTGTTTGTTCGGCAAGATACACAATGCCCATACCGCCTTCGCCTAAGGCTTCAAGGATACGATAAGGGCCTACATTTTTTGGAGCGGCTGGGGAGATATCTTGAAGTGAGGCGTCCACGTTGTTGTCTACGCGCTTCGCTTCGCCAACCTGGTTACGCGCGTAATCAGCGAGATTTCGCGGTGAGTCATCAGCGTTGTAATTGTCTTTGTTCGATGTCATAGCTTAGTCAATAAACAAGAGAACAACGCATGGTGCGATTGAGTTTGAAATCTTTGGATTAAAAGTCATTAATGATTGTCCGATTCTGGCGGATGGTCGGATTGATTTTGTAACTCTGCCATTTTTTGTCGCCACTCGGCGGCATTGTCATCGTAGCCCTTACCTGGCTCCGCGCTATGCCAGGATTGGTAGAGTGTAATGATCCGCGTTATGCACTTAGTCGTGCGGTCGTGGTCATCGCCGAATCCCTCCGCCAGCAGTTCGTGGGCCTCGAGTAATGTCGCTTCGCCTTCGGCAAACTGGCTTGTCGCACCCTCGGCGTCGCCGAGTATCGCCAAGTATTTTCCGAGCGAACAGACTTTTCTGCGAGTTTTATTACGGCGTGATATTGAGTCACCAGAATATCTGACCTTTCTCAGAGGCCATGTATGGCGTGCGAGGGGCTCATTGGTATTAAGTATCTCGAATGCGTCTTTGTGCTTCCCAACCTGATTCAAGAAGTTACCTAAGTTTCCAATCGATCTTAACGTGATTGAATTGTCGTCGCCAAAGAGCTCGCGATCTCGACTAAGAGACTCACGAAGTAGATTTTCGGCCTCGTCAACACCACCGTTGTCTTGTAAGAATCGGGCCAGTTCCGTCATATACTTAGTCACCAAAAATGCGTCAATAGGGTTACCAGCAAAGTCCACATCATGGCCAAGAACACTTTGTGCAATTGCTAAAGAACCGCGGAAAAGCTTTTCGGCCTCGTCAACATCGCCCTTGTCTTCTAAGCATCGTGCCAGAACCTGCATAGCCGCAGCCGACTCAACATGTTCCCCATGAATTTCCCGTGTGAGTGCCAAATTCTCACGAAAACACTTTTCGCTTTCGGAGAGTTTACCAATCGACTGATACAGGCTGCCCATATCTCGGATCGAAGTCAGTGTGTCCGGGTGCTTGTCGCCAAGTTTGCGACGCCGGCCAATCAATGCCTCGCGATAATAGCTCTCGGCGTCTTGGAGTTTACCCATGCGCATGAGCAGGCTGCCCATATCTCGGATCGAAGTCAGCGTGTCCGAGTGATCGTTGACCAGTACGCGACGCTGGCCAATCAAGGCTTCGCGGCAGAGGGGCTCGGCTTCTTTGTATTTACCTATGCCCATGAGCACGTTGCACATAAAGCTGATCGAAGTCAGCGTGTCCGGGTGGTCGTCACCTAGTATTCGACGATTGTCCTCCACGGCCTTAGAGAGGTGAGCCTGTGCTTCCTCGATCCTACCCACCATCATGAGTGACTTGGCCATAGTTGTGCTCGATACGCGCGCGCTGGGGTGGTCGTCTTCCAGTTGGCGGCGAGATCCTTCCATGGCCTCAACGGTAGCATCGCTGATTTTGACCCACCCATCCCCGATATTCCCAGAATGTACTGGGACTCCGTCCATATTCATGATCGACTCAAGTGTATCCGGGTGGTCATCGCCTAGTATGCGACGATTGTCCTCCACGGCCTTAGCGAGGTAAGCCTCAGCTTCCCTGAACATACCCATCTTTTTGAATAATAAGCCCAAATTATTGTTCGACATGCGCGTGTCCCGGTGGTCGTCTCCAAGGACGTTGCGACGCCCCTTCAAGGCCTCGCGGAATAAGGGCTCGGCGTCTTTATATTTTCCCTTATGCATAAGTAAGTCGCCCATATTAGCGATCGATTCCAACGTGTCCCGGTCGTCGTCGCCTAGAATGTGACGACGGGTCTTCAGAGCATTTTGCTGCAATGGCATAGCTGATTCGTAAAGCCCAAGTTCCGCATATGTTTCTGAAACCGTTTGCAGGAGTGAGGCCTGCACCAACGGCTGATCCGAGAAGTCATTTTCTATAGCGGCAACCGCAAGCCCAAGCACATGATTATCAACGACTTCCACGGCGATGTTCGTTGGGTTGACACCCTCGAGCAATTCCGCCAATGACGCGAGTGACTCATTGATGTCATCCGGAGATTCGCCGCGCGTGCCTAAGGTTTTTCTCACACTATCAGTGACAATTGCTATAATCCCAAGCCCTGTTGCCTCGGTGTCGATGTCAGCAAGCATCGATGCTTGAAAGTTGGTTACAGTTTCGAGTTGTTCTGTTTTCTGTTGGGCGTCTGTCTTGGCGAGACGCTCGGCCAAAGCCGATTCGGCGGCCCGTTCTTTTTCATTAAACGCCCAGAGCATGGCCCATGTCGTGCCAGTGATTCCCGCCAGCAAAACAAAAAGCAAAACACTAGCAGCGACTACGCCGCTCCGGTTGCGTCGTACGAATTTACTCATGCGATAGCCCGTGCTTGGCGGACCTGCTACCACCGGCTCGTCGTTCAAGTGCCGTAGAATATCTGCAGCAAAATCAGATGCTGTCTCGTAGCGCCGAGTGCGGTCCTTATCGAGGGCTTTCATAATGATCCAATCGAGATCACCACGAAGTTGCTTGAGTAGCGATGACAGATCTATCCTTCGATGCTTGGCTACTAATGCGCATTCTTGTCCGAGGCTACTCAGCCGCGCACTGGGTTTCGAAGGTTCTTTTTCGCGAATAATACGCTGAATTTCTGCAAATCCGGCCTGCCGTAGCGTTGATGGCTCGAAGGGCAGAGCGCCTACCAGCAATTCATAAAGAACAACACCAAGCGAGTATATGTCTGTCCGTGTATCAACATCTAGCCCCGTCATCTCTGCTTGCTCGGGACTCATATACTCAGGCGTGCCAACCAGTTGTCCTTGTTCAGTAAAGAGTGTGTTTTCTGTCAAGCTCTGTTGGGTAGCCTTTGCAACACCGAAATCAATCACTTTGGGGAGGGCGGTCTTATCCTGTACGACCACAAGTATGTTGCTAGGCTTGATGTCGCGGTGGATGATGGCCTTTTGATGGGCATGTTGGACCGCATGGCATGCTTGCATGAATAGGTCAAGGCGTCCCCTCATATCGACGTGGTGTTTGTCACAGTATTCCGTGATTGGAAGCCCGGGTACATATTCCATCACAAAATACGGGCGTCCCAGCTCTGTAGCGCCAACATCTAAAACCTTGGCTATGTTGGGATGGTTCATCAGAGCGAGGGCTTGTCGCTCTGCATTGAATCGTGCTAAGACCTGTCGGCTATCCATGCCAGGTTTAATGAGCTTGAGCGCTACGCGTCTACGAATGGGTTGTGTTTGTTCGGCAAGATACACAATACCCATACCACCTTCACCTAAGGCTTCAAGGATGCGATAGGGGCCAACATTTTTTGGAGCGGCTGATGCAAGATCTGATTGTGCCGCATTCTCGTCAGCCGCGACACGCATGGCGTCGCCAACCTGGTCGCGAGCATAATCAGCAAGATTACGAGGTATGTTGTCTGCGTCGCGGTTGTCATTCTTCGATGTCATGGCATACCTTGGTGTTGAAACTAGTCTATATTGTGCTGGCGAACTAGCTTTAGATGGTGAAAAAGTTTCCTTCACTTCCCAACAATTCACGAAGCCGATCGTGTGCTCGTGCTCTGAGCATATGGATGGCCCCACTAGATCGGCCCATGTTTTCGGCCACATCATTGATGTGTAACTGATCCAGGTCGTAGAGCTGTATAACCTTGGTATAGTCCTTAGGCATTTGCCCTAGTGCCGTATCTATAGCGGACTTAGCTTCCGCGCCGCGAGCGGCATTGGTTGGTGTCGTTCCGGGGCTGCTCAGTGTATTTACCATGGCTATATAAGAGTCATTACTTTGGCCAGCGTTGGTAGCTCTTAGGGCTGGTGTGGGTCTCTTTTTGGCATTTAACATCTTCTCTGCATCACGCAAATTGTTTTCAGCCATTCTTGTTACCCAGGCTAGAAAGGCTCCATCGCCACGATTTTCAAATTGAGCGATTCTCAAATACACCTCAATATAGGTCACTTGGAGTATGTCGGTGGCATCCAGTAGCGAACGATGCGCAGGTTTTATTTTGGCCTGAAGACGTGTTCGAATAGGTGGATCGACCAAGCATATGAGGTCTGTCAGCGAGGTTTCATCGCCCATTATTGCTTTCTTAACCATCTCAGCTTCGTTATTCATCATTTTGACGGCCTGCTATTGAATCACCCATTCAAGCAAAATGGCACAATTATAAAAAAAATGAATCGGCCCGTTAACCACCTGCCTAATCTGTCGTTTCTATCTTGGAGAAACGATTAAGCAACAGAAAAACATCATAAGTGGTTACAAGACGGAGGACAATCATGAACTGTCGAGAAGACAAGAAAAGCTGCAATGAAAACCCTAGAAGGCCTATATCAATCGTTTTCTGCTACCAACAATTTTCGCATGACTCTTCCGCTCTGAAACATCCCAAAATGCTAAGTATGCACTCCACGATTAGAGGACACACCATGGAGGGAAAAGTTAGTATGACCAGGCTGATAAATTAGAGATCACCTTATTGTTGTTAGCGGGGACACGAAACCACTCATTTGTGGCTGGTTTAAACAGGCTGGTTTCATTGATGAAGCGATGCAATTTTTCTAGCGATTATGTCAAACAAGTGTTGTACTTAATCATGACATGTACTGACTGTTTTGATCGCATCCAACCGAGTGCATGAGTTATAAAAAAATTCTAAAGGAGATTATTATGTATAAGAAAACAAAGTTGAATGCTACTGCGAGGACCATAGAGAAGCGCGGCGTGAATTATCGAATGGGGTATATGTTGATCACCCTTTGTAACGTTGGAGCGCTACTGTTGGCGACAGGGTGTACTGGTGTACCGATCCCACCATTGGCATCTGCGCCTGCAGATCGCAACGTTGATGTGGGAACAAGAGTTGAGTTAAGTGCGCAGGCCAGTACCGATTTGAATGGCACATCACTTACGTACTTATGGCAACAAACGTCAGGTCCGAATGTAGACATGACCAATCCCAACGGCCCAGAAACTAGCTTTGTTCCCAATGAGAAAGGGGTCTATTGTTTCGCACTCACCGTCTCGAACGGTTCCTTTTCGGATGAGGATACTGTTTGTATTTCTGTCGCAGGTAATGGCTCGTGTGGGAGTACAATAGCGAGCGCGGGTGCCAATGACATCGTAAATGAAAACCGTATGATCTGCCTTGATGGAGGCAATTCGGCCAATCAAGCAGGTCTACCGCTAGGATATGAGTGGGCTAAAATATCTGGTCCAGAAACCCAGTTACCTTCACCTTTCGATGAAAAACTCTGCATCACAGCACCAGACGTGTGTGGAGATCAAATGCTCGTGTTCGAGCTTACTGTTACTACTGAGGATTTCAATTGCCGCGCCACGGACGAAGTAGTTATTACTATTCGTGATTTGAATGGTGATTGTTGTGTCGTCGACGCTGATTGTAACGATCAACGTCCCTGTACTGAGGATACTTGCGTCGACACAGGTTCATGTGTGTTTACGCCATTTCCAGGTGACGAAGGATTATTCTGTGATGAGATGACGGGGCAATGTGGCGTAGTTGATGCCTGTGCTGGCGTGACATGTGACGACTTTAACCAATGTACGAACGACACATGCAACCCCACCAATGGTTCATGTGACAACATTCTCAAGGACTGTGGTAATCTGGTTTGTGACACAACGACTGGGCAATGTGTTCAGGATCCGGATACTGGCAACCCAGTGCCAATTTGTGAAAGCCAAGCACCTTGTCTTGGGAGTTATACTGGAACATTCTCAGGTATTGACCAGGGAGAAGCGTTCGGAGCATTGTCTGACGGTGGAATTTTTGAGGGGAGAATCATTTCTAAAGATACTGGTGCTGCGTTATTGGGAACAGTTAGCGGGACAGTTGCATCTAATGGCGAGATAGCAGGTAGTGCATCTAATGGAACACAGCTCTCAGGTTTCATTAATTTTACTACTTGCCATGTAGATGGAAGCTATAAAACTCAAGACGGCGGATCTGGCACTTGGTCAATGACGCTAGAGACTAAGTGTGTTTCTGGCTGCAACGATAATAGTGACTGTGACGATGAAGATCCGTGTACGAGTGATGACTGTCAAGAAGGATCTTGTCGTAACGAGGCAATTGTATGCGAGGGCGACAAGACATGTGAAGCAGGAACATGTGTCATGACGAATAAATGTGATCGCCCACTTCGATTCTCTACTCAAGAGCTAGAGAGCAAGGGTGACTATACTTCTGGTATCTCGATCCATGACATGGACCTTGATGGTAACAACGATGTTATCGTCACTAACCCTGGTTATTACTCTGGTGACACCGTTAATGTGGGTATACTCATTGCAGCTAGACAAGGTGAATTAGGCCAACCGAGAGTATTTCAAGACTTTGATGCACCATCTAGAGTCGTCCCAGGAGATATTGACCAGGATGGATGGCCAGACGTGGCTGTAAGTAATTTCGGATCTGATGATGTGACAATTCTATATGGGGCAGCAGCTGGAGTTTTTGATGGTGATCGAACACAGGCACTGTCGGTTGGAGATGGACCTACAGGATTGAAATTGGTTGACCTCAATGTTGATGGATGGTTAGACCTTGTGGTTGTAAACACGCTAGGTGGCAGCCTTACTATTTTCCTCAATGACGGGTCAGGAAAATTTAATGAATCTTCCTTTATTGATGCACTTTCTAATCCACGAGAGGTCATTAGCGGGGACTTTGATAGTGATGATTGTCAAGATCTTGTCGTCACAAATAGTGATAGTGGGTCAATTAGTTTGTTGTCCGGTTTCTGTGATGGAACCTTTGCTACCCAACAAACAATCTACATTGGAAAGTATACTCGAGGATTAGCTGTCGGCGATTTCGATTTCAACGGTACATTGGATTTAGCTGTTGGAGGTAGAGATTATTCAACTGCTTATTCATCCGATGTATTAGTCGTACTGTTTGGAGACGGCCGTGGAACATTTCCAACTGAACTTAGCATCTCAGCACCTTATATAGGAGGTATTGCTGCAGCAGACATGGACAATGATGGTATCGACGATCTGGTAGCTGCTTCTGATAGTATAGGAGTATTGGTGAACTTAAGTAATGGAGACGGTACGTTCGACGTTAAGTCGTATGATGCGGGCAACGATTCCAATCAAGTCGCATTAGGTGACCTGGATAATGATGGAGACATCGACATTGCTGTGTCTAACAATACAAGTCCGGGTGCTATTACGATCCTACAAAACCGATGTGGTAATTGAATCAGTAGCGTATATTTGGCCGTTGGCCGAGGATGGCTGCAATGAGCATTCAGACAGACCAAGGGCCACTGGATTTTCATATCATATGGCGTAGTGTCCAAAAACTAAAACGCGCGTAAACGGTAGGGGGGCAATGACTTACAACTCGTCGTTTCTTCGTATAGAATCGAATTAATGAACACTTTTCAACCATGGCAGCTTCTGCTTGTGTCTCTTTCTGGCTGGATTAATCGTCATCAGCAAGATGTTATCGCTTATATCCAAGAAGAGAATCGGATTCTTAAAACCAAGCTCAAAGGCAAGCGGATTCGATTCACTGATGACGATCGAAGGCGTCTAGCAGTCAAGGGCAAGGTTCTGGGAAGAAAAGTGATAAAAGAGGTGGCTTCAATTGTAACACCGGACACGATCCTGGCCTGGCATCGAAAGCTCGTTGCCATGAAGTATGACGGTAGCGCAAGACGTGGACCGGGCCGGCCGCGCGTAGCGAACGAGATTCCGGAACTGACAGTTCGGATGGCTCGTGAGAATCCCAGTTGGGGATATACAACCATACGCGGGGTTTTGTTCAATCTCGGCCACACGGTGGCTCGGGAGACTGTCCGCAACATTCTGAAAGAGCAAGGGATTATTCCAGCACCGGAGCGGCGTAAGCGAATACCGTGGTCGACGTTTCTACAGAGCCACTGGGGCTCAATCGCAGCTGCTGATTTCTTCACCGTAGAAACTTGGTCATGTTTCGGTCTGACTAGATATCATGTGTTTTTCTGCATGGAATTATCGAGCCGACGTGTTCACATCGCAGGGATATCCGAGTGTCCATACGGCGCGTGGATGAAACAAATTGGCCGCAACATGACCGATCCGTTCGACGGCTTTTTGACTGGCATGCGCTACATCATTCTTGATCGTGACCCGCTCTACACAGACGAGTTTAGAGGCTTACTCAAGCAGGCAGGCGTGAAGGTGATTCGATTGCCCGCACGCTCACCGAATCTGAACGCTTTCGCTGAACGGTTCGTTCGGACGATCAAGGAGTCCTGTCTGAATCAAATGATTTTCTTCAGAGAGAATTCGCTACGACGTGCGATCAGCGAATTCCTTGAATACTATCATCATGAGCGCAACCACCAAGGTCTCGAGAATCGATTGATCCAGCCATTAACCGAAGTCGGGTCGTTGGACGACCATGTTGCGTGTCGCGAGCGGCTCGGTGGCGTACTTCGATACTATTATCGCAACGCCGCTTGACCATACCGCCGTATTGAATCTTTACAAACAAGTCAGTCGGTGCACGACAGGTCTAGAGTTGTGTGTGCGTCGGCAATCTAGCCGAACGATCGACGCCTGGAATAGAGTGTTTAGTCGCGGCATTTGAATATTTGGACACCACGGGGATGCGGTTGCCGATGATCCTCACACCCACACAGGCGCAGACAGAGGCCGTCATGTTGCTCGATCGTTACTACCGTACGGCTCACGATCATGCATTCAATGCGGCACTCTTGGATGTGATGGACACACGCCATAACGGCCTCGAGCTGGTCCTCACAATCCTGGTGGACATTATCAAACAACGCCAGCAAGAGGAGTTTGCCAAATCTGTCTACGTAGACGTTCTTGCTCCTCTTAGCTGGGAGCAGAGGTGCGCCCTCGTCTCGGAAATACGCCAACGCTGCAAGGCGTTTCTCCCTGATGAGGTGCTGGCGTGCTCTCCGGCGCAGTTGGCCGACGAGATCCCAGAGCTTTTTAGTAGTTTGATCACGCTACGCGACGTTCTGCCAAAACGCTACGCCTCGTGAAATGGGCGGTCCGAAGTGTCCACTGGATGTGCGGGCTCGGATATCTATTTGGAGAGTGCTGCGATGGACTACTTTGGCGAATACGACGTCAACAACGAATACCTCTACTCTAACGGTGGATCAATTCCAGGGGGAAAGGTCAACCGAGCCTCATCCCGACGAATGGTAGAATTCTGGTACGCTTCGACGGATGACCCTGAAGTCCTGTTCATCAACACGGTACCGACACGATCGTCGCCGTTCGGCCAAGCACCCGATCGTGTCCTCGCAATCATACGATCCAAAACCTGGCTCACCCTGACACTCTACAAGTCGACTTGAAACGAAGATGAATCACCGACCGCTATTACATCGGAGACGCGACGGTAGTGTGCTCCTTTGAAAATTTTGCGATGCGTACGGAAAAAAGGTGGCAAACAAGAGTGAATCGAGATGTCTGTAAGAACCACACAAACAAAAATTGAGCTGTTTCGTAGATTCTTTACCGGTCTACTCCATGTCTACGGAACCTACGACACGGCGTCGCAGCGTGCACATCAGATCAAGGCACCGGTAACCGATGCCGTCATTCTGGCGCACCTGCAGGGCAGACAATTCTACGGCGTCTACCTGCTCGTTAAAAACAAGATACGAGCCATCGCCGCGGACTTCGACGACAACGACGTCTCGGCACCAATGGAATTCGTTTCGGCCGCGCGGGTGTATGACATCCCAGCCCATATTGAACGCAGTAAGTCCAAAGGTTACCATGTTTGGATTTTTTTCGACGGAGACGGCGTCCTCGCGTCGAAGGCAAGGCTCGTTGTATATCGCATCCTCGCTGAGATCGAGAAGCCTCGCACCGAGGTTTTCCCCAAGCAGGACTCGTTAAACACGTCCGTGACCTACGGTAACTTTATCAACGCACCGCTCTTCGGCGCCATGGTGCCGAATGAACGTACCGTGTTCGTCGACCCTTTCGATCCCAGCAAAGTGCATCCCGATCAGTGGGCCTTTCTGGAAGGCATTAACCGCGTAACAGAACAGTTGCTGGATGATGTGATTGAGGTCAACGACCTACGAGGGCCAACTCAGTTAAGTAGCGATAGGGAGCCCACACCAAGCGCAGACGTGCGTTGCTACGGCCTACCGCCTTGTGCGAGAACCATGCTGGCCGACGGAGTCGCCGCGAATCAACGGGTGGCGTGTTTTAGGCTGGCGGTTGGCCTCAAACGTGCGGGACTTCCCTTCGACAGCGCTCTAGCAGTGTTAAGCGACTGGGCAACACGCAACCGCCCGTTGAATGGCAAAAAAAACATCACCAAGCACGAAGTCACCGCACAAGCGGCGTGCGCCTACGACAAAGCGTATCGCGCGTGCGGATGCGAAGATCCGGCCATTCAACCGTTTTGCGATTCCACCTGCCGGATAAACAAATCAGCGACGAGAGAACATCCAGTAAGAGAGGCTCTATCATGACGAACGACAAACATGACACCGACAACCCAGTTGCGCATCACCAAATAGACTACACACCGCCGCCGGCGCCGGGCGAAGACGCAAATTGCTGCATCATATGTGGGGCCAACCTGCAAACACGCGACCTAAGAATTCAATGTCCGGCGTGCGGTTTTTGGCAGTGTATCGGCTGCGACTCGTAGCGGATCGAATACCAGGAGAACAAAAATGACAGATGGCAACAAACGTCCAATCAAAGAGTTTCGCGCGGGATGCATCCGTGCGTCCATATGGTTGAAGGAACGTGAGAAAGATGGCCGTACGATCGATACGCACAGTGTGCGTATCGAAAAACGATTCTTCGATGAGAAAACGAAGGAGTGGAAGGCCTCGGACTGCTTCTTCGTCGATGAGCTGCCCCGTCTTCGACTGGTCGCTGAGCGAGCGTTTGAGTTTATCGTACTTCGCGATTCCAGTGATGCGTTAGGCGAGAAATCTCGTGCCTGATGCTAAACAGAATATGACAGACGCGGTATCGGGCGCTTCGCTCGATGATTTCGTCGACCGAACCGAACTGGCTCGCCGGCTAAAGGTACACGAACGCACGATCCGTCGAATGGTTGAACGCGGTGAGTTGCCGCGGCCATGCTTAGGTGGCGGCGGTCGACCGCGCTGGCTCTGGTGTTATGTGCTCGAACATTGCCAAAGGCATCACGAGAAGACGGCCAAGAGCGACCGGAAGCTTCGTTCGCAACTCAATCTCTAAACTGTGGTCCTGAGGCCGCAGATCGAAACGGTCGGCTGGAGGTGAAGGTTCAGCTCCAGCCGGCCATCCCCTTGTCTCACTACACAACCCGTCGCTGCGGAAACGGAATGAGTTTGAAAGACGATCGTACGCGCTTTTCCTTTCTCGCTTCCATTTCACGGCGTCCACGCAGGTTGGCCGTGGCGTCTGCCAGCTCATAATCGCAGGTATGAACGTAGTACCTGAGCGTTGTATTCACATCTTCGTGACCAAGTACTTTCTGCACCAATGACACATTCGATGTGGAGCGTGCCATCCAAGTGGCAAACGTATGCCGGAGGTTGTGCGGATTCGTCTCGAGTTGCTCCGCGGCGCACTTGCCCATGTCAGAGAATTCAGAAGCAAGTTGCCGCACGTTGTAACGCTCGCCGGCACATGTTACGAAGAGCGGGCCGCGGTTAGGGCTATTTCGTTTCTTCAGTCCAAGTCGCACGGCAGCGAGCGCCGCTCGGTTCAAGGGCACCCACCGCTCCTTAAGTCCTTTGCCCATGACATACACCAGTTGTTCTTCTCTGTCGACGCGAAGATCTTCAATATTCAGGCCACAGAACTCGCCGTTACGCAATCCTGTATTGAGAAGGAACACGGCAAGCCGCCGTTTGCGCCAAGCTTCATCCCACGAACGCGGACCGCGTCCGGCGCGGGTCGTTCGCAACTTGACGGCCCAGAGCCAGCGTCCAGCTTGCTGCCTTGTAAGTGGCGTGCCTTCCTTCTTCCTGACAAACCGAGGGCGTGTGATGCGGCGGATCGGATTCTCCGTTAGAAAACGCTCCACGGCACACCATTCAAACCAGGACGATAGTGTCGCCAAATCGTTCGCCACAGTCTTGCGGCCAGCCTCATGATCCAGTCGAAAATCGCGCCATCGAATCAAGTCCTGACGGCATGCAATGTTTTTGACGTATTGGCATGGGAGGTTATGTTCTTGCCGCCATGCCATGTAACGCCTCACCACGCGTTCGGCCCGTTGCACTGATTGCGGTGTACAGGAGAGGTGTTTTTCTCGAATCCAAAGACTGTACACTTCTTCCCAGCCGCCGTCGGGGAGGTGTCGCCCGGTCTTGACCGCCTCCTCCCAGATCTCGATCTCCCGCAGGCGCGCCTTCGCCGCAGCGCGCGTGCACCTTCCAAGGTAGACGCTTCCTGTAATGGTCTGGCCGGTTTTGGGGCCGGCCGACACTTTGAAATTCCAAAAGACACGATAGTACTTCTTCTTTTGACGGGTCAGACTCGCCATCACACGTATCCTTTCCGCGGATCTTGCCCGCTTAAAAAGGTCCTGGTGTGTTGACCGCAGATCGAGGCTCCCGTAATTGTAGCGGCGGACCGAAGCTGTGAATTTCAGCCGGACGGCCCTGTGATATCCGCCGCGCGCGGAAATCGACTACACAATATACTACACAAAAACGCCCCTGCCAGCACGTAAGTGCTTGCAATGAAATGACTTACAAATTGGAGGCGGGGGGAATCGAACCCCCGTCCTTATGCAATAAACCCCGAGAAAACAGCATGTTTTGAAAGAAGCGCAGCGCCAGGCGCAGCGCCAGGCGCAGCGCGCTCTGTATCCTGTACGCCGTCAGTCTCGAATCTGACGGGGGGCGGTGAATATACAAATGTTGGATCGCTACCTCAGCAATTGGTTGAACATTGGTCAGAGCTACCACTAGCCCTACGAATGGGAATTATCGCTATGGTGGATGCGACCATAGCTGAAAGATTGTGTGTGCCAAAAAACGACGACTTGGCAACTAATGTAGATTGAAACAAAGCGAATTGGTTCGAACCGTCGACGTCCTGCTTGGGAATTCGAAGCTCCGCTTGCAAACCCTTACCACAGCAGCACTTATGTGTGGTTTTTAGGGCGTAAATGAGGATCGCAAGTGGCTGACAAGTAGACGAACAGTTAATAACCAGTGGCTTTCACGTGGCGACTGACCCACTTTTGACCCACGATCGAGCTGCTGCAGACTCGAAAAGAATGCGTATTCTCCAGAGCATAGTTGTCCTACTTGGCTCCGCCCGCAAACAACGACCGTGGCGAGAACTCGCGCACGAAAGTGCAGAATGTCCTGGTGTTTAGCACGGCGCTATCCGTTCGATTACAGGGTCTCCAATTTCATGCCTGCAGAGCATATCGGACATTAACGTCGCCCGATCGGTGCCTATCTGACGCGAGCGCCTGAAGTGGAATCGCTTACTCGCTTAACCGATAATGTTAATGGAATCTGGATTCCCAATGTACACATCATGGATACTGTGCGCTTAGTGTGAAAATCGCATGTTTGGAGGCTGGTAGTGAAGGACAGGTCTGGGACAAGCTCGGAGCATCTACGGGATAATCGCCGTGTGCCGCCAGCCAAGTACGGTGACCTGACGCAGCGAGATATCGAAGCGATGTCCGCAGCGGACATCCATCGCCTCGTGGAAGAGCTTCAGATCCACCAGGTCGAGCTTGTGAGCCGGAATGAAGAAGCCCGGGTAATCCAACAGGAATTAGAGGAAGCTCGTGACAAGTACACGGACTTGTTCGACTCAGCCCCGGTCGGATACTTTACGCTCGACCATAATGGCATACTAAGAGAGGCGAATCTTACCGGCGTTCGCATGCTGGGTGACCAGAAACTTCATCTTGTTGGCACACCACTGTCTCGCTTCGTCGCGCCGGATCATATGAATCCATTTAATCTACACTTAAAGCGCGTCTTTGCCGGAGCAGACACCTGTCATTCCTGCGAGATTGAGTTCGCCCGAAACGATGGAACGCAGTGGCTTGCCCGGTTGGATTCCGTTGCAGTCGCGGAGCCGAATGCGGATAACCTCTTGTGTCGTATGGTCATTAGCGACATCGCCGATCGAAAGCTATCGGAGGATGATCGAAGCAAACTACTCCATGACACGGTTGAGCGCGCACAGGAAAGCAAACGTCTTTCTGCTGCTTTGATTGAGGCCAACAGTGACCTCCTCGCGGTCAATGAAATCCACCCAGCGCTGTTTGCTTGTCAGACTGTGCATCAGGTCAGCGTGACACTGACCGACGCCCTGGTCGACAAGTTCGGCGCCTATTTCGCACGCGTGTGGCTCGTCGGCCCTGGCGATTTGTGTACGGAGTGTGCCCTATCCGAACACTGTCCCGCAAAAAATCGTTGTTTACACCTCGTAGCCAGCTCAGGTCACTACGCGCACATTGGCGGCGATCACCGGCGGGTGCCACTCGGGTCATTCAAGATCGGCATGATCGCTCAGGGACGTGGAAAGACGATCTGCAACGACGTGATCAACGACGAACGTGTGCATGACAGAGAATGGGCCGCGAAACACGACCTACAATCGTTTGTCGGGCTGCCCTTGGTCCTGAACGGCGAGGTGGTCGGGGTCATGGCCATGTTTTCCAAACAAGTGCTGCCCCAACACCTGTTGGATACACTTGATCTGTTGGCCCAACTAGGCAGCACAGCCCTCGCGAACATTGAGAAATCCCAGGCGCTAATCGACCGCGAAGAGACGTTCAGAAGCATCAGTGCATCCGCGCAGGAGGCCATCATCATGATTGATGGTGATGGCAACATTACATACTGGAATGAGGCTGCTACGGAGATCTTCGGATACACGCGAGAAGAAGTTGTCAAGACAGACCTCCACTCAGTAGGACGAATAGTTCCTGAGCGATTTCACGCGACACACTACCAGGCGTGGCTCGAGTTGCAAGAGAGCGGCCATGGCGCCGCTGTAGGCAAGACAACCGAGATCGTTGCATTGAGGAAAAACGGAGAGGAATTCCCCGTCGAGTGCGCCCTGTCTTCCGTGGAGATCAAAGGGAAGTGGCATGCCATTGGCATGATAAGAGATATCACCGAACGCAAGACGGCGGAGGATGAGGTTCGCAAGCTGTCAGTAGCCCTAGAACAGAGTCCCGCGTCGGTTGTCATTACCGATACGCAGGGTACGATCGAGTACGTTAACCCCATGTTCACCAAAGTCACCGGCTACACTGCGGAGGAGGCTATCGGACAGAATCCGCGCATACTCAAAGGCGGCAGCAAGCCGGTGGGTTCATACAAGAAGCTCTGGGATACGATCCTCGCTGGCAACATTTGGACAGGGGCGTTTGAAAACCAGAAGAAGAACGGCGAGTTGTACTGGGAGGAGGCCTCCATCTGTCCCATTCGCGACGGGAATGGCTCAATTAAACACTTCCTTGCGGTAAAATTAGATATCACCAAACGCAAGGAAGTGGAAAAGTCGCTCCGCAAGACCGAATCGGAGCTCCGGAGACACCGTGACCATTTGGAAGAGCTGGTAAACGAACGTACCGTCGAACTGGCTAGGACCAATGACTCTCTCGTTCACGAGGTCGAAGAGCGGAAGGAAGCGGAACGAGCCGCCGAGGCGGCCAACAGCGCCAAGGGGGATTTCCTCGCCACGATGAGTCACGAACTCCGAACGCCGTTGAACGGTGTGATCGGCATGATGGAGCTGCTGCTGCGGTCCGATCTCAACGAGAAGCAGCAGCGGCACGCCTTGTTGGCGAAAACATCCGGCCACACACTGCTAGCCTTAATCAACGACATCCTGGACATCTCGAAGATCGAGGCCGGCAAACTGGAGTTGGAAACGACGGATTTCGACCTGCGACACACAGTTGAGAGCCTCGGAGTATCGCTCGCTTCGCAGGCGGAAGATAAGGGGCTTGAGCTGATTTGCAGCGTTCATCCACAGGTACCCGCACTGGTCCTGGGCGATCCGGGACGCTTACAGCAGATTCTGATAAACCTCACCGCCAACGCGATCAAGTTCACCGAACATGGGCAAGTCGTCGTCCGGGCGACGAAAGAAGTCGAGACGGAGCGGAATATCACTATCCGATTCACGGTGACGGACACGGGTATCGGTATACCCCCCGATCGGCGCGATCGGTTGTTTCGTTCTTTCTCCCAGGTCGATTCCTCCACCACGCGCAAGTACGGAGGCACCGGACTCGGGCTGGCTATCTCCAAGCAGCTTGTCGAGCGAATGGACGGCAAGATTGGACTCGAAAGCGAACCGGGCCGGGGATCGACGTTTTGGTTCACGGTCAAGCTGCAGCGACAGTCGGTCAGCGATTTACAAGCGCCGCCGTTGCGTGACGACTTGCCCGATGTGCGAGTCCTTGCGGTAGACGATAACGCGACGAATCGAGAGATACTTGCCGAGCAATTGAACAGCTACGGCTTAGACAACGAGAACGCCTGCAATGGCGAAGAGGCCCTGGCTAAGCTCCACGACGCGACCGCTCGGGGTACGCCCTTCGGACTCGCGATCCTTGATATGCAAATGCCGGGTATGGATGGTGAACAGCTCGCGCAGCTCATCAGAAGTGATCCGTCTTTGGAAGACACGGGCTTGCTACTTCTGACATCAGACTGCAACGGCGACGACACCGACCGGCTGCGATCACTAGGTTTCTCCGGCTGGCTGACTAAGCCGGTTAGGCAGTCGCAACTTCTTGACGCCATCGTTGACACGCTCGCGTGCGCCAGAGCCGTGCCGAGCAATCAACGTAAGGAACTACCTGTCGAGAACTCGGACAGGACGCCACGGATACAGAGAGCCAAGCCCGCTGGAGCTCGTATCTTGCTGGCCGAGGACAACGCGATCAACAAGGAGGCCGCTATGGAGCTTCTCACCCTGTCCGGCTATCGCTGCGAAGCAGTTGAAAACGGGAAGGACGCGGTGCGCGCCGTCCTCGAGCATGACTTCGACGTGATCCTCATGGACTGCCAAATGCCAGAGATGGATGGATTTGACGCCACGCGTGCCATCAGACAGCTTGAGAAAGACGGAACGCTTTTAAGAGGGGATAAGGGCAAGATACCGATAATCGCGCTGACCGCCAACGCGATCAAGGGCGATCGTGATCGCTGTCTCGAGTCCGGCATGGACGACTACCTGACGAAACCACTCGATCCCGATCGGCTTGTCGAGGTTATCGAGATACACATAACGCGTACGGACGACACACCGCATACGGCACCGGTCAGTATTTCAGACGAACCACCATTGAAGACCGAAACAGTATTGGATAGTGCAGACCGAAGTCTGGGTGACGCGTCAGCGCCCTTTAATCTTGAAGCGCTCTTCAAGCGTTGGGGCACAAACAAAGCATTCGCCGAGAAGCTAATCGTAATGTTCTGCACGCAGGCACCGGGCGACCTAGAGACACTTGAACAAGCACTACAGGCGGGCGACGTGGAGGAAGCAACGCGTTTTGCACATGGACTAAAAGGCGCCGCATCCTATGTCTCGGCGGAGGCATTCCGCGAGGTCGCAGAACGATTGGAATTAATGGGATGCGCCGGCGATCTCAGCGATGCCGAAGCCTGCATCAGTGAACTAAAGACTGAACTTCAACGATGTCTTGAATCTGGTCCGACACAACCCAATGCCATGGAGCCGCAACATGCGAATCCTAATTGTTGACGACGATGACCTAGCATTGGAAGCGCTGAGTTTCGCGCTCACCGATGCAGGGCATGAGCCGGTTATCGCTCGAAATGGGCGTGAGGCTTTGGAAGCACTGGACGATGGCTCCTGTCACTTGGTCATCTCGGATTGGGTCATGCCGGAGATGGACGGACTGGAACTCTGTCGACAGATTCGCGGCGGAGACTTCGGCGGCTACACTTACATAATTCTCCTCACATCGCGGGACGCGAGCGCGGACATCGTGGAGGGCCTGTCCGCCGGAGCCGATGACTTCTTGACAAAGCCATTCAATCCGGCGGAGCTTCAGGTACGTGTTCGCACCGGCGAACGGATCTTGACTCTCGAAACCCGTGATGTAGCCATCTTCGCCATGGCCAAACTGGCCGAGTCACGTGATTCGGAAACGGGTGAGCACCTGGAGCGAATGCGCAATTATTCACGCATCCTTGCGCGCCACCTCGTCATACATGGGACCGCCCACGAACGGGTAACAACTGACTTTGCACGGCTCATCTACTTGACGAGCCCGCTGCATGACATCGGAAAAGTGGGAATCCCCGACACGGTGCTACTCAAACCGGGTCGTCTGAGTGACCGAGAGTTCGACATCATGAAGACCCACACAACAATTGGAGCCGAAACACTCGATGCCGCCGTGCGCGAGTATCCGGGCATCGTATACCTCCGTTTTGCTAGGGATATCGCTCTCACTCATCACGAGCGGTTCGATGGGTCGGGGTATCCGTCCGGACTCTCCGGTTACGATATTCCACTTAGCGGCCGAGTCGTCGCGTTGGCAGATGTGTACGATGCACTTACGTCCAAACGCGTATACAAGGCAGCATTCGCGCATGATGTTGCACGCCGCATGATTTTTGATGAATCCGGAAAGCACTTCGATCCCGACATCGTCGAGGCATTCGCGATGAATGAAGAAGAATTTTTACATGTGCGGAACCGTTTCGCAAAGCCCGAATTAGCCGGGGCCGTGTAGGAGGTTGTTGGCTTACCCTAAGACGCTAGAAGAGAGGTTTATAACATGAGTACCATCCTAGTCGTTGATGATATGGCAATGTGTCGAGAGCCAATTGCCGAGGCGCTTCGCGCGCATGGCCATTGCGTAAGTTGCGCCAGCGGCGGTACGGAGGCATTAAGCATGCTGAGAGATCAGAGGCCCGACCTTGTTCTGCTCGATGTCACCATGCCTGAACCAGATGGGCTCACCGTCCTGAGAATTATGCGAAACAACCCCGACCTAAAAGAGATTTCAGTTATCCTGCTCACCGATCGGGCGGAAAAAGACGTCGTGGCCCATGCTATAAAGTGCGGCGTTCAGGGGTACTTGATAAAGGCGAACTTCTCGCTCGACGTGCTGCTTGCCCGAGTTAACGCATGCGTTAGAACGCCGGAGTTAGCAACTGTGGGTGCGTCAACGCAGGCATCGAGCAGTACGCAAAAGACGTCCTTACAATCCCCAAATTCAACCACCGCCACTATTACGCCTGCTTCGTCAATCAAAAAGTCTATAGACACCACCGCTAGCCCAACGACTGACGCACCCGTCCAAATCGATAGACCTACCACTTCGCTACACGAATTGGAGCCTATTATCACGAAAACGCAGCTCGCCAAGCTCGTCAAAGACGGTCTTAATCTAAAGCCCTTAGCTGCGACAGTTCACAATGTCATCGCCGTGACCGGAAACGCCAATTGCAGCGCGAATGATGTCGCCAAAATTGTTGGAAACGACCAAGCATTAAGTATTCGATTGCTCAAGCTTGCCAACAGTTCAGCATACTCCCGTGGCCGACCAGTTGACAGTATTCAATCTGCCGTTCAGCGAATCGGAATTCATGAGGTGAGACAACTAGTAATGGCATTAGGGGTGTTTGATAAATATGTAGATTGCAAGTCGACAAGAATTGATATTCGACTTTTCTGGGAACACTCACTTGCTTGCGGATTAATAGCATCCGCCCTTGCCAAAGAGTGTCAATACAAAGCTACTGATGACTGTTTCCTGTGGGGAACCCTTCATGATGTTGGCCGTGTCATTCTCCTCGACCATGCACCCAACGAATACAATCAGGTATGCAAAGTAGCCGACGAACTTGAACTTCCATTAGAAGTCGTCGAGCTGAAACTACTATTCATGGATCACTGTGGTATTCTAAGGAATGCGCTAGAGCATTGGCAGTTTCCACCTGCTTTTATTTTGCCAGTTGTCAACCACCATAAAACCATTCAACAGATCGAGCGCCTAGCACCAGAACAAACCCATCCAGCCATGATAGTAGCCCTGGCAAACCGATTGGCCCATGCATTAATGCTCGGTTGTAGTGGTAACGAGATGATTTACCCCTTCGACGACCTCATGAAGGCATTGGGTATATCAAATAAAACAATCGAAAAAATTGTTGAATCAATCCCGGAAGAGACGCGCGATCTCAAAATCACTATGTTAGCGCACTCCACTTCCGGTAGTTGGCCAGAATTTGGAAACCTAGTGCGCGCTCGTTTTGACATACCTGTTCATCCACTTTGTGTAAGTAGCGAGCCATCCACCGACGCCATCAAATTATTCCTTGACGTTGTGTGCCAAATAGAAGACACCGAACCGCCCAATATTGGTGTCATCTACTTGAGGGATGCAAAAGAGGCCACCACCGTGTACGAGAATTTCCAGAGCCGTGAAGCCGAGGCCGATTGTGGAACCCTGCCTCTCATAATCGTATGCACCAAGCCAGAGGACAATCTGGAACAACCGCCCTGGCAAACGCGGCCACACGTGCTGCTAGAAACGCCCGTGCCGATCGCACTCTTTGTAAAAACTGTACACAGTCTCCTAGGGCAACCTGTGGAATCATAGATCGCACGATGTTGAGTGAGATGCCAAGTTGATGATGAGATACTGTGAGCAGGTTCGAGGGCTGAAAAAAGTGAAATCAACTTTATTAGTTTTGGTCATTAATAAGAACGACAGTTGAAAGGATAGATCATGAATACAGCAAGCTCAATCGAAAACCAGGCCACAAACGATTCGTCTTCCAGCATACCCATAAGCGAAACTAGCAGTATTGCCGTAGTAGAAATACCCATCGGACAAATGTAAATCGGCGGTTTACAACTGAAGGTCGGCGATGATTTTTATCGAAATCTAGTCAACGAACTAGAAGACGGCGTCTATTTCGTCGACTCCCAAAGACGCATCACCCTTTGGAATAAAGGCGCAGAACGCATTACAGGGTCAATGCCATTCTTAGTTGAAATTGTGAACACTCCATTGGGTTAGGCCACCTGTTTCAGGCAGCCTTTTAACTACGTATGCTACTGTGCTGCCAACCAATACATTGTGCGTCCAGCTAAGGCAAGCATGTTCGGCAGGAGCCAGTCCTGCCGGGAAAGGAACCAGATTCCCGTAGCTAGGATGGCAGCCGTAAGGGAAACCGAAACGGTTGAAGCCCATCGACAAAGCCGTTCTTGGAATGGCGAGCGAGCTACTGGGCCGCAACGCAAGTGAACGCAAGGTGACCTCGAAAGGTGGTAACTCCGGAGGCCGAGCCCTCAATGTCGAGGCGAAGGCAGCACGAGTGATCGAACTCTGGTTGGTACGAGAGCTCGCTCCGTCGGGGAAGTAGCGGTGGCACGATAGCAAGGACATGCAAAGCAACTGGAGAAGCCCTCCTTGGCCCGAGTAGAAATGCTCGGAGCAGACCGAACCTATAACCGGCAACACCGGGAAGTGGCAAGGTGCCAAGAGGGTGACGGATGGGTCCGTAGTAGTGATGAAGCCGGGTAACTCCGGTGGAGCAAAGGGGGCCCTACTGATGGTATTTCTGTTTGTCGTAGGCGAGGCAAGGACGAGATGACAAAGCCGTCCATTGGATTGCAGGAACTGAGACGGAAGATCTACCTCAAAGCGAAGGCCGAACCGGCCTGGCGATTCTGGGGACTGTTTGTTCACGTCTGCAAGTACGAGACTCTGCACGAAGCTTACACGGTGGCCAAGCGGAACGGAGGCGCTCCGGGCGTTGATGGAGTGACGTTCGCTGACATCGAGTTGGCGGGAGCAGAAGCGTTCTTGACTGGACTTCGGGATGAACTGGTTGCTGGGACGTACCGATCACTTCCGAATCGAAAGAAGGAAATTCCCAAGGGTGATGGCAAGGTCCGCACACTTGGGATTCCGACGATCCGAGATCGGGTAGTGCAAGGCGCCCTCAAGCTTATCTTGGAACCGATCTTCGAATCGGACTTTCAGGATGGGTCATATGGGTATCGCCCGAAGCGAACCGCACACCAAGCGGTCGCCAAGGTCAAGAAGGCAGTGGTTCGTCGCCTGACCCGTGTCATAGATCTTGATCTCAAGACCTACTTCGACACGGTGAACCATTCGATTTTGCTCCGCAAGGTCGCACTTCGAGTGCAGGATGGCGATGTGTTGCGACTGCTGAAGTTGATCCTGAAGGCCAGTGGCAAGAAGGGCGTGCCGCAAAGCGGCGTGATCTCGCCGTTGCTCGCCAACCTGTATCTGAACGATGTCGATCGGATGTTGGAACGGGCAAAGGCAGTGACTCGCCGCGGGGCGTACCCCAACGTGGAGTATGCCCGGTTTGCGGACGACCTGGTGATTCTCGTAGGAGACCACCCGGCTTGTGATTGGCTTATGGAGGCGATTCCAAAGCGTCTGCGTGAAGAACTGGCGAAAATTGAAGTTCAGATCAATGAAGAGAAGACGAAGACTGTCGATCTTGCGAGGGACGAAACGTTTTCCTTCGTCGGCTTCGACTTTCGTCGGGTGAAAACCCGTCAGGGAAGATGGGGCGTACGCATGACCCCGAAAGGGAAAGCGCGTAGTAGTCTGATCAGTCGACTACGGGAGTTGTTTCGACGCCATGTATCACACCCGATTGCATGGGTGCTTAATCAGGCGAACACCATCCTGCGAGGGTGGGTCAACTACTTCCGAGTTGGCGAATCCCATGAGTGCTTCTCGTACATACGATACTGGATGGAGAGGAAAGTCAGACGTCACCTGATGCGTGCGCGAGGCCGTCAGGGCTTTGGCTGGAAGAGGTGGAGTAGTGCTTGGATCTACGAAACGCTCGGAGTCTTCAGTGACTACCAACTCGTTCGTGTTCCCGAGTACGAAAGCGTCTCCAGATGATAGGTTTAATAAGCGATGAGGCGAAGCTGTCAGGAAAGCGTAGTGCGGGAAAACCGCATGCTGCGTTTGAGGAGGCGGGGGCTGGAAACGGAATCCACCTACGGATTACCGCGCCAGTCCTCGACCCTACCTGCAGTTTTGCGTACGAGTATTCGACATAATCTCGATTGATTGCCCAATATTCAAGAATAAGTCTGCAAGATTCATCCTGTTGGTAGTCATGAGAGTTGTCGATAGGGCGAAAGCTGTATGATTGATGGATGAACAAAAATCAATTTCGTTATGATCATCGCGTTGTCCAAAAATTCGGCCAAACATAAGTGATTGCTTTACAAGGTGATACAACCAACTAATCAACGTGGTAGAATTAGACCATGAACCCAATTCAATCATGGCAGCTCCTTCTCGTGGCCGTTGCTGGTTGGATGAATCGGCATCAACAAGACGTCAAGGTCTCGATAATCGATTGATCCAATCATTAACCGAGGTCGAGTCGTTAGACGGCCATGTTGCGTGTCGCGAGCGGCTCGGCGGCGCTTCGATACTATTATCGTATTGCCGCTTGACCATAACGCCGTATTGAATCTTATCAAACAATTCAGTCGATGCGCGACAGGTCCAGAGTTGCGAGCGCGTAGGTAATCTAATCGGACGATCGTAGCCTGGAAATGAGTGTTTAGTCGCGGCATTTGAATATTTGGACACTACGCGAAAATTGATCGGCACGACCGCCGTCACTGACTATGTCAGTGAACTATCTATCTCAGATCAAATGAAACTTGAGTGACGAGAACTCGCGCACATGAGTCCAGAATGTCTTGGTGTTTAGCAGGCATCGCCACCAATCCATTCCCCCCCCAAAAAAATACAAAAAAATATTTTCGGGATCGGCACTATTGGCATCTTATGTACGAGGAAGGTTGCTGAGAGGGGGATGGGGGTAAGGCCAGTTAGAGTCCTATAATTCGATTCTATGGCATGATCGCGCTGTGTCACGCAATCGAAGTACCTAAGAGGCGATCGAATGCCGCTTGAATCGCACGATGCCTATTGATATAATGATACATCTAGTGTTTTAGTGAGAACTGTCGGTCCATTTGTGGCTAACGCTCCTTGTGCACTTCCATAGGAGCAGAACAGTGAATCGACAACCATTATGCTTGCGTGCCTTTAGCTGTATGTTCATCGTGCTGGGGCTGGCTCTCTCTGGTCTGTTTACTATTAAATCCTACGCCTCTGGCGTGTTCGGGCTGGCTCTATTCGTCGATTCTATCGGCGACGAATCGGACGCCGATCTTAGCGATGACATCTGCAATACGTCTAAGAACGAATGCACTCTACGGGCCGCAATCGAACAGGCGAACGAAACAGCCAATGTTAATGCTGATACTCTGGATGAGATCAGTTTCGATATTGACGGACTCGATGTGCATACCATCCAGCCAATGTCGCCTTTGCCTGTGATTACCGAGGCAGTGTACATCGACGGTTACACCCAAGGAATTGCCAAGCTCAATACCTTGGTGGTGGGCAGTGACGCTGTCCTATTGATCGAGATCGACGGTTCTCTTGCGGGTGCCCTCACGCACGGCCTGACCCTGGAATCGAATGGCTCGACTATCCGCGGGCTTGTCATCAATCGTTTCGGACTAGCCAATATCTTGCTTGACGGCGCCAACGAAAACCACATCGAAGGAAACTACATCGGCACTGATGCCACAGGTACGTTTGCCCGCCCCAACGGGGCCGATGGTATAGCCTTGTTCGACTCGGCGTCCAACGTCTTCGGCGGCGCAACTCCGGACAAGAGAAACGTCATTTCTGGTAATGCCTGGTCTGGAATCGCCATTCTGAACGGTCCCTCGCAAGGCAATATCGTCGAAGGCAACTACATCGGTACAGATCCAAGTGGGTTGAACGACGTTGGGAACGAGTTAGACGGCGTGCTGATTACCGCGCTAGTTGGGGTCAATGTCTATGCATCGAACAACCGAATCGGCGGAGCTGGCGCCGGACAACACAACATCATCTCGGGCAACGGGCGAGCTGGTGTACAGGTTTTTCGCGGTACGCGCAACGAGATTCTTGGCAACCTGATCGGGACGAAAGTTGACGGCTCGACGCGCCTGCCAAACCAGAACGACGGCGTGTTGTTGAACGAGGCGTCAAACAATCTGGTCGGCGGGCAGTTCGTTGGTGACGGAAGCGGAACCATCGCAGCGTATAAACGTAACATTCTTTCAGGCAATGCTGGCAGAGGCATCTCCATTTTTGTTGGAAACCAGTCCGCGTCTGGAAACCTTGTCGTGGGGAATTACATCGGAACAGACATCACCGGCCTACAATCAGTCCCCAATACCTTCGGCGGCGTGTTGTTGGGTTCGGGTGTCGGAGCGGCTGGCACTGTCGCCAACAACATCATCGGCGGAACAGATGGTACATCCGCGACCCGTAATATCATCTCTGGCAACGACAGTAGCGGCGTCTCTCTCGTAGGTCCAATGGTCACCACCAATGAGGTCGTTGGCAACTTCATTGGTCTCGATAAGACGGGAACCGTCAAGCTAGGCAACGCTCTTGACGGCGTCCGCTTTACGACTTTTGGCGGGCAGGCTACTGGGCCAACCAGCAATTTCATCGGAACCTCCACAAGCACTGGCGGCAACGTCATTTCCGGGAATGGACGCGATGGCGTGGCGATTGCGTTCGGATCGTCGGGCAACTTCGTGGTCAACAACCTCATCGGGCTCGACGATGGCGGGACCGGTATAGATCCTGACGGGATTCCTGACTCTGGCGATGAGCTCGGTAATACGCGTCACGGCGTTGCAATCTTCGATTCTCCGAATAACTCTATCGGCGATGGCGTCATCGCCCACCGCAACGTTATCTCCGGCAACAAGGGTAGTGGCGTATCCATCGAGGGCCTAAACAATCCCGGCGCCGCGACAGGGAACACGGTCGCGGGAAACTTCATCGGCGTTGACTACGACGGTCTTGAGATCATCGGGAACGTCGGAGACGGCGTCCTGATCGAAGACGCACCAGGAAATACAATCGGCGGTGAGCAGCCCGGGACGGGTAACGTCATCTCTGGAAACGAACGTGACGGAGTCCATATCTCCGGAAACTTATCTACCGGCACCCAAGTAACCCGGAACACGATCGGACTAAGTTCCGATCGCACAATCGCGACCGGAAACGTACGGCACGGCGTATTTATTGCCGACGGCTTCGACAACGCGATTGGCGCGGCCGAGAATGTAGTTGGAGGCATCGACTTCCTAGGCAATGCGATCGCTCACAATGGTGGTAGTGGCGTTGTCATTGAATCCGGAACCCGCTGTACGATCCGGGGCAACCAGATTTTTGAGAACGACGGACTTGGAATCGACCTCGGAGGTGACGGCTTCACAGAAAATGATCCGGCAGATATGGATTCTGGCGCCAATGAGTTGCAGAATTTCCCGATCGTCACCACAGAGATAGTGGGCTCAAGAACAGACGTAACGATTGACGTCAACGCAAATCCCGAAATCAACTATTTGATAGATGTTTACGGTGACGAAGTGAGCCATGATGTTTTTACTGTGCAGGGTCGCTCCTTCCTTGATTCAAACAATGTCACGACTGACGACACAGGGATGGCCCGGGTTCTATTTTCCATTCTGGGCGTTCATCACAACATTTCCGTGACGCTGACCGATCCGGATGGGAATACTTCTGAGTTTGGTCGTGAACAACTTGTTCACGGCGTGGAATTCACGCAAGCGATTCAGACCTTTCAGCCTCTTGATAAATTTCAAAGCACACTCGACGCGACCGACGAGCCGCCGGTTCCCATGATTGCGGGCAAGCCGGGTGTCATGCGGGTCTACCTACGAGAGCTGAGCGACAATACAAATATAAAATTCGAGGTTGAAGGTCTAGACTCTGTCTTACAACAAGAGATTATTCAGGCCAAGCTCGGTTGTACACCACTAGATCGTCGACGCAAAGACCCCGCAGCGCTGCGCAAGTGTTTATCCTCAGACTTTTACTTCTGTAATCCACCACAAGGCCAGTGGACAACCGTGCTTACAGTGCGGACGCCTTCTGGAGCTGTTTTCGAGCGACACCGGTTTCGCCAGGTTACGAGGACAGCCAAAACATTGGTGCTCAATGCGGCTTCAATCTGTCATGGTGTTGATGCATCCGGCAACTGGATATGTGGTGACGAGACACGCCTGAATTCTCTTACCGGTTTACTACGGTCCATCGCGCCGACGCACAAGGTGATGGTCGAATTATCGCACCACTTTGCTGCAGCCCGCCTGTCGCTCTTGGACCTCGACAGCGACGGGAAAGATGTCAGTCAAGTCGGCAATCTGTATGAGAAGCGCAAATGGATTAACACGATGAAATTTAATCTTGCGTTAGTATCGCGGGCGCCCCAATTTGTGTCGCCGGCGGCGACTGATGAATTACATTTATTCTACGGCATGATGAGATTCTTACCTAACTTTCCCGGAGGATCCGCCTTGATCGACGGCGACTCGGCGATTGGGATGCAAAGCGGTCCTGCATCCGCGGCCCGGACCGTTGCTCATGAAACGAGTCATATGCTGGGACGCCAACATACAAACCGACGCGGCGGGATGAACACGAATCCGATATGCTCAACCCTTGCTTCTGACAGTGATACGGATTGGCCATTCTGCGATAGCACGATTCAGTCCAATCCCGTGGCGTGCACAAGCGCTACGGGACCTGTCGCCACGAAAGAAATCGGGTTCGACGTCTCCAAAAAACTCCCAATCGCCCATGGTTCAGCGTTTGATATTATGAGTTACTGCAGCCCCAAATGGATCTCACCCTTCACCTACAATCAGTTAGCAAAGAGCCGCCTCGTGCCGTTGCCTGGAAGCAGTTTCGAGCGACAGGGGTTTGGCACTTCGTCAATCACCGGTTCGTTTTGGTTGGTCGCTGGAGAATTGGATAATGGTGTGGCGACGTTCAGCCCACTATTGGAGTTCGATACCACGGACTTAGACACCCCTGGTGCAGGATCACATCGAATTGAGGTTCGCGACGCGGGAGACATCATATTGTCCACCCGATTTTTCGAGCCCCTGATCGCCTCCACTGAAATCGACGAAGGTGAAGTGGATGTTCTCAATCTGCCTTTTTTTGCTGAATTGATACCGGTGCAAGTCGGTGCAAGAAGAATCGTTGTCCTCGATAGTTTCGACACTGAGCTTGGCAGTATTATGCTCAATGGTACACCACCAACAGTAACCGTCGATTTCACACCGGGCGGTGCGCCTCTGAGCGGACCTCTAACGGTTGGTTGGACCATCGTTGATCCAGACTCAACCGAGCATACTGTTTGGGTACAGTATTCAAATGATAACGGATTGACTTGGAACACGCTGTCGCTGTCCGAAACCGAAATAGAGCTTCGGATTGACTTTGACATGCTGCCTGGGGCAGATGGATCAGCCATCATACGTGTCCTCGCCACAGACGGCGTCAATAGCGGTTTTGGTGACTCTACCCCGTTCAGCGTCGCGCACAAACTACCGCAAGTAGAGATTTTCTTCCCCGAAGACGGCACGGTGTTTCGGCGCGGAGAATTGGTATGGCTACAAGCATCAGTGTCGGACCTCGACGAAAGTTCAATAGACGAAGCAGCCATCACCTGGACTTCGAGCGTAGATGGCGCCCTCGGCCAAGGCGAAGAACTTCCTACCACCTCACTTAGTGTTGGCGTCCACACGATAACGGTGACGGGAACGGATACTGACGGCAACATGGCCGAACACAGCATCGATGTTATTGTCGAAGATTCACCTCTGGTCGAGACGACCGCGGTGATCAATGTCCCTGCCGATGTACAGACCATTCAAGGCGCGATCGACGTGTCTAGTAGTGGCGATGGGATTATTGTAGCGCCGGGTACATACGACGAGATCATAGATTTCAGCGGCAAGGGCATTACCCTGCGCAGTAGCGGCGGCGCTGAGGTGACCATCATTGATGCAACGATTGCGCCTGACCCCGGAACCGGTAAGCCAGTTGTTCGATGCGACAACGGCGAGTCAGCCAGCAGCGTGCTGGACGGGTTCACTATTACCGGCGGCACGGGAGATACCAGCATGTCCGGAGTGGCATTCACTCGTGGCGGCGGGATATTCAACAATGGCAGTAACCCCACAGTGACCAACTGCACGTTCAGCGGGAACGCGGTCAACTTCTCCGGCGGCGGGATGTTCAACAATGGCAGTAGCCCCACGGTGACCGACTGCACATTCGACGGGAATTTGGCAGAAACCGGCGGCGGAATGAACAACTCTGCTACCAGCGACCCGATAGTGGCGAATTGCAAATTCAGCGGGAATACCGCCGAGCAGTTCGGTGGCGGGATTTTCAACAACAACAGTAGCCCGAAAGTGACAAACTGTAAGTTCAATGGGAACGAAGCCGAATTCGGTGGCGGGATGTACAGCTTCTTGGGCAGCCCGACGGTGACTACCTGCATATTTTCCGGAAATGCAGCCCTATCGAACGGTGGCGGGATGATGAACCGTCTATGTAGCCCTAATGTGACAGGCTCGACGTTCAGTGGCAATACAGCCCTATCTGATGGTGGTGGGATGCACAACCTTGATTCTTGCGAACCGGCCGTAACGAACTGTATCTTCTGGATGAATTTGGACCTCGGTGGGACGGATGAATCGGGACAGATCAACAATGACGACACGCTTGGCCCAAATCTTCCAACGGTCAGTTTCAGTGATGTTCAGGGTGGTTGGACTGGTGTTGGCGGGGTTGGAAACATCAACATCGATCCACAGTTCATGGACGCCGACGGATCGGACAACATTGTCGGAACTGAAGACGACGACCTGCGTTTGCGGGTTGGATCGCCTTGCATCGATTCCGGCGACCCAGCGTATGTGGCTAGCTCTGGCGAAATCGATCTCGACGGTCACGACCGCGTACTTTGTGATCGAATCGAAATGGGCGCCTACGAATTCTCCGGCGACTTTGCATGCGATCAGACTATAGATCTGAATGACTTTGCGTACTGGAATGCCTGCATGACAGGGCCGGGGAATGGACCGTACGCCGCCGAATGCGCGACGTTCGACTGCGACGCCGACTTGGATATCGACTTGCAGGACTTTGCGGAATTCGGCAACGTCTTTTCGCCATGATGCTAGCCAGCCAGTTTGCTACAGTGAGGACTGAGTATCGTAACTCGGAACACTTACGAGCTAAATAGAGAGGAAGAGGCAGCGTATGACTAATCGGGGTTCGATCACAAGCTATTCCATCGCGAGCCACTCAACATGGTTTCTTGCCTCTCTTGGCTTTCTACTGTGTTTACCCTCGCTATCTTCAGCACAGATCATTACTGAGGTCATCGATTGCACTGGTGGTCAGATCGAAGACGCAGTCCCCGAAGGATTGACGGGTTCGGACTGGCAGACCATCCGCCAGGTGTACGAGCGAAATCGCCACAATGCGGCAGCTGTGGATGGCGAGTTCCGCGCTCGCAACCCCGGCCAACAATGGCTGACCCATTTCGACGGGCGTGGCTTCAGCGTCGAACCAAACGCAGCGGGTTGGCGGTGGGGATTAGAATTGCAAAGCTACGGCTTCCCCGGTCACGAACGCGCCGTTAGCGGCCAAACACAAATAACCGCGCATTACAATCGGGTGACTTACGAATGGCACGCAGGGCTGCGGGAGTGGTTTATCAACGGTCGTAGTGGATTGGAGCACGGATTCACGCTGGTTAGTCGTCCGCCGGGTGAAGGCGATCGGCTGGAATTGCGGCTGACCGTTCGCGGCGGTTTGCGAGCCCAGGCACATGCAAATGGCCGAGGAGTGAACTTTGTGAATGAACAAGGCCGCACTGTCATCAACTACACCGGGCTAAAAGTTTGGGACGCGGATAACCGGGTGCTGACTGCGCGGATTGATGTGGATACTGTGGGTCTGCGGCTTTCCGTGGACGAACGCGGTGCGCGCTACCCGTTGACCATCGACCCCATTGCCCAACAGGGCTACCTCAAGGCTTCCAACACCGATGGAAGTCAGGATTTTGGCAGATCGGTGTCCGTTTCCGGCGACACGGTGGTGGTAGGTGCGGCCCGCGAGAGTAGCAACGCCACGGGCGTCAACGGGAACGAGGCCGACGTTAGCGCTGGCGGTTCTGGCGCGGCGTACGTCTTCGTCCGCAGCGGCGGTGTATGGCACCAGCAGGCCTACCTCAAGGCGTCCAACACTGGTGCTATTGACACATTTGGTTTCTCGGTGGATGTGTCCGGCGACACGGTGGTGGTCGGGGCAAATTTCGAGGACAGCAACGCCACCGGCGTAGACGGGAACGAGGCTGACAACAGCGCCAACCAATCCGGCGCGGCGTACGTCTTTGCCCGCAGCGGCGGCGTCTGGAGCCAGCAAGCCTACCTGAAGGCGTCCAACACGGATGGAGATGACCAGTTTGGCATCTCAGTGTCCGTGTCTGGCGACACGGTGGTGGTCGGAGCGAATGGCGAGGACAGCGACTCCGCGGGTGTTAACGGGCACCAGACCAACGACAACTTCGGGAACAGGTCAGGCGCGGCGTACGTCTTCGTCCGCAATGACGTCGGCACCTGGAGCCAGCAGGCCTACCTCAAGGCGTCCAATCCCAATTCAACCGACGTGTTTGGCACCTCGGTAGCTGTGTCTGGCGACACGGTAGTGGTTGGGGCGAATGAGGAGAACAGTAATGCCGTGGGCATCAACGGGAACGGGGCTGACAATAGCCTCAACAATTCCGGCGCGGCGTACGTTTTCGTCCGCAACGGCAACGCCTGGAGCCAGCAGGCCTACCTCAAGGCGTCGAACACCGCTGCTCGCGACTTCTTTGGCGCATCGGTGGCCGTGTGCGGCGACACAGTGGTGATCGGGGCGCTTCAAGAGGACAGCAACGCTGTGGGTGTTAACGGGAACGAGGCTGACAACAGCGCCAACAATTCCGGCGCCGCGTACATCTTCGTCAGGGGCGGCGGTACCTGGAGCCAACAGGCCTACCTTAAGGCGTCCAACACTGGTGCGGCTGACGGTTTTGGCAGATCGGTGGCTGTGTGCGGCGAAACGGTGGTGGTTGGGGCAACGGGCGAGAGCAGCAGCGCCACAGGCATCGACGGAGATGAAGGCGACAACAGCGCCGCCGGTTCCGGCGCGGTGTATGTTTTCATCAAGGGCGGCGGTGCCTGGAGCCAACAGTCCTACCTCAAGGCTTCCAACACCGATGAATTTGACTTATTTGGTTATTCGGTGGCCGCGTCCGGCGACACGGTCGTGGCTGGGGCATTTTTCGAGGACAGCAACGCCACCGGCGTCGATGGAAACCAGGACGACAACAGCGCCAGCCAGTCCGGCGCGGCGTATGTCTTCCCCATCACACTCCCAGGCGATTGCGACGGCGATGGCAAAGTGGACCTGTCCGATTTCGAAGGATTTGACGCATGTATGGACGGGCCAACTGAGCCGATCTTGTTCGATTGCAGTTGTTTCGACCTAGACGCCGACCTCGATGTGGACCTGAACGACTACTCTGAGTTTGTGATAAATCTCAACAACTGACGGGTGATGCATTGTGGTAGTGTGTACCGTCATGTCGTAGTTCCATAAAACTCAAATGCCTGAACGAGACAATTCGTTGTTCGTGTCCCAAAGAGAAGGGTGTCCAGTCTGCACGCAACACTAGATCGGCCTCGCATCAACTCGTAGTGTCCAAAAACTCAGTGTGTCCAATGAAGGCTAACGTGTTCAGCACTGCTATTCGCACCAACATTGTGGAATTTTATGTGCGAGTTCTCGTCTTTACCTCCATTAATTGCATAAAAAATCAAGCTCGAACTCATAAACGATATGATCTTCGCATTACTGCCATGCGGAAGCAGATCGACGATCTGTAACGCAAGGCCGAACAGGGTTCACAGCAGACTCAGGGTAAGGTGCTGCAGCATGAACTTGAGGCGTTGCTGGCGACGCGGTTCCCGACCGACACTATCGAGCCTGTCCCCAAGGGCGTGCATGGCGGGGATGTGTCGCAGCATGTCCGCGACGCGAACGGAAACTCGTGCGGTACGATTATCTGGGAGTCCAAACGCACGAAGGCGTGGAGCGACGGTTGGCTACCGAAGCTGCGTGACGACCAGCGAGAAGCCAAAGCCGAACGCGTCCCGGAGGGGGAGACACATGCAAGACAGACGCAACTGCTACTGCCTTTACGGAGAGCGGTGGGATCCGTTGGACTAGTGTCGGCTTTGCCGCCTCCATGGCATCCTACAACAATACCAGATATACAAAAAGAACTGTAGCGGACAGGACGAACCAAGGAATGAAGTAGTATAGTGTTCGACGATGCCCGACGGGCAAGGTTTCTGCTGCGGGTGCCACCAGCCGCGCGTCGTCGTTTCCGGCAAGACCTACGAGGAGGCCAACTATGACGACCAGCATGAACAAGCCTAATAGCGCCTGCCACGTCGCGACAAATAGGGCCAACGGTCGTATCGGTGCGTACTCACCATACCCTACAGTCGTCATCGACGACATGCTCACAAAGAACGCTTGAGTACGACAATGAACAGCGTTTGTGAACTGATTCGGGCTCAATTCGCCAAGCCAAAGGCCCAGAAGCGCGAACCAAATGAGCAACTCAACATAATTCAATAATGTCGCAAGCAGCGCACGCTGAACTCGAGATAACGGAAGTTTTTGAAGGGGAACATCGGCTCGTATGGATCCAAATATGCCGAGACGAAACAGCGTTAATGACAGATCGATTATCCGAAAAATAGCCAGCCCGCCAAGAAGAGCCCGCAACCATCGGCAGTCCCCATGCGGCCAAATCCCGAACGCCGCGGAGGCCAAGCCCACCGCGACCACGATCGTGATGTCGCGAAAAACTAGGGCTCGCCTAGCATGCGCGTCACACTGCGGCCTCAATGGAGACCAGGACCAGAACCCTATCCAATTCGACCAGAATTCTAAGACCCACGAGATGAGCCCAACCAAGAACCCTTCGGGGGCGACCGCTATTGCCATCTTTGATTACTCCAAACGCACAAAGCCCAATCCAGGTCTAGCATCATAACGTCTCGACATTGTGTTTGACACCTTGCCGTCCACGTCTGATCGCGACATCTGTGTGTACGAGACATCACTCTTGATCGATGTGACGGAACGCCCCGGCTGCTCGCTGCTGGTCCTGTCCCTGCTCGAACGGTGCGCCCACATGCTATATATGTTCTCGCGGGCCGAAGCCTTCGCGATCGACGCAGCCGGGACCGCGGCGCGCCAAGCTGCGAGGGGTCTCTATCAATTCGGCATCGACGTAGACTGGTTCCATCTCACCGACCAGCTTGAGTCCGTGCTTCCCGACAACTTCGACGCGATCATCACAGAAGTAGTGAGCGACTGAAGATGTCCGAGCGTTGGCTCGTGGCGCCGGATTAGCTCCATCACTATCGTCGCGCCTCCTACCGACCTTAAGATCCGTTCTACCATGCGCGTCTCACGTCCGTTCCTTACCCAAAATCCGCAAATAAGCCTCACCCGAAGTGATCCCACGTCCCCAGCAGCCGTCTTTAGCAGCGCAACCGACCGTAGATCTTGTCGCGCGGGCAGTTATACCGCACAATCTACACTTCAGGGCGATTTTACCGGTTTGAGTCGCCACACTTCCGCAATTGTATCGAGTACGGACGGTTGGAGTCAGGATGAGTCAGGTAGTCATTGAAAATCCTATTCTCAATTCCCCATTTGTAGAGCCCTGCCGCCACTTCCGGTTCGATGACGAGGGGATTACGGATCAGATCGCTGACGAGCGGCGAATTAGTTGCTACTTCATTCCGATTCCCAAGGCGCGCAAGAAGGGCAAGAGCCAGCAACAGACTTTCGACGGCTGGACCGAGGACCGGATCGAAGAGAATGTCACCGTCAACGCCATCCGCCAGTGCGTCAGGACTTGGCGCGAAGGCCGCTACACCGATGACCTGACCCGTCCTTCAGCTCGCCTTCTCGACTATTGGAGGCGCGACGACCGCGCGCGTCGGCTGTTCTTCTGCCAGGTCGAGGCTCTCGAAACCATCATCTACATCACCGAGGTCGCGAAGAAGTATGGCCACACATGGATTGAGAACGACCTCCGGCGTTTCAACGAAGACGCGAACCCAGGCTTGCTTCGCCTCGCATCCAAGATGGCGACCGGCAGCGGCAAGACGCTTGTGATGGCCATGTTCATTGCGTGGCACACGCTCAACAAGATCGCCAACCCAAGGGACACGCGATTTACCGACACCTTCCTCATAGTCACGCCGGGCATCACGATCCGCGATCGACTTCGCGTGCTGCTACCGAGCGACCCTGGCAACTACTACCGAGCGATGGAAGTTGTTCCCTCTGATCTCATGGGGCAGATTGGCCAGGCCAAAATCGTCATCACCAATTTCCACGCCTTCAAACGGCGTGAGAAGGTCAAGGCTGGCAAGCTCACCAAGGAAATCCTCAACAACAATGACCATGGTGAAGCGTCTGCGTTCACGGAGACCGAGGGAGAGATGGTCCGCCGCGTCTGCCGTGGACTTGGCACGAAAAAGAACATCATCGTCATCAACGACGAAGCTCACCACTGCTACCGACGTCGGGTTGGCGACGAGGATGAGAAACTCATTGGTGATGAGCGCAAGGAGGTGGAGACGCGCAACAAAGACGCCCGAATTTGGATCAGCGGCCTCGAAGCCATCCAGCGCAAGATCGGAATCAAGACAGTCCAAGACCTATCGGCGACGCCATTTTTCTTGCGTGGTTCCGGTTACGGTGAGGGCCACCTGTTTCCGTGGGTCGTGTCAGATTTCTCACTGATCGACGCTATCGAGAGCGGCATCGTAAAGGTGCCGCGCGTTCCGGTCGCCGACAACACGATGGACGGCGAGCAGCCCACGTACCGCGATCTCTGGCTTCGAATCCGAGATGACCTGCCCAAGAAGGGTCGAAAGACGCAGGCCATTTCCGGCGAACCGAACTTGCCCGTCGTTCTCGAAGGCGCTCTTCAAAGCCTCTATGCCAACTATGCCAATTCGTATCAGCGATGGCTCGACAACGACGACGCGCAGGAGAATGGCCTGACGCCGCCGGTGTTCATCGTCGTCTGCAATAACACGAATGTCTCGAAGATGGTCTTCGACCACATCGCCGGATGGGAGAAAGAACTTTCTGACGGCAACACGGTCGCCGTTCCCGGTAAGCTTCCAATCTTTAGCAATGTCGAACAGGGCGCGACTGGGAACCGCTTCTCTGATCGACCGAACACCATCCTCGTCGATTCCGAACAGTTGGAATCCGGCGAGTCAATGAGTAAGGACTTCAAACAGATTGCAGCGCGAGAGATAGACGAGTTCAAGCACGAGTACCGACGGCGCTTCCCGGACCGAGACCCCGACAAACTCACGGATGAAGACCTACTGCGCGAGGTTCTCAACACCGTCGGCAAACCGGACAAGCTCGGAGAGAACATCAGGTGCGTCGTATCCGTGTCGATGCTCACCGAGGGGTGGGACGCCAATACCGTGACGCACATCCTCGGTATTCGCGCGTTCGGTACACAACTCCTCTGCGAGCAAGTTGTTGGTCGTGGGCTGCGTCGCATGAGCTACAGTGCCGAACCGCAACAGCGCAACATCAACGGGAAGACCGTTGAGTTCGAGGCATTCCCGGTAGAGTACGCCGAGGTTTACGGCGTACCGTTCTCATTCATTCCCTCGGCCGGATCATCTGACCCTAAACCCGGTCCAACGCCCACGCGCGTTCGCGCGTTGGAGGAGCGAATCGAGTGCGAGATCAGCTTCCCGCGCATCGACGGTTACCGTTACGAACTGCCAGCCGAGCGACTTGTTGCAAACTTCACCGACGATTCCAAGCTCGCGCTCACGACCGCCAGTATCCCAACCAAAGTAGAGAGCGCACCGATCGTCGGCGAGTCGAGCATCCACACGCTCGACGATCTCAAGAAGCATCGCAAGCAGGAAGTGGCGTTCATGGTGGCGAAACGCATCTTGGAACATTACTTCCGCGACGATGATCTGAACGTCAAACCGTGGCTCTTCCCCGACCTGCTGGCCATCACGCGGCGCTGGCTCGATGAATGCTTGATCCTCAAGGACAACACTTTTCCGCAATTGCTATTGCTCGTCGAGAACGCCCACGACGCTGCCGACCACATCTACAAGGCCATCGTAGACGGTGATCCCGAAGCCAAACGGCTGCTACCGATTCCCAAGCCGTACGACACGATTGGATCGACCCGGTTCGTGGACTTTGACACGGCGAAACCCGTCTACAGGACCGACCCCAAGAAATGCCATCTCTCGCACGTCGTCGCCGACACAGATTCTTGGGAACAAAAGATGGCCGAGGCGCTTGAGGATATGGACGAGGTTATTTGCTACGTGAAGAACCACAATCTGCACTTTCTGATTCCCTACACAGCCGGCGGCGACCATAAGAACTACATGCCCGATTTCATCGTGCACATCGACGACGGCCACGGCAAGGACGACCTGCTGAATCTGATCGTGGAGGTCAGTGGACAGAAGGATGGCAAACAGGGGAAACTCAAGCACGCCAAAGTTACGACCGCCCGCACGCTCTGGGTTCCGGCTGTGAATAACGCTGGCACCTGGGGACGCTGGGCGTTCATCGAAATCACCGACCCGTGGGACGCACAGAGCACGATTCGTGCAAGAGTCAACCAAACATAGGAGTTATTAAATGCCGACGACCATTGAACAAGCGAGACACTTCTGGATATGTGCCGGGGATATGAGTGGCGGGTCACGGAATCAGATTGAGCTAACCGATGACCTTGCGCTTTTCTTTACAGATGCTGAACGCGTTGCGGAGATTGTTCTTATACGGCTCTCAGGTGGTAACACTCTCTCACGTCCTCTTACCTACCGTGGTGACGATTACGGGCAATGGACTGAAGACATTTGGCGACTGGGTCTACCAACCTCCAACATGGGAGCTCCGGACTATCCAGGTCGCGTCATCAAGTTGCAGCGATCTGATCTGGACGGAGAAGTCGTGTACGATATTTGTGTTGCGGATATTGGCGGCGAAGAGGCCCAACTTTGGATAGAAGCGAGCGAGAACAACGGGTTTTGTGGGAGCACGGGCGATACGGGCATTCACGAGGGGCGTTCATTTGGATATTGGTTCGACTAGAACCAGCAGAGTAGGAAATCTACATGGCTAAGAAGACATCCACGAAAAGCGCCGGATCGAAGAGGAAGCTCGCCACGATCCGGCACGACCAAAAGCGCACGAACATCCCCACAGAGGAATTGCGCGACTTCGTTTCTGATGACGTGGAAAAGCAAACCAAAGTTCTCTACCCGCGCAATCCCGACCTGGACCCGCAACTCGTTTGGCGTGGCAAGGATGAGCAGGACGCATCCGACCTCGAAGTGCCAGCCGTACCGATCTACATCCAGGAGAAGATTCATCCCCAAGCCATCATCGATGACTTCAAACGCACCGCCGCCAACCCCGACGATAACGACCCGCAACTCGACCTGTTCTCCGACTTCAACGGCCTGCCCGAAGACTTCGACCAGCGCGTGGATTTCTATCAGCACGAGGGCAACTGGTCGAACCGCCTGGTCCTCGGCGACTCTCTGTTGGTGATGACCTCGCTCGCTGAGAAGGAACGCCTCAAGGGTAAGGTGCAGATGATCTACATCGATCCGCCATACGGAATCAAGTTCGGCTCGAACTGGCAAGTGTCCACACGAAAACGCGATGTCAAAGATGGCCAGGCCGCGCACGCAACACGGCAACCGGAGCAGATCAAGGCGTTCAGGGATACTTGGCGACTTGGGGTGCATTCCTATCTGGCATACCTGCGCGATCGGATCGTAGTGTCACATGACATGTTGACCGAGAGCGGCTCCTTGTTCATCCAAATAGGTGACGAGAATGTCCACCTCGTTCGATGTTTGTTGGACGAGGTATTCGGCCCGGAGAACTTCATGGGTCTGGTCACATTTCGCGTCAAGAGCGCTCTAAGCGTTGCTGGCTTGGGTCGGGTCTCGGACTTCATCATCTGGTATGCAAAGGATCACGAGCGCGCCAAGTACAGACAGCTCTATACCGCCAAGAACCCCGCGGAGCAAAAGGAATTCAATCTTGTGGAATTCCCAGATGGACGGCGTGTTTCCCTTGCTCGCGCTACACAAAACGGAGAACAGCTTTCGGAGACGGTCCGCCTGCTAACTGCTCAGAACCTAGCGTCCTCGGGATATACTAAGACCTGCACGTTTACCTATGGATTTGCCGGAAAGGAATTCCCACCACCGAGGGGCAGAAGCTGGAAGACCATGTTCGACGGAATGAATCGGCTCGGCATGGCCGGCCGTCTACTTCCGCTGGATCGCAGTTTGCGATTTGCGTACTACCTAGACGACTTTCCTGTTCAAGAAATTGCGAACATTTGGTTTGACACATTCGCCGAAAGCGACAAATCCTATGTCGTGCAGACTAGCAGTCGTGTCATCGAACGCTGCTTGCTAATGACTACAGATCCGGGCGACCTCGTACTCGACCCTACTTGCGGTAGCGGAACGACTGCGTATGTGGCTGAGCAATGGGGACGCAGATGGATTACGATCGACTCTTCGCGTGTGTCGTTGACACTTGCCCGAACCAGGCTCATGGCTGCGAGATTCCCGTACTACCTTCTGTCCGATTCTGTGGACGGTATGCGCAAGGACGCGGAGCTATCCAACACTCTACCTGCAACACCTCTCCCTAAGACGGGAAACGATGTTCGCAAGGGTTTTGTCTATGAGAGTGTGCCGCACATCATGCTCAAAGATATCGCCAATGACGAAGAGATCGACACGATCCATGCCAAGTTGCAGGAGAAGCTCGAACCGGTTTGCGCCAAACTCAATAAAGCTGCCAAGCAGCAATGGAAAGAGTGGCAGGTTCCGCGCCCCCCGGCTGATAACCTGAATGAAGAACAAACGACCGAAGCGTGGGACGCCATCGGCATCAAGGAGGGATCGAGTGGCGCCAAGCTACTTGCTGAGTGGTGGGAGCTTCGGCGCAAGCGCCAGAAAGAGATCGACGAGTCCATCGCCCGCCGCGCGGGCAGCGAAATCCTCTACGACAAACCGTACCAGGACAACAAGCGCGTGCGCGTCACCGGACCGTTCACCGTCGAGAGCTTGTCGCCACACCGCACCATCAGCGCAGCCGCGAAGAAGGAACAGGCCGAGGTGGGTAGCGACGGTCGAACGCTCAAGACTTATGGCCCGGACAAGTTCGGCGCGCTCGTCCTGGAGAACCTGCGCACAGCCGGTGTGCAAAATACCTTCAAGAACGAGCGACTCAAGTTCGACTCGCTCCAGCCCTACGCGGGCCAGTGGATTCACGGCGAGGGACATTTCGCCGAGTCGGACGGCACCAACAAGCGTGCAGCCATCTGCATCGGCCCGGAGCATGGCACGGTCGGGGCGCTGCTCATCAAGGAGGCAGCCAAGGAGGCGGTGCAAGGCGTCGGGTTCGACATGCTGATCGTTTGTGGCTTCGCCTTCGATGCGGCCGTCGGCGACGAGGCCAAGCGCTACGGCAAGTTGGTTGTGCTACCCACCAAGATGAACCCCGATCTGGCCATGGGCGAACTGCTCAAGAAGACGGGATCGGGCAACCTGTTCATGGTGTTCGGCGAGCCGGATGTGGATGTGGCGACCGGCAAGGACGGCAAGGTGACAGTCGAGATCAAAGGCCTGGATGTGTACGACCCAACAACCGGCGAGGTGCGATCGAGCAGCACCGACGACATCGCCTGCTGGTTCATCGACACGAACTACAACGGCGAGAGCTTCTTCGTGCGCCACGCCTACTTTACCGGCGTGGACGAGCCATACGACAAGCTCAAGCGCGCCTTGCGGGCCGAGATCGACGAGGCCGCATGGTCAGAGCTATATTCAACCAAGAGCCGCCCCTTCGCCAAGCCGGAAACGGGAAAGATCGCCATCAAAGTCATCAACCACTACGGCGACGAAGTGATGAAGGTGTACGAGGTGTAGGAGCCTGCGAGGGTATGTGGACACACAATGCCAAGTAGCTATCAATGGACCGAAACGAACTACATCAGCGAATACAAGACCACTTCACCGACGGGTTGGTAACGATCGTGGGTTCGGGACTCTCGGTAGCCGAGGGTGTCCCAGGCATGGCCGCGCTCGGCAAACATCTTGTAGCGGAAATACCAACACGAATCGGCAAGAATGTCGAAGATGAGTGGACGGCGATTGCGGCGCAGCTCGATGCCAAGGTTGATTTGGAATCCGTGTTATTGGCCCACCCGCCACCCGCCGCCCTTGAGGAAAAAATCGGAGCTATTACGGCCGACCTGATACTTGGTGCGGAGTCAAACATCATGGCCGAAGTCATAGCTGGTGATCGTCAGTTGAGGCTTACACGCCTCTTGGAACATATGCTAAAGCCGAACACCGGAATTCCTGTCATTACTACGAACTATGATAGGCTCATTGAGCTTGCAGCGGAGATGGCTGGACTCGGCGTTGATACGCTGTTCCTTGGACAGCACTTTGGCAAGTTGAGTCCCAAAGAAAGCGCCATGAGCTTCTGTCGCGGAACGCGGCAACACCGAAGAACCGTTCATCTCATGTTCTCAAAGCGCATGACGCTCCTCAAACCACACGGCAGCCTTGATTGGTTTCGACATGGCGATGGACCGATTCGGTGTCCTATGCCGTTGGATCTTCCACGCCTAATTATTACTCCAGGACTGAACAAGCTTGCGGCTGGATACGAGAGTCCCTTCGACAGCCACCGAGAGCGAGCCAATAAGGAGATTGATAGCGCTGCACGTTTCTTGATAATCGGATACGGATTCAACGACAACCACCTTGAAACCCATCTGAGCAACCAGCTTCGGAAAGACGTGCCCGCTCTTGTTCTTACTCGTGGGCTGACGGACAATGTTAAGCGGCTGATCGTCGAGTGCAGTGGCATTATGGCGCTGAGTGCAGGCGAGAATTCAGACGAAACGGGTGCCTTGCTGACGACGGCGGCAAACGCCGTGTTTTTTCCAGGTCCGGATCTGTGGGATGTTAATGTCCTTGTTGACGAGGTGCTGCAACCATGAAGCAACCGATTCTTGATTTTGCCCAAACTGATCGCCTCGGTCGTGTTACTGCGGTTGATACGAGCCGAGTCGTGATAGGCGTCGATGATGCAGACATTGTGACTCGCGTGGGCATCGGCACGGTCCTCGCCATACGCGGCGCAACCGAGCGAGAATACCTGATCGGCATGACACAGCGCGTTACGCGCACTGTCGAAGACGAGATACTTGGCGAGGGTGAACCGGGAGACGATACGATTCAACTAGGCCCGCGCCCAGTGGATACGATACATGCCGTTCTTGTCGGCACATTTCGTATCGTTCACGGCGAGCAGCCGAATGTGTTCAAACGCGGTGCTGACTCCTTCCCCCAGATTGATCGGGATTGCTTCTTTATCGATGGAGCTAATCTCCAACGATTCATGGGACTTCTTGGTGCCGAGCTGAAAGATGAAGAAAGGTTGACGCTTGGGCATTTCGTCGTTGATCGAAACGCGGCTGCGATTGCCAGTGGCGACAAGTTTTTTCAACGGCATGGGTCGATCCTTGGAAGTACAGGTTCCGGGAAGAGTTGGTCTGTTGCCCTCATCCTTGAACGAGCAAGTAAACTCAAGCACCCAAATATCATCGTGCTGGACATGCACGGTGAATACGCGCCTCTTGCGAGACCGGAGACGGGCTTCGCTCAAGGCTTCCGAATTGCTGGCCCTGGCGATCTCGAAGCGCCGGGAGACGATGTCATTTTCTTGCCGTACTGGTTGCTCAACCGAGAGGAGATGCTTTCCATGCTCCTGGATCGAAGTGACCAAAACGCTCCGAATCAGGCGTCCAGATTCACAAAACATGTGCGAGAGCTGAAGGACAAGTCGCTCGAAGCAGAGAAGAAAGAGGACGTACGCAAGACGTTTACGGTGGATTCACCAATTCCGTACGATATGAGCAGTCTCGTGAAACGGCTTGAGGACGATAATACGCGCAAAGGTGTTGGCGCGAACAATAAGCCAGTAAAGGGCGAATGGGAGGGAAAGCTCACGAGGTTTCATTCGCGGTTGCGGGCGAAGTTAGATGACCGTCGCTACGGGTTCCTGTTCAATCCGCCGCCAGCAGCTCAGGAATACGGCTGGCTGGCCGCCCAGATTGGTCGTTTCCTTGGATCTAGCGAGAACTGCGCGGGAATCAAAATAGTAGATTTCTCTGAGGTGCCGTCCGACGTCTTGCCTGTTGTCGTCGGAACGTTTGCGAGGCTGCTCTATGATGTGCAGCTTTGGATGGATGCGGAAAAACGAACGCCGTTCAGCATCGTGTGTGACGAAGCCCATCAGTATCTTCCCGTTAAGGAAGATGCAAATGCTGCGGAGCGCCAAGCACTCGCCACCTTTGAGCGGATCGCAAAAGAAGGTCGCAAGTACGGTGTGTCGATTTTGGTGGTTAGCCAACGACCATCCGATGTGAGCCGGACCATTCTCAGCCAGTGCAATAACTTTCTGGTTCTCCGATTGACAAATGATCGAGACCAAGGCGTTGTCCGCCGACTGATGCCGGATTCGCTTGCGGGGCTGACGGACATCCTCCCGTTACTCGATACTGGTGAGGCGTTGCTGCTCGGAGACGCCATGTTGCTTCCGACGCGGATCAAGCTAGATGCTCCCACGGATCGGCCCGACAGCAGCACCCGCGACTTCTGGCGGGAATGGGGAGAAAACGAGCCGGATCTCCGCGCAATCGAACAGGCTGTCGAGACGCTACGACGGCAGACTCGACCTACCGAATGACAACCCGCTTCGCTCAAAGACTGGTGCCGCGCGGTAGCTCACATGCCCGGCCTTCGGCACCGCAACACTCTTGGATGTTGCAAGCGAGTTCGTTGGGTATGCAGCGAGTCGATGGACGTCCAAAACGCCCCTGACGAGCCTATAAATGGGGTAATACCACACGAAAACAGGGTCGGATGTGCTTGATGCTGCTCCATTCTGACGTATCACGCCTCGGCTGCGGGCGAACTCGCTGGCTTCCACAGTGGCTGTGACCAGGGCCAAAACTAGCCCGTTTCGGCCAGAATCGTCTTATTCGTGCCATTTAGGCTAAGTATACTTGCCATTCCCGTCTATTCGTAACATAATTCAGACATGATAGCATCCAAGAACGAGCTTTTCGCGGTTCTCCGGCAATTCAACCCCTGGTGGGATGGCGGGGAGGTTGCAGACCTTCCACCGTGGCGGCGGGCGGTGTTTCCGCAGTTGATGGAGTGGCTTACCGATCCCCCGGCCCCCCGTGCCGTCCAGCTCAGCGGGGCGCGGCAGGTCGGCAAGACGACCCTGCTCCTACAGGCCATCCAGGAACTGCTTCGGAAGGGCATCCGCCCTGAGCAAATCCTCTACGTCACGTTCGACCACCCGTTGATGAAGCTGATCGGTCTCGAAGGTGTGCTTGATCTCTGGTACGAGTTACAGCCGCCGCCCGAAGGATTGGAGTATCTGCTGCTCGACGAAATCCAGAACACGAGCGAGTGGCCCACATGGCTCAAGCTCCAAGCGGACTTCGAGAAGAAGCGCCGGATCGCCGTCACCGGCTCGGCCATCCCGATCAACACGGAGGGAACGGAGTCTGGTGTCGGACGCTGGCACACAATCAAGCTCCCAACTTTGTCCTTCTTCGAATACCTGCAAATCAAAAAGATTGAACCGCCGAAGCTCCCGACGGTTTCATCGCTCACCGAGATATTCGACTGGTCGCAGCCCGACCGCATTCGTGTCGGAGAAACAGCCCGGCCACTGGTCGCGCACTTCCACGAGTATCTGTTGCGCGGCGGATTTCCACAGACGGCCCAGGTGGAGAACATCGGAACGGCGCAGCGGTTGCTCCGTGAGGACATCGTTGACAAGGTTCTCAAACGCGACATGACGGCGCTGTTCGGTGTGCGTCGCGTGCTGGAACTTGAAAAGACATTCCTGTACCTGTGCCTCCACGACGGTGGCATTCTGGACCTACCCCAGCTATGCAACAACCTTGACTTGAAGAAGCCAACCGTCAACAACTTCCTTGCGTTACTAGAGGCGGCACACCTGATCTACAAGTTGCCGCCGTTCGGATATGGCAAGGAGATTCTGCGTGCGCGATACAAGATTTACCTGGCCGACGCCGCCATCGCCGGAAGTGTTCTGCTCAAGGGTAAGGCGCTCCTAGAAGACAGGACTCGATTGGGCGCAGCCGTCGAGACCGCCTTCTTCAAGCATGTGTTCAGCCACTACTACCAGATAAGCGTCGGCTTCTCGTACTGGCGGGGCAAGAAAGACTACGAGGTGGACATCGTGGCCGAGGTTGGTGGCAAGCTGATCCCGTTCGAGGTGAAATACAGCGAAAGCACCGTCGATATGGACAACCTCAAGGGGCTACGATTGCTGTGCGACCAGAAGGAAATCTCCCGCGCCTATGTCATCACGCGCGATATGGCGGACTTCGAGGTCTGCACGATTCCGACGAAAGCGCACTCTGCCGACGACACTGCCGATGGCACGAGCATCCTAAAGATTCCCGCGCCGCTAGCATGCTACTGGCTTTCCCAGTTGGAGCATACTAACTCGGCAGGAACGGACGGCTGAGGAGCCAGATGCCGCAGAGCCAATCGCGGCGGCGGAACCTGAAACCCACCACATCGTAGCTCCACACCCTAATTTCACTACCAAGGCGGGCCGTCGTTGCTCGTCTGATTCTTCCGCCGTGTGTTTTCAAGTAGCCGGAGAGAATAGTGAAAGGTGGTGTGACATGGCAAAGCAACAGAGAGATTCAAAACCAGAGACAGAAGCTCCGACGGAACACGAAGAACAGGTTCCGCACCGGCTGGACCATGACGGCGAAACTTCCAACAAGGTCACCGTCGAAGGCGATTGGACATGGGAAGACGAAGACTACTGGGCGCGGGAACAGGAGTATCACGATGTGTTCGACGTCTTCCAGACGATGCTCGAGAATGCGATGAATGTCGGTGTCCGCTGGAACGACATCGGCAATTTCGCCCAGGATCTGGTGTATAGACATGCGATGAACCAGCCACGCGATGGAGGAAGCGCTTTGGATTGCCGCGAAGAACTGCGCAAGCCTGCTGCACATGCTGGCTGCGCACGGAAAGCAGGTCGCCTTTAGGGAGGTAGATGGCAACGCCACGTTCTATATCCTGGACTCGCGTACCGGCGTAGATGAATTGGCTTGGGACGAACAGGAGGAGCGGGCTTCGCAGTCGGTGGACTAGCGGCGCGGAGGTCGCCGAATGCGCGGCGGCTCAGCCGTGGCAGGCGGAGTTGCGATAGTTGTCCTCTCGCTCTTGATGAAGAATGCTGTGTCCAATCGGTGGTTGTCGGTCAGTAACTTCTCAACGCCATGCGCAATCGCGACAGCCGTTCGAATTGACGGACGTTTCTGGCCAGCGAGTATCAGGCTGACCATCGCTGTGCTTGTGTTGGATGCACGTGCTAGCTCGCCTTGGGTAATAGCAAACATGGTCAGCACCATGCGGATTCGCTTGATGTCGACGACAACAGTATCCATGTATGCCTATGCGGTAGTGAACGCTCGTAAACGCTGCTGTGACAGCCGTGGACATGCCTTTGCTATGTGCGGATATCATCGGCAAGGCGTGACGTTTGCGGTCGATTCTTCGAAGATGGTCTCGTCGATGGATTTGGGATTGCTCATGGGAGCGCGAAGACCCCAAAGTACCTAACAGAGTGCGATGCGGCTGCGATTCTTATCGGTTCACTGCTACGATCCGGTAAGTTGGGCAAGGATCGACCCAGCGAAACGGTTGATTCCGCAGTCGCCGGGGATTCAAAATCCCACGATGAATAGCTCGACGATGAGAGGGGTGTCAAGACTTTGTCAGGAAACGCTTGCGGAGATGGTGCTTAACCGTGTTAGAAATATCTGTGCGGGTGGATAGCTGTGGAGCTTGTGTGTTAATTATCAGCGTCGATATTGCAAGTCTACGGTTGGTCAGTATCTCAGCGATGGCCGGGGTACTGTGGATCTCGTAAGTACTTAAACAAGTGCCGTATTGCAAAGGGACGCATTGCCATGCAAAGCGATGCACCGAGTTGCAAATAGTAACTATAGGCCTTCAAAACAAGGTGAATCGACACACTATTGCGCGTTAACGAATACCAATTTTTTTAACGTGGGGATAGGGGACACATTGCGTGGACAATTGTCGTGTGATAAGATTAATGCCGTTGAAACGACACGCATTAGAAGCACGGAGGCTTCAAAATGACCGCACGTTCCACTCAAAAAAGTTCAATACTCAAGACCGTAGATGAATTCATGGCTGCGGTTCCCTGGGATGAATGGCGAACCGTATTGGTCAATCGTCGTCAGCACGGAGGACGGACTTATGTCCGCCTAAGAACTTGGAATAATCACCGGCGTTTACATGTGTGGTATCCATCCAAACGATCTTTCATCATTCCCATCGGAAATGCAAAGTGGCTCTCGGATGCAATTCGTGATGCGGCGGCTGGGCAAGCAAGCCCGAAACCTGAGTGGCTGACATCATGTGAGATAGAAGAAGAAAAACGACCAGACCGGATTATTATTGGAGGCATGACACTAGCTGAATTAGAAAAAAAGAGACTGGAGTGTTTCCATTACATGAGGGAATCAAATGGCAACTGGTGTTAGCCCGCATCTCGAGACTCGTCTGACCTTGCTTCAGCAAACAATACCGTCCGCAAAGCTCAAGCGCAGCCATCGTGGTATTTTAGCGACATGCCGCGAACTGACCGATCACCTGCGGCGCGTCGAGCAGCTGCGGTCATATGTGGAGAGTGAAGCTGACCGTGCAGCAGTCGAGAGCCTGATTGTAGAAATCGATCGGTATCGCGACGAGCTATCTGATCATGGACAATTGGCAGGCAACGTACGCAAGGATAGAGAACAGCGTAGGCAGAAAGCTTGTATAACGAAGATTGAAGAAACGCAGTGAGTGCAGAACTTTGGCACGTGAAGGATCGCATATTGTTTCGGCGAAATCACTTGGGCGTTCATTTTTCATGCGAATGCAAGATCGATTGTAGGAATTCACAATTCATTCAAGCCTCTAACCATGTTTATCAAAACTGAGAATCAAATATTCGTGAACGCCTGCACTTGAGGTGAATGAGCGAAAATATCGTTCCTAGCGACTCTCTAGGCCAGTTGGTACTCGTTGGATTGATCGTAATATGGAAGCTCCAACCCGGAGAACAGGGCTTTCCAAGAGCTTGTGAAATTTGCTAAGGGACACGTTTTTGATTGCAGTATCAGGATGTAAATCATGTTGAGTATTGGCCCCAAATCCTCCAAACTGCTATCGTATATGCTGGACGTCTATGCAATACGATTTGCAACGCTCAAAAGAGCTTCAAATGCAGGATTGTAAATACTAGTGACTACAGCCCCGAATCAAGTTCCGCCAGTTGGCCACGAGGAATTCCGGCATGCTGAGTGTCTGTTGCTCTTGGCAAACTGGCTTCACTTGCAAGTAAATTCTTTATCGCAAGAAAACTCTCAATCTGCCCTGTTTCCAAGCGGACAGGAAACCATCATAGATGACAACTTCATCATGCAGTGCGAAGAGTTGTTTCCAAAACAGGTTCGGGCGTTGAGTATAGAGTCACCTCCTGGCTACGCCATTAAGGCTCGAGATAGGGTAATGGATGCTGTAAGCAATCTGTTTGGGAAGAGTTTCGACGAGCTCTTAACTCCTATTGCCTCGTTCGAGCGAGAAATCATTCCACTCTTGGTGAGATTAGTGCAAAGACATGAAATCGATCTTGTTCCATACAACGCTCTCCCGATCGAGGTAATAATTGACGATATTAAAAAAATTGGTGGGTCAGATGTGCTTGCGTCGCAAGGTACTTTTAGCCGAATAAATCAAATGTTACAGATAGCTGGAGCTTTACCGACACGTTGTTCAGTGAGAGTCGGCGCAATTTGTAATGACACACCGGTATCATCAGAAGACAAACTAGGACAGTGTTCATCAGACGATTGGCAAGAAAATATTCCAAGTTTATCAAGTTCGACCATGGATTGGCTTACACCGAAGCATGCTGCGAATTACGAAAAAAATTCTGGAAGTAGCAGCTATTTAACTCAGGCTCGTAATTCTAAGTTCAGTAAAGAAAGATGTGCAAACGGTATGTGCGGTATAGACCGAGATGGTCGTATGTGGCGAAAAGAAAATAATGGTCGTATCTATTATTACAAACCGACCCTCAAGAAAACTTAATATACGTAGTCCTAACAATATAATCTCCATTTCACCGTGAATATCACCGGTGATATTTACATTCAAAAACAAGCCATTGCTCAACCCTGTCCGTGTTTCACCGGTGATACGCGGTGATATGGCTGACCGCTAACTCATTTGACTCTTGTACATCTCGCATAACGTTTGCATATTTGACTACGTAGAAAAAACTTTTTGGAGTCGACAAATGGCACAATTACTAACTACTGGCGAGCTTGCCCGAAAATTCGACGTGTCGCGTTCTCGCGTTGATTATGCCCTCGCTAAGTCGAGAATTCAGGAACGAGGGCGTGCAGGAATTATGCGGCTTTTTAGCGTGGATCAACTCGCTGCCATTGAAGCCGCGATAAATTCGGTCCAATGTCGCTCTGGAAACCCTTCGGGACGGAATTCTGAGCCTCCCGATACGAATAACCCTTGTTGAATCGAGAGATCTGAATGTTGTAAGTGAAAAAGTTGCGGGATGTCTCTGCAAAGACACCCCGCAGAAAAACAAAGGTACTTAACATATGTTATTATACAAAAAAAATCTGGCTACGCAATTCTACCGTTTTTTATTCTGCGGGGTACAAGACGGCCTTAAAGTCAATCTTATCAATACGGTTAGTCCTCTAGATGAGGCGGATTCACACGATTGCGGTCTTCAAGAATTGTTGCGCGGTTCTAGTCGGAGGCTACGACGATGCGGAAGAGTCTCGCACGCCGTACGTTTCGATCAAATGATAGCAGTTCTTGAAGAACGGCGTGTCCATCGATTAACTACTAACGAAAGTGCGCGGAACAATCCAACAGTTAATGGTGGGTGTCGCAAAGAGCGACCACGAACGATTTCTAGTCTATTCAAGTGGGTTAAGCGAGTGGATGATGCATGCCGGCAGGGCAATCGCATAGTCATGAAATCCTGCAAGGCCTATGTGTTAAGCTGTCTTGTGAGATTCTTGTCAATATTGGTCAGTAAAAAAACATCTACATTTTCACTTGGTGATACGACAACTACTTCTACGGACGAAGTAGATGGCGATTTGGGTGGAGGCCAATTATGAATGACAAATTCATTCCGAAGTTGTTGACGTATAAGCAGGCCAGTGAAATTTTACAGGTATCCGAACGGACGATGTTCACTTTAGTGAAAACAAATCAGCTGAATGCTGTGCGCTTCGGTCACTCGGTACGGATTGACCGTCGTGACCTTGAGAAATTTATTCAAGATGCCAAGGGTAGAGAGGGGGTGGCTTGTGTCGATTAACAGCCGAACCTTAGCGATCAATACCCGGGAGGACTATTGCGCCATACACGATGCGCTGAACAATGAAGTAATTCCTCATTTAAGTGTCGAGGCCATCTACACCGCTCCCGAGCATGCTTGGAAAGAACGAGGCAGCCGTAAGTACAAAGGTGGCTGCCCATGGCACAAGTCCCAGTCTGGCACTTCGTTCGTTGTCAACACGGAAACTATGCAGTGGTGGTGTGCTGGTTGTCAGGTAGGTGGTGGCCCGATTCAGTATCTTCATAAGCTACGGGGCGGCGCTGGCACATCCCCACGCGGGCTAGGCTATATCCAAATTGTTCGCGAGCTGTTTGAAATCGCCGGTTTGCAGATACCGGTAAAAGAAGTAACGCAAGCGGTTGCCGAGCGTCTTAGAAGGCTCGACGATCGCCGTTCTGCTCTTCGCGCCTTGCATGAGTATGCGCAACAGGCACTATGGTCGCCAGAAGGAGAGGCTGCCCGTGAGTACCTTCATCAGCGTGGAATTGATGATGAAAGCATACGTCTCTTCGAGTTAGGACTATATGTCAGCTCCCAAGATGCTAGCCGTGCCGTTGCTAGTTCGGGTGTTGGAGACCAAGCCCTGCAAGACGCTTGTATCTGTTGGCCCAAAGCGGAGGGGTATATCACTGTCTTGTGGAACGATGAACACGGTCGACCTCTGACGTTTTACGGTATCTACCCGGAACGAACTAAGACTCCTCCAGGTGGTAAGCCTCACAAGCTTGCATGGCCAAACCCTAAAGATGGGGACAATTGCCTAGAACAAACGAAGCGTTCACCTTTATTGTTTGACCGTGTACGCCGGGCAGGGCACAACGAAATCATCGTGGTCGAAGGTGTGATCGACGCTCTAGTTCTACACGCTTCTGGTGATGATCGAGTAGTTGCGTGTGCTGCGGCGCAGTTGTCTAGGGACCAAGTCCGGACGATGGAAAATTGCAATGTACAAAAGATCACTATTTGCCTAGATCCGGATGATGCTGGCAATGCAGGGATTCAGTCTTGCTTAAGAAGCCTTGATGAAGTGGGAATAGAAGCCTTCGTTGCACCTCGCTTACCGGAGGGGCTAGATCCTGACGATTTTGTTATCATTCGCGGAATAGACCGATGGCGGGAACATATTGCTCAAGCGATACCGGGTTCAATATACCACGTAAAGAAGCTGCTTGAGGGAATCACTCTGTCAAGTACCGCTGGCCATCGACGTGAATCAGCTAGAGCCATAATGGATTACTTGGCTACGTTGGATCAAAGGCAACGGGCGATTGATGTTGATGATGTACTTGGTCTTACCGCTAAAAAGCTGGGATACAAACTCGGTACACTTAAGCGGATGATGGCAGCTCAGCCATCGCAGACAGGTAAAAAGAAAAACACGGATGGATCGGTGCCCTATGAAAACACATCGTCTGGAATTATCTGGCTCAAGGACACGCGCGATGGAATTATGCGTGTTCCATTGACTAATTTTTCTGCTGAAATTACAGCCGACATCATAAGAGATGACGGTAGCGGTGCACCGTCTCGGGCGTTTGAGATTGAGGCAAGTGTTGCTGGACGCCCCTCGAGCAAGCTCATCGTTACCGCATCATCTTTCAGCACAATGAATTGGCCAGTCGAAATTCTTGGTAGCAGCGCTATCATCTTTCCTGGGATGGCGATCAAGGATCATGCTCGCGCGGCCATTCAAACATTGAGCCCTGATATTTCAACCAAGACCATTTATGAGCACACAGGTTGGCGGTTGGTGGATGGCGTGTGGTGTTACATACATGCAGAGGGCGCAATTGGCTCAGTTGGCGCACTAAATAACATACAGGTGAGCTTGTCACCTGAATTAGCAAAGTACGCTTTACCATCACCGCCACAGGGTGTAGACCGGAATAATGCTGTACAAGCGAGTATCGACATGCTCAAAGTTGCACCGCATCATGTTTCGATACCGGTTTTTGCTGCATTATTCAGAGCAGTGCTCCCCGACTGTTCATATTCAGTTCACTTAAGTGGACAGACTGGCACGGGGAAGACTGAAATTGCCGCTCTTGCACAGCAACACTTTGGACGACGAATGGATGCGAAATCTTTACCAGGGTCATGGTCTAGTACAGACAATGCACTCGAAGCTTTAGCATTTGCGGCCAAAGATGCGTTACTTACCATCGATGACTTTGCACCTGGCGGTAGTTCGCAAGATGTAAATCGTTTTCATCGTAAAGCGGATCGAATACTACGTGCACAGGGCAACCGTGCGGGGCGACAGCGTATGCGCGCTGATTCATCGCTTCGAACCACGAAATACCCTAGGGGACTGATACTGTCTACTGGGGAAGATATTCCCCAAGGCCAATCTATCCGAGCCAGGATGCTTATAGTTGAGGTAGGAATACAGACGGTTGATTGGGAAATCTTGACCCAGTGTCAGGATAACGCAGCCAAGGGTGCGTACGCTCAATGCATGTCTGCCTACGTTCAATGGCTAGCAAGCCGGTATGATGATATTCAAGCGAAGCTACCTGAAAAGATACGGCAGCTTCGGGACAAAGCGACTAAGTCAGGCCAACATAAGCGAACCCCTGAATTAGTTGCCGATCTGTACCTCGGTTTGGAGTATTTCATAGAGTTTGCCGAAAGTGTTGGCGTAGATGTCGGGCTGCTTAAGGCTACGGTATGGGATACCCTTCTAAATGTTGCTAGCGAACAGTCAGCTCACCACGAAGCGGTTGATCCTGTTAAGCGTTACCTCGAGTTGGTTGCTAGTGCTTTAGGGTCTGGAGCATGTCACCTCGCATCTATAAATGGACATGAGCCTAGTGAACCACAGGCCTGGGGCTGGCGATGTCGAACATTAGGACTGAACAATGTCTGGGAGCCGCAAGGTGTTCGTGTAGGGTGGATTGATGAAGACCACATATATCTCGATCCTGACGCCTCCTACAAAGTCGCCCAAAGTGCGGCGGGAACGACAGACGTGATACCTGTTACTGTTGCCACTCTCAACAAGCGATTGCATGAGCGGGGGCTATTAGTCAGCACATCACCGTCTCGGCTTAGGCTTAGGAAAACCATAGAGGGGCGTAGACGTTATGTGCTACATCTTCATAGGGACTATCTATCAGCAAACATGGGGCAAGTGAGCCAATTGCGCCCTGAGCTGTCCTCAGACACGAAAAACGTTGAAATTGACTCAATGTCTAGGCTCACAAATGACGGGCAAAAGCAAAAAGTGAGTCAGGTAACTGAGCCAGTAGTCGCTGCTATTGCCCCAGAAATGGCGATTTCAAGCGTTGATGGCTCATTTGACTCACTTGGCTCACTTTCTGACGTAGCACATCAAGGCCTTAGTGATGAAGAAAAAGAAGAGCGACGCGCCATTCAGTATGTGGAAGCGGAACAACAGCAAATACACGACAAGTCAAAGCCGCAATCCAATTGCGATGGCGCCTCACTGCTTATCGAGCGAAATCAAGATACAGGCGAGTGTGGCATCTCCTCACAAGCAGATCTCACACCGCCGGCTACAGGGACGGAGTCAGGACTTCTTGGCGTTTCATGATAGGATGGTATTACGGCAAAGGCGCAACATTCACATGATCAGGTTATTGTGTGTTCATGATACGCTTGAGCTAGCAGTCACGCCGGCAACATGTCGGCGGAAAGGTAAATCAGAATGGCTAGTGTTACGACTCGTACAAACGGCAGCCGGTTCATCAACTTTGTTGATGGTGTCGGCAAACGGCGCACGATTACGCTGGGGAAAGTGCCAATACGGTATGCTGACAAAGTGTGCATAAAGGTTGAAGATCTTGTTTCGTCTAACATCACAAGCCATGCACCCGCTGATGAGACATCACGATGGCTAGCGGACCTGGATGATCGCATGCTCGGGAAGCTCGCATGTGCTGGTCTTACAGTACCGCAGCAAAAATTGACGCTTCGTGAGTGGCTGACGCAGTACTTATATCAACGCGAGGGCGAGCTGAAGCCCGAGTCTCATCGTAAACTGCGGCAAACGCAGGATAAGATTCTTAGCTATTTTGATCCTGAGATTCCGCTTCGAACGATCAGTACGCAGCATGCCGCTGAATGGCGTCAATGGCTACGTAAGCAACAATTATCTGTAGCAGCCGTCAAGACGCACAGCGGCAATGCAAAGACGATTATGATGGAAGCTGTGCGACGTAAATTGATCCCTGAGAATCCATTCCAACACTTGAAGTCGGGACCAACACCCAGTCGTTACACACGATACGTTACCCCTGATGAAATCACACGGGTCATTGAGGCATGTCCTAACGCAGAATGGCAATTACTTTTCGGGCTGGCACGTCATGCTGGCCTTCGTGTGCCATCAGAATCTCATCTACTTACTTGGGCAGATATCGATTGGGAACGTGGCCGTATGACCGTTAGAAGCCCAAAGACGGAACATCACGAAGGTCATGAGCAGCGCATGGTTCCGATTACTCCGCAATTGATGGATCTTCTGCAGGCACGTTATGATGATTCTGACGAGGGTGAACAATACCTAGTATCAATCCGTGGCCAGGGTCGTATATCACGCCAGGTAAAATCTATTTGCGCCAATGCCGGTGTGCAGCTATGGGCTAGGCTTTGGCAGACGCTGCGATCATCTTGTGAAAAAGAGTGGGCTATGACATTCCCTCAGTATGCCGTCAGTAAGTGGATTGGTCATAGCATTACTGTCAGCGGTCGGCACTATGCGAACGAAGTGCCCGATGAATTATTCGATAGTGCTGCAAAAAGCGTTGAATCAAAAGCGCAGCGCAATGCGCAGCAGAAGGCGCACGAAACCACTAGAAATGACCAGAAAATGGCGTCAGTCGAAAATTGTGATAAAGATCATAACTCGTTTGCCTGCGAGAGTTTGCATGAATCTTCTGAACAATTCAGTAACGAAAAAAACTGGAGGCGGGGGGAATCGAACCCCCGTCCCGCGACGGCTCCGGTAGCGCTTCTACGTGTGTAGTCGATCTTTTAAATCTCGGGTTAGAAGACGCTGGTCGACAGGCTTCAACCTTCCCCAACCAGACTAATGTTTCGCCAAGTGCCGGCCCGGTGTCAGCATATGACTAGCCCACTAATGGCGCTCCGTCGGAGTAGCGGGCGTCCTCCGGGGAACGGGCGGCCTATTTTTAGGCTGCCATGGCTAACGAGTAGTTGCCATATAAAAGTTGTTGCCAGGTGTTTAACGAGGCCGCCTGACCACCTCGACACGCCACACTCCCTTTGTCTCGCCCGGTCGAATCCAATCGCCCCCGTGCATCAACATAGCATTAGCCAACGCATGTATCGTTGCCATTACCATACGAAGTATCATTACGATGGTATGGCTCAACCTGGTAAAGTCAACTGCGAGAATGAGAATTAGCAGCGAAAATCAAGGTATCGAAGAATTTGACGAGATCGAACGGGTCTGCCTCGTCATGCCGTCGAGCAAGGCGACTGTCGCCGCTTTTGTGTCGGAATAGAGGGCCATCGCTGTGAAATAGAGGTGATGTGTTCCATCTTGATATTAGCTGTACAATACCCGACTGAGAGAACGGATGGGCTAGGTTCGCGCCGTTATGACGTTAATCCTAAATCACACGGCTGATTTGTATTACAGTGATTGGGTGCGTAGCACTTCTGTGTCCGGCATCAGGGCGTGGCGGAAAATGATAAATAATTGTCGAGCGGACGTAGCTCGTCTCATAGAGGATGTCATTAGTGACAACGGAACGATTTGTAGTAGCGGCTGAAGATCAACAGTGGTTTGATCGGTACGGATGGCGATCGGTGGATGACGTGCTGGCCTGTGCTTCTGATGATGTAGCGGCGGTGTCTCGGTCGTCGGACGTGGTGCATGTGTCGATTGATTCGACGATGGGTGGGCCTGAGAGCGTTTTTGTTAAGCGATATCTTTATAACCGGCGCAGTCAGCGCATCAAACAAATGTTTCGCGGAACATTGTTCGGGAAAAGCCGTGCGCGTACCGAGTATGAGTTTCTGCGAGAAATGTGTTCACGTCGTGTGCCTACGGTGCGCCCGATAGCTTATGGTGAAGTGCGAAAAAGTGGTTTCTTGCGAGAAAGTTTCATTATCACGGAGGGCACGGAGGGCGTACAGTCGTTGGATATGTTTGCGATCAATGCTCATCGTGATCAGTCGGTGAATCATGATGCGAAAAAAGACATTATCAAAGGACTAGCTACGATTGTGCGTAGAATGCACGATGCAGGTGTACAGCATGGCGGGTTGTATTGGCGAAATATTTTAGTGCGACAGTCATCGGACGGCGGGTACGAATTCTTGATGCTAGACCCTGATTCAGGTGGAAAATTGTTTCCTTCGCCTGTTCCCATGACAGGTATTGTGTCGGATTTGTCGCAATTCGTGGCTTCGGCGATGTCGCTCGATGTTCGAGGCGGCTTGCGAAGTTTTATGTGTGCCTATTTGCAGGTGTCTCGTCTTAGCGATAAGCATCGGCAGCAGATCGCTCGTTTAGTTAAATGTGCCATACCACTGGCATCTCAGGAGATACGCCGGATGGCAGTTACTGAAGCCATTGATTGGTTTAGGGATCGCGTGACGCTTGCCCAGCAGCAATCGGAAACGATTCGAGCGTATGCTACACTCGATGAGTTTTTTGATGTGCTTCGTTCGAGCGAATCGGTATCTAATAGCTCGTTGGATATGAATTTGGTCATTCAGTTTTCTTTTTCCGATGTGGATGAAGCTGGCGAGAACAGGCAACATTGTTTGCTCATGGAAAAGGGCCGTGTGACCGTAGGTTCGTCCTTGGATTCGCAGCCCGATATGACGATACGCACTGATTCTGATACCTGGCTAGCAGTGATTTCTGGGCGTCCGGACGCCTATGCCCGTCTGCGAGCGGGGCGTCTACGCATGCAGGGGGATACCAAATTCTTGCATTTTCTGGTAAAACATATCGATGAGGTATCGCGATTGGCACTACCAAAATAAGTATAGCCGTTCATTGTAAGGTAATTCGGTGGAGAATAAGAGATTGACAACAACTACAGAGCCGATGGCTGAGCGCGCGTTCGGAAGTAAATACAAGGCCGACGATTACGCGCAATATTATGCCAACAAACACGAAACGAGTCTGATGCGACGTGCTTCCAATTCGCTGGAGCGGCGCATGGTTCGGAAATCTCTGCTGCGGATACAACGTCGCCAGACGTTTCATAGTGCGTTGGATTGCCCTTCTGGGACTGGGCGTTTTCTCCCCGTGTTGGCCGGGTTTGGTGTGTCTGTTATCGCGATGGACACTTCCGCGCAGATGCTTCGCGAAGGTGTGAGACATCATGGCGCGTTTAGCGAACGGCCTGTCGCATCTGCAGGCTCCGCGTTTGAATTGCCGTTAGTTGACGATGCTGTTGATGTTGTGTTGTGTTCACGCTTGGTTCATCATATCCCTGAGCGCGAAGACCGCGTTCGTATTCTTCGAGAACTTGTCCGTGTGGCTAAGGTTGGTGTTGTCGTTACCTTTTTTGATTCCGGTTCAATTCGTGCTTGGCGGCGTGATCGAAAAGCGCAGCATAAAGGCCGGGTTAGTGGCCGACATTCCATGTCGCGGGCAGCGTTTTTAGAAGAAGCGATTGAGGCTGGACTTCGTCCTATCGGTATGAATGCGCTCTTGCGTTTTCATACGGAAGTTACGGCTGCGGCGTTTCTGACTTGATGTTCCAGTTAGGTTCATAGGCTGGTTTAGTTTTATAACTGTAGTGTTATTTCAAAACATGGATAAGCGGAGGCTTACCCGTGCCACCCGGCGATTAACGCCTGATATTCGGTACTCAACGCCCGACACCAATCGCCGAACGTCAAACTCCCGACTCCCAACCGATAATCGTGACAATGTGCTGGCGGTTTATTGTAGGAACGCCAGTACGTAAGTCGTGGCTAGAGCGATTTGCATGACTGCAAAGGGTATGGCTAATTTTACGAAGCGGGCGAATGACATGGTCAATCCGTTTTTGTGTATGATGGTCACGGCAACTAAAGTCGAGGCAGAGCCAATGGGGGTTAAGTTTCCGCCGAGGTTAGCCCCGAACACAACAGCCCACCAAAGCGGGTCGGTAGAGGCTGTACCTTGAGCTTGTAGAATTTTTGCTAACATCGCAGATAGCGGGATATTGTCGGTGACTGAACTAAAACCTGCGGAGGAAATCAGAATTGCGCCAGTGCCCGCACCATGACCAATTGACCCATTTAGCCCGATGATTTTTGACAGTCCCACGCCGATCAGGTCTAGCACCAGGGCGTGTTCCATGACGTTGATGACCACGAACAATGCAGCGAAGAACCCCAGCAAGTCCCAGTCCATAGCCCGGTAGAATGTGTCTACGGTGGACTTATAACGCACTAACATGGCGGTGGCAAAGGCTAAGGCAACGAAGCTCATACCCAAATCTTGGATGACGGGCAGGATCGAAGTCGTAGCGATTGTCACAATAAATAGCAGCAGCATGATGCCGCCGAACCAAAAGAAACTGTTGCTCTCGATGCCGTCGTTTTCGTCGAAGCCATCGACTAGCAGGGCAGCCTCGTTTTTTTCTTCCGAGCTTATCAATTTATTGATGCCGAATAATTTTGCCCCCAGCATAATCGTCGCGATGGTAGCCACGAATACGAACGGGGCGGATTTTATGAAGAAGGTAACGAAGCTAATGCCGGCTGCGTTGCCAACGATGATGTTGGGGACTGAGCTGATGAGTGTAAGCAAGCCGCCGATGTTAGTCAGTAAGCCTTCGATCAGCAAGAATCCCAGTAGCAGATTTGCTCGGCCCAGCTTTTTAAGCGACACGCCCGTAAGCGAGCCTACGATAATCATCGCGGTCACGTTATTTAGCACCGCTGAGAACACGACGGTCATGAGTCCGTAGAACCATAATAGTTTGCGCGGATCACCTTTTGAAGCTTTGGTGAGTTTGATGGCAATCCAAGTGAATAAGCCTGACTTTGAGGTGATGTCGATAAACAGGCTCGCGCCAAAGATGAGTGCGATCACGCTCCAGTCAATAGCAGGAATATAAACGGGTAATTCAGTCGTGTGTCCATGGACGGCTTCGAATGGTGGAAGTTTTACAAGGAATTTGTGATCGACGTATTTGTAAAGATGAAACACATTTGCCAGAAACAAACTGACGATGGCAAAGACGCCTGCTATGATTGATTTCTTGGCGTGTATGACTTCTTCCAATGCCAGGCACAGGATGAGGCCAACGAGAATGGCTGAAAAGGTGAGGGTGACGCTCAACGGCACGCCAGCTTCACTAGCTGATGCAAGGAACAGAGGGTTCATAGTGTATTAAAAAGCCTTTCTTTGCTTGCAACTATAGCATTAAGAGCGGGATGTGACGTAATTCGACGGCGAGGGCGTAGGCCATGCCATGCATCGCTAATTGATTGTCGTCTTTGGTATTGAGTACGAGCAAGTCTACCTCGTGTTGTTGGATCAGTTGTTGATACTGAGACAAGTGATGGCCAAACAACACTAGCTGTTCGATGGTGACTTGTAGGCCAGCCGTGCGTAACGTTTCGACACAGCTTTGGATATAATCTCGTGGCTCTTTAAGTAATTGTTTACGTAAGGCGGTTCGAGTGGTGTCTGTGTCGAGCGCGGGAATCTTGGAGATGGCGTCTAAGTATCGATCGAATGTGGCGTCGTCTTCCACATGAGTTAGCCACAATTTCCCATTGGGGCCTACAAGTCGCAAGGCGTAATTCACGAGACGGTCATCACCGGTCAGATGATTTGTAATAGCCATGACGGTGTCGGTATTTTTGCATGCGTGTGCCGCAGATTGATTCGCTTGGGGGTGGGGAACCAACATGATCGGCACGTCGGTATGTTGGGTTAATAGATCGACATGGGCCCCTAAACTGTAAGGCCAACGCCAAGCACTACTGTGTAGATTGCGATAGGTGCAGATAATGCTTGGTTTAGCTGCCTCAACTAGCGAGAGTAAATCGCCGGCGGTTTGAAACTCAGAGCCAGTTACATCGCGCCATTGGATTTTATTATTCGCGTCATTGAGCGTGAGAAACCGACGCATTTTTTCGCCGAATTCCTTGGCCTGCGTTGCGTCCAGGTCGGTGATGACGATAGCGGATTCGAAGTTTATGTGCTCGTAGCGATAGACCTCGCGCGAAGCCGAGCGAAACATGCTCTCAAATTGATCCACATTGGTCATGGCCGGCAAAACTCCAGTTTAGCGTGATGTACGATTCTCGCCCGTCATTCAAAGACTGTATTATACATATTGAGCTGGTGATGGCTACGTGTTCAATTCGTGCTGAGTTTGGAAAGTTGAGAAACACCTCGGGTGTTATTACATTCCGCGCTTTGTAATTTACGCTTACGGAGAATTTTATATACCTACGGGAAGGTACTATGGCGTGATGCCAGGTTCCTCGAAGATGTCGACGTAGCTTTCATATCTAGCCGGATGGATAAGACCCTGCGCCACGGCTGCTTTGACGGCGCATTCATCTTCGTGCGTGTGCGTGCAATCAGGATATCGGCAATTGGCTATGTGCTCAACGAATTCGACGAAATGGGCCTCGTAATCGCTTCTTGGGACGAGGGAGATGTCGAAGGAACGAATGCCGGGCGTGTCGACAACGTAGCCTCCCAGCTTCAATCTGATGAGGCTAGCCGTGGTAGTTGTGTGTCTACCTTTTTGGTTTTGTATGCCCACGCTAGATGTCCTTAGCGTTAAGCCAGACTCCGCCGCATTGAGTAACGAGCTTTTACCCACGCCGCTTTGGCCGACAACGACGCTTTCCTTGTCCTTGAGCAAGTTCCGCAATTTTTCGATACCTTGGCCGGTTGTCGCGCAAGTCGATAGTGTATCGTAGCCTAGATGGGCATAGCGAAGTAGAAGCTCCTCAGCTCGACCATCTACGTCGAGGTCGATTTTGTTCATGCAAATGATGGGGGCGATTTCTCCGGCTAGCGCGGCGATGATGTAGCGATCGATTAGCTGGGGTTTGGGCGCAGGCTGACCAGCGGAAGTTACAATGATAGCTTGGTCTACATTGGCGACGACAGTATGGATGCGCCGTCCGGACTTGCGGCGTAGTTGGCCATGGCGCGGTTCGACGTGTTCGATGACGCCTTCTCGCAAATCGACGTCGCCGGATGATCCCATGGAAAACCGCACGCGATCACCTACGGTGACAGGATTTCGTTCTTCAATTTGCTGTGTACGCAGCACACGGCGAATGGTGCAAGCGTGGATTTGCTGACCATCGTCCACATCAGCGTACAAGCCTCGCATAGCCAGGACGGTACCGGTGTGGAGGTGGGCGCGGGACAGCGTCGGATCGTCGTGGACGATGATGGTGCGCTGTCGAGAAAGATCACCCTTCGCTCGGACCTGTTCAGATTCGACGGCATCTACTTCGTTATCTTGGGACTGGTGCGCTTGGTCGGTCCAAGTTTTATCTCTCACCTTCGAAGATCGGTTTCGGCGAAAGGTGACGCGGACTTTTTTTCCACCTTTCTTCTTTCCTCCTTTTTTCTTGCCCATAACCATAGATTGTCGGAAGTTTACGTGGTGGATGCAAGTATGAATAAAAGTTGTGGGGCATCATGGTGAGGCCCTTACCCTTGCCTCTGAGGTCATTGTGCTTCATATTGTGCATAATTGCGGTGGTCGGGGGGGCATTGACAGAAAAATGAGATTATCGCTCAGTGGAAGGGCATAGACAGATGGACGATCATTTTGGCGATCGATTGGTTCAGGCAGTGCGTGAGAAGGGTACGGCTGGGTGTGTTGGTTTTGACCCTGTATTGACAAAGCTGCCGCTTGCTATTCTTCAGGAATATGGCCTGCGCCTCGGTGATGATGGCTTGCCTACGTGCTTGACTGATGTCGCTGCTGCGGTACGGGCTATCGAAATTTACGGCGCGGCCTTGATCGAGATCGTGGCTAAACATGTTCCTGTGATCAAAATCAACATTGCGTATTTTGAAGTTTTTTATGAAGCGGGCATCGCAGCCTATCATCGTTTGGTGAAGCTAGCTCGTGACGCTGGATTGTTGGTGATTGGAGACGTCAAACGTTCTGACATTGGGCACACGGCTGCCCAGTATGCCCAGGCGCAGATGCGGGGGATGGTTGGCGAGGCAAACACGAATGCTACGCCGGATGCGATCACGGTTAATCCGTATTTCGGTTCAGATGGCATCGATCCATTCGTCGAAGTTTCTAGAGATACCGGGCGCGGGTTGTTCGTACTCGTGCAGACCAGTAACCCCTCCGCAGAACAGTTTCAGGGCTTGACGTTTGCCGATGGCGATACAGTCTGCCAGAAGATGGCTAAGCTTGTAGATGGTTGGGCCAATCAAGAAGAGTTAATCGGTGCATCTGGGTTTAGCACGATTGGCGCGGTTGTTTCTCCGCGTGATTTACCCTCGACAGAATATATTCGTTCGTTGATGCCAAGAAGTATTTTTCTGGTGCCTGGGTTTGGCGCTCAAGGACGATCCGTAGACGAAGTTGTGCGATGTTTTAAGGATGATGGAACCGGAGCCATTGTCGCCGCTTCTCGTAGTGTTATGTACGCCTACGCCAATGATGCTTACGCCGGTGCTCATGGCGACGATTGGAAATCGTGCATCGATCACGCCTGTCGAGATTTTGCTGGTCAAATCAAATCCGTGATGGCCTGAGGTGCCTGCAGGGTATTACTAAGGTATTACTCTAGTTGTAGCACTATTCTGTCATCCCGCGTAGGCGAGAATCTAGTTTTTGGTCGTTTATAGCAACCCACTGCATTCCCGTATCCGCGGGAATGACGGTGAAGTATTTCAAGCTAGAACTTGTTTGAACACCTTATTTCTCAACCTAAAGAATTGCAAAATGGTGAAGCCGCGCTAGCTTGTTTCACAGGATTTTGGCATAGCTGGTGTGGTAATTTCTTCGCGTTGTTGACGAGCGAGTTGGCAGGCTAGTCGAATCGCCTCTTTCATGCTGGTAGGGTCGGCTGTGTCCGTGCCTGCGATGTCAAAAGCCGTGCCGTGGTCGACGCTGGTTCGTGGCATGGGAAGCCCCAGCGTAACATTGACCGCTGAGTCAAAGGCTAACATTTTCATGGGGATTAAGCCTTGGTCGTGGTACATCGCGATGATTCCGTCGAATTGGTTTCTGCGTCGCGGTGTGAACAGCGTGTCCGCCGGGAAGGGGCCTTCTACGTCCATGCCATGATTGCGGGCCATTTCAATGGCCGGTGTGATGATGCGTGTTTCTTCATCTCCGAACGCGCCATTTTCTGAAGCATGCGGATTTAAACCCGCGACAGCTAATTTCGGATGGGGGATGCCGAACCATTTTTGTAATGCTTCATGCAGCAAATCGATCGGTTGAAATACCAGGCCTATGGTGAATGAGTTGCGTAGTTGGAATAGGCCAATATGTGTGCTGGCCAGTGCCAAGCGCATGCCGCCGCCGACAAAGGCCATCGTCACGCGCTTCGCATCGAATGCCTTAGCCAGTTTTTCGGTATGACCGGGAAATCGGCAACCTGAAAGATGCCAGCTTTCTTTATTGATCGGGCCAGTGACCATCGCGTCTATGATCGAAGCTTTCATGCCATCAATTGCCGCATCGACGAAGGCCAAGGAAGCTTCTCCGCCGGAAGCAGTGGGGCGGGCATGTACCCAGTAGCATGCATGGTATTGATTGTAGTCTGCTACGAGTACACCGGTGTCGATGCGTAGCGGCTCTGTCGGGCAAGCGCGAAACCAGAATGGGCGAATACCCGCACTATCCGCCGCCGCTTCGAGGCATTCTTCAATACCGTATATTACAAAACGTGCGAGGCTGCGGATGTCTGAGTCCGCTAGCGCTTTGACGATCACTTCTGCGCCAATACCAGCGGGGTCTCCCATGGTGATGGCTATGGTTACGCGCGGCTCAATGATAGCAGGCGTCGGAGATGAATTTTCAGGTATACCGTTCATGCAAATCCTGCGTCGCGTAGGGAGCCTAGGGTGATGCCTTTGGCGTCGCCAACCTGATTAAGATGGTGCACGATGGTTCGGGCTACAATGTCTGTTTCGATGTTAACTTTGTCGCCAGATTTGAGGTTGCCCAAGGTGGTCAACGTGAGCGTGGTCGGAATCAATGCCACGGAGAACGTGTCTTGATCGACAGCTGCGATGGTTAATGATACGCCGTCTATGGTGACAGAACCCTTTGGAATTATGAAAGCAGCAACCGTTTTTTCAGGACGCAGCCATGCGACCCATTCTTGGCTTGAAGAAATTACCGAGGTTATTTCTGCCAGGCCATCCACGTGACCTTGGACGAAGTGACCATCCAATCGATCGCCCACGCGCAGTGATCTTTCCAGGTTTATTTTGTCGCCGACTCGTTTGGAGCCTAGCGTCGTGAGGGATAGCGTCTCTTTGATGACGTCAAAATCGGCGGAGTCGTTGGTCGTGTTGCTTACGGTCAGGCACACGCCGCTGACAGCTACGCTAGCGCCGAGGGTCAGTTCCGACGCCATCGAGCCGACTTCGACGCTAAGCTTTTGCCCGCCGCTTACGCTACGCGATGCGCGAATGATTCCGGTGCGTTCAATAATACCAGTGAACATAACATGTCCAACCTTGAGACAATCGTTTTTCTATAGCGTTATAGTATACCAGCTTTTTATGCTCTACCGCAAACTGGGACAAGACGAGACTGGATACCCGCCTTCGTGGGCAGGACGTAAGTTTGAGCGGGGTGATTGATGCTGGGGCGTCTACCTTGGGGGCGAGGGGGCTGGGGCATCTAAACTAAAGTTGCAGTAGGGCGTCGATAATCTTTTCGTCTTCGATGCCCAGTTCGCGAAACGCCTCTCGTTTTTCTAGTTCAGATAGGGTTGAGTCGCTGGCAATTACTTGAAGTTCATCGAGGGTGAATAGCTGGCCTTCGCTGCCTACTACGCGATTGGATAGCGTGGGTGAGTTATTTACGCCGCATCCGCTAACCGTTAGGCCGAGAAAAATACATCCTATCGCCGTCCGCAAAAAATCCATTCGTGCGTGTCGCAGTTGTTTCATGGTCTATTCACCTACGAGATTCCTCACACCGCGTGCATCATAGTTACGGGCGAGAGCCTGTTCAACTTATCATAGACGCACGATTATAGGCGCGGTTGCAGGAGCCACAATACCATATCAGCCAACGGTTTTTGTGGGCACAGAGACTCCGGATTCTATACCCATCACCTCGGCTACGGCTTTTGATACTGGCAATTGGTTAGGCTCGTCTTTTCGCATCACTAATTGTGATAGCGTTTCCACTTTGGATCGCCAGGATTCTCCCTTGACCATATGGCTAATGTCTTCTCGTCTTCCTGCGTAATCCTTAGCGAGCACGGTATCGCAGGCTTTAGCGAAGGCTTCCGGTGTATCGGTAAGTTCAATAACATCCGAAAATCGTCGGGCTTCCGGCAATGGCGTGGAAACGACTGGCAGCCCTGCGGCTAAATATTCGTACATCTTAATAGGGTTAACGCTATCGGTCATAGCTGTTTGGGTAAAGGGCATTAAGCCCGCGTCAAACGCACGGCAGTACGCCGGAAGTTCGTGGTTTTTCTTTCGTCCGAGGAAATGCACATTCGGTAAACAAGCTAGATGGGAAACGTCTATGCTACAATCTCCGATGAAAACGAAGGAGTACTTGGGACGAAGTTTAGCCACCAGTTCTAAGAGTGACGTATCGATCCAAAACTGGATCAGCCCGAAAAATCCGAAAATTGGTCCGGCAATAGAAGCTAGGTCTTTTGGTCTGGGCAGTTCTTGTTTCCAGGCGGAGGCAAATCTATCGTAATCTACGCCATGGCGGACCAGTTCCGCATCTTTGCGCAAGCGAGATTTACATTGTAGCAATGCTTCCGATGTGGTGACGACCAAGTCTGCTCGGCGGACCATTTCGTCTTCAGATGCTTGTATGCGTTTGGAATCGTAACCTTCAAACAGCGTATAATCATCTACGCAATAATAGATGAAAGCTTCTTCGTTGAATCGTCCAATTAAAAAGGGTACGTCCGGCGCAAACGCCCATATCTGTATGGGCTGTGCCGTTTGGCCAACGGTGCGTTTTATCGCGCGTCTTATTTGTGAAACGAGCAAGTGCTCATGCAGTCGTTGTAAAACGCGGTTGCGAGCGCCTGGAAAAACCAGCGGCGTAACTTGGTTAAACGTCGGTCCAACAGGTTGGACGCCACGAACGATTCGTTTTAATACACCCAAGCCTGCTTTGACGTCTGCACTGCTGAGAATTGGCCGACGGGTACCGTGGTAATTCACCCATACAATGTGGTTGCGCTGCGCAAGCAGATTCATGATCTGGTGTTTGCTTGTGGGATCGTAATCCCACGAGCTAGCAATACAAACAATGGTTCGACCTTCAATCACAGTATTTATCAATCCCTCGAGAGTTAATATTTATTTCGCATCACGTCATCTGACGCCTTAGCACCGACTAGCATCGCCTAGGACCGGATGAATTATCTCACTCCGATTTCTCTTCCCTACGGTAATAGTTGTAATAGCGATAATAGTTGTTGCTAAACCCTGTACTAAATCGCCCACCTGCGGCATCTTTGCCAACAAGCAAACATCCCATGATGGGAATGTTATTAACCTGAAGTAGGCGAACTGTTCTCTTCGCTGCGGTTTCATCCGTTCGATTCAACCTGATGACAACGATCACACCGTTACACATTTGGCCAATGATGCCAACGTCTGACACGGTTGTCGCGGGTGGCGTGTCGACAATCGTATAATGAAATTCATTTTGCATACGCTGAAAAATTGGATTCGCCGCGGCAGATGCCAGTAGCGAAGTGGCTGCCCGATGACTGGTATTGCCAGCAGGAATGAGAAAGAGGTTCGGTATTGGCGTATGGCGAATCGCTTCTGAATAAGTGATCTCGCCGCGAAGCACTTCTGCAAGCCCTGGAGATTCTGGCTGATTCATCATGCGGGCCAACGAGCCTCGGCGAAAATCGCAATCCACGACCAACACCTTTAAGTGGCGAATTTCTGCTAGTGAAATAGCCAAATTCATCGACGTTACGCTCTTTCCCTCTTTGGGTACCGCGCTGGTGATGGCTATGGTGCGATGTTCGTAATGTGGGTTTTGGCTTAGTAATCGCGTGCGAAGAGAGCGATATTGCTCTGTGATGATAGCTGATCGTTCATAATAAGGTACTAAAGACTCTGACAATCCCTTCGCCAATGTCAGGGGCGCTTCTAACGCAGAGTCTGGGTGAAAAGAGGTTGGTATAGGTGGCGTTAGCGGCACAAGGCCGGCTTTTGTAGGGGCAACGGGCTTGCCTCCGCTTTGGCTACCCATTGCGATACGTTCCTGCTCTGCACGCTTTAATGCTTCTGCGATTCTTCCCATGAATGCACATCCTTGTTACATATTCTAACGCACGACTATCGCCGCCTGCTGACTTACGAAAACTTATCGCCGCCTTCTGGAACGCGACGTTGCTCCATTATTTCTATCATTGTTGTATGCTTCGTCTGCATAAATAACATCTGCTGGTGCGGTATAAGCTTGCAACGCAGGGCCAACCGGATACACCAGCTCACGCACACGCTGTCCGACCCAAGCAATTGGAGTCGGTGGTATATACACAATGTCGTTAGGCTCTAGTAAAATATTTTGTGTCCAGTCACCTTCTTTGATCATTTTATCTACGTTGACGTGAAGCGTTCGCGCCGGCTCTTCGCCATACCCAGGCCGAGTCACCTTGACACGGCTAGTCCAATCTAAAAAGGTAATGCCCGAATTCATCACGACATCAAGTAGTGTATCTCGCCCGGTATAAGGTCGAGATCCACTTGCGCCGCTTTCGCTACGCACGTAGTATTTTTTGCTGGCATAAGTTGCTAATTTGACTGTCACTTTGGGTTCTACATAGTAACGTCCCAGAAGCACTTCCAGCTTGGCCGCGATTTCTTTGGCGGTCATGTCCGTCACTTTGACTTCGCCGAGAAGGCTCAAATTTATTTTGCCGTCGGGTTGAATTCGTTGGAACGACCCATCGATTTCAATGATTTGCGGCGCGCTAATACCTAGTGTGTCTGGTATGCCTACACGGTATTCAATGGCTGATACATCATGTTCGTGCTCACGAAGGAAGTGCAGCATATCTTTATTACTAACTGCACAACCGACGGTTAAGCAGCTATGCAAGGCTATGAAACTAAGGGCAAGCTTGCGCATGGCTTACTGACTCCTACAACATTATTCATTTCGTGACCTAGCCATCTGTTGGCTCCCAGGCTCTAGGCAAAATAACCCGTATGGTAAATCTGCCTGCTCGCGTTATCGGGTTAAGAGGAGCGGGTCTGAATCACATAATTATAGGAGCGTAATTCCCTGCCTGCTTATAGGGATATTTCGGCAAGAAAATCGGTTTCGGAGCTATTTATGGTGGTAGATAAAGTTTACGTCCGCAAATATGTCCCTTGTAAATCAAGACCGCCGACGTAAGGACCGATATTCCAGCGGATAACGATTTGTCTTGGTCTGACGCTTAGGCGTTCATACTATAGGACCGCTGATATGTATGCAGAATTCTTCGGACTGCGTGAACTACCGTTTAACAATACACCTGATCCGCGCTTTTTCTACTCTACACCAGATCATGAAGAAGCCTTAGCCTCGCTGGTTTATGCGACGCAAGAGCGGAAGGGCTTCGTGTTATTAAGTGGTGAAGTGGGCACTGGTAAAACGCTAGTATCTAGAATGATGCTGCGTAATTTCGGTAGTCGCATTGCTTTTGCGAATATCAATCATGTAGTGAACGGTGCCAGTGATCTATTAGAATCGGTGTGCGTGGAATTTGAGCTTCCGGTAGAACCCCGGTCTAGCCACACGAAAATAGTTCGTGTTCTCCATGACTTTTTACTAGCGAAATTTGCTCAAGACGTTCCGGTTGTACTCTTGCTAGACGAAGCCCAGAACCTGCCGACAGAGGCGTTCGAACAGTTGCGCACCATCGGCAACCTTGAGGCTGATGACGCTAAGTTGCTGCAAATTGTGATCGTCGGCCAGCCTGAGCTTCAGCAACGTTTTCAATCGCAAGAACTGCGCCAACTTCGTCAGCGCATATTCCGTAGTTTTCACCTTAGCCAATTATCTTTACAGCACACGGCGGGCTATATCGAACACAGACTCAGCGTTGTGGGTGCGCCTGACTCTACGATTTTTGATCGCGGGGCAGTGGAGCCAATATACAACCATTCACGTGGCTTACCTCGCGAAATCAATACTATTTGCGATAATGCCATGTTAAGCGCCTACGCGGCTAACTCGAAAACCATCAGTGCTTCATTTTTGAAAACGGTTATCGAGCAAATGACCCTTGGTCAGCCTACGCCAGCAGTCGAAGCAGCATCGCCTCATGAGGGCGATTCTAACGCAGTGCCAATGAATCAGCCAGCGGTCTCGCAGCCCGCGAGCATGTCTGCCGAGAACGTGCCCGATCAGTCATCCGGACGGGTCGAAGCCTTGAGCATTCGACTGGCTGAAATCGAAGGTCGCTTACAAGGCCATAAAAATGGTTCCGCGAATGAATCGAATCATGTACATGACGTATTATGCGAGTCAATGAATCGCAACAAAGAAGAAATCGCCAACCTCCGCGGCCAAATGCATACGGACGTACACGAATTAAACTGCCGCATCGCCCAGTCTGAAAAACAATTAAACGATACCCGTGGCATAGTAGCCGTCGCCCAGAAGGCGGCGCATGATCTGTCCGCGTTGCTGGCTAAAGCAGAGAATCTATCCGCATCTATTGACCAACGATCTGATGCTATCGATCGACGGGACGAAGATCTCAAACAAACTGGTATGAAATTCAAACGCGTTATCGGTGAGGTACGTCGTGTCTTTGATAGATTACGTGTTGTCGCCAGTCAGACGCATACTATAGAACGTAGTGCGCAGCGCGTATCTGACCAACTTAAATCGCAAACTATACAGGCACGTACCGTTGTAGATGGATTGACAAGCCACCTTCGTAGTATCGTTCCTCTCGATTCGACATCGACCCAATCGGTTGGCATACTCAAAGAGGCCACCATGCGACGGGACCAAGTTTTGCCTCATCTGCCCAAGTCGCTTCCCCTGCAGGCGGATCGAACACGCATGATGGGCATACTCGACAGCACCCGCGAAAGCGTGTCGGAGTTGCGTGTCTTAGTTAACGATCAGTCCCCAGGGCGAAAACTGCCTGCCCAGCCGGCCAGTGATCTTGGCGATGGAAACGAAGTGGTCGTCACGTCTCGTCTGGCCCATGAGGTCGAAGGCTTGATGCAGATGATCAATCGCTAATCATCGTCTCAGCTTTTCGCACGTTGTAGGCTGGTTCCTAGTTCAAACTGTTGATATCGAACCTCTACCCAAACCTGTTCATTTTCCTCTGCACTGGTCAGGCGAACTTCTAGCTTGTCCATGCCACGTGGTGATGGCCCGCTCAAACATTGCCCGTTGGCGTCAAAATCACTCGCATGACACCGGCAAGTAAAACCATCATCCGCCGCACGCTCTATCCCGCAACCCAGATGAGGGCAGATGGTCTGCCAAACATCGACTTCGTCTAATCCGGCTGCGTTATGGCGGCGGCGTAGCCAAACGCTGCCGATGGCGCTCTTTGGGTAATGCGTAAAGGCATCTTGCCGATCAGCGGTGATGGTTATGCGCGTCGGTGTGCCTTCCGGTAGCGATGTCAGCGGTGCGACTCTCTGAAACTCCGCCGGTTTGTGATGGCGATTCAATGGGGCAAAAAGAAATCGAACGCACGGGATAGCCAATAGCAGCGCCACCATCGAGCTAAATACTGCGGTAAAGATAACCATAAACCGACGTCTCAGCATGAGTCTATTCCTGCCTGGAGGCTTGGGTGGGAGTTTTTTGTCGTTTAATAGGCCGCCGACGAGGAGCATCGAGACTGATGATCCTGGGTGGCCCAATGGTAGCCCTAGCAACTAGGTCGCCGAGCAAATAGGTGATAAACGCCAGCACGATAGAAATATCAATCGACACAAATACCAGGATCATAGCCAAGACTATGCTACCTACCGTGTGTAATCCTAGCTCCTTAGGCTTAGTGAAAATGTCACCGATCAAGCTGAACACGTCATCAGAACGCACGCACTCATATCGAATTGTCGAAGCTGTTTTGGCATCAGTGCCAGCGAGAGCGTCAGTGACTGCGTCACCATCCAATTCAGTTGATTCGGGTAACTCAATAATGGCAGGGGGGGCAGTGTTATCTTCACCAAACACCATTGTCACCGCCCGCGTGGTGATGATAGAAGACATTTCGTAATAGTCGCCGGGCAGATTATAAAACGGTGCCATGCCCAACACGATGGCCGGGCCTAGCAGAATGGGGTGTCGATTCCGTGTGCAAAATCTAAGCAAAGGCACGCCGAAAATGATGGACAGCGTGAACGGCATAAAATCAGTCGCCAAGTAAATCAGGTCGGACCCTTTGGTGTCGAATCCCGTCAATTGGCCAGCGTAATTGCTATCGGGAACGATAAAATCGAAATATTGCTGCAGAATCGTCCCGCCATACCAAGGTCTAAGAGACAACTCAGTGACTTCTCCACCCGTCCCTACGCACCCAAGCACATGCAATAATTCATGTACGGGCACATATAGAAACCACGTCACGAGCATCGCGATCAGCATCGGCGCCATCGCTCTGATCGGATTCCGGATGCGCATCACAGGCTCCATGCCCGCTAGCACGTCGTGGAGGGGAATATAAAGAAGTCTTTTCATCGAATTACTATTCGCCAAGTCTCTTTTGTCTAGCCTCGCACGGTTATAAAATTACGCGACTATGCGATATGTCATACCATGCTATAGCTGATTTTGACAAGATTCTACATTATCACCTAGCCCTGGACATATTAACACATGTATGCCCATTCCGATATATCTTTTTCCTCGCGCCGCGACAAATCGACCTAGTGGGGTTGCACTTATAGTTTGCTTCTCTGTGATAAAAGGTTCATCGTTGACGCCAGACGGATGAAGCGGGTACGATAGCCGACGAACTGTGAGGCGTTCGCTGCGGCGCGGCACGTTGATCGCCACACGGTTTGCATGCATATTGCGTCGATGCGTTGGTGGTCTAACTTGCCGCGATGGATCTGGTGAACATGGACGTTCGACAATGTCAATATCTAACTATGATTGCAACCGTTGTCTTGTGGGGGGCAGTCGCCACCGCCCAAGATCAATCGCCGGCTGACAAGGAGCTGGCTGTGGTAACGCCGCAAGTCATTCTGGAGCACATTCCCGATCCCGAGCTTAATCGATCTGAGATCGCCAAACGCATGGAAGTCGCGCGGCAAAATAACGACAAAGCCATGAGCGTGTACCTGACGCGCATCTTGGATCGCGTAGAAGCCATCCGTCGAGAAACGAAGGTGCCGCTTACGCTAGAAGAGGTGGTCAGCAAATCCTTAACGAATAGCTATGCCATAGAAGTCGAGCGGTTTAATCCTGCCGTGGAAGCCACACGCTTCACCGAGGCACAGGCCTCATTCGACGCCTTATTTTTTACGACGGTCAATCACATCAAGCAGGATCGACCCACCGCTTCCCAGTTGAGTACGAGCGATTTGCAGCAGCTTGATATGGAATTTGGAATTCGAAAGTTACTCCCATCTGGAGCGCAAATCAGTTCGTCCTACGGCCTGCGCCGCACGAAGACGTCGCTTGCCTTCCAAACGCTGAACCCTGAGTATTTCAGTGACCTTACGCTGTCGTTAAGACAACCACTCCTTCGTGGTTACGGACTTGATTATAACCTAGCTGTTATTCGCGTGAGACAAAACGATCGTCTTGTCAGCAAATGGGCATTTCGGCGTGAAGTCCGAGACCTGCTTCGTGACGTCGAAGAAGCTTATTGGCGGTTGTCGCAGGCGAGGCGTGACATCACTATCACTGCGAGACTCTTGGCTGATTTCGAGGGGATTTACGATTACCTGCAAGCTCGGAAGGGCTTTGATATCATGCCCGTTCAGCTGGCCGCGACCAAAGCTAGTCTTGCTCAAACGCGGGCGGATTTCATCGCCCGTAAAGCCGCAGTATTTGATGCGGAGGACAGGTTGGTCGCCCTCATGAATGATCCTGCGCTAAACTTAGCCGACGGCGTGGAAATTATTCCCACTGATGTTCCGTCCATCGAATTCGTATTGGCCGACCGCTTGGCTGAGGCGCAGATCGCCCTGGACCATCGCCCTGAAATTCACGAGCAAAAATTAACCATCGCCAACTCCAAAATTCAGGTAGGTAGAGCCAAGATAGAAGAGTTACCGCAGCTCGATGTGACGTTTAGTTACACGATCGACGGATTAGCCGGTAATGCGGATAAATCTTTCGACGAAGTGACCCGTCACAATTTTGTCGACTATTTTGTCGGTGTAGAATTCGAGTTGCCCATCGGCAATCGAGGTCCACGGGCCGCGAGAAAACGAGCGGATCTACAATATCGACAAGCACTCGCCGGTTTGAATTCGGTCATCGAGCAAATTTTGTTGGATGTAAATGTCTCCGTGCGGGCCTTGGCGACTTCGTATGACCAAATCGCCCCGAGTTTGGAAGCTGCTCAGTCTCGCCAGCGAGAAGTGGATTCCATCGTCGCCCGCGCCGAACGAAAGGATTTTAATACGCTGAATTCTGAGCTTTCCTCGCGTCAGTCGCTAGCCAATGCTCGACGTGCGATGCTCAGCGCTATGGTTGAGTACAACATCGCCACTATCGATTTGCAACGTGCGCGAGGTACGCTACTCGAATACAATAACGTAATCGTACCTGGCTCGTCCGATTAAACGGGCGTATCGCGAAGATTCGTCTTCTGGTCTTCAAATAGAGGCACATAGTATCGTGGCCGAAAACAACAGTGACGATATTTCCCTGCTTCAGCACCTCAGCCATTCGCGAGATTGGCGTGATAACCTCTACGTCTACCCAGTCATTTCGCGACGCAGTAAGGGCCTGAGCATTGGGATCAATCTCAACCCTGACAAAGCCTGTAATTTTGATTGCATCTATTGCCAGGTTGATCGAACCAAACAGCCTCGTGTGCGTCAGGTAGACCTCGACATCTTACGCGATGAGATCGCCGATATGGTTAGCCTAGCCAAGCGCGGGGCGCTGTTTCATGACCCTCGATTTGTCGACGTGCCCCAAGCACTTCATCGTATCAACGACATCGCCTTTTCCGGCGACGGCGAGCCCACCACCTGTACATGTTTTAAGGAGGCGGTGCAAATAACCGCTCAGTTAAAGCGTGAGGCTAACCTGGATGCAACTAAGCTCGTGCTAATCACCGATGCCTGCTATTTAACCAAACCAGAAGTCCAAGCAGGCCTGGGAATCCTCGACGAAAATAACGGCGAAATCTGGGCGAAACTCGATGCCGGCACAGAGGCATACTATCAGCGCGTTAATCGTCCAAATTATCCGTTACAGCATGTCGTGCAAAATATCACTGACGCGGCCCGTATGAGACCAGTGGTGATTCAATCTCTTTTTATGCGGGTAGCAGGGCAAGGTCCAGGCGAGGCGGAGATCGTAGCCTACACCGATCGACTCAAGGGTATCATCGATGCTGGCGGTAAAATCAGTTACGTACAGGTTTATACGGTAGCTCGAATACCGGCTGAGACGTTTGTGTCAGCCTTGTCAGACACCGATGTGGACCGCATCGCCAAGGAAATTACTACACGCACCTCGCTTCGTGCAGAAGTATTTTACGGCTCCGATGTCGCCGAGGAATCTTCTGGCAACAGTTGAGCTAATTGCCTGGCTAAGTTTCTATCAAGTGACATTAGGTTGGCATGAACTGCCTGCGCTTCGCTCATGGATCCAATTTGGCTATATGCCCCTCCCAGGTTGTACCAGGCCATGGCGAACGCAGGGTTGAGTTCGACAGCATGTTGAAACGCGTTGATTCCCTGATGAAAATCTCCAGCAGCGCTCCAAGCGGACCCCAAGCTATTCCACGCATCCGCGCTGTTGGAATCGATTGAGACTGCTTCAAGAAGCCATGTAATAGCCTCTTGTGTTTGACCGGCGGTTAACGCGAGCATACCTAGGTCTACCCGAGCTAGTGCAAATTTGGAGTCGAGTCTTGCCACGCCCAGAAAGCCTCGTACGGCTTCGTCTCGATTACCAGCGTGCAAAAGTTCCTTTGATTCGTTGTAATAAAACCGCACAAAGTTTGGTGTCGGTTCGTAAAGTGATTTACGGATTGAAAAAGCGCCGTCAATCACCAGCAAGCAAAATAGTAGCGCTGCAAACGAATTTACGTATAGGCTCGTAACGAACCGCCGACGAACGATCGGTTGATGATTAACCAAGCTTAGCGGTATCCAGAGAGTGACAAATAGTAGAGGGGTATAAAGTGATAAAATGAATCGGTCGCCGTAAGCCACGGGCACGTACCACGCATACGCCAGAAGATAACCCGCGAAGCAAATAGTCGAAAAGAGTAATGCTGAACTGTGCGCTTTGAGTGTGGGTATAAGCCTGAGGCGGAATCGCCATATCATCAGACAGCAGAAACCAAGGCCTATCGCGAGATACTTAAAGTAAGCCCCCTGGATCGCCAGTTGAAACAACGTAGCAAGTCCATAGCGGAGCCTGTGCAACATCTGCGACGCCGTGTGTGTACGCCAATAATGACCGAAGCTTGGCAAATTATCGTCTGAGGCATCGGGAACAGAATCGTCAATAGGATACGCATCGGCAAACGTTTTAGCTTCAGGCCAACTGTCGCACCACATGAAAAAAGTCGAATTAACATTATAAAATAGCTTGCCGAATTGTTGATAGTTTCGCCATACATAAGGCGAAACAATCAGAAAAAACGACACCACGACAATGACGCTGCAACGCCAAGACTTTGAAATCGATCTTACAGGTATCGAAGTTTCATCGCGGTGCTTACGAAAAAAGCTAAACAACTGACTGGCAATCATGGTCAGCAGAAAAGCCAGCAACATAGGCCAAGCAGATGCTTTGGTAAGATATGTCAGTCCCAACGTTAGACCCCCGGCACACGCCAGCTTAGCCGTCGGCTTATGCAGCAACTGACAAAGCAGCAGCCAGGAGAAAAACGATAGGCTATAGTAGAGTAATTCCGCCTGCACGAACGAGGCCCGACTCATAAGAATAGTAAACGCGAAGATCGCGATAAATGCCGCCGCCAATCGGGTTGGCAGCATGTAGAAGGCGAGACCCCCAACGCCTAGCAATACTAATGTACTCAGCGTAATGGAGAACCAAATTGACCGGGCTACGAAGGCTGACCAATCGTCCGTATGCAGCGAGGCAAGCAGCGTCGGAACGAGCGGCATGCGGTTGTGGTCGCCGTACCAAGCTGGCACACCTCCCTCTGCGATGTTTTTGGCATAATCCAGATAAGGCATCTGCCCGCCAGCAGCGGCACTGAGGTTAAGATGTTTCGCTTGAACGCAGGCCGCGTAAACAAAAACTATACAAAGCAAGCTCATGAATGCAGCTAGTGCAAGCCACTGGCTTTTCGACCGTACAGCCCCCGTCGGTTGGCGTTCCGCCGGAGCTTGGTTATCAATCGTTGTCGAACTGGATGCCATCATAGCCCTCTAGTATGCCTACCTGCGCAGATATGCAACCATTTCTCTTGGCCGACTCATGGCGTGTATTTTCCCCATAGGCAGGAACCGTTCTACCGTCAGCTATCTCACACGTGGATGCCCACGACGAATGGGGTAACAAAAGGGATAAATGTCGCCGCATATTCAGGATTCCCCAGCCAGGTAATTCTCCTGGGAATGGCCCGTTTTGAGCCTTAGGCGCCGCGCTAACAGTCACTCTAGGGGCAGCGAATTGGGACAACTATATTGACATGCGCCACGTCGGACCTTATACCATCGTCGGGTTCGCAATGCCCCTATCTCCCAGCGATTCTCGTGCCATGCAAAGGCGAGCGTAGGCTGTGTGGGTAGAAATCAGTGGCGGGTTGAGTATGCAAAGATCAGTCGCTGGAGCATGCCGGTGTAGCTCAGTTGGCAGAGCGCCTGACTGTGGATCAGGAGGTCGAGGGTTCAAGTCCCTCCGCTGGTATTCGTAAAGACGGTTTTTCGTCGTGTAGACCAATTCCGTGGCAGCGTGGTAGCAGGAATTAGATTTTTTTGTTGTCTGCGGTATTTTAGAAAATCATCCCAAGCCCATTCTAGGGAGGCATTCATACGTTGGATAAGAAAGTGAAACCGCGACTAGCGCGCGGCCTACAGGATATTCTACCGGCACAGATGCTGGCTCGACAGCGGATGATCGATGTGATCCGCAGCGTGTATGAACGGTACGGATTCGTCCCGCTTGATACCCCAGCGATTGAGTTTTTGGATGTGCTTAGCGGTACAGGTGGGGAGGAAGCCCAGGCTTCGATTTTCCAAGTTGCTAACCCGGATAATCAAGAGGTGCCATTGGGTCTTCGATTCGATCTGACCGTTCCCCTGGCCCGAGTCATCGCTCAGTACGCTGATCTTCCCAGGCCCTTCCGCCGTTACCAGGTAGCGCCTGTCTGGCGGGCCGATAAACCCGGACCCGGCCGCTTTCGACAATTTACCCAATTCGACTTGGACTCGGTTGGGGTCAAATCAGAAGTGGCTGATACAGAGATCATCGCGGCTGCCTGCGACACGCTGGAGGCACTCGACGTAGGCGGATTCCGCGTGCGCGTATCTAGCCGAAAAGTTCTCAACTTGCTGATGCCCTTCGCGGACATACCGACCGAGGCCGCCGCTGACGTGTTTCGCGTGCTCGATAAGCTCGACAAACTCGGCCTTGATAAAGTTAAACTAGAATTAACAACTGGTTACAAAGATAAATCCGGTGATACCATCCGCGGTTTGGGCTTATCTTCTGCTCAGGTACAAAAAATCGAACAGTTTCTCGATATCAAAGCCGACAAACGCGAAGACGTGCTGGTGCAAATTAAAGAGGCATTTGCTGGGCTTGATGATGCGGATAGCGCCATTGGCGAGTTGGAAAAAATCTCTAAACACCTAGCCGCTCTAGGTTACGATGATGACCGCGTCGCCTTAGATCTGAGCATCGCTCGTGGTTTAGCTTACTACACAGGCCCGGTTTTTGAGGCAGTTCTACTTGACGCGCCTGAATATGGATCTGTGTTTGGTGGCGGTCGATATGACAACTTGGTGATGCGTTTCCTGGGTGAAGCAGCCCCGGCTACTGGTGCGTCTATCGGCGTGGACCGCCTGCTGGCAGCGCTCGTTCATTTGAAGCGCATTAAGTTGGTCAATTCGACGGCTCAAGTGCTAATCACTCGTTTTGACAACGACCTCATCGATGATTATTTAGCCATGGCCTTTGAGCTACGGCGAGCTGGCGTGCGTACTGAGATGTATGTGGGCACGGCCAAGCGTGTGGGAAAACAGCTAAAATATGCCGACCAAACGGACATTCCCATTGCGATTATGATGGGCTCGGACGAAAAAGAAAAGGGTACCATTACGATCAAAGACTTGGCGCAAGGACGTGAGATGTCCAAAGATATGTCCGGGCATGAGCAGTGGAAAACCGAACGTCCAGGGCAGTTTGAAGCGCCGCGAAGTGAGTTGGTCCAAACCATCAAAAACCTGCTAACGCAAATCGAGGGCTAAGCCATGACGCAAGCGCGGGGAAATCATGTCACGCTAGACGGTGCTTCACTTACCATCGATCAATTGGTCCGCGTGGCGCGTGATGTGAATATGCAGGTAACTTGCGATTCGATCGCGTTGGAGAAGGTCAACAAATCTCGGCAACACATCGAGCGCATCGTTAAAAACTATATCGAGGCCTACGAGGAAAACGCTGACGGTGACGAGCCGGTGAAGCAGGTGTACGGTGTTACGACAGGTTTTGGAGAGTTTAAGAATATCCCCATCGCGCCTGCCCAGCTGGAACAGCTTCAACGAAACATTTTGTTATCTCACGCGGCTGGGGTCGGTATTAATTCGGATGCTGATGACCCAGCTAATTACTTCTCTGCGAAAGTGGTTCGTGCGACCTTGGTAATTCGATTGAACACGTTGCTCAAAGGCCTTTCCGGTGTTCAGCCCGCGCTACTCGATTTCATGGTGAATTGCCTTCACGCCGGTATTATTCCGCTGGTGCCGCTAAAGGGTTCGGTCGGTTCGAGTGGCGATTTATGTCCTATGGCTCACATGTTCGTCACACTACTTGGCCAGGGACGTTTTTATGTCGTGAATCAAGCGTCAAACCGTAAGCCTGCCTCGGCGGATTTTCGACCGGCATCTGAGCTTCCCCAGGCGTTAGGTGTTGAGACGATACCTCTGCCAGGCTACAAAGATGGCCTAGCGCTGACCAATGGTGCGACGGTATCTGCTGCAATATTAGGCATGGCTGTGCATGATGCCATGTCGTTGGCATCAATGGCTGATGCTGCTGCGGCAATGACATTAGAGGCCATTTGCGGGCGGACTCGTGCCTTCGATCCGAAAGTCCATCACGCGCGCGGACAGCGAGGCCAAATCGACAGTGCCGCGAATATCCTTTCTATGATCGCTGGCAGCAGTTTAGTCAATGGCTGCGAGGAAGTGCAAGATGCGTATTCGATACGCTGTGCGCCCACGGTCCACGGCGCCAGTCGAGATACGATTGCTTACGCGCGGATGGTGGCGCAGCGAGAGATGAATGCCGCCTGCGATAATCCGTTGTTTTTCCCAGGTGATTCACCTTGCGATGCGCCGGATGATCCTACGTTACGTGACCCTGCCATGGATTGGGAAGCTTATTCCGTGGGTAATTTTCATGGTCAACCAATTGCTTTAGCCGCTGATTTCCTGGCTATCGCGCTGGCGGAATTGGCCAATATTTCCGAGCGGCGAACACAGATGTTGCTTGATCGCCACCATAACCGAAACTTACCAGCCAACTTAGTCCCCGCGCCGGGTGTAAACTCTGGTTTCATGCTCACGCAGTATTGTGCGGCTAGCCTTGTCTCGGAAAATAAAGTGCTTACGCATCCCGCTTCGGTAGATTCTGTACCGACATCAGCCAATACCGAGGATCACAACTCAATGGCTACCATCGCCGCCCGTAAGTTGCAAACGGTCTTAGCCAATACGCAGGCCGTGCTAGCCATTGAACTATTGGTCGCCGCCCAGGCCATTGAATGGCGGGCCGGTTGCCAGATGAAGCCAAGCGTAAAAGCGGTTTCGGCGGATGCGGACGCCAAGGGAGCGGCGAAGGGTGAATATGGCGTGACAGGTGCGAAGTCCTTTGCCCAAGCGACAAGCGACGAAAATCGTGGTGAAATCGCGGCACAGCTTGGCGCTGGCACGCGGTCGGCCTATCTGAGTATTCGCAAGCTCGTTGCGCCGGTTATTGAAGATCGCACGCTAGACGAAGATATTAGGCGCGTGCGCCAATCCATCGAACAGGGCAGCCTAGAAAATGCTATAAACATGGCACTACCAAACGGTCTAGGAACGATCACTCCCTTACAGTCTCTCTAAAATTATCCAAACGACTTATCGAGTCTCATGTGGAATTGACCCCCAACGTTCAGGGATCCATCGCGACGCCGTAAGAATTCCTACATATAAGAATTAATAGCCCAAGTCTTATTCTCTCCCCGCTTATTGTAGGCCGATACGCATCATCTGTAGACCATGTCAGTAGGCACATTATCGAACTCTTGCACTAGAACACCCACATTTACCGTATCGATTGTTCAGCACGTAAGCCAAACTTTAGTCAGGATAATCTTAGAGTTTGACTAGGTACGACGGGCATATCGTACCATACGGTTGGTGTGGTATGCCGTGCTAATTAAGGCTCGCAGGTGGTGAAAGCCATCTGAGAACTAACCCATAGCATGGTTCACACCGTGGTCGCTCGATTCGCCGACGAGCGGCTAATTCGCGTCTCGCACCGTTGCGAAAATGAAGTCAGAGACCGTGTTTGGTTCTTACGCACTATTCTAAAGCCCAACCCAATTCGGGAAGTAATGTATCGCCGCGTGCAGTATGCCGCAGGTGTAAAGACCGGCGATAATATCATCTCCGACCACACCCCAGCCACCAGGCCAACGCTGTTCGATCCAGTTAGCCGGGGGGATCTTGGCAATGTCGATTGCCCGTTCCAAAAAGAACGCGATGACAGCTAACTGCCACGTAAACGGGACGGCAATAATAGCCACCCAGAATCCGGCCAACTCGTCCCACACAAGTTTTCGGCTATCTTTTTCTCCCAATATGCGATCGCCGACGTCGTGCAATGCGATTGACGCGGCAGTGAAGATAAAGACGAACACCAAGTAGGGCACCAGCGGCGGCTCAAGCCAATCCACGAGCAGGAAAAAAGGGATACCCGCTACAGCGACGGTCACCGTGCCGGAGGCGGGCAGATGGCCAAGCGGCCCTAAAGAGCCGATACCCAGAAGAACGCAATGTCGAATCGGAAGTTGGTTCATAAAAGCACATTATTCATATCATCGGGTACGAGGCAAATCTGTCAGCATTTGGCGTTCGATGGTCACAGGCATGTACCAAGTAAATAGGCGATAAAGCGGTCGTTTTGCGAATATCAATACTGGCGATCACAATCACGCAACGCTGCTAAGCGGGATTAAGACAGCCAGGAGCATTTCAGGGCCGTAACGTCGAAGTAACATAACGGCAGCGTGGTTGAAATGTCTTGTGCTTAGGTGGTATAACCAACGATGGATAGTCGAGCGTGATGGCCTCATTGTGTTGGGCGTCTAGTCTACGAGTGAGATGTTGCGTACCATTCGGCAATGATGTCGCGGTAGTAGTTTAAGAATCTAAATGGGTTTGAGCAAGTTTGTTTTCGAGAGAGGAACAGTATCGTCATGAAGAGACGTGGAATGAATCGAACGATCATCGTTAAGCGGCAGTACCGTTTGGTAACGACGCTTCTAACCCCGCTTATGGTGGGAGCCATTGGTATTGGTGCTTACGCGAAACCGCCAAAGCCTGAGATGAATCCGACTCCCGTAGCGAAGCAGAATTCAGCAAAGTCAGCTGCGCCATCAGCGATGAAGGCTGCTTCGGGCGCTACACCAAAAATCGTTTGCGATGAGGCAACTCACAGCTTCGATGAAGTGTGGATGGGACCTAAATTGTCGCACACTTACACTATTCGCAATGAAGGTAAGGAAGCTTTGGTGATTACCAAAGTCAAGCCATCATGTGGATGCACGAAAGCCGGTCCGCACCCTGCTTCAATCCCGCCCGGTGGGTCAGGTGAATTTTCGTTTGCCGTCGATAGCAAAAAGTTACGTGGCCGTTTTCAAAAAACTGTGACTATTTCCAGCAATGATCCAGAAACCCCAAACTTACGTCTTACGCTAGCTGGAATTGTTAAGCGATACGTGGATGTATTGCCTGGTAATGCGACATTCGGAAAAGTTTCGCTGACTGAACCTCAAGAGCGAATCCTAAAAATCACTAACAATACAGAAGATCCGCTTACGCTTAAGCTCTCCAAAGATAAGGACGGCCCGTTCTCGTTCAATTTGGTAGAAAAAGAAAAAGGAAAAAGCTTCGAACTGAAGATCAAAATTACGCCGCCTTATAGCCCAGGTCGGCTACGTGGGAAGATTGACATAACCACGAATATTGAGGGACAAGAGTCCATACCGGTCAATGCGCATGCCACTGTACCGGAGCGTCTTGATGTTCAACCATCACAAGTGGTGATTGATCAGAATAGACCGACGAAAAATGTTACGTCTCGTCCCATTCGCCTCACCAACTACGGGGCCAGTGACGTAAAAGTCCTTGAGGCCACCTCGACGGACCCTAAAATCAAGGTTGCCCTCAACGAACGCACACCTGGAAGAGCATATACCGTGACACTGGATATGCCCGCCGGATACGCGCCACCAGATAGCGGTGCTAAAATTGTTCTTAAAACGGACGACAAAGAAAAGCCTGAATTAATCATTCCGGTTTCGCTACGTCAAGCTCCCAAGCAAATAGATGCAAAGGCTGCGGCTCCCCCGCGTCGTCCGGCAGAAGAAATGGTCGGTACGCCTATCCCAAGTTTCTCTTTGACTACCACTACCGGTAAACCACTCTCGAATAGCACCGCGAAAGAGCAAGTGACTGTGCTTGATTTCTTCGCAGTCAATTGTGGCTTCTGCAAGAAGCAAATTCCTCGAATGGAAACAGTACGTAAAAAGTATGAGGCTAAAGGCGTGCGTTTTGTGACGGTTAGTCAGACCATGCGTAAACCGTTCACGGATGACCAGGTAAAGGCTACGATTAATGATCTTGGTTTCAAAGGCGAGCTAGCCATTGATAGTGCCAATACCGTCGGCCCATTGTTCAAGGCGAACAGCTATCCTACGATGGTAGTTCTCGGCAAAAAAGGCAAGGTTGGTGCGGTAAATGTTGGCAATGTTGGAGACTTAGAATCTCGTTTAGCGGGCCAGCTCGACGCACTTCTTGCGGGTAAAGAGGTTCCGACCCTTGCGGCCGCGCCTGCAAAACCCCAGCCTAGAAGACAATCACCAGATGATCTTGTTGGCAAAGGCATCCCGAATTTTAATTTAACCACTACTAGCGGCAAACCTTTAACCACCGCGACGACGAAAGAAGCCATCACGGTGCTTGACTTCTTCGCCGTGAACTGTGGCTTCTGCAAGAAGCAATTGCCACGCGTCGAGCAAATTCGTAAAGAATACGAAAGCAAGGGTGTACGATTTGTGGCTGTCGGACAGACTATGCGTTCGCCGTATACTGTTGAGCAGACTCAAGCCAAGTTGGACGAGTGTGGCTTTAAGGGTGAATTAGCCATGAACCCAGATAACTCGGTCGGCCGTTCGTTTAATGCGAGCGGATTCCCGACGATGGTTGTCCTTGGAAAAGATGGCAAAGTCGCCGCAGCTAATGTTGGTAACCTTGGCGATCTGGAAAAGCGTTTGAAGTCGCAATTGGACGCTTTGATTGCTGGCAAGCCTATGCCGAAGTTTGCCTCAGCTAAGCCAAGCGGCGGTCAGCGCCCAGCGATGGACTTAGTCGGGAAGCCATCACCAGCTTTCGATATCAAAACCAAGGATGGCAAAATGGTATCTAATGCCGATTTTGCCAAGCACCCAGCTACTGTGCTCAATTTTATTGCACCAAACTGTGGCTTCTGCAAGAAACAAGTGCCTAACGTCGAGAAGGTTCGCGCAGAGTATGAGGCTAAGGGCATTCGCTTTGTGAATGTCGCCCTTACCATGCGTAAGGAATACACGCTCGAAGATGCTTTTAATGTTTATAAAGGTATTGGTTCAAACCTCGAATTCGCCCACGATCCGAAGAACATTGTCGGTGGCAAGTTCAAGGCCGTGAGTTTCCCGACTATGATCGTAGTCGGCAAAGACGGGAAAATTGCCCACGTCAATATCGGTGCCAAACCGGACATGGTTGATTTGCTCAAAGGGCAGCTTAATGGCCTGATGAAAGGGTAATACGCAGACTTTAGCATAGCTTTGAGTTTGTAAGGCTATGCGTGATATATCTTCAGGGTTCTGCTTCGCCAAAGCGCGAGGCAGAACCCTTTTTTATTTGCCGAGCCGTGTACGCGCGATCGTTATCGTAAAAGCTTGCATGAGAATTACCGAATTGCACCACGAAAGATTCGCGCACGCTGATTCACTTCTACAAAATGCGGTGCCTCTTTTTCGTTCAGCAGGTCATCTGCCGTGCGATAGGCCATCTCCGCAATGAATGCGGCGCCGGTAGTATGTATTTTCTCAATATCATCCCCGGGTTGGTGGTAGTCATCGTGTATACCTGTGAAAAAAAATAGGGCCGGTACACCGCCACGATAAAAAGAGGCGTGGTCACTTGGACCTAACGCGCTAGGCTCTTTGATATAGTCGATCGAAAGACGGGCCGCATGTCGATCAACAATGCCTTCAAAGTTCTCGCCAGTACCCAAGCCGTGTACCGCCAGCTTATTCATCTCGCTAGATTGATCGAGACGACCAATCATATCCAGATTGATCATCGCGATCGTGTGGTCGAGCGGAAAAATGGGCTGATACACATAATGAGCGCTACCCAACAACCCCAGCTCCTCGCCGGAAAATGCCATGAAAACAAGGTTACGCCGCCGCTCGCGTTGCTGAGAAAATACGCGAGCCATCTCAATTACCGCAGCCGTACCGGACGCATTATCATCCGCGCCGTTATAAATTTGTCCATGCTTCTTACCTAGGTGATCGTAGTGGGCGCCTATGACTAGATATTCATCACTGTCACTCGTTGCGGGCAATAAGCCAATCACGTTGCGAGCCTCAATGCCATCTTGGACGAGCTCGATCTGTCCACGAATCGTCACACCGTCTAACGTCGAAGATATAGGCGCACCATCTTTATCGATACGAGCTTGAAGGTTGTTGATATTATCAAGTGAGCCAGCCGCCAGCAACGTATCAGCTAGTGTCCGCTTGATTTGTAAGATCGGGATTTTACCGTTAATGCGAGATCGTTGAAATGACATCAGGTCGTCGCTTCCTAATAATTCTGATCGTTGGTTTACGATAAGAATAGCTGATGCGCCATGTTTGATAGCGTTAGAAATTTTGCGACGAAACGTGGCGTGCCTGCTATAGCTTCCTGATTCGCTAGTCCAAGACGTGGGCTCGCGTCGCAACATAAGCACGACTTGGCCATCTACATCCACATCGGCATAATCATCATATTGGCGATCGCTATCGGTAATGCCATAACCAACAAACACGCCGCCGCTATCAAATGAGCCAGCCGCCGTCATACTAAGCGCAGTGAAATCTTCATGAAGCTCGAAGGTCTCTGAACTTCCCTGCAACGAAACCGTGGTTCCCGGTGCCACATCCGTTGTATTATTAATCATGAACGCCTGAAAGTAAGTGTGATCATCACCAACAGGCATTAACCCGCTAGCTGCGAATCGCCCAGCTATATATCCTGCCGCGATGTCTATGCCCCGTTCGCCCGTCCCGCGACCCTCCAAACCATCCGATGCGAGTATTTGAATATGAGCCATCATATCGCGAGGCTGAATATGTAGCCCGGGTATATTGCGGAGCGTGGTAGTTTGTTGGGCATCTGTAGATTGAAACTGCGGGCCAGGCCAGGGGGTGCAAGATGATAGCGAAGTGAAGCAGGTTGTCGCTAACAGAAAGTAAACCGGTGAAACGAATTCGTTTCGGCGCATATGCGTTCTCCTCAAGTATGTTTAGTGATGCCAAAAGCATCCACGGCCCGTTCACTAACCATATTAACTTATATTACACGTGTTTCGCATGCATCTGGACAAGATTCGACAAGATTGGTGTAAAGGATTATTGCTGTTGCGCGTTATGAAAGTAGGGATGGCGACGTAACGATCCCTCAATAAGTCACGACTGGATCAGCCGCATTTAAGCCAAAGAAAATTATTTAGCAGATATTAGCTTGACTATACCTAGGCCACGCGCTGCTGATCGAGATCAACACTGACGCGAGTAGAAACACCAGGTTCCTGCATGGTAATGCCGTAAAGGCGATCGCCGATGTTCATTGTCCATTTGGAGTGCGTGATGACAATAAATTGCGACTCAGAGGCGAATTCCTGCACAATGCGGTTAAACCGATCATTGTTCGCTTCATCCAGTGCAGCGTCCACCTCGTCGAGAATAGTAAACGGTGCAGGCCGAGTTTTGAATATACTCATTAAGAGTGCGATAGCTGTCATAGACTTTTCGCCACCCGACATGAGTGAAATCGCCTGCAAATCTTTTCCAGGCGGCTGGGCAACAATTTCAATGCCACATTCCAAAATGTCATCGGAATCTTCGAGAATAATATCGGCTCGACCACCACCGAAGAGCTTGCGGAACATGCTGCGGAAGTGATCTCGTATTTCAACAAATGCCGTTCTAAATCGTTCTTGAGATTCCTTATTGAGTTTGTCGATCAGTAATTCGAGTTGTCGCTGAGACTCAGCTAGGTCGTCATGTTGGGACTTGAGGAATCCGTGTCGTTGTTCTAATTCGTCCAGCTCATTAATAGCATCGAGGTTAACATTTCCAAGTCGAGACATCTTCTGGCGAAGCTCATCAATCTCCTGTTCAACCGCTTCCCAATCTTGGTCTTCGTGTTGATAAGTCGTGTACAGTTCAGCCAAGTCGACGCCGATTTCTTCCAGCGTACGATGGATTAACTCGTCCCGACGAACTTTACACTCCGCCAGCGATACGTCCAAATCATGCGCACGCTGCTCTACCGCTGTCAATGTCGTGCGAGCGGTCTTCACCGCTTGGGCGATGCCATCAAGTTGTGTCCGAATTTGCTCTCGCTGGCCGCGTAACGCGCTCGCCTGTTCGGTGCCCGCCGCTATCTCACTAGCCAGAGAGGCCATTTTGTCCGTGCCCTCATTGATAGAGTTCCGCGCTTCTTCTATCCGCTGTTGGCACTGAGAAATGTCATTTTCTGCCGTAGTGATGAGCGTTTGCGATTCGCGCAGGGAACGCTTGTAAGAATTTACCTGCTCAGCCGTGGCTGAGCGCTTCTCAGTAAGCTGACCAATTTCCACCCGTGTTTGCGTCAATTCCTCTTGGGCCGAGCTTCGCCGTTCAGTTAAGGTGTCAATGCGATCCTCATGCGTAAGAACCTGCTTTTCACGCTCGGCGCTTTCATCCTCAATCGTAGCTAGCGAGCGAGCATATTCTTCGCATCGCACAAATATTTCCTGGATTTCTTTTTCCAGCAGAAGTTGTTCTTGAGCAAGCAATGGTTGCTCTGTCATATATCGCTCAATAGTTTCTGTGACTGATTGGCAAGCGGCGTTGACTTCCACTTTTTCCGTATTAGAAGCATAAATCGTGTTGCGTAATTCTTGCTGTGCGGCGTCAAGATCATCCGCCTGCACCTGCGTGTGAGCCAATTGCTGTGAGAAAGATGCAATTTGCTGGTCCACGCCAATAAGTTGCGCCGAAATTTCGCGAATTTCACTCTTACGCGAAATCAATCCCGTACTCGACCCGGTAGACCCCATCGCCATTCGGCCATCAGCCTCAATGAGTTCGCCGCGTTTAGTGACAAAGCGATGACCCGAGACGTCTGCGTTTGCCAATCGCAAAGCATCATCAAACGTTTCTACGACAATAGTCTTACCCAATAGATGTCGAGCCAGGCTACGGTAAGATTCGTTGCAAGTGATTAAGTCGCTCGCCCGCGCCACAAACCCCGGTTGATCATTAAACGCTCGTTCGTTGATGATAGGGGGCAAGCGGTCCAAGCATATAGCATGCATTCGGCCAGGAAGCTCGCCAAGCGTTTGAACGAAACCCAAGAACGCCTCTCCACGTTCAGCCACGATATATTGATCCGCCGAATCAAGTGCCGCTTCTAATATCTGAGCATTAACCGCGTCAGCTTCAAAAATATCAGCTACTAAGCCGACCGTAGTGGATTGAGTTCGCGCCTCATCGCTTTCTTGAACAAGCCCCAACACTTTTCGTACGCCCGCACCCACGCCGTCCAGCTTACGGTCAAGATCGCAAAGTAAATCGAGCCGCGATTGCGAAGCGCTGCGATATTCCTTAGTCGCAGCTAGCTCGTCAATAAGCTTTTGCTGCTCCGTACCTAAACGAGAAGCCTCGCTTTTTTTGGCGTGCAATTGCTCAGTTTTTGCATCAATCGTAGCCTCTATTGCCACGAGGTTTTGTCGCAGATCAGCCTCTTGCCCACGTTGGATTTGCAGGTCAGTTTCAATTTCACCATGGCGTCGAGCCAATCGCTGCGTCTGGCTCTCAAGCGATTCTCGCTGGGTCGTTAAACGCACCAACTCGTTTCTCATCTGAGCGCTCTTCCGAACCAAATCGATGATCCCCGCTTTTTCGTCTTCTAGCGTGCGCTGCGCATCCGCAAAAGCCTGGGCCATTTCATGGTCTCGTGAGTTAAGCGCTTCAATATGAACGCGAAGCTCGTCGGCCCGCGTCTCCAGAAAAATCGCTGACTGTTGAGCAGTTACAAGTTGTCGCGCCGTCTCTTGACTACGTTCCGTTTCGCTGGCCAGTCGTTGTTGGGCGCGGTCATGAATATGAGTTTGTTCTTCCACGCGGTTGTGGGCAGATGCTATGCGCTCTTCCATCGCATTCAAACTAGATTGTGCATGAACCAGCCGGTTATCCGTATCCGCAATTTCTTCCGCGAGTCGGTCTAGTCGGATGGTTAGTTGGCTGCTTTCGGTTTCATTGTGGTCGATGTCAGTGTTGAGCTTGGTCGCCTCATCAGCGACTTCAGCCACTTCTTTATTGAGTCGATTCATTTCCCGCGTAAAGCGATGATATTCCGCCATCGAAAAGGAGCCGCGTAATTCGTTCAGTCGCGATTCGTGTTCTTTATATGTTCTAGCCCGGCCAGCTTGAACTTTGACGCTACGCAGCCGCTTTTCAAGCTCCTGAATAATATCTTCCACCCGCATCAAATTTTGCTGAGTGCGGCCAAGTTTTCGTTCCGCTTCTCGGCGACGCGCTTTGTACCGGCTAATCCCAGCAGCCTCTTCGAATATGATGCGACGGTCATGTGGGCTACTTTGCAATAAGCTATCTACTTTTCCCTGCTCGATAATAGAATAAGCATTGACGCCAACACCCGTATCAAGAAACAGTTCGCGTACATCTTTCAATCGAGCCGGATCACCATTGACCAAATATTCGCTTTCGCCAGAGCGATAAAGCTTGCGTGTGATAGTTACATCTTCCAGGTCAGTCGGCAGGGTGTGGTCGGCGTTATCAAATAGGAGGTCAATTTGTGCGACGCTACTGCTCTTGCGTGCGCTAGAGCCGTTAAACAACATATCAATCATCTGTCGCCCACGCAGTGAGCGGGCCGACTGCTCGCCAAGTACCCATTTGACGGCATCTACAAAATTACTCTTACCGCAGCCGTTCGGGCCAACGATGCACGTAATGCCTGGACCGAAGTCGAAGTCGACGCGGTCACAGAAACTTTTGAAGCCGTGTATAGTGAGTTTTTTTAGAAACATAGGCGTTGGCACCTCCCTGTACCGTCTAGCTTCGCCAATCCATTGGCTCAAGATTTACAAAGACCGACCTTCCTCCACCTCAAAACGAGCACCAAACGTACCATATACTACCCACAAAGGCAAAGAGCAAATGAATTGTCCAGAAGCGGCATACTCCTGAGAGGGGAGCATGCCAAGCCCGCGCTGCTAGCGAAGCAACAAATGGCATGAACTGCTGGCGTGTGTGGGTACAAATCCCTCCGTCATACCCCGCAGGCGGTAATGCAGGAGTGACAAGATGCGGTAAGATCAATCATTGGTCTACAACTGAGGACTGGATACCCGCCTGCGCGGGGATGACGGAGAAGCGGATAGCTACGATTGAAGGTCGCAAAATACGCCCGTAAAGGGGAACATTATGCGTAATAACTCGACTTAAACGTTACAGTTTATCCTGCAAATCAACCATCGCCACAAGCTCAGAATCAGACGTGGTAGCCTTGTGAATTGTGAAATACTGCAATGTCTTGAGCGGCACGGTCCGGAGTTTTTCGTAAGTCCAAGGCTTCTGAATGCTTAGATAGGCCATGGCCCCCGCGAAACCTGTGATAAATAGAAACGCTGAAACCATTAGCGGGGCAAGCACCGTATGGCCAAGCAATCGACGACGTCGATCTTGTGAAGTTACGATCTCATCAATGGCATCAAGAATGGGAAGCCCTAGACTCTTAGCCACATGCGCTGAGCTGCGATACACATGATCGAAAATCTCGGCTAGCACCACAAACACTGCACCGGCTGCGACACCCGCGAGGATGGCCAACAGTAGAATCGTCGTCGATTTCGGATTGACCGGAATGCTACTGCCACGCGCGGCCTCGCCTTCGGTAAACTGTAAGAGCCTACCATTTTCAATAGCCTCGATAGCTGGGTCAATCTTTGCAATCATCGAGTCTAATTCGCGACGTCGACTCTGTGCCTTAGACACCGCAGAAGTCGCCTCTTCCATCACCTCTTGATGTTGGAAAATTCCATTTTTTGCGTCATAGAGATGTTTCAGCGAAGCGTCTGTTTTTTCCAAACTAAGATCAATGTCCTTGATCTTAGTTTCCAGTGAAGCCAGTTGCACCTTCAGACGATTCCGCTCCGCATGCCAAGGTGAGGCAGGCGCGTTGAGTCTTTGTATCGAAGAAGACTGACCAGCTTCAATCGCACCACTGGTAACAACTACGGTTTGATCTTGCTCACGTTGGTGGTTCAATTCATCGTTGACACGGTGACGAGCTTTAATCAAAGATTGCACCTGTGGATGCTGATCTGTCATTCTGTTGATATTGCGCAAATTGGCGATTTGCTTGTCTATGTCATCAAGGTCTTTCACCAATTCCACTGTCATATCACTGACATATTCCACCATCACAGGGGTATCGTCTGTGGGTAAAGTTGGGCCAACTGGCGCAGGGCCTACTGTAGCCAGGAGTTGGTGAAGCTCACCCTTAGACGTATCGTAATCACGCTTTCTACGCTGCAGTTCTCGACGTTCCATCTCCAATTGAGAGATGCCGGTCGTAATACTTCCCGGATCGCTTGGGTTAATATATGGATGATCCATGCGCATTTGCGTAGCAAATCTTCGTGACCCATTCAATATCGTTTTTGCTTCAGCCAGTTGGTCCGCTACATAGTCTCGTTGTTGTTTGAGAAAGTCATGAATCCAGATCATGGTGCGGCGTATGTAGGTACGCTTCACCTCATCCAGCAGCTTACAACCCATTTGAGGATCAGGCCCGGTATACGTCAAATGTACGATGTCCAAATGCGCACTCGGCGAGGAGGTAGAAACTGAAACATGGCTACCTAATCCCCGTGCTAGCGAACTTCGACGAGCCAGCGACGCCGCTGTCAGCGTACCATCTTCGTTCTTCTCGAACGATTCGGTTAGCTTCATACGATCTATCGTGTCGACCATATATTCTGGCGATGTAAGATCACGTTGCATCGTACTTCGAAAATATTGAAATGAAGCTGCACCAGCGGCATTCGGAAGATTAACCACGATCGGATCATTACGGCGCTCAAAAATTGTCGTTGCGCGATATGTCCGCGGATAATACAGGCTCATCAAAAAAGCTGCTGTAGCCACCGTGCAAAACGGCACAAAGAATGCCCACCGATGCGTAACGATTATGCGCAGAATGTCCTGGATGTTTTTCCTGATCTCTGCGAACGGGCGATCATCGTCGTTGGAAAGCACGTCTGTGCGCCCCATCATCTCGCTGCCCGAGCGACCATGGCCAAGTTGAGTTTCTGATCGTGTCACTGTTTGTGATCTCCGTGACGCCGTTAGCCGCGCGCCGGTACTCTCGAACTATGTTGTGTTCTACATCCGTGCATAGCAATATTTTTTCGGACGCAAAACGAACACCCTTGAGGACAAACTTCTGATAATGCAGTACCGCAGATGTCTACATCAACGATTGCTCATCATTACCGGACGTTCCCACATAGGACGCGCCATCAGCCCCCTCCGTCAGGGCGAATGATCCCCTAGTGGGAATGATCGCTTTCGACGATTTAGTTATCATCGTCGTGCCGCTGGGAAACAAGCATCGGCCATAAAACGATTCGTATCGCGAGACCATGCGGCTAACATCAAATTCCACAGTCCGCTCACGGGCAGAAATCCCCATTGCCTTTCGCACGTTACAACTACCAGCCAGCCTTACTAACGCCGATGCCATCGCATCAACGCTAGCTTCACCAAGAACGAGTCCATCAATTCCATCTCGCAATATTAAGCCATGGTCACCAACATCATTCGTTATGACGGGCAGACCACAAGCCATCGCTTCGAGCATGGCATTGCTAATACCTTCCGAATGACTACAACAAACATACTCATCCATAGCCCCCAGCTGCGACGCGATTTCTTGGCATTGCCCAAGCCATGTAACATGCGATTCGATCCCCAAATGCTTAGTCAGATTGCTCAAACTCGAGCGGCAAGGCCCGTCGCCCATAAGCACAAGATTAGCCTTTTGTCCTGGTGTTTGAAGAAATTTCGTAAACCCTCGAAATAGTTGTTCATGATTTTTGACCGGCGTCAACGACCCGATACATCCGATGGCCAACGTGTCAGGAGCTAAACCTAACTTCGACCGGGCATTTTCTCGTTGGTCTCGGCTGGCAACAGTAAACTTTTTTCTATCAATGCCCGTATGAATAACATCGATACGATCAAATGGGATACCAGCTTCGCGATGAAGTAACGCGCTGCCAGACTCTGATACACTAACAAATCGACCGCCCAAATAATGAGCCATGCGGGCTATCCACCGATGGCGCGTAGTCAATGATCGCTGCGTCTCCAGGCCATGAAATCCCAGCACCAATGTTACACGAGGATTCAACATCGCAGCCAAAGTCGCATCGGCCCAACAACAGGTGTTCCGTGCATGTATCAATGTGCGTTGGCTACGAGACAATTTGGCTAAGGGAATAAATGCCGATCGAGACCGACCTCTTTTTCCCAGTGCTCGACAACTAATATGATCCGGTAAGAAGGTTACTAAACTGCCAGCTTGTCGTAGTGTCACCACTTTATGGCGGACATGGGGCAGATTCATACGCGTCAATAGTGACACCACAGATCGCTCCGTGCCGCCACCTGACAGGCTATGGACCACATGCATGATTTCTGTTTGTACGTCAGTAGCCATGATGCACAGCGGGCACAAAGGCCTCGTCCCAATCGCCTACCCGTTGCCTAGCCAATGCAGGCATTTCAGCCTGTGCGGTCATTTCACGTACAACGATACGGTGCAAGCAAAGCGGTAGCACAAGGATCCACCAATACGATTCACATGAAAACCGCTCTGTACCAAGTCCAGATACGAAATAACTAACCAGAGATACAAGCATACCATAAACAAGTAGCTTAGTTTTTATGTCTTCATGCGACTTCGACGCGATGCGATAGCAGCGCAGTATCAGTCGGAACGATTCTACCAGAAGCGCTAGAAATAAAAGGCCTCCAATAATACCTAGTTCAGTGAAACAAAGGATGAGAGTGTTGTGTGGCGACCGATTGGCGTAACGACCATCATAATTACCGATGACATGCGTAAAATTACCAAGACCCACACCCAGCGGGTAATCGCTCATCATGTCGATAGAGGCCAGCCAAATATCGAACCGCGATACCGCTGCATAATCTTCTTCAAAAGTTTGAGACTGTGTTAACGTGCCGATACGCTCCCAGTAATGATCATCTGTTAGCGTCAGTGCCATGAGTCCGCCAATGATCAACATGGCATGTATACGAAACCGCCTAGCGCGGGGGGCCATGATAATGGCAGCCAACGCCCCACAGGCCACACCAATAAACGCCGATCGCGTTCTACACAAAACGATGGCGTTCACCGTAAACGCCCCAGAAGCCAGTGCGGCTAGCTTCCATATCCAGGACCGTGTACACATATAAACCACACCAATAATAGGCAGCATAGCCGTCAAGTGAGCAGCAGCCGTCGATGACGTGTTAATGTCAGAGCCGCCGAATGAGGTAAGTCGCCCCTTCCAGAAAGCAGAAGCCGGAGCCGTGTACGCGTCATAGCCCATTTGCAAGCTACCCAATACCAAAGTCCATAAAATCAAGTTTAGATTTTTTCGTGTCGTCGCCAAGCGAGCGACAATGAGTACAAATAGTTGCAATTTCCAAAATTTATCAAACGAACCCTGAGCAGATGGGCCATACCCTACACCCATCAACGTATTGAGAGTCGCCACACCGATCAACCCTATCACGCACAATTCCCAGAACGATAGTACAGGACGAACGACAGGAACTTTTCTTCGTCCCGTTAACAAACCTATAAGCGTGAACCCAGCAGCCAACATGGAGAAACGCATACCAAGATCGGCAAGAGGCTTCCCCCACCAGGTGACAGGGGGATTAGATTGGTACGCTGCCATGTAGTTGACAACACCCCAAATTGGATTGTACAGCGCAGCCAAGCACCCAAACCAAAACAAAGAGAAGTAAGCGATTGTTCTCAGAGGCCACATGCGCAATTCCCATAACGCTGACACCTTCATAGCTTCGCCAGCGCGCAATCAAACCAGATCGTCCAGTTTTCGGACGTTACCTAAATAGTCTTTTCGGACGTTACCGATGCCAACTCAAGATCCAATCACCAATTCATAAAAAGTACGCGACCAGCCGGGAAGGGCAGTTTCTAGGCCAACAGTGCTATAAGGGTGATTGGCCGAGAGGCATGGGTAAGCACCAGTTTACCCCTATCTTCATTTCTATGAGAGTGATTAAACAAATCAGATCAGTCGGGCGCAAGCCTGCAGACAATCCGAGGCTAGTAGGGCTAACAAGTGTATGCCTATGTACCCGAATGAAATTCTGAAATTATGCGAAGAGAATTACCATTTATCGCAACGAGGTGAATTACGCAGTAACGGGCTGAGCTGAAGTCTCATGAGAGATCATAGCTTCGGGATGTGCATGTTCAACGGGCTTGACAGCGGAACACCATCGCCGAACCACCAGCCCAGCGACGCACGCAGCCCCGCTAATAGCTAGCAACAGCATGAGTAACGTAATTTTAGGACATTCCAGAAAGCAAGGCCGACGCAGGCGGTACACGTCCTCACCAAAGAGGGCATGCGCCATGGCGTAGGCAAATTTAGTTAAGCTGTTCTTCGTCCAATTAAAAGTACTTGTCGTGTGATACGTAGTAGACGCGGATAAATAATATCGATCACGAGCCGTGGAGACTGGATTCTGTGCGAGTAACACGCGGATTCGCTCAGGTAAAATCTCAGCATCACGCCGCAAATCCATGAGGTCATAGTAACCGTCTGCCCCTTCGGGAAAAAACAGGTTAAACGCAGGATCAACTAGCATATACTCATTTTTACCGATCCGGGCTTCGACCACAGTGTGCGTCGGTTCATTTGTAACTTCATCGAAGCACATCGCCATCGAAGACGAGATTTCAATTTCACTTAAAAGTGTATATAGAAGCCGCGACTTATCCGCGCAATCACCACCTAGCTCGAGCACTTGCACCGGCGTCGCCCTCAACCTTTGCATAAAATAATAAGCCGGGTTACTTGCAGAGCCTTCTAAATCGTGTACCCAGCCCAGCAGTGCCAGCACCTGCTCGGAAGGATCATCAATTCCTTCAGTCACGCTCATAGCCACGTCACGCAGAATGGTTCGATCTGCCCGATAAGAAATATAAACCGCCACGCTAGCGATGAAGCCTGAGGCGCTGGCCCCCAGAAATAAGAATGTAAGAAAATGAGGTCTAGTCTGTCGCATATCGGAACATCTTTTGAAAGCCTCGCGCACGCTCGTTTATCGTTTACTTTCGGACTCAGTTAAAGCCTACGTTATACGATAAAAATAGACGTTTCCGGACTTAAATCGCGATACCGGCCACGATCCCCTCGGCCAGGCTAAACCACGTCCAAGCAACGACCGATATTAAAGCACGTAGCAATCGTAGTTAAGGCGAGTGGCGACATGGCTTGACTACGCTGGTCACTCGGCCGTCATGGTCGTGATCTGGGTAGCATGGGCAAGCGCCAGCTTACCCGTGTGGGTTGCCAGGCAAACTTCAGACTAGCCTTTTGCATTAGGACAGAGGACATCGATCCATGACTACCCGTCGATGCCATAGATAACAGCCGGGGGAGCTACATGATGCCAACCATGACCGACACAACCGTCTCTGCCATAAACCTGCCTCGGAAAAATCCGCAACGTCGTCTAGGCCTACTCGCCAACGCGCTATTCCATCTGTCCCGTTACATCCTACAACGCGCCGCCAAGCATTCGTGCGACCATATCAACGAAACCAAGACCGAAGACCGCTATCGACAATGGCGAAAGCAGCAGTTGCAACAACAATTGACGGACCATTTCGATGTGAATCAGCTAAAGGGCCAAGACATTCTCGATTTCGGCTGTGGCACCGGCGAGTTATCACGCATGCTTTCTCAGTATGGGGGCAAAAGCGTGATCGGCGTAGACATCTCAGCCGAAGCGATCGCCAAAGCCACGCAGCATGTGCGTGACGAAAATGACCAGCCCACGTCCGCGCCGGCATTCGTTCACGCGATAGATCACAAACGCATTCCGCAAGAAGATAATACCATCGATCTGATTTGCTCGTTCGATGTACTAGAACACATACCAGACGTCGAAGCCGCTTGCCAACAATGGCACCGCGTATTACGTCATGATAGCCGCGTTTGGATATGGTGGTCTCCCTGGCACGCACCCTTTGGCCATCACGTTGCCTCGCTGATACCGATTCCGTGGATTCATTTGTTACTGCCGCAAAATATAATTTTCTCAGCCTGTGCAGCTATCTACGACGCCCCAGCGTTCATTCCCAGAAAGTGGGACATTGACCCCAATACGAATCAGAAAAAGCCCAACAAGTGGCACGACGTAAAGACGTTTGAGCCATTCCTAAACCGTCTCACAAAACAATCATTCGAACAATGCGTAAGCCGTGCAGGTTTGAAAATCTCACGCTGCGACCCACACGGTTTTCGCGGCGCATTTTCTCAAAGATTGAGTACGCTCCTACGCCGAATTCCTGTATTCGGGGATTGTTTCGTCTCCTATTACGTGTACGAATTAGTCAAACCCTGATTTTTATTGTCACGCCAATCTGACTATTACAACCCCTGAAAAATGGACGTATCCTGCCAGGAAGGGTAACCTGTCCACCGCGCGAGTAGCCGTTACGGATTCGTGGACTTCTTGTGTTCGGGAGCCAGCAGAATACGTCGTCAATAAAATGTTTGTACAGCTATTACTAATACTAACGATTGTTCCTTTTGTAGAGTTAGCTATATTGCTACGCTTAGCGGATGCTTTTTCGTGGAGCGCCACGCTAGCATTGGTTATCGTGACCGGTATCGTGGGCGCTTGGCTAGCACGACGGGAGGGTCTACGCGCTTTAGCCACCCTGCAAAGCGAGATGGCCGCCGGGCATGCACCTGCAGACGCCATTGTGGATGCGCTGCTTATTTTTGTGGCTGGCGTGGTTCTCGTCACCCCCGGTGTGCTCACGGACCTCTGCGGGTTTTGCCTGCTAGTCCCAGCTATTCGTGCCGTAGTGAAGCGCCGATTACAACGCTTTTTTTCCAACCGTATGGTAACAATGAGATACGATGTGGATATGACCCACGACCACGTGCGCGACGACACCTTCGTAGATGTAGAAGGTGATGGCCGCGATGTAAACGATTCAACGACGTCCTTACCATAAGGCCGATGCTGGAGGTTTTTGATATGCCCGCAAGATGGGTCGTAATCGCGTCAATCAATGGTATGTTAGCCGTCGCGCTCGGGGCGTTCGCAGCGCATGGCCTAAAAAAAATTATCGACGAGTCGGCGCTAGCCACGTTTGAAGTGGGCGTACGTTATCAAATGTATCACGCGCTCGCACTACTAGGCGTGGCCTGTTTCATGTCAGTTCAGCCAACCAAGATGGTTAAGGCATCAGCCTGGTGCATGTTGGTCGGTATAATTCTTTTCTCCGGCAGTTTATACGGGCTAAGTCTAGCGGGCTGGCGTTGGCTTGGCCCAGTCACGCCGCTTGGCGGATTGTTCATGATCCTCGGCTGGTTATGTTTGGCTATCGGTGCTAGCAGGCGTAAGCTATGATCATTGGCGATGGCAAGTGAGAGGGAATCATGACTAAATCAATCGACGCTGATATGGTACGCCGGGTCGCGATTCTGGCTCGACTGCGCGTGAGCGAGGACGAGGTCCAGCGTTACGTAGGCCAGTTATCGCGAATTTTCGATTACGTCGACTTGTTAAACGAAGTGAATACAGACAACGTAGAGCCGTTGACCCACGCACTACCTGTTACCAATGTGCTGCGAGAAGATGTTGTTCGTCCTTCGTTATCTTCGGAGCAGGCGTTGGCTAATGCGCCGCAAGCCGATCGCGGTTTTTTCGTCGTTCCCAAAGTACTAGATCAAGAAAGTTCATAACGGGCCTTTGTCATGGGTGAAGTGATCGACACAGCAGCGCTCGTTCGTAGCGGTTCGTCCAGTGCTGCCGATGTGATGGACGCATGCCTCAAACGAATCAATAGCCGCGATAAGGCAGTGAATGCCCTGGTAAGCTACGACGAAGACCGCGCCCGCGCGGACGCGGCTCGTATCGATAAAAAAAGAGCCGACGGTCAGACGTTGGGCAAGTTAGCTGGCGTACCCGTCGTAGTGAAAGATAATATATGCACGGAATTTTCCCGTACAACTTGTGGCTCAAAAATTCTTGAATCCTACGTCTCGCAGTTCAACGCTTTCGTCGTCGACCAGTTAATTGACGCGGACGCAGTGATCGTGGGCAAGGCCAACCTCGACGAATTCGCCATGGGCAGCAGCACCGAGTTCTCTTTACACGGTGGCACGCTAAACCCCTGGGACACGCAGCGCGTCCCAGGTGGTTCATCCGGTGGACCAGCCGTCGCCGTCGCATCTCGCATGGTGTCAGCCTCTTTAGGGAGCGATACCGGTGGGTCCATTCGTCAGCCCGCGTCGTTTTGCGGCGTGGTCGGCTTGAAACCAAGTTATGGTCGAGTCTCTCGATACGGACTTGTCGCTTATGGCAGCAGCTTAGACCAGATCGGTCCCTTCGCGACAAGTGTTGACGACGCGGCACTCATGCTCGAAGTTATCGCCGGCCATGACGACCGAGATTCCACATCAGTCAACGAAGACGTCCCTGTATACACGGATGCATTACATCAACCTATAGATGGCAAGCGGGTGGGCGTGTGTGATGCCTGTTTCGCAGAAGGATTGTCTGACGACGTGCGCCTGTCAGTCGAATCAAGCATCGAAAAAATGCGTGACGCTGGCTGCGAGATCGTACCCATAGCGTTGCCGCATATGAAGTATGCCATCGCCTCCTATTATATGATCGCCATGGCTGAGGCGTCTAGCAACTTAGCACGGTTCGACGGTGTGCATTATGGCTATCGTGCCGCAGAGCCTCGGGACTTAGCCGACATGTATGCGACGAGTCGGGGTGAGGGTTTCGGTGCGGAGGTCAAACGCCGCATCATGATGGGAACGTATGCATTGTCGAGCGGATATTACGATGCGTATTACCTCAAGGCCCTTAAGGTCCGTCGTCTCATCAAAGTGGATTTCGATGCGGCTTATCAACGCTGTGATGTGATCGCGCTGCCTGTCGCGCCCACGACGGCCTTTGCCGTTGGCGAAAAAGTCGAAGACCCCCTAGCCATGTATCTGTCGGATATGTACACCGTGTTCGCGAACTTAGCCGGTTTGTGTGCCATTAGTTTGCCGTGTGGTTTTGATGGTTCAGGTTTACCGATTGGTTGGCAGCTCATGGGCCAGCCGTTGGGTGAGTCGACGCTATTATCCATGGCTCATCACTATCAATCCATGACCGACTATCATTTGCAAGCGCCAGAGTTGGCTACTAAATAAGCGGGAATGTCTATGTCATCAACCATCGGTTCATTACTTCGCGTTACCCAGGCTCATAGCCAACAGATTTGTGAAAAGCAAACACTGGATAATGGTATATGTTACTACGCGCCCCAGTTCCCCACTTTTGCACTGGCCAATCAGTTTCGAGAAGTGGTCCTTGATGACGATATGCCACTTGATACAATCTATCAACAAGCCCAGTCCTGGTTCGACGCGCAGCAACTGGTCTGCCAACGATGGGCACCAGCCATGGAGCAGGAGACCGACAAGCTAGCTACGTTTCTAGTCGACAAGGGGTTTTCGCCGCAGACATATAGTGCCATGCAGCTGACGCAGTGGGGCGAGTTAGGGGTGGCTGAAAATGTTCGTATTATCCCGGCCAGAGCGTTGCGAATGATTTTTCGTGAGTTAGTCTTAAACGAAATGGAAGATGAACCTACGGATGACGCAGCTACACGCGTGCAAGCCGAAGAGTCGCGAATGGACGATCCGGCTTACGATGCGTTTGTCGCGATGATTGATAATCGAGCCGTGGGCAGATGCTCGCTATATCAAGTGGGGGATATCGCCTGCATAATGGACTTTCACGTATCCCACAACCAAGAATCACCAGCCGGTGAAACAGCACTGCTTGCACATGTTTTGGCTCTAGCTAAACGACTCGCGCTACGCAACATTTGCACGCAGGTTGAATCAGGCAATTGTAAGCTCGACTTACTTCATCGAGCGGGCTTTGAAGCGCAAGGCGAGTTCGTCGAATTTTACCGTAAGTCAAAATCATAATCCCATGCTACTATTCGCAAAATTCGTGGTCCCGGTAGATGCGCCCGTGATTGAAAACGGGTTCGTGCAATTCGAACACGGTCGCATTATGTCGTTGGGGTCAGCAGCCAACCGACCCGTCGACAACGACTCGATCGATTATGGACAAGCGATGATTTGTCCGGGCTTTGTGAATGCCCACACCCATCTGGAACTAACTTCGCTCAAAGGGAAAGTGTCTCCCACGGAAGACTTTGCCGCTTGGCTATTGCCATTGGTGAAATTAATTCGTGCCCAACTTTCTACCAAAGAGCAATTGCAAGCGTCAGCGCGATTGGGGGTGGCGCAGTCGTTAGCTGCTGGGGTGACGTGTGTGGGAGACATCACCCGCGAACCATCCTGGATTCGGCCAATCTTGGCGAAGTCCAATCTCTGTGGGGTGTCTTTTGGTGAGATCATCGCCACTGGGAATTTGCGCGATACTTGGCATGACAAGCTGGCGGCATCTATAGCGCCAATCTCAGGTACATTGCGCCTACAAGCGGGGATTTCTCCACACGCCCCATATACTGTCGAACCGAAAGCCTTGCGGGCCTGCGCGGACAAATCAACAGCCCTAGATTTACCCTTATGTATGCACGTAGCAGAGACGTTGGCTGAAGCACAGTTCACGCAGCATAAACGCGGCCCGCTTCAGCAATACCTAGTTGACCTGGGCGTTTGGGATGACGACGTGGAGACTCTTTCTTGTTCGCCGATTGATGTAGCCGCGACCACCGGACTGCTCACCGAGCGAACCGTCGTCGCCCATGCTAATTACGTGAGTGACGCCGATATTAAGAAACTCGCGACGTCGCAATCCAGCGTGGCCTATTGCCCAAGAACACACGAGGCGTTTGGTCACGCCCCTCATCGGTACAGAGATATGATAAGCGCGGGTGTGAACGTCGCCATTGGGACAGACAGCTTAGCTTCAAACCCCTCGCTATCGGTGCTAGAAGAATTACAACTATTGCGACAACGAGATGGCATCGATCCGCAAACGTTGATGGAATTAGGAACAATCAACGGCGCAAAAGCGTTAGACTTAGCCACTCAAGTCGGCTCATTGGCGCGAGGGAAGTTTGCAGATTTAGCTGTTTATTCCTTAGCAAGTGCTGCAGTAAGCGGCTGGGAAAGCATTTTTGACCAGCAAGCATTACCGAGGGCAGTATTCGCCGCAGGCAAGGCCATAATGATTTCAAAGCAATTTTCGTGACACTGATAGTTAATTCGGTATAATAGTTTGCGGCCTTACGGCCAAGCAGCTTCAAACGTTCTGGGATCATGAAACAAAGGGGTTCAAATCATGAACTTAACTAAAAGTAGACTCGCCACGATGGCGACTGGGATGATCATCGTGTGTACTTCACACGCAAACGCAAATTATGTCATTTCTGTTGAAGATGATTTTGGTTACAATATTGGATATATATTGCCAGGGTCTATGCATCACTTAAACGTCGTGCTGTCTGGCAACAGCGAACATATCGCCAACGATTTTACGATAGTCGTTTCTAGGCCTGGACTAGAATTGACTGATTTCTTCTGGGGAGACCCATATGTTACTGACGGCGGCGATGACGTCAGTGTGCCACAAGTTACTGATCTGCCTACGGTACTTACCGCCGACACGTATGCCGACACCGCCGCGGTTGATGCCAAGTTTTCAAATTTTCTAGGAGCCGGAAGTTTTGGTGAAGGTACAGTTTTATCTTTCGATCTGTTTGTACCAAATAATGTTCCCTTCGGATTATTCGAAGTAAGCGTAGGGGCTTCGTTCTTAAGTACAGCACCATATTTTTTAGACGGTTTTAACGATGTTACAATAGACGCCATTAATGGGTTCGTATTTCAAATCGTCCCCGAACCTGTTTCAATCACTCTGTTCGCTATAACCGGAGTTGCTGTTTTGATTCAACGGCGCAAGCGGATTTAGGTTTCGCTTAGCAATAATAAAGTCGGCAGTACACTACGCATCACCACCAAACGGATGAGCGGCGTCGATGGCCATCTCCTGCCGCGCCATCTTGTAAAACACCAATAAGCTCACGAGCGAGAAAAATATCGCCAGCAGCCAAACTGCCCAAGCCGGCCAACCAGCGTTATGCCATAACCAAATGCCGCCTAGCGGGGCGACGATGCCACGCAGGCCCGTGAGTGACACGTGAATGCCCATGTACATTTCCGCTTCTTCCGGCTTAGCGAAATGGAGATGACCAAGATTCCACGCTAACGCGCCGCCCGCAAATCCCATGCCTTGAACGAGCGCGCGAAGCGAAAAGAAAACAATGGCCATAAACGATTGCATGCTGCCGAATGGTGCGATGTCGACGGCTATATAGCTGGCGATTAACCCGAGCACTAGCGAAGACGTCCACATGATGACATTGACCACCCGGAAACGAACGACGCCGACGCGATCAAACAATTGGCCCCAGCGACGTAGGCTGCCGAGCATGGCCAATCTAGGCAAGGCAACGATGATCCCGGTGCATATCCAAAAATCCCAGGTCAGACCCATATCCAAGTCGCGCGTGATGATCGTTGCGGCTAGCGATACGGTCATCAAGTTAGCTATGCCTGTCATCAATTGAGCGATGCAGTAATGCCGGAAGCGCCGGTCATCGCGCAGAATTTTATACATCTGACCAAGCACATGGCCCGGTGACAGTAGGGCGGTCAGGCTGAACGGTTCGATCATGCCTTCGCGAGGCATATCCTCGCAGCTAGGCGTTCGACGAGTGCGGAGTTCTGCGCGTTCCCCCCGGATGTGCAATCGTGGCAACAGCATCGCGCCAATCATTCCCAAAACGCCGGCTACGGGATAGACGAAGCGATAGGCTGAAGCGTTGTGGTCGCAGATAGCCGAGGCGATAAGCACTGTGGATACCGTAACGACGAAACGCAGCGCTTGGAGCCTTGCCGTGATTTGTCCGCGCATTTTTTGGGGGTAGTTAGATTTCCAAATGGCTGAGCGAACCGTGACGACACCGGCGAGGAGAATTTGCGCGGCGGCCATCTGCGAGAGAAACCAAATCGCGCCGCTTGGCGTAGCTGGGATAGCCCCGGCTGTCCCGGCGCATATCGCAGTGCCTGCCGCAAAGATCATCGCGAGTCGAATTTTGGGGCGACCGACACAGAGCATGCCCCATAACAGACTGAAGGTCATGGCCGCGATGGGAGTGGCTGTAGCAATGGCGATTTGCAACGGGCTGCCGTTGAAACTTTTTGCGACGACAACGCTGGCGAACTGACCTTCGACCAAGCCCGCTAGGACACTCCAAGGGAGAAGATGCTTAAACTCGTAATAAAAATTTCGACGTGAAAGAAACGGCAGCGTCCGGATGCCTAGAAGATCCAATCGTGTACTCCAATCAACGCATCATTGCGTTGCCTTAACGTAGGCGTAACGAACGAAATCTGCAAGCGAGATTGGTAGTAGTGATAGGATATTCAGGACAGCTAAGGCGCTTTAACATTGGCGCATGACGCCAATCAACACGCCTTGTATTTTCACATTACGTGAATAAATTGGCTTGTACTTAGCGTTAGCCGGCTGTAACCGGATGCGGTTTTTTTCTTTATAAAAGCGTTTTAGCGTAGCCTCATCTTCGTTGATAATTGCCACGACCGTATCACCGTTTTTTGCGTTGCTACGCTCTTCGTATATGACGATGTCGCCGTCGCAGATATGGTCTTCGATCATGCTATCGCCGGTTACTCGGAGCGCTCGCACGGGGTAGCGACGATCAAACATTTCTTCAAAGTCGAGAATGTCCGGCGTTTCGATGGCTTCGACCGGCAGGCCAGCAGCAATGCGCCCGACCAGTGGTATGCGCGTAGGTCGTTCGTCAGGAAGCTGCACTATGGCAGTCAAGTCCAAAGAGCGTGCCTTGTTCGACTGGCGGGTGAGCATTTTTTTTTCGAGCAGTAACTCGACGTGTTCGAACACCGTTATTTTGCTGATGCCGAGTTCGTCGGCTATTTCCTGCAACGTCGGGGAATAGCCAAGGGTCCGCCGGGCGTCGCGAATCATGGTTAAGATTTCGATCTGCCGTGGTGTCAAACAACGTGCTTCTTCGGTTTGTACTGCTTTGCGCCGTGCCATGTGAATCCTCCGTGAGTGGCTGAAGGCCTAATGGGCCAAATACAACCAGCGGCAAGTTCTGTGGCATGTCGCCACGTGATATTTTTTCCTGCCTGGCTGAACTAAACAACGAGGCCAACCTAGCGAACCAGCTAAGCGTAGCTCGCGATGCCGAAGCGGATGTGCCGGGCTGAGCCGGGAAAGATACCCGATTAAGCCTGCTGCAATTTTCTTGCCCCGCGATAGTAGATGGCTCTGCGATGATCGCGCTGCGATAGTCGCCGCCCGGGCCAAACACGCACAAGGGAAGCTCGCTAAGGTGCGAAGCGTTTGGTTGTGCATAAGCCAAGGTCATCTGATCTACCCTCCACGCCGCTTGAGCACTTTGCCCAGCGGTGTGTTCAGTATCTGTTCGGTATATAGTATGGCCTAACAAAGACCCAACGTCAAGTATATTCTCAGATTTTTTCCAAATCATGGCTGAATGTCTCCAAATCCGCTATTATGTGGCCATCCTCAGCCCTCCCCCAAGATATAGTATTATCGACTGGCGGATCTGTTCGTAATGATGCAATTGATGCCGACTTAAGCGCAAAAATTGCCCTTCTGAGAGGTAGGTGGAAATATAGTTAGCAGGGCGATAGCTGCGGACCGCCCAACATGTCGCCGCCCTTCGGATTATCGGTCGCCGCCAACGCAACTCGAAGGCAAACAGAACTCAGGTCGCCCAACCCAAAGACCGAGATGAGTATTGGGTCTGGTCATTGGATCAAGGGCCTTAAAGAAAGACCTCGGCGCCATTGCATAGGCTGTCCTCCGAATGCGAATCCATCACCGCCCAGCATACGGATTCACGCTCGTGGAACTCCTCGTGAGCGTGGCGGTGATGTCCGTAATCATGGTGGGCCTTGGCTCAGCCATACTTCTTGCCTCGCACGCCCTCCCGGATGGGGATAGCCCATTGGATGCGATGCTCGAGGCTGGTACGATCACCGGCCACATCACTGCCGATCTTCGCTATGCGACATCTTTCTCAGAACGGTCCCTCAACGCCGTGGAATTCACGGTACCCGATCGCAACCACGGTGATGTGGGGCCCGAGGTCATCCGGTATGAGTGGTCTGGCACGGCTGGCGACCCGCTGATCCGCATGTACAACAATGGCGAGGGTACTACCGTCGCAGATGACGTCTACGAGTTTCAGATTAAGTATCATCTCGGGGCAATAGATACAGAGGAAACGTCTGAAAACGAAAGCGCGGTGACAGTTCTTGTTAATCATACAGCCACGGGCAGTATCAATAATTACGCCGTTCACTCCAACCACTGGATTGGAGCGTATTTCCGCCCCGAACTTCCCCCCGAAGCGGTCAGCTGGAAGGTGACCGATGTACGCTTCAGGGCGAGGGTGCGCGACGAGGCCCTCGGCCTGACGATGGTACAGCTGAGGCTGGCCACGAGCGATCATCGCCCCGACGTGACGGTGCTCGAAGAAGTCCCGATGTATGAATCGACGCTGACTGCCTCGTACCTTATGGGTTGTGTGCTATTTTTAGTTGAAATTTTAGACGAACGGCCCCATATTTGACGGTGGATTTTCGACAATTCCATCAAACAAGGAGCCGTGTCATGAGTAGTGTCGTACGAATAGGATCGAAGAGCAAGGGTAAGCGGAA